>NZ_JAEOAH010000001.1 GCF_016612995.1 Viridibacillus soli
CGTGCATTTTTTTGTCTTCAATTGTTTGAAAACCCCAACCAATATTATAGAACCTTATTAATAATATAAACAAAAACGCCTCCCATTGTCATTTATACAATGGGAGGCGTTAGACTATATTATATAGAAGAAAGTCATATTATTGTTCGTCCATTTTCTGCGCATCTTCTTCATCGATTTGCTCTTTTGTAATAGGCTTTTGAATTTTTTCGCCTACTTTTTGTTTCGCTTTTTTCGTATTTTTCTTTTGGATTTCAAAGTACTTATCTACAGCTTGGCGGGCAATAATGTTGTTGATAGCCGTATAGTTTGTACCTGTTGTAACCCATGGTACAACTACTGCGTAAGCAATTTCAGGATTATCGTAAGGAGCAAAGCCAACATGAGTGATACTTAATGTTTCTGTTCCGTAAGCGCTTTTCTTTGGTCCATAATAGACAGTCTCTGCTGTACCTGTTTTACCTGCCGCATCAAACTTTGCATCCCGGAAGGAAGAAGCTCCTGTACCTTGACTACCAAAGTATACACGGTGCATTCCGTTCTTAACATAATCTATTTCTGTTTTAGAATTGTCAATCGTATTTAAAACTGTAGGTTCCAGTTCTTTTACGATTGGCCCTAATGTTTTTCCATCAACAGATGGCTCTCGAATCTCTTTCGCAAAATGTGGTTGAATTCGTTTACCACCATTAGCGATGGTTGAGATATATTGTGCTAATTGTAGAGGTGTAAAAGTATCATACTGACCAATTACTAAGTCAAGTAATTTACCGGAAATCGTTTCATTCCCTTTATAACCTTCAAATTCACCTGGTAAATCTATACCTGTTTTTACTCCTAAACCAAATTGTGCGTATGAATTACGAATTTTTGTAAAGTCCTCTAATGTCACTCGTAAACCTGCTTCTCGCACATAGTTTACTCCTGCAATTTTCATAGCTGTTTTAAACATATAAACGTTGGAAGATCTCTCTAAGGCAGTCAAGCCATCCATAGAAATTCGACCACTCTGATTGAAAATGGACTTTTTAGGAGCAGTATGCAGAATCTTGATTGGTTCATCAATAAATATTTCATTTGTTGTAATGGCATTTAACGAATAACCAGTTAAAAGTGTTGCTGGTTTAATAACAGATCCTGCTTCATAAGCAGATGTAAATGAACCAATTGCATAGTCATTAACAGTCATTTTCCCATTATCATCTGTCTCGAGTTTCTTACCAACCATCGATAAGATTTCACCCGTGTTTGGATTCATCATTACTAGGAAAGCACGATCAAGTAATGAAGAGCCACCTTCTGACTTGGCTTTTAATAATTGTTCTTCAACAATTTTATCAAGGCTTTCTTGTAATTCACTATCAATCGTAAGCACTAATTCTTGCCCTGGTGATCCTTCTGACGAAGTTACTGTATCAACAACTTGTCCTTTACCGTTTGTAGCATTTTTGACAACGGCCTTTTGACCTTGTAATAGTTCTTCATACTGTTGTTCAATATAACTTTTACCAACCCGATCATTACGAGAGTAGTCACGCGCTAAATAATATTCAACCATATCCTTTGGAATGCCTTCCCTAGGTGTTGTAGTTGACCCTAAAATACTTAATGCAGACTTTTTCACACGAGCCCAATCTGTTGTAGTATTCACACCAGGCAGCTCTGATAAATGCTCTGATACAATAGCAAACTCTTTATCTGTCACATTATCACTTTTAATAATTTGTGGAGATAAGTAGTAGCCTGCAGCCATTAATCGATAAATAGCTAACACTTGTAAATCCTTTTTCGTAAATTCTTTTAATTCTTTGTTTGTAATTCGATCACGCACTAATTGATCTAGCGCTTTTTGCTGTTCTTTGGCTTTAAGTTCTGAATTACTCGAAATTTCCCGTTTTTCTTTTTCACTTACTTTGGCGTAAGCCTTTTCTTTATTTAGCGTAATCCAAAAGTCTCTTTTATCTCGGTCCGTAATTGGTTTCGTTTCCATTTTAACTAACTTCGCGAGTTTTTTGGCAACTTCCAACATTTCTTTTGTTGTTGTTGTTTGTAGTTTCGTATAAGTAATCGCGTTCTTTGGTTCATTATCAACTAAAACCCGGCCAAGTCTATCATATATACGGCCACGAGGAACGCTAGAATTCACCGTTACTTCTTCAGTTCGCGCTAATTCTCTAACATAATCTTCGCCTTTAACGATTTGCATATAACCTAGACGCAAAATTAATAGAGAGAACAATAAAAAAATTGAAAAGAAAAGTATATTCATACGAAACGAAAGATTTGCACGCTGTTTTGCTTTGACACTAGCAGCACGTTTCTTTTTAGATGGATTTTTTTGACGCATGCAATGCCCCCCCTTCCGCTTAATTCACAATTAGTAGTATATCATTTTCAGCACAAAAACACACCGTAGCGAGGTCTAATATACTCGAATTGCTTTCTTTTTTGCAATAAATAAATAGAGTGCTATGTATGGCTCAAGAAAGGTCAAACACAATCTTATGTATTCTTATACCATAAAAAAAGCACGCACCTTGTTGACGTCAAAGGTACGTACTTTGTTTCATTTAAAATGGATTATTTTGCAGCTGCGAAACGTTCAGTAATTTTATCCCAGTTTACTACATTCCAGAAAGCACCAATGTAGTCAGGACGACGGTTTTGGTAGTTTAAGTAGTAAGCATGTTCCCAAACATCAAGACCTAATAATGGCTTTTTACCTTCCATGATTGGTGAATCTTGGTTTGGAGTTGAAGAGATTTCTAATTCGCCGTTAGCAACTGATAACCAAGCCCAACCTGAACCGAAGCGAGTTTTTGCAGCATTATCGAATTGTTCTTTGAAAGCATCAAAGCTACCGAATTTAGCATCAATTGCAGCTGCTAATTCGCCAGTTGGAGCTCCACCTGCATTTGCAGCTAAAGATTCCCAGAATAATGAGTGGTTAGCGTGACCGCCACCGTGGTTGCGTGCAGCTGTACGTACTTCTTCAGGAACAGCATCTAAGTTAGCAATAACTTCTTCAACTGATTTTCCTGCGAATTCTGATTTGCCTTCTAGAGCAGCGTTTAAGCCTAGTACATAAGTATTGTGATGTTTAGTATGGTGAATTTCCATTGTTGTTGCGTCGATATGTGGTTCTAGTGCATCATATGCATAAGGTAATTTTGGTAATTCATAAGCCATGATTAAATTTCCTCCTCAGGATCAATAAGTATTAACTACACTCTTAGATTATCAAAATTAGTGCTTTCGTTCAAACATTATTCACTAAAACATTCGATTTCAGCCTTTTGACCGAAAGATTGCCAACTTGCAAAACAATTTATATCACAATAACAAATAGTACGATCATTATGATTTGAATAATCCCTTTTGTAACGATAGACGTTAAGAAACCAACAAGTGAACCAATACCAGTAAGAACCGCTTGTTTTATACTGCTTCTCGTAACGATTAACTCCGCAATAACCGCTCCAAGGAATGGTCCTATTAGTATACCCGCAAATGGAATAACGAATGGTCCAATTAATAAACCAATCGTACTCCCCCACATACCTGCATCTGAACCTCCGAACTTTTTCACCCCAAAAGCATTTGCTAATGTGTCTGCTCCGAATAACAAAGCGACAAATAGAATTTGGATAAGCCAGAACCACCACGGTAAATCTCCGAAGCTATAAAAAGCTCCGTATAAAATAAAACCTACTAGTATAAATAAAACGGACGGAATTATCGGATAAACCAATCCGACAAACGCAATAATAAAACTCGCAATAATTAAAATCCACGCGATTATCCCCATTGAATCACCCCTTAATGTTTTTCTAAAATAGCATCGGCGATATTGACAGCGTGATCACCTATACGTTCCAAATTACTAACGATATCTGTAAAGACGATACCTGCATGCGCCGAACATTCACCAAGATTTAACCGATGAATATGTTTTTTTCTAAAAGTACGCTCCATTTGATCAATGAGCTCCTCTTTTTTCGTCACGTCCATTGCCAATCCATGATCAGATGTATCAAGTGCTAAAATAGCCTTTTGAACAGTTTCAATCGTTAATGTAAACATTTCCGATAAATCAGTAATCGATAGTTCACTTAGCTGCACACCATTCATCGCTTTGTAATCTATTAACTCAACGATATTTTCAAAATGATCTCCAATGCGCTCAATATCGCGGACGTTTTCAAGTAAAACATGATGCCTAGCTGAATCAGTATCTGACAATGGTTGGACAGAAACCTTCACTAAGTAATCCGTGATTTTCTTATCTAAACTATTGATCGCCTCTTCATACTGCAAAGTGGTTGTGGCGTATTTTTTATCACCTGTTTTCAAGTATTCAAATGTCTCCTCTAACCCTCTAACACTATATTCACCCATACGTAATATTTCTTCCTTCGCTTGTCCAATAGCGATAGCCGGTGATGTTTCGATAAAATGTGGATCTAAGTTTCTTGGTTTGTATTCAATACCAGAATCCTCACCAGGAATAACCTTCGTCACGATATATACCCATACACCAATTAACGGTAATTGAATCATCGTGTTTACTACATTAAACGTACCATGTGCAAAAGCAATTTGCATTTTCGACTCTAACCCAAAAACACCCGCAAGCCATTCAATATATAGTGTGAACTGAGGTAAAATGAGCAGAAAAATAAACGTTCCAACAACATTGAATAACACATGTGTTGCCGCTGCACGACGAGCTGCTACTGAAGCACCAATGGACGCTAACACAGCTGTAATTGTCGTACCGATATTATCACCGAACAAAATCGGTAACGCCCCTTGAAGTGGCATTAAGCCTTCTCCATATAATCCTTGTAAAATACCAACAGTGGCACTTGAACTCTGAACGACTAATGTCACAATCGTTCCGAAAATGACACCGAGTATAGAGTGTTCGCTAATATGTAACGCCATATTCATAAATGAAGATAGCTCCTGCAGTGGCTTCATACCACTACTCATTAGTTCCAACCCTACAAATAATCCACCGAGCCCAAAAATGATTTGTCCAATATTTTGAACCGTATTTTTCTTAAAGAAAAATAGCAACACTGCACCGATTGCTAAAAGTGGATACGCAAATTGACCGATATCAAAGCCAATAATAAATGCTGTAATCGTCGTCCCAACATTAGCACCCATAATAACGCCAATCGCTTGACGAAGTGTCATGAAACCTGCGCTTACAAGCCCTACTGTAATAACCGTCGTACCGGAGCTCGATTGCATGAGCACCGTTACTAAAATACCGACTAATACGCCCATAACTGGATTAGTCGTATAACGATCTAACATATCACGGAGACGGTTTCCTGCTGACTTTTGTAGACCGTCCCCCATATATTTAATAGAAAACAAAAATAGCCCTAAACCTCCTAAGAACTGGAATAGCATATCTTGCCAATTTAGACTCACCTGCTGTCAACTCCCTGCAATTCTATTCAGTCTGCTTCATTATGAAGAAAACGTAAACAATATGTAAAGTAGTATCGTAAAAATTTACAATCGCTTAATATTCTCATACCTATTATAAGAGATTTGTTCACAATGAAGACAATTACTAAGTGCAATCGACTCATGGTAAAATAACAAGGAAGGAGAATGACTAAACATGAAAATTAAACATTATCAATTATTAGTAGACAGTATACTTCATCCAAAAAAACTCGCTGCTTATCGATTGCTTCCAATAGGCAAAGTGATTCAATACGTCTTTTTACTAATCACCTTCATCACCGTGATCTCGTTTAGCAAATTCCTTACTGGTATGGGCTCTGGTGGAGAATCGATGCAGCTAGAAGGACTATCGGAATACTTAGATGATATTAAATGGCTACTTTATCCCTTTGCCTTCGTTTTTTTATTTATCATTACATCATTTTTAACATTTCTACGAATAAGTATATATGGCTTTGTAGGCGTCATTTTACTGAAAATGATGGGTCACCGCGGTGAATACCGCCATATTTGGCGTACTACTGCCCTAGCTATAACACTCGCTACTATCTTATCAAATTCGCTATCTTTCACCTCACTCAATGGCTCGATTGTGACAGTGATTTCTATAGCCATTACGATTGCTTATATCGCTGTTGCTGTAACGAAATATCCGAAAATAAAAAAATAGTAGAAATGCTACGAATGAATCTCTCTCTTGTTCATATATTGAACGAAGGGGGAGATTTTTTTGCGTATATTCTTTTCTGCAGTCGTCATTCTTATTATTGCTTATATGTTAAAAGTCGATCTACTAGAGGGTACAATCCCGCTAGCAGCTTTTTATAAAGAACCTATTGAGGAGACCTGTGTTGAAGTACCAGATATTCAAACTATCGTCGTACGCACAATTCCAGGAGATACCCTCCAGTCACTGTTCGCAGTCTACCCTTCTGAAGAGAAGATGACCTTTGCGGAACGCTTGGAGCTTTTTTATGAATTGAATCCACATTTATTGAAGCAATCCTTTAAACCAGGTGAAACAATTCAACTGCCATTCCGTACAAAAAACGCTCATTCATGTACAGAATAATCAATTAATGTTTCTTCCTTGTCATTTACTTTCGAACACTGCTAAAATAGTGTACAGTGAAGGCTTTATTTTTGAGCCTATGAAGGAGAGAGTTTTCATGAATGAAATCGTTCACCGTACTAACACGCGTAAAGTTCGCGTAGGTGACTTAACTATTGGCGGAAGCAATGAAGTAATCATACAAAGTATGACGACAACTAAAACACATGACGTAGAAGCAACTGTAGCTGAGATTCTTCGTTTAGAAGAAGCTGGCTGTCAAATCGTTCGTGTCGCTTGTCCAGATGAAAGAGCGGCTGATGCGTTAGCTGAAATTAAAAAACGTATTCATATCCCTCTAGTAGCGGATATTCACTTTGACTACAAATTAGCTTTAAAAGCAATCGATGCAGGTGTTGACAAAATTCGTATTAATCCTGGTAACATCGGTCGTAAAGAAAAAGTAGAAGCTGTTGTAAATGCAGCAAAAGCAAAAGGTGTACCAATTCGTATTGGTGTAAACGCTGGTTCATTAGAACGTAAAATCCTTGAAAAATATGGCTACCCTACTGCAGATGGTATGGTTGAGAGTGCCTTACACCATATTAAAATCTTAGAAGACTTGGATTTCCATGATATTATCGTGTCTATGAAAGCTTCTGATGTAAACTTAGCAATTGAAGCGTACGATAAAGCCTCTCGTGCATTTGACTACCCGCTTCATCTAGGTATTACAGAATCAGGTACATTATTCTCAGGTACGATTAAATCTGCAGCTGGCCTTGGTGCCATTTTAAGTAAAGGTATTGGGAATACGATGCGTATATCATTAAGTGCCGATCCTGTTGAAGAAATAAAAGTAGCTCGTGAGCTATTAAAAACATTCGGCTTAGCTTCCGATATTCCGACACTTATTTCATGCCCGACTTGTGGCCGTATTGAAATTGACTTAATTTCAATTGCGAATGAAGTAGAAGAATATTTACAAACGATTAAAGCACCACTTAAAGTTTCTGTACTAGGATGCGCTGTAAATGGCCCTGGTGAAGCACGTGAAGCCGATATCGGTATCGCTGGTGCTCGTGGAGAAGGTTTACTATTTATGAAAGGTAAAACCGTTCGTAAAGTACCTGAAGCAACGATGGTTGAAGAGCTGAAAATCGAAATTGATAAACTAGCTGAAGAATATTATAAAAAACGAGACGCTGAAAAAGCTGAAAACGCACAAGCATAGCAAAGCATATAGGGGGCAATGAAATGAAAAAAAACTACCGTTTTGGCATCGATATTGACGGTACCGTAACAACTCCAGAATCGCTTCTGCCTCATATTAACAAAGCGTTTAACGTCAATTTAGCACTAACAGATATTACACAATATGACCTAACTGCTGCGTTCCCTGTCGAGAAGGAAGATTTTTTCAAATGGTTTAGAGAAAATGAGCCTGAAATTTATATGTCTTCACCGATCCAACAAGACGCACAAGCCATTTTAACTGCATGGCAAAAAGATGTAGAGCTTTATTACATTACGGCTCGTGAGGACAATTCTACAAATGTCACATATGAATGGTTTAAACAATTTAATGTACCATATGACAAAATTGACATTGTAGGGCCAGTCAATAAAGCGATTAAAGCTCGTGAATACGATGTCCATGCCTTTTTCGAAGACAAGCATGCAAATGCCGTGCAACTTTATGAAGAATTAGACATCCCTGTGCTATTATTTGATGCACCTTATAATCGCGAACCTATTCCAAATGGCGTGATTCGTGTAAACAACTGGCAAGAAGCCAATCACTGGATCAAAAAGGAATTCGGAATTTAAAAGAACAAAAGCGTAGAGCACCCGTTTACACACGACAAGCACTGGAGGGCCCGACGTGAAGTCGCTCTTTGACTTCGCATGAGGGTTCGAAGTGACCTCGAAGGTGTGGTGCTCGGAGCTGGATGCAGCCGACACCTTGTAATAATGTTATCCACAATTCAACTTGTTATAATTTACTAAACAATACAAAAGCTATTACGCAAAATTTGCGTAATAGCTTTTTTGTTTCATACTATTAAAATTGAATATCTAATAGCCCTTTCACTTCCTCATAGAGAGCTGTGTCTTTCTGTGCTGACATAAAGGTCATTTCTTTTTTCACTGGATCTTGAAAGAACACCGTACCATCTTTTAAGAAATACAATTTGTACGTTTTTCCGTTCACATCTTCGGATTTCGATAGGGCAATAATATAATTCCCCTGATTATGCAGTTCTTTCACATTTGCAGTATCTTCTTCTAACTTCGGTTTAATCACTTCCATTAGATTTACTTTTTCAATAAATGTTTGGATTATTTTCTGATCTGAAATCGTCTTTCTAGTGTCATTTGTACCGACACCCTCCTCATTAACGCCTTGAGCATATAATGACTTATATTCTTCGGTATCTGGTATTTTTATTTCTTTCGTTTTAACAGTTTTATCATCTTTTCCACAAGCACTGACAACCACTAGCGTCAACACTATGAATAATAGCATTTTCCATGCTTTCAAGTAGTTTCTCCCCTTTGAGTTGCCAAAAAGCAACAGCTTACTTTTCCCATCATTATACTACGGGAAAAGTAAGGTGTCATAAACTCTCTTAAATTGTAACAGGATTGGCAAACATTATATAATCTGTTTTATCGTCTTTCCATGCGGCACGAGCGTACAATACATTCATTTATATACTTTGCTCTTTGGATTCGATTTTGAAATTTAACTGATGACTTTTTTAGCTGCCGATTAATCTTATCGTTTAGAAGTCACATTCGCTAATGCTAGTTTATTTGTAGATACTTTTTTTGAAACTAACTATTGTTTTTCACCTCTGTTCATATATACATAAATAGAAAGTTTTGGAACCTTCTTCTTTAATAGTCGTTACTATTTGTATATCGAACGGAATAGGGGAAGTACAAATGAAAATTCAAATGGATCGGCAAATTAATACATATCTCATTTTGTTCGCATTAATTAGCTGCTTATTTATACACTCAAGTAGTACTAATTTCGGGCAATACAGTGGTGCCTTTGTAGTAAAGCAAATTATTTTTTATTGTATTGGCTTCGTCCTCATGTACGCTGTTGCGCGATTAGATTTAAAACAATTAAAGAAAATATCATGGCCCTTTTATGCAGTAATCGTACTCTTATTAATCGTCCTTATTTTTGCGCCTGAAAGTATTGCAAGACCCATCAATCATGCAAAATCTTGGTATCAAATAAAATTAATCGGAACCTTTCAGCCTTCAGAGTTTTTGAAGTTCGCGTATTTACTTGTCGTTGCTAAGCTCATTGAAAGTCATAATACTAAAGGGCAAGTTCAAACATACATAACAGATTTATGGCTCTTAACGAAAATTGCTATTGTCGTCATTCCACCGATGCTCATCGTGTACAAGCAGCCTGATACAGGTATGTTGATGCTTTACACGGCCATGCTTATACCGATGATTTATTTTTCTGGTGTAAAAAAGCAGCTACTAGCAATTATTACGCTTATTCCAACAGTTATACTAAGTACAATTGTCATTATTTATTTTCGGTTCAATAGCTTTTTCACCGAGAAGATTTTAGGAGGTTTGTCCCCGCACCAAGTATCTCGTATCAACGGCTGGCTTCACCCTTTTGAATTTAGTGATTCAGCCTTCCAGACAAAGCAAGGACTTTTAGCTATTGGCACTGGCTTACTTGGCGGTAAAGGCTATTTACGAAATAATGTATATGTACCTGAAAAACATACGGATTTCATATTTTCTACAATTGCTGAGGAAACAGGGTTTATCGGTGGTGCTGTCGTCATTGTGTTATTTTTCTTATTATTACATCGTATGGTTTTCCATGCACTACATGCTAAAAAGCAATTTACTTTCCTAATAGCGGCAGGCATTATTGGATTATTAGCGTTCCAAATTTTCCAAAACATTGGTATGACGATTGGTTTGTTACCTGTTACCGGAGTGACCTTGCCATTCCTTAGTTATGGTGGTAGTTCTCTATTATCAAATTTGATGCTTATTGGCCTGATCCATGCTATTAAACTTTCGTATAGTAGCTATATGTTCCAAAACACAGATGAAAAGGAAGTACGTTTCGGTGATGAATTTACTCGAGAAAAGAATGCTCATTCTATTTAGTATTTTAACCTTCTTCTTTCTAACACTTTTAGGACGCTTAGCATATATAATAATTTTCTAGTAGAAAAAGAAGTGCAACTTTACCAAGATTTTGTTTGTAAATACGCCCTCCGTGTGGCTCGTGAATTATTTACAATACTACCGACTGAGCGCATACAAATAGATATTTGTGGTGAATTATTGGCTGATGATATTCCGCAATAAGTATGTATTCTTTCTACCAATATTCAAAAGGCCAAGTTGCAAGGTCTTAACTTTAACTATATCGATTGCTCCGACACGATTGAGACATTCGAACATAATATGAATGATTTAATGACAAAAGGCTTCCGTTTAGTTCTTAAATTATCGTGAACTAAATGCAAGTTTTATACTTTAATAATATCATGATGACTTACTACCGAATATATGTATAATTGGAAGTAAGTCATATATCAATGAAGGAGATGATACAGTGGTCAATTTAAATAAGATTGAGCTAAAGAAAAAAGGACAATCTATAAATCTTTCAAAAGATAATCAGCAACAAATTGGGGAAATACTAGTAAACCTAAACTGGAACCAAAAAGCAGGTAAGAGTGGCGGTGGATTGCTTTCTTCCATCTTCGGATCACAACCTAAAGGTATAGATCTAGACCTCGGCTGCTTATTCGAGATGAAAAATGGCGATCGTAGTTGTGTACAAGCGTTAGGAAATGCGTTTGGTTCCTTTACTCGTTCCCCTTTCATAGAGCTAGATGGAGATGACCGTACAGGTAGCGCTACTGGCGGAGAAAACCTACGCATTAATGGCGCAAAAGTAAAAGATATTAAGCGTATACTTATTTATAGCTTCATCTATGAAGGGGTAGCGAATTGGGCTGAGGCTGATGGCGTTGTAACGCTTAAATACAATGCCGGGCCCGATATTGAAGTACGCCTAGATGAACACCGTAACGGCAAGAATATGTGTGCTATCGCAATGATTGAAAACGTCAATAATGATACATTTAAAGTAGAGCGCTTAGTGGAATATTTCAGTGGTCATAAAGACATGGACAGAGCTTATAACTGGGGTATGAACTGGGTTTCTGGAAGTAAATAAAAAAAATCTCAGCCTGTAATAATCGGCTGAGATTTTTTTTATTAGTTACCAGATAGTACGCGTTTTGCATCCTCACGAATGGCTTCCAAGCGTTTTTTATCTTCTACTCGCTGGATTGCCTGCTCTTCTTTTACATGTTTGTACTCATCAATACCTGTCACAATTGTGTCCCACATATTTTCAATTGTCTCCATCTTGATGCTTGAGCTACCAGCACTTTTAGCAATTTCCACACTTTGTTGCATAATATCGCTTGTAACATCTTGTAGCATTTTGTTAGCACGGTCTTCAAAGGCATTTAAAGAATCTGCATGTAGCTTTTGACGACGTGCATTTACAGCATTAATAATCCCCATTTTAAAGACGGGTATTGTAGTAACAAATGCGCTATTAATCTTAGCGACTAGATCGTTATTTCCACGTTGCATCGTTTTAATTTGTGGTGCTGCAATAACTGCTACCATACGAGCTTTTTCTAGGTCATCTACTTTGCGTTCTAATAGTTCTTGCACTGTACGAAGGTTTTCTAGCTCGATGCGTGCCATCTGATTACCGCCACTAACACGTGCCTCACATTCAGGGACTAATGTTAGTTTCACCTCTTCTAGCTTCATCTCTGCTGCTACAATATACTTCTCAAGCTCAAAATAATATTCAATGTCCTCTTGATAAAGCCCTTCTAAATCGCGGTTATTGCTTTTTAATTCATCTTCAATCACCATAAATTGAGCATGGATTTTCTCGATTTCTTTTCCAAGCGTATTATATTTGTTAAAAAGTGCTTCCACTTTTTGCTTCGCACGCTTGAAGATTTTATCGAACATTCCTGGTTCTTTCATAAGTTCGTTTTTATCGAATTTATTCATTAATTTTTCTAATTGTGTTAATAACTCACTTGATTGATCTAGTTTAGAAACCGTCATCGTATCTAAAATACGATCAGAGAAGCGAGATAATTTAATTGCAGGCTCCTTACCAAGGGATAACAAGTCTACTTGGTTTCTAATATCAATTGTCTTCGCAATTTTTTGAACATCTGGCTCTTGACGTAACTGTAGCTTCATTTCATTTGCGGTTTGTTCGTTTAATCCATCTTTTCCTATTGCAACAAGATCTGACATCGTAAGAACTCCTTAGTCATAAGCTACAAAAACTTATGAATGAATTTTTTTATGATTGAATTTGGCTTTGTTTGAGGCTCTTCATATGGTAAATCAAAGACCATATGCTCAAGTAAATGCACATCGAAATTATCCTTTTCAATATACATTTCTAAATCTAATTTCCCAGTTGGATTGTAGACAATAATATCTACACCTAAGCGGTTTAAGAAGGTAAGCAATGCGGCATCCTCACGCGTAAGTTCTCCGTCCATTTGAGAATGGTACAGCACTAATCGAGGAATTTCCTGCGAAAAATCAAAGTTCTGAAGCAAACGAAGGATCTCTACTGGAATCAATGCCGCCTGTTTGAACATGAATAACTGTAAATCTAACGGTTTTTCATGATTTAACGGAAGTAATCCCGGATGCTCGCAGCAATCCTTAATCGTGTGCGCAATCGCTTGCTGCAACGATTCTTGTAGCTGTCCATATTGCCACCAATCACTTGCCATCATTTTAGCAGGTGACAGTTCATTCTTTTCTAAACAGTGATTATAATGGAACTGGAAATTGGCCTTACTGCTTTTCATATAAGGAAAAGCCTTCACAAACTGTACATTTGAACCTTCTAAAAGCTTGTGCATATTCGCCCAATATTCTTCGCGGTCGGCCGATACACCAGCTATTTTAGCAAATATAACAGGGATATAGATTTGCTCTCCGATAACTTTGAACTCCGGACGTACCATCGCTTTTTCGTGACCGTAGATAAATATATCATCGTATGTTGTACGTAATGTAATGGAGCGAGGTAAATGATCCTTAAATTGCCAAGGCTTATACACGCCGGATTGCTGATCATGCATTAATTTATCAAAATGCTTGCTTGAGCGATAACCAACAGTCGCTTGACGCTCGCGTAATTTATCAGGAAACGGCTGTAATGTTGTTGTCGTCTTATAGCTATATACAACAGAAAACTGCCCTAAAGGATCGAGTGCGCTTAGCGCATCCTCCCCAGTTGGTGAAAAGAGAAGCACATCACAACCTAGCTCCATTAATAATAATAAAAAATATCGTTGACTAATCGTTGCCTCCCCGTACCATACAACTTTCGGAAAATCGTCTCCAATCGTTAGCTCTGCTGACCATTTTGCCCAGTGATTCTTCAGCCATTTCACAATATCAATCAGGAAACGTCTAAACTCATTCGACAATAATCCTGCTGCTTGCTGCTGTTGAAATAGTTCAATAATTTTTATTGTAGACAGCTGCAAATGCTTATTGATAAAAGCATTAGGATTTTGTGGTATTAACTGATAACCATACATCATTGCCACTAATCGATTAATGGACAAGCCTTTAGGTGTTTCAAGATGTACTTTCAATATATCTTGCACAGCTTGAAAATCCTTTGGGTCGATATATTTGTCTAATTCTTCACTTAACACATGTACTGCCTCGTTTTTGCCCATATCAAATAACGTATTAAAGTAACTGTCTTCTTCTACTGGAACACCGAGTACTCGGAGGGCAATACGGCTAAAGCGGTATACAGTATCGTCACTTTCATAAAGCGCCCTAACTTTGCTAGACGAAAAAAACAACTCCTGCCAATCCGCTGTATCCTTATGTAAAATAGGCTCTATTTGCATATTCCTCATACAAACTCCTCCTTTCTAACAGAGTGTGTTTGAACTAAATTTTTTTATACTTTGTCCCCTATAGTGTAACATGATTTGCGCGTACTAGAACATCTTGTAGTAGCTCTTTTGTGAAGGCAGATCCATTTTCTTTCGAATAGACTGTTTGTTTCAATTTTTGTGGCTGTTCATCCTTTAAATCCCCGTGCAACGGCGTATAACCACGATCCGAAATAGCCAACATATTGTAATCCATTATTGAATCACCGGCTGCAAAATGGTAATCATAGCTATATTTATTTTTGATATACGAAATAGCCGCTTCCTTCGTTAACACATTTGGAATAAAATATAGCTTTTTATTTTGCAATAAAACATGCCAGCCAAGATTATGGAATTCCTCTTTTAACTGTTGCAATTCATCTGCTCGCACGCGCTCTAAATTAACGTGATATAAATAAAATAAATCGTCAAAATAAAAAGAACGCTCAATCCAATCGTCATGCTTCATATTTTTAAATACTTGTAGCATCTCTTCATCAGGAATTGAGGTATCTTCAATCGTTTTACGCAATTGCTTTGCCCATACATCATCTGGCTTACCATTTTCTAAAACAGTACCACCATTACTCGTAATCGCAACTGCTGGATTTAACTCCTGCATAAGATGAATACGTTTATATTGATATAAAGCACGTGTCGTAACAGGAACGAAAATCGTTTTCTCTCGCACTTCCTTTAACAAATCAATCGTGTCATCCGTCATCCAGCTAATAATTTCATCACCTTTACGCTCCACTACAGTTTTCGCTGAAGCTGGTGGATAGAGTGTCATCATTCGACTAGAATAGATTAACGTTCTGTCTAAATCAGATGTAAAAAGTATCACAATTTTAGCTCCTCTATACGTTTTTTATTAGTCCACAACAAGAATAGGACATATTAGAGTACTCTTCTATAGGGATATTTTTATCTTTCGCTAATAACAATACATGTTCTAAATCCTCTATACATGCAGGATTGATTAATATTTTCCATGGTATTCTTCGCAGTAAGACGCGCGTTGTCTCCCCTACGCCTGGCTTCACAAGATTAACATCTGTAATATGCATTTCTTCTTGAATGGCCTGTACTGCTTTCATTCCCTGCCATGTCGGTGTTGTATTTTCTAAAAGACGCTTGGTGAGAATTTCTTGAACCTCTTCAGTCACAAGTTCGAAATGATCAGAAACCGCTTCAATATATAAATTCGACACATCGGAACTTTGTAGCTCTTTATAATACTTTGCCCCATGGAAATCACCCTTCTCCATAAAGCTATAATTCAAAACTGTACGGCTAACTAACCCTGATACCGTTGAATTTAAACAAGCTGATGGAATAAGGAAATCCTCGCGCGTACCGTAAAGCGAAACACAGTGACCTGGGTCTGCCAAAACAGCCAATTCACTTTCAATTTGTGACTTATTTTGTGCATTAAAATGCGCACAAGACTTGTCTAGCTCTTTCGTAATCGCACCTTTCCCTGTCCAGCCGTCGATAAACTGAATAGCCGCTGTTGGATGCTGTTCGAAAATATAACGAATAGCTGTCTCATCAAGACCTCTACCACGTATAATAGATATGGAATAATGTGGAACATCGACATTGTAACGCTCTTTGAAATAGCGCTTAATAAGCACGCCAATTGGTGTTCCCGCTCGCGCTAAACTAACTAACACCAAATTTTCAAGACCTTTACGTAGTTTTATTTGCTCTGCCACAACGCCAACAGCAATTGCGATACGTTTAGCATAATCAGCAAGTGTCCGGTGGAATAAAGCTAAATACTCCTCAGACGGCTGATATTCAATCGGTAGCATTTCAGAATAATGCGTCCCTGATTGAATAAGACGTTCACGCTCTTCATTGCTTATTTCTAATGATAATGTACTTAAGTCACGCAGCAAGAAAACAGCGTCATCTGCCTTATAACTCCCCATCATATCTGGTTTATTTATTAATTCAATCATTTTGATTTCTCTCCTTATTCATCACTACGATATAAATATGCTCGATATTGAGCTTCTCAAGTTGCTGTATCACTTCATCTAAGGCCTGCTTATTTGCAATACGTTCTAAAACAAGGAAAAGTTCCGTGTATGGATATGTTTCTAAATTATATAAGAAGTTCACTACTCCGTTATTCTCAGGACAATCGAAAGCCCATTTCTGTGAAATCGTATAGCCTTCCTCTAAAGAAGGATAAATCGGACTCCTTGTAGATGATTGGAAATACACATTCGGCCCCATAAATGACGCGATACGCATCGGCATATACATAAATTCTCCTGTACCAACGACGAGCGCTGAGCCAGTTGTACGCAACCCACCTAACTTCTTAGCAATTTGTTGTAGAGTTGCATCTATATCATGATGCAACTCTGCTTTTAAGCTAAAACGGCCTGTTCCTTGTAGATAATAGGCTTCATTGACCTTGTTCCGTTCATCTGTAGACGTATATGGATGGTATGCATCTATCTCCACATCAACCACTTGAATTTCAGCCTTTTTGTACTCTGGATTTTCCAATTGCTGCTCATCTAATAACGGTACACTGTGCAATTCAAAACGTCCTTGCACGATCGATAAAAACTGAATTGTAATGCCCCATTCCTGCTCTAAACGAGCGAAAATAGCTTGCTGCTCCTGTGAACGCCAATCTAAAATTGCCATAACCGTATAATGCTTAATATGTGGGAAACGATTTTTCAACGTTTCTATAATATTAATAACAGTATTTCCAGTTGTCATTTCATCATCAACTAATACGATACGTTTAGCCTGCTCAAAAACGGCAGCATTCGTAGAATAAACACGATGGCTCGTGGCATGAGAATGCTCCTCTTCAAAACAGATAATAGGCTGAAGCTCATTTACAGACTCGCGTGTCGTATGAATATACGTCGCATTTGAATCAAAATAGCGGAATACAGCATGCCCTAGCGCCGTTGCCGTTTCTGCAAAGCCAATAAAAAGTGTTTCATCTGGCAATTGGACTGGCTGTTTTGCAACAAGCTGTACAGTTTCTTGTAAATCGACTTCTCGATTCATAGCACGGGCCACTTGCTCCTGCAATATAGCCTTTTCTCCATATATACAATCCATATAACGCATACTAAGTAATGTACCAACTAATAACGGCATTTGCGGCTCAACAGCTAAATGCTTTCCAAGCATTTTACTGACAAAAAGAAAGCCTCGTTTTTTGTTAATACGCGTAGCCATTTGAAATAAATCCTCAATCTCAAAACCAAAAGGATTGTGATCTAAAGTTACCGTAATCTGATAATCACCTAAAATCGGTAATCGTTGTTTGTACTGATCTATCTGCATCCATCTCACCATCCGAATTTAATAGCAGAGTTGTAAAATCCTCTGATTCATTTAATACACCGTAAAATTTTGCTCGCATTATTATTTGCTCCGCCCAAAAGCTATGCGGCTTCATCTCATTCATCTTATTTTCATACTGACTTTTCAAAACACCTTTTGAACCGTTATTATGCTCCATAATACTAACCGCATCGCAATACTCTTCATGCGTCACAGCATATAATCCATGCACAAAACGAATATGGGTTGGGTGAATAATTGTTTTACCTAAAATACCATTTTGCTTATCTAACAATACCTCTTTCACAAGCCCATCTATATATTCATCCAAAATTGCCTGACGTTGATCAATTGCACCCTTATTTAAGAACGGTGTTTGACGTAGCATTGGTTTAAGCACACGCTGATTGCTAAAGTATTCCCACACAGGCCCAGAAATCACATAAGCATCTGGCTGACGTCTAAAAACATTAATAATATCCGTCATGCAATCACGAATGATGGATATATCATAAATCGTAGAATCTGCGCGGCGCCTTATACCATAAATACCACAGAAGTCTGTTGCACCAATGCGAACATTTAAGACATGCTTACGGTATTCATTTAACAACTCTTTAATCGCAAACAAATTTTCTAGTCGTCGCTCTTTATAAATAACATCCGGCGTTTCTAATATTGGCATACCATATATTTTCAACGTATATTGCTGCGCTGTTTCAGCTAGCATGGCAAAATATTTTGCACCAACTTCAACGCCAAATTTCGGGAATACATAACCTGTCAATACGACTTGCTTTTCGCCTATCTTCTGTATTAACCGTTGTAGTTGTTCGGGATTTCTGACACGAATAAACACTAGAGGCATATTCTCTAATATCGAGGAATCCAATAGATAATTGTCAAATATTTTTTCTATAGCGGTAATGACTAAATCCTCAGCGACTAGTAAATCATCGTCTCCAACAGCATCCTCTAAATCTATTACAAGCGAGGTCAAATCAGGATATTTCCGATTTTGAATCACTTCATCTAATTTTGGTAAAGTACCAGGCATATATAACGTCGCACCTAAAGAATATGCCAGTTCCTTAGGATCATCCCATTTTGTAAAGTGCTCTGGTATTTTGTAGAAAATATCGTTTTGCATATACTCAAAATGTCTCATCTTCTTCTCTCCAACGCTATAAATTGTTATTATTAATAGAAAAAGGCGTTCTAAGAGTCTCATATCGTACGACTAATAGAACGCCTTCATTCCAAGTATTACATATTATCAAGCTTTTTCTTGTTTCTGAAATGTACAACGAATGTACCTAAGAAAGCCAAAATTAAAATGAGGAAGAAAGTTGTATGCTGCATATGGAATCCAAATACACCTGCGAACATTTTAAGCGCAATAATAGCGATTAAGACGAAGGCTGTCGTTTCCATCTCCGGTACTTTCTCGATTAATGTAAGGAATATACCCGCAATCGTTCTCATCATAATAATTCCTAGAATACCACCTAATAGTAGAACCCAAACTTGGTCTGAGATTGCAAAAGCAGCTAAAATGGAGTCAACTGAGAAAGCGATATCCATTAATTCAACTGAAATAACAGTCGCCCAGAATAAACCAAAGACGCGTACAGTCCAACCACCTTTTTTGAACTCTTGGGCATCATCATCTCCGCCTTTATTTCTAAAGTGAGAGAATACAATCCACCCTAAATATGCAGCACCTAGAATTTTAACAAGAGAGAATTTTACAAGGTAGACACCTATTCCAATAAATATGAATCGGAAAAAGTAAGCGCCAAACATGCCGTAAAGTAGTGCTTTTTTTCTTTTTTCAGGAGGTAAGTGTTTTACTAAAACGGCTAATACAAGAGCGTTATCCGCCGACAAAAGTCCTTCCATCACAACAAGAGAGCCAATTAAGCCCCAAGAAACGGGATCAGTTAATACTTGTCCCCACATTTCCCAATTAAAAAATTGGGCGTATGTATCTAATATCCCATTTAATATTTCCAATTTACTTCCTCCGTTATTACATATTAAGTTGTATGTCTACAAGCAGATTTATTGTAGCCCGTAAGCATTCACTAATGCCGCTAAACCGCCTTGGTAGCCTGAACCTACAGCTGCGAATTTCCATTCATTATTGTTGCGGTATAATTCACAGAAAACAACAGCTGTTTCAATGCTGAAATCCTCACCTAAGTCATAGCGTAACACTTCAGCTTGAGAATCTTCATTTAGTAGACGAACGTACGCATTTAATACTTGTCCAAAGTTTTGGCGACGTAGTTCTGCATCATGAATCGTGACAGTCACAACGATTTTATCGATTTGTGGAGATACTTTGCTTAAATCCACTAAAACTTTCTCATCATCTCCATCACCTTCACCCGTACGATTATCACCTGTATGTGTAACGGATTGATCTGTACTTGTTAAGTTATTGTAGAAGATAAAATCTTGTTCGTTGCGGCATTTTCCAGACGCATCTAATAAGAACACAGATGCATCTAAATCATAATCTTGACCGCCATCAAACTGTTTAGTATCCCACCCTAAACCAATACCAATATTTTTTAAACTTGGATCGTTTTTCGTTAAATCAATACGTTGACCTTTACTTAGTTGAATTGCCATAAGTTAGACACCCTCTCAAGTTAAATTTAATATCTTAATCTACGCTTAAGCCATAATCATTACAAAGTGCTGCTAAGCCGCCTTGGTAGCCAGCACCAATTGCATTGAATTTCCATTCTGCACCGTGACGATAAATTTCTCCAACTACTACTGCTGTTTCAATACTGAAATCTTCTCCAAGATCGTAGCGTACGATTTCTTGATTAGTATCAGCATTCACTACGCGGATGAAGGCATTTGAAACCATACCAAAGTTTTGACTACGTGCTTCAGCATCATGAATTGTCACTGTAAATGCTACACGTTCAATAGCTGCTGGAATTTGGTTTAATGACACTTTTGTTGTTTCATCATCGCCATCACCATCACCTGTTAAGTTATCACCAGAGTGTACAACAGCTCCAGCAGCACCTGTTGTATTGTTGTAGAAGACGAAATCTTCTGGGCCAGCAACTTTGCCGTTTCCAGCTAATAAGAATACTGAAGCATCTAGGTCAAAGTCTCCGCCACCATCATATTTGTTTGTATCCCAACCTAAACCAACTACTAAGTTTGTTAAACCAGGGTTTGTTTTTGTTAAATCTACTTTTTGTCCTTTTTGCAATGAAACTGAAGCCATTCTAAATTCCTCCTAAAGTTTTATTTATTATTTTTGAAATCTCTTACACACATCGCCTAATTTCGCATCTGTTGTACCATCACCAATAGCGCCGAATTTCCATTCATCGTTATGACGATAAATTTCCCCAGTAACTAGTGTTGTTAAATCAGAATAATTATCTGATAAATTGTAACGAATGAGCTCATTTCCTGTCGAAGGTTCATATACGCGAATATACGCATTTTGAATCAATCCGAAGTGCTGCTTGCGCTTCACACTGTTGTAAATATTCACAACAAAGACAAGCTTATCGTAGGCTGCTGGGACAGCTTTTAAATCGACTGTCACACTCTCGTCATCGCCATCACCATCACCTGTTAAGTTGTCGCCAGAATGCTGAACCGAGCCACATTTACTTTTTAATTTACCGAAATAAACTACATCTTTTCCGTCTTGTAAATGACCATCCTTCAACATTAAAACTGAAGCATCACAGTCAATATTACTATTACTGCTGCCGCCACCGAATAAACCGCCTAAAAGACCGCCACCGCCACTTTTACCAACGGGATCCCATCCTAAACCTACCACTATACGATTTAAATCCGCTTTACCTTTTGTTAAATCAACTCGTTGACCTTTTTGCAAATTAATTCCCACAGTCAAGCACTCCCTATACCTATAAATTCTACCTTATTTCGATGATAACTTGAAAATTAATTTTATACAATTATTTCTATAAACTAAGAAATAACTAATCCGATAATTTTGTTATCATTTTGATGTTTTCTACCAACAAAAAGATTGATAGACTACAAATTCACTACTTTTTTTCACAGAAAATATACATTTCCATAAATTTCTATCATAAAGGAATCAATAACTAGGTATATAATTCTTTTCCGATAAATTAAACTCTGTATAAACTGTAATTTTCTTGATGGTTTTTGGTAATATAATTCCTATCTTATTATGTAAGACTTAAAACCACTTGTTTTCTAGTTAATTATACTACCTATTACTATTTACGATTAAGAATTTAAAAAGTTTCTTTTTTAAAAAATTTTATTTTATCTAATAGAAAAGACGTTTTCATTAGTCTATTATGACTATGAAACGCCTCTGTTATTTCCCAGGAAATTCATGAAGGGCTAAAGTATTTCATAAAAAAGAACCTATGCCAAAAACCTTCATTTGATGAAACCGCTACGACTTCTACTAAATTCAATATCTGTTCTTCATCATCAACCAAATAGTAGAGCTTATTATCTTTCACTTTCAAATCACTTGAATACTGTTTATTTAACTGCTCTTGCTGTGTGCCATTTGTATGAATACGTGTTAAATAGCCATATTGATCATCATTATTGAAGTATAACCAGTCTCCTGCTTTTACCAAATATTTTGCTGTAGTGTCCGCTAGTTTCACTTCTGTGTTGTTTTTAATATTACGTTTATAGATGGCTGAGTGATCTGTCTTATTAGTATAATAAAACAGTTTTTCATCTTGTTCAAAGTCTTGGGCATTTCTTATAAAATCATACGTTTTTGCAGTCGCTTTTTTGTAGTCCTTTTTCATCCAATAGTGATCTTCGGCTAGCGCTGAATCCGAAAGTAAGAAGTATTTGTAGCTTACAACACCTGCTCGGTCTGGTGTCGGGTCATTAAAAGTAGAATCGACATGATACCACTTGCCTTCAACCTTCACTAGATTCCATGAATGAGCGACTTGATCAACATTACCTACAACATACTGAACATCAATTCCTGCCGCTTTATACAATTTATATGCGGCTAACGTGTATCCTTGGCAAACCCCTTTACCTTCCTTAAAAACAGCAAATGCAGAATGTGCACTTGCTTTTGTGTCTGCTCCGTACTTTGTATTTAACACGATATAATCATTAATCGCTTTTACTTTTTCATAATCACTCATCTTGTTAGATATTTCTTTTTTTATTATCTTCTTTACCTCTGCATTCACATATTGCTCTTGCTTATTAGTTGTGTGATATGAAAACGTGTATGTTAATGTGGCTGAACTTGACGTATATCTAAAATGACTTTTGCTTTCTCTAAAACTACCTGCAAGATAATCATCTTCTGCTAATACTTGCTCCACTATCCCATTTATTTGCTTCAATTTAGGATCTATATTTCCTTTATAAGTAACCGTTAACTCCCTGTCATAGTTATGCATGGCCTTAGATAAGATTGTTTTTAGGCCTTTTACAGAGGAAACGTTAACTGGTTTTGAAGCCGCTGACACATCCATTCCCTCATGACTAGCACTAGTTAAAATAAACATCAAAGCCAAACTGAAAATCGATAAGTACCAACTTGCTTTTCTCATTGCATCATCACATCCTCTACTTAATAAGTCTACAGACAATGTTAATCTTCTTCAATTCTTTTATTGAATAAATAAAAAGAAGGACCATAAAGAAAGTCCTTTCTTCCTATTATACTTTTTCGATGTCGAAATATTCCGGAACAAGCACACTGTTTAACCTATTTTTTCACGCATATTGTCTACGATGATGGGGACAACTTCTTTAGAGTGACGAGATTCACCATACCTCCATATATATTTAGTTGCGTTTTTTTTCGATGTTGTCAGTAAACTTCAAATTCGTGAACAAAAACAAAATTCATCCTCCTTCATCCATTTTAGTACAAGCAAGTCTTCATACTATTTGATATGATAGTATTAGAATGACGAATGTACTGAGGTGGTCTTGTGCAAGACATTATAAAAAAAATGCAGTCGCTTGGCTTTAACCAATATGAAGCCAAAGCATATTTGGCATTAGTGCGAATTGGCTCTGCAAGTGCTTATCAAGTAAGTAAGGACTCTGGCATCCCACGTGCTCGTATTTATGAAATTTTAAATGGACTTGAGCAACAAGGAATCGTTCTAAAAGAGGAAATCAATGATGCTGCGCAATATTCTCCGCTACCTGTCGATGTCTTTTTAGAATCGATGCAGGTAAACTGGCGCACTAATTTCGAGTCTATTAGTGAGTCGTTAAAAGATCTTGAGAAAACTGAACTGACACCTGATAATCGTGTAGCTACATTAAAAGGTGCTGAGCATATTCTCTCTTACTGTCGCACTTTACTGAAAAAAGCAGAGAAAAAAATAGTCATTTCCATTTGGGGAGACATGTATGAGGAGCTTCTATCCGATTTACAAAAAGCGACTAAATTATGTGCACTAAAAGGGATTGTCTTTGAAGTTGAACAGCCATTAGCTGGTTTAGATTATCACCGCACGACTTCTTATACTAAGAATATTGGTCACCAAAAGTGGTTTATCTTATCTATTGATGGAAAAGAAATGATTTACGGTCCCTCTATTACGGAAAGAGAAACTGCTTTTTATACCGATGATCCAGTTCATATTTACTTATTAGAAAACTATATTTGGCATGATATTCTAGTCAATCGTTTAGTCAAAAATCAAGATGCGATAGTAGAGAAATGGATTGCAACTGAAAGAGAACAATTTTTCTCATTATAATTAAAAAAGACCTTCGCATTTTAATTTTGCGAAGGTCTTTTTTTACAAAATATTCAAGTAATCAAGTACGTTTTTAACGATTAATATCACCGTCACAAAAATAAATAACACGCGCACATAACGTGCACCTTTTTTAATCGCAAATTTTGAACCAACAAGAGCTCCAACAATCATCGCAAGCCCCATTGGAATCCCATATGAAAAATTAACAGCGCCGAGAAACAAGAACATAATAAGCGCCGCAATATTACTAGCAAAATTCAAAAACTTCGCACTACCAGCTGCTTGTAAAAAATCGAAGCCGATCATTAAGAATGCGAAGATGAAAAAAGAACCTGTTCCTGGCCCTAAAAAGCCATCATAAAAACCGATAATGATCATAACAGCTGTAAATAATAGCGCCTTTTTCTTAGCTAGCTTCACATAAGTCGATTTTTGACCCCAGTTTTTTTTGAAGATTGTATAAATTGCTACAGCGATTAACAGTATAAGCACGAGTGGCTTCAGTACTTCTGGAGATATAAAGTGTACAAACCAAGCACCTAACATCGAACCAAAGAAAACGAGTGGGAAAAATTTTCCGACTACTTTAAAATCTATTTTTCCTGAACGAAAAAAAGAAATCGTACTTGCCAGTGACCCCATTGATCCCGCCAGCTTATTCGTCGCAATCGCTGTACCTGGTGTAAGCCCTGTAAACATTAAAGCCGGAATTGAGATCAAACCGCCCCCACCAACAACAGAATCAATAAATGCTGCTAAAAAGCCAAATGCAATTAATAATAAAAGCGTATATAAATCCAATTCCATCATGTAAACCATCTCCCTAACTCTCACAATATAATGCGTTACTACTTTAATAGTAACTATATTCCTCCCCGTTGTAAATAGAGAAAATGAGAAAATGATTGAAACTGCACTGGAAATCCCTACCAATAATTAGATATAGAAGGAAATGATTTTTTGCTCAATATCATTTTCACTATCGGTTGAATTACTATTTTGAAAACCTAATTTGTTAAAGGTGCATGGCAAATTGGCGCAGGAGATCGACAATATGTTTCTTTATCATTGGGTTAATTTGGTATTTTCGCATTAAATAAGGTAGTAAAAGCTACTGCTTTTACTACCTTATTTGTCTATTCAATCACGTTGTAATCCATTTTAGTCAAAATCTTATAGTATTTTTCAAAATAGGGAGTTGAATTAATTTCAGCACATCTTTTTAAACTGGATAATGCACTTTCGATTAGAAATGCACGCGGCTCTTCTTTATTCATCAATTCTTCTTGGATAAAATACAAAAGTTTTAAGTACGTATCTCGTCTTGACTCGTCTTTAGCAAATACTTTTTCAATTTCTTTCCTTAACCCTAGTGTTGTAAAGGATAGTTCATTGTCAAAAGAATCCTCATTATCTCCTTCTGGAAATAATTTATTTACATGATCCGGTGTGAATAAACGAATACCTTCTCTACTTATATCTTCTAATATATTCATAACACGATCCATACCATATTTAGCAATTTGCTTATCTGAAATTTTCTCACGTAACATCTTACTTGTTTGAAGGAAGTTTTGCATTATTCCCATAAAGATAATGGCACAGTCAAATGAATATGCTTGCTTATCCTCTGGAAGGATATTGAGGAATCGCCCATGTACCCACTTTAAAAACATAAATTTAAAATCCTTAATAAACTTAATTAAATCTGGATCATGCGAAACAATGACATCATCTAAAAGCTGTTGTAATTTATTATGTCGATTGACCCCCATCGTTAGAACTACTTGCTCTATAAAAACGTTCACATCTGAGATATCTTCACCAATCACAATCTTGTCCATTTTCTCTTTTGTTTCATCTAACATTAATTTAAATACAGCTTTAAATAGATCTGCTTTCGAAGGGAAATAATTGTAAAATGATCCTTTAGAAATACCACTGTGATCTAAGATTTCTTGTATCGACGTAGCATGATAGCCCTTTTCTATAAATAATTCATGTGTTTTTTCTATAACATGCTTTTTTCGTTTATTCATATATAAACTCCTTTAAAATTAACCTGTTATTTTTCATAATTCAATCATACCACAATGAACCATCGGATTTTTTTTGGACTGATAGTTCATTTTTTGCTTGATTAATAAAATCAGTGGATGTATTATAAGTATCTACAAACTGTTAGTCTACTTTTGGACTATCGGTATAATTTGTATTAATTCATAAAAGGAGATGTATTCTACATGAAAGACACAGAAGCAAAACCTTCGTATGGCCTGTTATTTATATTGATGACGGGTGCATTCGTTGCTTTACTGAGTAATACATTATTGAATATTGCCTTACCTTCAATCATGAAGGATTTCGACGTAAGTGCAGCAACCGTTCAATGGTTATCAACAGGGTATATGTTAGTGAACGGAATTATGGTTCCTACTACTGCCTTTCTAATAAAAAAATATAATGCTAGAAGATTATTCTTAATCGCGATGGGACTATTTTCAATTGGTACGCTTTTAGGAGGATTTGCTCCTGCATTCCCTGTTTTATTAGCGGCTAGAATGATTCAAGCTTCAGGTGCAGCAATTATTATGCCGCTTCTAATGAATGTCATGTTTACAACCTTTCCACCAGAAAAACGTGGTACATCAATGGGGATGTTCGGCTTAGTCATGTTCTTTGCTCCAGCAATCGGACCTACTTTATCAGGTTGGATTATTCAACATTATGAGTGGTCAACTTTATTCTTTGTCATCGCTCCTATTTCAATATTAGTATTGATTTTAGCATTCTTTAAATTACATGATACAAAAGAGAAAGTGACTGCAACATTAGACTTTTTATCTCTTGTTTTCTCTACATTAGGATTTGGTGGGGTTTTATACGGCTTCAGTTCAGCTGGTAATAAAGGTTGGGATGATCCAATCGTAATAATAACACTTGCAGTTGGTGTCGTTTCACTTATTTGCTTTATTTTCCGCCAATTCAAATTAGATGAACCTATGCTTGATTTAAGAGTATATAAATATCCTATGTTTGCTCTTTCTTCCGTCATTTCTTTCACACTTAATATGGCTATGTTCTCAGCTATGTTATTAATGCCAATCTATTTACAAAGCATTCGAGGGATTTCTCCCATAGATTCAGGTTTACTGATGTTACCTGGTGCTATTGTGATGGGTATTATGTCTCCTATTACGGGTAAAATATTCGACAAATTCGGAGCGAAAGCGTTAGCAATAACGGGTTTAGTCATTACCGTTGTAACAACTTACTTCTTTAGTCAATTGACTGCTACTACTGAATACTCAAATTTAGTCATATTATATACAGTGCGTATGTTTGGGATTTCGATGGTTATGATGCCAGTTATGACAAATGGTTTAAATCAGCTACCTGCTAAATTCACGCCACATGGTACCGCTATGAATAGTACGATACAACAAGTTTCTGGCGCTGTAGGTGGTTCTCTTCTTGTAACAATTATGTCCAATCGTTCAGTTACTCATGGTAAAGAATTATTGGAAGAAGCTATCAGCAAACTATCTGCACCTCCAACAAAAGAAGTATTAGTACAGATGAAACAACAAATTATGGCTCAAGCAACAATTGAAGGGATTAATGATGCATTCTTAGTATCTGCAGGTGTTGCGGTTATAGGAGTTATCTTAGCATTCTTTATTAAAAGAACAAGTTCAGAAAAAAAGAGTGAGAAAATTACTGTTAAAGAACCTAATAAGAATGAACCACTTAGTCAAATTCAATAACTTGCCTTTTAATCCGGAAGTTAGAGGAGAGGAGCCCATTGTCTGATTGGCAAAGTAATATCAACACGTTTACAAATATTTTTATTTTCCTATATTTAATACAATATGTAATCAGCTTTTTTAAGAAAGAACATTCGCTTACTAATAGAAAGATCCTTGTAAACTGTTTTTTACTTTCATTATTAGTCATCATTTCATTACCTCTTTTAGATGTAGTTGAAATAGAACTCGATTTTATAATTGATTTCCCATTCAGAAAACGATAATAGATAGATTGAAAACCCCTACCCTTTACTAAATTAGTAGAAGGTAGGGGTTTTCTATTCACTTTCATAGTCAACGTTAATCTTCTTTTTTAGTGTCCAAAGTAATACTTGGTCTTCACTACTAGTTCCTTGCAAATATATCGCTTCTACATTCGCTAAATTCGGGTCCTTTATAGTAAAATCAAAGCCGCCTGATTGACCTCCTGCGAGCACTGTCTTCATTCTCAGATAAAATTTTCCATCCATAATATCAAAAGTATAACCTGCATATTGTCTGGCGCTTTCAGTGAAATCTCCTTTCACATGTAATATTTGTCCATCTTCAACTTGCACTTTTTCAATTTGAATTGCTGCTGTATCTGTTAATTTCGCAACAAATGTATATATGGCAACGCCCAAAATAGCTATAGTAAGAATTGCTGAAATGGCTCCTATTAGTAAACTTCTCATCATCATTCTCCCATTCGTGTAGTCATACAATCCACTCTAATACATTTTTACTACGCACTCTATATTCAAGGTTTATCAATCTTATCGTATTATTTTCAGTAATATATGGTATGGTATATATTGTATTATTTACAACATTTGAACTACGGAGGTATTACTATGAAAAAAACATTATTTGCAACATTCACAACAACATTACTTCTCGGATTATCCGTTCTCCCGTTAGAAACAGATGCTTCAGCTAAAACGTTCAAAAATTGCACAGAACTCAATAAAGTCTACAAAGGCGGCGTTGCTAAAAATGACAAAGTGAAAAATAAAGGCGGAAAAACAAAATATACGCCAACTGTTTCTGCAAAACTTTATGCAGCAAATGCTACGAAAGACCGCGATTCAGACGGCATTGCTTGTGAAAGATAAGCCCTTCTCATAACAAAACAAGCACCTTCCATTTGTGGAAAGTGCTTGTCTTTATTGGTCTACATTTTATTTGTGCTGACAATTACGACAATCTGGACATTTGCCATAAATTTCGAATTTGTGATCATCGATTTCGTATGATGGTAGCTGCTCTTGTAGGAGGTCCATTGGGCAGAGATGAATTTCTTTAATATTGCCACACGCCATACAGATGAAATGGTGATGATGGTGCTCTGTTTCACATTGCATGCGGAAGTGGCGCTCACTGGAAAGCTCGGTTTCTTCAAGAATTCCTAATTGAACAAAGGTTGCAAGATTACGATATATTGTGTCATAACTCATGCCAGGGTAGTCTTTCTTCATCACAACTAGTAGGTCACGGGCCGTTAAATATTTTTCTGTAGCGGCAAACATTTCTAAGATTTGTTCTCGTTTGTCCGTTTTTTTATAGCCACTTTCTTTTAATATTTCCCATGCTTTTGAAATATTCATACCCTAACTCTCCCTTCTAAACTAAGCGCGTACGCTCATCGAAATCTTTTTGCCAATAATGACAACTAATAAAATCAATATAGAGATGACGACAATCGTACCACCCGGTGCTAAGTCTAAGTAAAAGGCTGATACAAGCCCCGCAATTACCGCTGCTTCACCGAATACAATCGCATAGAGAATGGCTTGTTTAAAGCCCTTCGCAATACGAATACTTGCTGCAACTGGCAACGTCATCAATGACGACACTAGTAAAATACCAACAATGCGCATGCTAGCAGCGATCACTAGTGCTGTAATAATCATAAATAATAAGTGAATCCATTTAGCTGGTAAGCCACTTGCCTTTGCATATTCATCATCAAATGATAAAACGAATAATTCTTTATAAAATAAATAAATAAAGGCTAGCACTAACACTGCAATTGCCACAACTATGAATAAATCCTGTCTGCTAACAGCGGATACTGAGCCAAATAAATAACTAAATAAATCCGTGCTAAATCCTTTTGCAAGTGAGATAAAGATTGCACTAATCCCTATCCCACCCGACATAATAATCGGAATAGCTAGCTCCTCATAATGCTTATAGAGACGACGTAAGCGTTCGATTAATACAGAGCCACTAACAGATGCAACAATCCCTAAATACAGCGGATTAAGTAATGCTAGCCCCGTGAATGTTTGGCTTAAATAAAGACTTCCTGCAATCCCTGCAAGGGTTACATGGCTGAGTGCATCTGCAATTAACGATAGTCTTCTGACGACGATGAAAACCCCAAGTAACGGTGCAATGATTCCGATAATAATGCCGGATAAAAATGCGTTTTGTAAAAATTCATAATGTAGGATAGATGAAATCATTGCGTCTTCTCCTCTTTAGTATGGTGAATTTTACGTACAACGTGACCATACCAAGCATTCAATTGATCGGCTGATAAAGAATCGTAATCATTTTTGAAGCCGTGAAAATGAATCGTTTGATTTAAACAAGCAACATGGCTAATTCGATTTGAAACTGTATCAACGTCATGTGTCACTAAAATCATTGTCATTTGATGGTCCTCATTTAAGCTTGCGAGCATATCATAAAATGACTGCACATTTTCGTGGTCAATCCCAACCGTCGGCTCATCTAAGATTAATAGCTTCGGCTCTGCGACAAGCGCTCTTGCAATAAAGACACGCTGCTGCTGTCCGCCTGACAACTCACCGATATTACGATCCGCAAAGCCATCCATGCCGACATCTCGTAATGCTTGTATTACTTTAGAATTTTGACTAGCTAAGTGGCGCTTAAAAAGACCAATCTTCTTTGTTAAGCCACTTGCAACAACTTCTTTGACTGTTGCTGGGAAACCCGAGTTAAAGGAGTTTGATTTTTGTGAAACATAACCAATCCACTCACGATGTTTAAATGTATTTGCTGGCTGTCCGAACAATTCGATTTGGCCAGATGTTGATTTCATTAAACCTAAAATGAGCTTTAACAGTGTGGATTTCCCCGAGCCGTTTGGACCAAGTAATGCGAGAAAATCGCCTTGCTCTACTTTTAAAGAAATATTTGTTAACACTTGCGTATAGTCATATTGGAATGAAACACTTTTTAATTCGATTAAAGGCAGTTGCGCCATATTCTTCGCTTCTTTCTAATTCAGAATCATTACGATTTACAAAATATTAGTATAAGTGAAAGATGGCACTTTGTAAAGTACGAATACTTGAAAGGGTGAATGTATGGATTATGTTTCATTAGTACAGGAATTCCAAGGCAAATCGGATGAGGAGCTTGCCCTCTATGCGAAACATTATAAGATTCCATTATCGAAAAAAGAAATTCAAAAGTTGCGCCCACTATTATCGTCCTTTTCCCTTCAATGGGTGCTAATGGGTATACCCGATCACGTTATGCGGGATATTGAGAAGGCCATTGGTAAACAGAAAACAGCAGATCTACTAAAACAGTTTGGTAGGTAACGTTTTAGTTCATCATGACAATCAGATTATAATAGCACACAACAAAAGAAGACTTCTCACCTTTTTAGGTGAGAAGTCTTCTTAAATCAAAGTTATTCCCCTCTTAATGCATCGATTTTCTCAGGCATAAAAGTTTGACTGCGGAACATTTCAATTTCATAAGCATATGGTGCTTTTTTATTTTTTGCATCTGTACCAACAAAAGGTGTTTCTAAAATTTTCGGTACATCTCGGAATGCTTCATGATGGACGATGCGGTTTAAGGCGTCAAAGCCGATATGACCAAAGCCGATATTCTCGTGACGGTCCTTCGCTGCTCCACAAACATTTTTACTATCATTGATATGAAGCACTTTGATGCGATCGATACCAATCGTTTTATCGAAATTTTCTAGTACTCCGTCAAAATCATTTATAATATCATAACCTGCATCATGTGTGTGACAAGTGTCAAAGCAAATAGACAGACGTTCGTTGTTTTTCACACCGTCGAAAATTTGAGCAAGTTCTTCGAATGTGCGACCACATTCAGAGCCTTTACCTGCCATTGTTTCGAGGGCGATTTGAACTGGATAATCTTGTGATAAGACTTCGTTTAGTCCTTCGATGATTCTCGCAATACCAACGTCAGCACCTGCGCCAACATGGGCACCTGGATGTAAGACAATTTGTTTTGCTCCAATTGCTGCTGTACGTTCGATTTCTTTTTGAAGGAAATCAACACCAAGTGCGAATACTTCAGGTTTTGTCGTATTTGCGATATTGATAATATATGGTGCATGGACAACGATATTCGATAGTCCATGCTCCGTCATATGCAATTGTCCTGCATCAATATTCAACTCTTCAATTGGTTTTCTGCGCGTATTTTGAGGAGCACCTGTATAGATCATGAAAGTGGATGCCCCGTAGGATGCCGCTTCTTCACTAGAAGCTAGCAGCATTTTCTTGCCGCTCATAGATACGTGTGAGCCAATAAGCATGGTCTGTGGTCCCCCCTTAATTATTTCTGGCGGTTTTTCAAACGACGTTCACGTTTTTTAACTTTGTCCATTTCCCATTTCATATTACGTTTGTAGCCTGGTTTAACCTTTTTAGGTTTACGGACAAGTGCTTTCGCTTTTTTGTCGATAGCATTTTCTTTTTTCTCACGGTTTTGGCGTGCATGACGTTCTTTCATGTCCACTAGTTGGCCATTCTTAATGTCTTTTGGTTGGAATGGTATACCCATTTTCTCAACACGTGCAATTCCATCTTCTTCAGACGGTTCGAAAATAGTAATAGCCGTTCCTTTGTTACCTGCACGAGCTGTACGGCCTACGCGGTGAATGAAGAATTCTAAATCAGAAGGCAATTCGTAGTTAATAACATGGCTGACTCCAGGAATATCGATGCCACGTGCAGCAAGATCTGTTGCAACAATGTATTGGAATTCCAGGTCACGTACTTGTTTCATCACTTTTTTACGATCACGTGGTGAAAGATCTCCATGAATACGTCCTGCTTTTACGCCGTTATTTGCTAAGAAATCAGCAACATAGTTCGCTTGTGAACGTGTATTGGTGAAGATAATTGCTAAATACGGATTGATTGTTTTCATCACTTCAAGTAAGCGGCTATTTTTTGATTTACTACGTGTTGATACTAAATAGAAATCTAAGTTTTCCGCTACTGGTCGTTTATCATCCATTTTAATGTGGACTGGCGAAGACATGTATTTTTTCAAGAAAGGTTGTAATTTCTCAGGAATTGTTGCAGAGAATACGTACATTTCAAGGTTTTCTGGCATTTGAGAAGCAAATTTATCGATATCCTCGATGAAGCCCATGTCGAATGCAAGGTCTGCTTCGTCTACCACTAGAATCGGCGCTGTATATAATAACAATGCTTTTTCATCAACTAAATCACGAATACGTCCTGGTGTACCGACAACGATTTGCGGTTGTGTTTTTAGTTTATCGATTGAGCGTTGTTTGTCTGTACCCCCGATGAACAATTTGGCTTGGATCGATGTTTCTTCAATCAGTTTTTGCAACTCTGCGTAAATTTGTGTTGCAAGTTCACGAGTTGGTGCAGCAATGACCGCTTGCACTTCCTCTTTATCTGCACGGATGCGTTCTACGATTGGAATAAGGAAACTATGTGTTTTCCCTGTACCTGTATGCGCTTGTCCGATTGCACTTTTCTCTTTTAAAACGAGCGGAATAATTTCCTTTTGGATAGGCGTCGGTTCTGTGAAGCCTAATTTCTTAATTGCATTTTGCAAAAAAGGTTGAAAATTGTAATCTGAATATTTGGACATAATTGTCCCTCCTAACTTACTTACCTTATTGTAACATGATTCGTACATTTAGTAGACCATTTGCATATGATATCTATTAATACTACGTACGTCAATTCAAGGCGGCTATTATTTTGAAAAATAAGGGCTGATTTTGATAAAAATGTGCAAATTTCAATCGAAAGGAGAACATCAATGCGATATTCATCATTTTATCCGTTTGCGCAAGGTTTATCGCAAGCCGGGGGTGCATTTGGTGGCGCAGCTCCTGGCGCTGCTAACATGTTTGCTAGAGGGGCTGGGAATGCTGCTCCTGGGGCTGCAGGCATGTTTGCTAGGGGGGCCGCTGCTGCTCCTGAGGCTGCTGGTATGTTTGCTAGAGGTGCGGCTGGGGCTGGACCTGGGGCTGGCATGTTTGCTAGGGGCGCCGCTGCTGCTGCTCCTGAGGCTGCTGGTATGTTTGGTAGAGGCGCTGCTGGGGCTGGGGCTGGCGCTGCTGGCATGTTTGCTAGGGGCGCTGCCGCTGCTGCCGGCCCTGGAGCTGCCGGTATTGGCAATGTAGCCGGTGCTGTAGGCGGTTTGGCGAAGATGGATCAATATTTGGCAACTGCTGATAAATTTATGTCGACTGCACAACAATTCACCCCTATTTTTAAGCAAATGTCGCCAATGTTCCAAAACTTACCTGCTCTCTATAAATTATACAAAGGTTTTAAATCAATTCCGTCACCTACTGACGGAGCAGCTACTAAAGAACAAGAAACGAGCTCTCCTGCAGCTAGCCGAGGAGGGGGGTTGTTTGGAAGAAACAGCTCTGCCCCTGAAATTCGAAGTAACCCGCCTGAAATAACAAAACCATCAACACCACGCATATTCCAACCGCCATTTTAATGAAATCGTAACCGATTCTTTGTATAAAGATGGACTGTCCGTTATAATAGAATTCAACGAGCAATGAAAGGAGTTCGGATCATGCAAGTAACTAAAATCACGCCACGAGGATATTGCTATGGTGTTGTCGATGCCATGGTCATCGCGCGCAACGCTGCATTAGATAAAACACTACCTAGACCTATCTATATTCTCGGAATGATCGTTCATAATAAACATGTAACGGACGCATTTGAACAAGACGGAATTATTACGCTTGATGGTGCAAACCGTAAAGACATTTTAGACAAAGTTGACAAAGGTACAGTCATTTTCACAGCTCACGGGGTATCTCCTGAAATTCGTGAAGTTGCACGTCAAAAAGGCTTAGTATCAATTGATGCCACATGCCCAGACGTAACTGTAACCCACGATTTAATCGCCGAAAAATCACAAGAGGGATATGACATCATCTATATCGGCAAAAAAGGCCATCCAGAGCCAGAAGGTGCCATTGGTGTCGCACCTGATCATGTACATTTAGTGCAATCTCTTGAAGATATCGACCATCTAGTATTAAATCGAGAAAAATTACTTGTGACAAACCAAACGACAATGAGTCAATGGGATGTAGCACATTTAATGAAGCGCCTAGAAGAGAAGTTCCCAAACATCGAAGTGCATAAAGAAATTTGTCTTGCAACTCAAGTACGCCAAGAAGCTGTTGCAAAACAAGCTGGTGCAACTGATTTGTTAATCGTTGTTGGAGATCCAAAAAGTAATAACTCCAACCGCTTAACTCAAGTTTCTGAAGAAATTGCACATACGAAATCTTTCCGCATCGCAGACCTTTCTGAATTAAAATTAGAATGGTTAGAAGGCGTTGACACAGTAGGTGTCACAGCTGGTGCCTCTACGCCAACACCTATCGTCAAGGAAGTTATCAATTTCCTTGATCAATTCGAACCAGCAGACCCAACTACACACAGCTTGGAACGCTCTGTCACAATAGATAGAATCCTACCAAAAATTAAAACACCTAAGCCGGTTATCAAAATCGAACCATACCCTGCTTCGGAATAAGTTTACAGAGCCTCTGATGTTGAAAGTTGACATTAGGGGCTTTTTTGGTCTGATAGGTTGGATGACCACTCAAACTTCAGCTTTTATAACTGGGTTCTCCTTCTTTGACTCTGGTCTTTTCTTTTATCACTCAAGCTCCATCTTCTATGACTCAAGTACTTTCTTTTATCATTCGGCCACTTGCCTCACCTAAACTACTCAAAAAAACCTGCCGAAATTTCATTTTTGGCAGGTTCCTTATTCATTTCCTCCTAATATCAAACAAACTGGAATGGTTCGGTTGAGAGTTTAGACGGAATAAATTCGCAGTTTAGTTTTTGTTGCTGGCATAGGGTTTGCATTTTGTTAGCTACGCCTACTTTCATAACGCTTTCGACATGGTGACCAGGGTCTACAATTTGAAGGCCAATCTCTTCTGCGTCTTGTGCGACGTGGAAGTATAGATCGCCCGTTACATAGACGTCTGCTCCCGCACGTTTTGCAGCATGGATGTATTTGTTGCCGTCGCCACCTAGTACGGCAATTTTAGAAACTTGCGATTCAAGGTTTCCTACAACACGTACTGCTGGAACTTGTAGTGATTTTTTTACATGTTCAGCAAATTGTTTAAGTGTCATGGCTGATGGTAGTTTACCGATACGGCCAAGGCCCATTTCTTTTGCTGCTGTTTCAAGTGGCATGACGTCATATGCTGGTTCTTCGTATGGATGGCTGTTTAGCATCGCGCGAAGAACTTTGTTTTTGATTGATTGTGGGATGACGACTTCTATTTTCACTTCTTGTTCGACGTGTATCTCGCCTACTTCTCCAGTGAATGGTTTTGCTCCAGCAAGTGCACGGAAACGCCCTTCACCATGTAGTGTGTAACTACATGAGTCGTAGTTACCGATTTGCCCTGCTCCTGCTCTAGCAAGCACTGTACGTAGTTGTTCTGCATGATCAACTGGCACAAAGACAGCTAACTTGAACATTGCTTCGCTAAAAGTTGGTACGAGAACATTATAATTTTGTAGACCTAGCGCCTCAGCAAGTAAATCGTTCACTCCGCCTTCAGCGACATCTAAATTTGTATGTGCGGCATAGACTGCGATATCATTTTTGATTAATTTTTCGAAAAGCTGACCTTGAGGTGTGTCAGTACGCAGTGTTGAGAGCTTTCGGAAAATCGGTGGGTGGTGTGCGATGATGAGCTCACAGCCATTTGCTATGGCTTCTTCTGCGACTGCATCATTAACATCGAGTGTCACAAGTACTTTTGTGACAGTTTTGTTTAGTGTACCGACGTGAAGACCGATTGGATCATTGTCCATTGCAGCTAACTTTTTTGGTGACCAGCTTTCGAAAAGCTGAATGATTTCTTGACCATTGGTTTTTTTCATCGTTTCAGTACCTCTCCAACCGTTGCAATTAAATGTGCTAGCTCAGCTGATTTTGCCACGATTTCCGGTGTTTGTTCAGCCTTTTGTAATGCTTCTCGAACATTGCCCCATTGGTCAATTTCTCTTGTCCATTTACTTTGGAAGACTTCAGAATGCTGTTGTTGTAGGACTGGACCTAGAAGCTGTTCGATTTCACTTAAATGCATATCGCCAGGTTCTAATACGAGGATTTCATAAATTTTATCGTCCTCTGAGAGAATGACCTCATCGATGATTTTCCAGCTATTTTGTAGTGCCCATTCACGAATAACTTTAGCGTGTATATTTGGTTGTAAGATAAGCCGTTCGACACCTTTTAGCACTTCAGGATGCTTCTCTAAAATAGTTGCGATAAGTGGACCACCCATACCTGCAATTGTGATGGCTGTAACGCCGTCCTCTGGTTCAATGGCTGCGAGGCCGTCTGCAAGTCTTACAGTAATTTTAGTTGTCAGTTGTTCCTTTTGGACTTCTTGACATGCTGATTCATAAGGGCCTTTTACTACTTCGCCGGCAATAGCGCTCTTGGCAATATTGTTATGGACGAGATAGCAAGGTAAATAAGCATGATCGCTACCAATATCAGCGATAATCGCGTCTTGTGGTACGAATTTTGCAACGCTTTCTAGGCGTTTTGATAATTTTTGTGCGTTCATGGCAGAAGCCTCCCTTCAAGTAATATTGTAACGAAAATACGCATTTTTGCATAGAAAAACCCTTATCCTCTAAGGAGAATAAGGGCTTGTAAATATATGGTGATTTAATTATTTTAAATCAGCGATATATTTAGCCACTGCTTCAATGTTAGCTTCACTTTCAGCTTTAAGTATACCAGCAGGCATACCACCTTTACCGTTGTGAAGAATTTCTTTCACTTCATCAGCTGATAAACCAGTACCGTGTAGGTTTGGTCCACCACCGCCTTCAAGGTTTTCACCGTGACAAGCGACACATGATTTTGCAACAGCTGCTTCAGGATCGAAAGCACCAGCTGATTCCTCAGTTTTACCTTCATCGCCTTTAGCAATTTCAGCTTTTTTGTCTGGTCCACCAAGAGACATGAAGAAAATCAAACCAATACCAAAAGCCATGATTAGGATATACGGAATAATCGGATTCTTTTTCATCAATTAACCCTCCTCATAAGTTCAGTCTTTTTCTAATTAAATAGAATCAGTCAACACATAATATTGTACTTCATTCTATCGAAAACGAAAAGACCTAAAGGGTAAGTTTTCGTCCGAATGTGACAAAATTGCCATAATCGTCACATTAACATCCGATTTGGCGAGCAATGACCATCCTTTGTACTTCTGAGGTTCCTTCGCCAATTTCTAGCAGCTTTGCATCTCTCATATAGCGTTCGACTTCATATTCTTTCATGTAGCCATATCCGCCGTGGATTTGAATCGATTGATCAGCAATTTCCATCGCTACTTCTGAAGCGTATAGCTTAGCCATTGCTGCCTCTTTTGTAAATGGTCTTCCCGCGTCTTTTAACCAAGCCGCTTTATATACCATGTTTCTTGCCAATTCTATTTTCATTGCCATGTCTGCAAGTTTAAACTGTGTAACCTGGAAAGATGATAACGTTTGACCGAATTGCTTACGTTCTTTTGAGTAACTGAGCGCTCGCTCGAAAGCAGCTTGGGCAATCCCCACTGCCATAGCTGCAATACCGATTCGTCCACCATCTAATGTGACTAGGAATTGGCGGAAACCATGTCCCTTTTTACCAAGTAAATTTTCTTGCGGTACACGTACATTTTCAAGAATAAGTTCCGTTGTATTTGAAGCATTTAAGCCCATTTTCTCGTAACGATCTAAAATAGTGAATCCTTCAGCATTTGTCGGAACAATAATGGCGCTAATTTCTTTTTTCCCATCTTCTATACCTGTAATAGCTGTAAGCGCTAAATGTTTGGCATAGCTGGCATTAGTAATATAAACTTTGCTACCATTAATAACGAAATCTTGGCCGTCTACTTTTGCTTGTGTTTCAGTACCCCCAGCGTCAGAACCAGCATTTGGCTCTGTTAAACCGAATGCGCCGAATGATTCACCTGTACAAATAGGTGTTAAATATTTTTCCTTTTGCTCTTTTGTTCCAAATAAATGAAGTGGTGCTCCCCCAAGTGAAATATGAGCGGAGTATGTAATACCTGTTGAGGCGCATGCTCGGCTCAATTCTTCTGTCACTATGGCAAAACTTGTCGTGTCTGCACCTGCTCCTCCGTACTCCTCTTCAAATGGCAAGCCCATCATCCCCATGTCAGCAAGCTGTTTGAAAATCTCTTTTGGAAAAGCTTTCGTGCGATCGCGTTCAATTGCTCCTGGTGCCACAACTTCATCCGCAAATTCCTTCATTGTTTTACGAATCATTTGTTGTTCTTGTGAAAGGTCAAAATTCATACAATCACTCCCCTTTGTGAATACGCTTACGCATTAGATTATACAGAAATAAATTGGATAATCATAGAAAAAAACGTATTTTACGAGAAAATACGTTTTTTTCAGAAGAAGATAATATTTAATAGAACAATTAACAATCCACCTGCACCAGAGATAGTAAAGTAGATTAACTTCATCCTTTTACCTGAAACTAACCATAGAACACAATTTATTATGAGCGCCATATGCATCGCTAAATTGCTAAAAGGCAAATAGACTTCAGTGATTTTGACAGATAAACCTAATAGTAAAAGAGCTGCTGCAGCAAATGCCATTGTTACTATTACAGTCTTATTAGCGGCAAATTGAAAGACGTAATATAGTAGACCAACAATAGCTATTGTTACAACAATAATTGGTAATATAACAAATTTCGCACTCATCATAAATAGTAGCGCGAGTAGCGCGATTGTACCCACACCCAAAAGAGCTATGAGCCACGTTCTATTTGAGCGCTCTTTTGCGAGAACAGCATTTTTTGAACTTACTTTGAGTTTAGTAGACTCTAACTCTTCCCCTTCCGCATATAAGGTGGCTAAAAAGTTACAATAATGCTCCGGTAATAAGTTATTTTTCTTCCAAAATAAGATTTCATTTAGGATCATTTCTTTTCGTTGATTTTTCATTATAAAGTCCCCCAACTTTAGAAACCATTTTCATCCATAATTTTACCTTATTCGAATAAGAAAGGCACCCCCGTCAAGGAGTGCCTTAAGTACTATTCTAGGAAGTCTTTTAAACGTTTACTACGCGATGGATGGCGCAATTTTCTTAGAGCCTTCGCTTCGATTTGTCGAATACGCTCACGCGTTACACCAAATACTTTCCCAACTTCTTCAAGAGTGCGAGTACGTCCGTCATCTAAACCGAAACGTAAGCGTAATACATTTTCTTCACGGTCAGTTAATGTATCTAGTACATCTTCTAATTGTTCTTTTAATAACTCATAAGCTGCATGGTCAGATGGTGATTGCGCTTCAGAGTCTTCGATGAAGTCTCCTAAGTGTGAATCATCCTCTTCACCAATTGGCGTTTCAAGTGATACAGGTTCTTGTGCAATTTTCAAAATTTCACGAACTTTTTCAGGCGTTAAATCCATTTCTTCTCCGATTTCTTCAGGAGACGGTTCGCGACCTAAGTCTTGTAAAAGTTGACGTTGCACACGAATTAATTTGTTAATCGTTTCAACCATATGCACAGGGATACGAATTGTTCTTGCTTGGTCAGCGATTGCACGAGTGATAGCTTGACGAATCCACCAAGTTGCATACGTACTAAATTTGAATCCTTTGCGGTAGTCGAATTTTTCAACTGCTTTGATAAGACCCATATTACCTTCTTGGATTAAATCAAGGAATAACATACCACGACCAACATAGCGTTTTGCAATACTTACAACTAGTCGTAAGTTAGCTTCTGCTAAACGTTTTCGTGCTACGTCATCACCTTTTTCAATACGTTCTGCAAGAGCAATTTCTTCTTTAGCACTTAATAAATCTACGCGGCCAATTTCTTTTAAATACATTCTTACAGGGTCATTAATCTTAACGCCTGGTGGAACACTTAAATCATTCAAGTCAAACGTTTCTTCGTTAGCGTTACCTTTTAATAGACGATCAAGATTTTCCTCATCACCGTCTTTACCACCTAACTCAATACCTTTAGATTCTAGTTGCTCGATAAATTCTTCTACTTGGTCTGCTTCCATTTCGTAGGATTGTAGTTTATCTGCAATTTCTGCGTATGTTAGTTCACCATTTTTTTTACCTGATTCGAGTAAAAGCTTTTTCGCTTCCTCTAGTGTGTGTTCATGTTCAACAACTGGTTTAGTACGTTTTGACTTGTCTGCCATAGGTGTTTCCTCCTCCAACAACCGAATCCGCATCACATTGCCGATAACGATTTTCTTAAATCAATTACTTCTTGTGAAAGCTTTAATGCATTTCCAAAGTCGTGCATTTTCTCCGCTTCTTTTAATGCGTGATTCTTATCTTGAATTTGCTGCTCAATTTTATACTTTTGAACTTGTTTCAAGCAATCTGCAATCTCTTCTTCGAGATGCTCAGGGTCACGATCTGTTAAAGCTGCTTCCATTGCAATTTTTCGTAATTCACTGTCTTCTAAAATTTCAGCAAAACGCTGATAATCTGATTTTTGATGGCTTTCATAGAAACCAATTAAGTGCACATATATAGCTAAATAATCATCTCTTACGAATGGCTCATACTCCTCTATACGAATTCGATCTACAACGTCAATGTTATGCAACATATGTGCTAAGAGTAATCTTTCTGCACGGTCTATCGCTGTGATTTTCTTTTTAGGGAGGCGCATTTGTTGTGGAGCGGCCTGTTGTTGCTGTTGTTGCTCTTGCCTTTTAGAGTTTTGAGCCAGCTGACCTTCCTTCTGACGAAGTTGCATATTTAGCGTATCTTCCGAAATATTCGTCTCTGTCGATATTTGCTTTATATATAATTCTTTCTCGATTGGTGAGATTCCTCCAACTAAATAGTTCAAGGCCTCATCCACATATTGCAATATATCATTATTAAATTGGAAGTTTTTGTTTCGCCGTGCATACATTAGCATAAATGCTATATAGCTTTGCGGTTCTTCGATGATCTTTGATTTAAAAGATTCTTCTCCAAACTGCTTTATATAGTCATCGGGATCGAGACCAGTTGGGAGTACTGCCACATCTACTTTCATCTTTTCTGCGTGTAACATTTCCGCAGCTCGCTTTGCAGCCTCCCAGCCGGCTTTATCACCGTCATAACAAACAATAATACGTTCAGCTAGACGTTTTATCTTGTTCAAATGTTGCATCGTAAGGGATGTCCCCATTGTGCCAACACCATTATGGACATTTGCCTTTTTAGCTGACAAAACATCCATAAAACCTTCAAATAATACGATTTTTCTTTCTTTACGAATGATAGGGCGAGCTTGATCCAAATTATAAAGAACTTGCCCTTTATGAAAAATGGGTGTTTCAGGACTGTTTAAATACTTGGCGTCTTCCCCAGTGTGGTCGATAATCCGACCAGAGAAAGCGATAATTCTACCGCTATCATCTTTGATAGGAAACATTATTCTTTCCCGAAAACGGTCAAACCATCCCGAACCATCTTCCCTTTGAATAATGAGCCCGGACTGTTCCATTTCTTGTAACTCAAAGCCTTTACGTGTTAGCAATTGAGTTAACGAATCCCAATGCGGCAAAGACCAGCCAATGCCATAAGATTCGATAAGTTCTTTCGTAAATCCTCTTTGTTCTAAATATATAAGTGCTTTTTCTCCTTCTTCAGTATTGAGTAGGAGATGCTGATAGTATTCAGCAGCAAAAGCATGAGCTTCTTTCATCCGCCCTTCTTCTTTAGAAATCGGATGCGTGTGTTCTTCAGATGTTGATATCTCTACATGAACGCCAACACGATCACCTAACTTCGCGACCGCCTCTTGAAATGGAATATGGTCTATATCCATCAAGAATGTAATAGCATTCCCTCCAGCTCCGCAACCAAAGCAATGGAATATTTGTTTATCTGTAGATACAGAAAAAGAAGGTGTCTGTTCACCATGAAATGGGCATAAACCAAACCAGTTTCTTCCTCGCTTCGTTAACTGCACATAATCATTTATGACATCAACTATATCTGCCTGTGAACGAATTTGTTCAATAATCTCTTCAGGTATTCTTTGAGCCACTCCATCACCATCTTTACTTGCTAATAACTGAATTCGAGATAATCATTAAAAAGTCCTGCATATTTCGACATAAAAATATTATTTTATTAAATGGAAAGGTAAAATACCTATATATATTTTTACCACAATTTTTTATTATAAAACATTTTATCTGAAAAATCTATCACTTTTTTATAATACAAACAAAAAAACCTCCCCAAGTACGGGGGCGGTTTGCATACTCACATCATTTTATCGGTAATTGAATGCGGTGAAGTATATCATTTGCTGTCTCTTCTACAGCACGATTTGTCACATCAATGACATGACAACCTATGCGGCTAACAACTTTTTGAAAATGTGTGATTTCTTCTTTTATTCGATCAAGTTTTGCGTAGTTCGCACCGTCATTTAAACCGAGTGCAATTAAACGCTCTATTCTTATATTATTTAACTTTTCAGGAGAAATAACAAGTCCAAAGCATTTTTTGGGATCAACTAAAAATAATTCCTCTGGTGGTTCCACTTCTGGAACGAGAGGTACGTTTGCCACTTTATAACGTTTATGAGCTAAATACTGTGATAAAGGCGTTTTTGATGTTCTTGAAACACCTACTAACACGATGTCTGCTAATAATAAACCTCTAGGATCGCGGCCATCGTCATATTTAACTGCAAATTCAATGGCTTCTATTTTTTTAAAATAATCATCATCTAACTTACGGACAAGACCGGGCTCTTCAACAGGCCGGACTGCTAAAGTTTCTTCTAATCTTGCCATTAATGGTCCCATTAAATCGATTGATGGAACGAGCATATTGTCTGATAAATGTTGAACATAAGAACGCATTTCTTCTTTGACAAGTGTATAAACAATAATTGCTCCCTGTTCAGTAGCTAAATGAACAATTTCATTTAACTGTTCCAAACTTTCGACATGAGGAAAACGTTTCAAAAATGTATCCTGCATACCTGGTCTAAATTGACTGATTGCCGCCTTTGTGACAAGTTCGCCTGTCTCTCCAACCGAATCAGAAACTATAAATACGGCTAATTTATTCATTGAAAGCATCACCTCACAAATCATGATTATCAGCAAGCGATAAAAATGCTCGCGTAATATTTGTTTTTGTTAATCGACCTATGACTTCGTAGCCATCTGGGTGTTCGATTACGACAGGTAGCGCATCAATTTGTCTTTCAATAAGCTTATTCGCTGCTTGAATTAACCCATCTGTCTTCAAGCAAAATGCAATATTAGGCATTCTTGTCATAATAATATGCACCGGAATGTTATGTAAGTCCTGATTCCCAATGCTCGTGCGCAGTAAGTCTTTTCGTGATAGAACGCCTGTTAAATAAGCGTTTTTGTCCACAACGAAAAGAGTACCTACATCTTCTAAAAACATCTGACAGATGGCATCATATACAGAAATATTCTCAGATACAACAACCGGAATCGATTGAAAATCTTTCACTTTCATATTCATCATGCTATCTATAACAGCCTGTCCTGTTTTTTTACCTGAATAAAAATAACCTACACGCGGTCTAGCATCCAAAAAGCCTGCCATCGTTAATATGGCTAGATCCGGTCTTAGTGTTGCTCTAGTCAGTGAAAGACGCTCAGCAATTTGTTCCCCTGTAATAGGACCATTCCCTTTAACAATTTCTAAGATCTCATCCTGACGTTTGTTGAGTTCTATTGGACTCACCGCCTCAAAAAGTGTCATACTCAATACTTAATTATTATATACTATATCTATATATATTGCTAAGAAAACAAACGCGTGTTACAATGTGTTCAAATCATACAGGCAATGAACGGAATATAAGTATCGTTTCAACGTGCAGCGAGTAGGGATCGTGCAAGCCTACACGAAATGAGAAAAGGCAGCCGGGAGCTTATTTTATTAAAGAGGACTAAGATTTCTTAGTCAATCGGGGTGGAACCGCGGGTCATTACGCACTCGTCCCCGGGCATTGTGCCCGGAGACGGGTGCTTTCTTATTTTCATATACTATTTTGGAGGGATTTTCATGGTAAAATCAATGGAAAGTATTGTTAGTTTAGCAAAACATCGCGGGTTCGTATTCCCAGGTTCTGAGATTTATGGTGGATTAGCTAATACTTGGGATTACGGTCCACTAGGTGTCGAACTTAAAAATAACGTAAAAAAAGCATGGTGGAAAAAATTCGTACAGGAATCACAATATAATGTTGGTCTTGACGCTGCCATCCTTATGAATCCAAAAACTTGGGTAGCATCAGGTCACGTTGGTAACTTTAATGATCCAATGATTGACTGTAAAAAATGTAAATCACGCCACCGTGCCGATAAATTGATCGAGGATGCAGCACTTGCAAAAGGTCAAGAAATTATTGTAGATGGTATGTCATTCGAAAAAATGGCTGAAGTTATGAATGAGTTTGACGTAAAATGCACAGATTGTGGTGCACAAGATTTCACGGATATCCGTCAATTCAATTTAATGTTCAAAACTTTCCAAGGTGTAACTGAATCATCAACAAACGAAGTTTTCCTACGTCCTGAAACAGCACAAGGTATTTTCGTTAACTTTAAAAACGTACAACGTTCTATGCGTAAACGTACACCATTCGGTATTGCGCAAGTCGGTAAATCATTCCGAAACGAAATTACTCCAGGGAACTTCACTTTCCGTACTCGTGAATTCGAACAAATGGAACTTGAATTTTTCTGTAAACCTGGTTCTGAATTAGAGTGGCACGCTTACTGGAAAGACTTCTGTAAAAACTGGTTATTAAACTTGAAAATGTCTGAAAGCAGCATGCGCCTTCGAGATCACGAAGATGACGAGCTTTCTCACTACTCAAATGCAACAACTGATATCGAATTCCAATTCCCATTTGGTTGGGGCGAGCTTTGGGGCGTAGCGTCTCGTACAGATTTCGATTTAAAACGTCATATGGAACATTCAGGTGAAGATTTCACTTATATCGACCCTACGACAAACGAACGCTATGTACCATATTGCATCGAGCCATCATTAGGTGCAGACCGTGTAACACTTGCGTTCTTATGTGACGCTTATGACGAAGAAGAATTAGAAAACGACGACAAACGTACAGTTCTTCGCTTCCATCCTGCTTTAGCTCCATTCAAAGCAGCTGTACTACCACTTTCAAAAAAATTAGCTGAGCAAGCTACGGACGTTTGGGCAGAGCTTCGCAAAGAATTCGCAGTGGATTATGACGAATCTCAATCAATTGGTAAACGCTACCGTCGTCAAGATGAAATCGGTACACCATTCTGTATCACATACGATTTCGACTCAGTTGAAGACGCTCAAGTAACAGTACGTCACCGCGACTCAATGGAACAAGTACGTATGCCAATCGCAGATGTTAAAGCGTATATTGCAAAACATTTGGAATTTTAATATTAAATGCTGAAGGCGCTCGTTCAGCTGTGAAACACGTTGGAGGGCGGAAGCCAAAGTCGCCATTTGACTTTGAGTGCCCGACCGAAACGTCGTAATCAGCTAGCGTCTGAAGCGGCCGTCTAGACTCGACAAGCACTGGAACCTTCGAATCGAAAACATCTTTTAGTTTTCGACCGAGAAAAAAGGAAGGCAACCTAAGTTCGCGGCGTCCTGCCGCAACGGTTGCATGACCCACATCCTGTGGGCCCAAGTGACCTCGAGAGTCTGGCCGCTGTAGCTGGATATCTCACTTTAATGCTGAAGCAGCACGCTAAGACTACTCCACACTTTTTAATGTGGAGTAGTCTTTTTATTTGGTTAGAATATCCAAAATGAGCATTAAACTCTATATTTCGAGCATAGGAAACACCATTAAGTTCGTGGAACCACATTCCGCGCTTGCAACAAAATATTTCTATTATAAAATCAACAATAATAGAGTACGCTAGCAATTTAGGGCAAAACTTTAGCCCCAACAACACACAAAAACCCACAAGCAGCGAATCAATCTTCGTCCACTTGTGGGTTTTCTGTTTCTTCAGGTGATTCTTTTTTAACGTCAAAATTTGCTCCGAACAGTAGGGGTGTCTTTTCAAGTTGGTCGATAAACGACCTCGATTTTAAACGTAGCCCTGTTTGTTCTTCATAAATTGTTGTAACAATTTTTTTTATAAACTTTTTCGTTTCTTTTTTTAACGTCAGCTTGCCTATTTTCTCAATCGGCACAGTGTAGAACATACGGATGAGCTTTAGTTGAGTTGGTGTTAGGCGAATAATATACGGGTCCTTGTGGAAACAACGATGACAAAGGAAGCCACCTTGTGTGAAGGAAAAGGCAAATTCCCCATCAATAGCGCTACAGCTTGCACATTCATGCAAAATCGGCTGTACGCCTGTAAAGGGAAGCATTTTCCATTCAACAAACAAAGAAATAGCTTCTGGGTCATATCCTTCTTCAATGGCACGTAATGCCTGCACTAATACTTCAAAAGCATAGGGCTCCGCTTTTTCTGACTCAATTAAACGATCGACGAGTTCAACCGCATAACTTGCATAGGCCGTTGCTACAATATCTTCACGAATATGACGCATCGATTCAAGCGGTTCTCCTTGTTGCACAGTGCCCATACCACGTCCTTGTTGTATTAAAAAGGAACCATATGTGAATGGTTGCGTAACTGAGGCTAGACGGCTTGATGGTTTTTTCGCACCACGAGCCATTGCCGTCACCTTGCCCGCTTCTCGCGTCATAAACGTGACAATTTTATTGGTCTCGCCATATGGTTGTGTTTTTAAGACAATGCCTTCCCATTTATTCAGCAATTGCCTTCACTTCCCTATCTTAATATTCGTCTTCTCGGAAACCAAAGTCGCGTAATTGAGATGCTTTGTTACGCCAATCTTTTTGCACTTTTACCCAAAGTTCTAAGTATACTTTACTACCTAGAAGCATTTCGATATCTTTACGTGCGCGGGTGCCTACTTCTTTCAATAGAGCTCCTTTTTTCCCGATGACAATCCCTTTTTGCGAATCACGTTCTACAATAATTGTAGCCATGACACGAATCATTTCTTTGTCTTCTTCTTTTGAAATTTTATCGACTTGTACTGCGATTGAATGTGGAATCTCCTCACGTGTTAAGTGCAATACTTTTTCACGTACTAATTCTGAGATGATGAAGCGCTCAGGGTGATCCGTTACTTGGTCAGCTGGGTAATATTGAGGTCCTTCAGGTAAATACTTTTCAACCGTCTCAAGTAAACGATCGACATTACTACCTTGTAGCGCAGAAATTGGTATGATCTCAGCAAAATCATATTTCTCTTTATAATCTTCAATTGTGTGTAATAGGTTATCCGGATGCACTTGGTCAATTTTATTAATAACTAAAAAGACAGGTGTTTCATTGCCTTCAAGCATTTCTAAAATGAACTCATCGCCTTTCCCTAACTTTTGAGTTGCGTTGACCATGAACATAATAACATCCACTTCACGCAACGTGTTTTTAGACACTTTTAACATGAATTCTCCCAATTTATGCTTTGGTTTATGAATCCCTGGTGTGTCGATGAAAATCATTTGGCTGTTATCTTGTGTGAAAACACCTTGTACTTTGTTACGAGTTGTTTGGGGTTTATCACTCATAATAGCGATTTTCTGGCCGATGACATGATTTAGAAATGTTGACTTCCCTACGTTTGGTCGACCAATAATTGAGATAAAGCCTGATTTGAATTGATTATTTTCCTGCATTCATTAAATCCTCCGGTGTAAAGGCGCCTGGTAAAAGTTCGCGAACTGTCGTTTCTTGAACATCGCCTTTTAAATTTGTTAAGTATACTGGCATATCTGGTGCACAAAATTCTGCAATAACTTGGCGGCATGCACCACATGGTGAGCAAGGGCCTTCGGTATCTGCAACAACAGCTAATGCTGAAAACTCTCTGTCGCCTTCGGAAACAGCTTTGAACATTGCTGTACGCTCTGCACAGTTCGTCATACTGTATCCAGCATTTTCGACATTGCAGCCACGGTAAACTTTACCGTCTTTTGTCAGTAGTGCTGCACCTACTTTAAATTTCGAATAAGGAACATACGCATTTTCGCGCCCTTTTTTAGATTCTTCCATTAATTCAAGTTTGTTCAATTGAAGCACCTCACGTCAATAAATTCATCCATTTTGGCAGAAAGATGAGTATTCCGATTATAGCACTTGCACATGCAAATACAAGTACAGCACCTGCTGCAAGATCCTTGGACTGCTTGGCAAGCGGGTGTATTTCGGATGTGGCAAGATCCACTACTCTCTCAATTGCCGTATTAAGCATTTCAAGGGTGAGCATAATGGCGATGACAATAATAATCACAAACCACTCCGTTTGCGATAATCCTGTTAGCCATCCAGCACTAATAACCATGATAGCTACTAATACGTGGAAACGGAAATTTTGCTCACGAAATGCATGCAAAACTCCTTGAAATGCATAACGAAATGATTTGAAAAGTTTACGAATGTCCATCAGCATCACGGCTTAAGCCGTAAGTTTCTAAAATTTTATCTTGTTTGCCGAACATTACTTTTTCATCATCTGACACCATATGATCATAACCAAGTAAATGTAAGAAGCCATGAACAGCTAAAAATCCTAATTCACGTTCAAATGAATGTCCATATTCATCAGCTTGTTCTTTTGTACGGTCGATTGAAATAATAATATCGCCTAAAATTCGTGGCATACCTTCTGCAATGATTTCTACTTCACCTTCACCCATTTCTTCAAGTGCGAAGGAAATGACATCTGTTGGCGCATCCTTTTGGCGGTACTGACGATTAATTTCGTGAATCGCCTCATTCGTTACAAATGTTACTGATAATTCTGTTTCATCTTCAATATTTTCAACTGTCGCAGCATGTTGTAATAATTTCTCTACTAGCTCGATATCAGAATCCTTTACTTGGGATGTTTCATCTAAAAAATCAATGTTTAAACTCATATGATTGCCTCCTAGGCTTATTTTGGCTTCGGATATTCGATACGTGAATGGAAGATACCATTTAACGTTTCGCAAAAAACAGCTTCAATCGTTTTCAGCTCACGAATGGAAAGATCGCATTCATCAAACTGGCCATCCTGTAATTTATCTTGTGTGATGGCATGAACCAGCTTTTGGATTTTCTCCGCATTTGGTTCTTTCATCGAACGAACAGCAGCCTCTACACTATCCGCTACACTTATTATAGCAATTTCTTTCGTTTGTGGCTTCGGTCCAGGGTAACGATAACTTGCTTCATCTACAGCAGGATTTTCTTCCTTCTCTTTATAATAAAAGAATTTCAAAAGACTTGTCCCGTGATGTTGGCGTGCAATGTCTATAATTTCTTTTGGCATTTTATGCGATTCCAACAGCTTAGCTCCGTCCTCAGCGTGTGCGATAATAATATCGCGGCTCGTTTTTGCTGGCAAGTTATCATGAGGATTAATCGTCCCCATTTGGTTTTCCACAAAAAATCCTGGGCGTTTTGTCTTTCCAATATCATGATAATAGCAACCCACTCTTGCAAGCAAACCATCTGCTCCAACCGCTTCACATGCAGCATCAGCAAGATTTGCTACCATCACACTATGATGATAAGTACCAGGTGTTTCTACTAAAATCTTTTTTAACAATGGATGATTAGGACTGGATAGCTCGATTAATCTAAAGGATGATAGCATACCAAATGCAGACTCGATAAATGGTAATAGCCCTAAAGTTAGTGCCCCAGACAATAATGCAGAAACGATTGCGGCGACTAAATAATACGCCAATTCCCTCATGCCATATGTAGATTGTGTCAGCAGTAAGTAGAAGGTGATGAACGTCGCATTCACTAAGGCGATACTCATACTTGTTTGTAAAATTCGCGAACGTCTTTCAATCCCTTTAATAAAAAACAAACTGCTAAGTCCACCAAAAATAATGTATAAAGACACTTCCATTTGAATAACAGTTGCATAGCCCTCTTGGAAAATGACACCGGCTGCAACTGCAGTCATAATGGTCATAATAATGGCGATACGTTCATTAATCAGTAGCCTAATCAGCATTGGTGCCATGGCAACAGGGAAAAGGAAACCGATCATCACGTCAAATTCATTTGATACAAGACCCAATAATTCCATTACGACAATTGATAATAAGTAAATCATCACTGTAATGATTAAATCCCGAGTTTTTGTTCTGTCTTCCGCTTTCCAGTTGTTGAATATAGCAAAGAAAAACGACATTTGTAAAATGATTAATAAAACTAGACCAACAATCGGTTTAAATGATGTATGCTCAGCTAGCATTCCCGCTAACTCTAGCTGGCGGAACACATCCCGGTCAATCACTTGCCCTTCTTGCACGATAATCTGACCTTGCAAAATACGCACCGGATCAATATTGGCCTTAGCTTGCTCTACTTGTTCCTTCATTAAATCTGTATCTTGCTTTTCCGTCTCCATGATAGAAAAACGGCCTATCGATATAAGTGTTGCACGAATTACTTCTGGGAAATCAGCTTTTTCTCGGATTTCCTTATCGATTTTCGCTTTTACCTCTGATACCTGTTCTGAACGAATTGGCCCAGACAACTGCTCCTTCACCATGGCAGTTAACTCATCACGCGTTTTACGTAAAGAATCATTATCTAGCGCAAACAACGTTGTCAATTCCTGGTCGGTGAACTGCAAGCCTTGCCCATCTGTTTTTAATGCAATTAATTTTTTTCGCAGCTCTGTTACACGTTGTTCCGTAACAGCTTCTTTTTCTTTTTTAGATTGTCCGTCTTCAATCGACGTCTTTACTTCTAATACATAGTCAAAGATCGACTTGATCATCGATGCACGATTTGTCGCAATTTCTGCGGAATAATGATAAACAGGCTTTATTTCGCTGGCTACTTGCTCTCTATCTTCCTCCGTTTTTACTGTATCTTCTACCGTTTTAATCGATCGTATCGTATCCGGCGATAATTGAAATAGTTTTAAATCAAAATGTTCGCCTCTCACATTTCCAAGCATAAGTGAAAATTGCAAAATGCCTGTAACTATTAATATGATGGCTAGTAATACCGGAAAACGAAAGTACTGCATTAGCTTTTTTAGAAAAGCATCCATACAGCCACCTCCTATCTATAGACTATCATATCAACAATTGACATTTTTTTCACAAAAAATATAGTTTACATTTCTATATATTATAAAAAAATATATTTAATTGAGAATTTTAATTTAAAATTGACAAAGTTCATGCCGTATAAAAACAAAACGCAACACTCAGATAATGAGCGTTGCGTAGTCTAATACATTATTTTTCCTCTTCATACGCTTGGATAATTTTCGCTACAAGTGGATGACGAACAACATCGCCTTGCTCAAGGATTTGGAAATGAATATCCTTAACACCCTGTAAAGTGTACTCAGCATTTGTTAAACCTGATATTGCACCTTTTGGTAAGTCAATTTGCGTTTTATCACCTGTAATAACCATTTTCGAGCCGAAGCCAAGACGAGTTAAGAACATCTTCATTTGTGCCTTCGTTGTATTTTGAGCTTCATCTAGAATGACGAAAGCATCGTCTAACGTACGTCCACGCATATAAGCAAGTGGCGCAATTTCAATCGTTCCACGGTCAATTAGGCGTGTCGTTTGTTCAGCGCCCAAAATATCATGCAGAGCATCATATAAAGGACGTAAATACGGATCGACTTTTTCCTTTAAATCGCCTGGTAAGAAACCTAAGCTTTCGCCAGCTTCTACTGCAGGACGCGTTAAAATAATCCGTTTCACCTGAGCATTTTTTAGTGCTTGTGTTGCCATGACTACCGCTAAATACGTTTTTCCCGTTCCAGCAGGCCCGATACAAAAAGTTAAATCACGATTTTTTATCGCTTGAATATATTCGCGCTGACCAATCGTTTTGGCACGAATCATTTTCCCCTTTGTATTTCGGGCAATCACTTCATCATATAGCTCCGCAAAATATTCAATCGTACCGTTTTTAGCCATTTCAAGTGCTGTTGAAACATCGCGTTGGTTAATATTAATACCTTTTCGAATAACTTTTAACAATTGCTCTAGTAATTTCGTTGCATCGTCTTTTTGGCTTTCATCACCGACAATATGAATTGTTTCACCACGTGTAATGATTTGCACATTAAAAGCCGTTTCAATCAATTTCATATTTACATCTGATATACCTAAAAGCATTACTGCTTCGTTAGGATCTTGCACGTTTAATTGGGTTGGTTGTTGTTCTAGCATGCTCAATCTCCTTGATAAATCACTTGTTTAACTGCAATGTTTTCGTTTACCAAAAACAATACTTTCCCCTTTACTGTATCATTATCAATAGCAACCTGCAAAAGTTTTTCCCGTTTCATGACCGTTTTAGATGGCAATTCATTGACATATTTTTGATGCAAAAGCGGTAATAGTACTTTTTCGACCGATTGCTCATCTAATTTTAGCTGTTTTGTTGTACTCTGTTGCGTGACTGAAAGCTCGACGTACTTGGCTAACCATTTTGGTAGCTTCACATTTTGCCAGTCATCACCCTTTTTTACTTTGTCTTTTTTCCACCTTAACTCATAATGTCGCTCACCTGGAACTTTATAATCGATTGTTCTTGGTAATGTGAACGACGCCTCTATCCAGTAGTCCGCAAATACCTCCCCTTCAGCTCCGTAGACGATTTCTTTCTCACCTTGCTTTAATATACCGGTGACGAGCAAATCACCCGTATAAACGGCCTTATTCTCCTCTACAGCACGTTCTCCCTTCGTTAAGTTAAAATGTGTAATGACTCCACTCTTTTTAGCAATTAAGTGACTCGGTTGTTCTTTTTCTACTATCTCAGTTTCTAACTTTGGAGAAGGGATTGGTGAAAAGGTGAGATTGCTTCCTTCCTGATGAATATGCACCCAGGATAACTCTCGCTGATCTTGTAAAATCTGTTGTCTAATAATTGTTTCGTCTGGTAGCTTACTCTTTAAAAATGGCGGGGATATTTGCAATATATATAAACTCTTTTGCAGCTCTTCCTCCTGCTCCGGAGTAGAAGCATCAATGTCGACTGACCAGATGAATTGCGATGCGCATAATGGCACGATGATTAGTAATAATAAACCTATATGCACGAGCCATTCATTACGTAAAATAACTTCTTCATCGAGCCAGTCTATCGTCATTTTCATATGATATTTGCGTCTGAGCTTACGAATTACTGGTAGATGCTTACGCGTCGTTTGAAATGTCACATGGTGCTTCGTTGTTTTCATCTTCTTAAGAGGTATATTAGCCTTTGCTAAAGCCCGTAAAAATCCAGGAAGGCGATCATTTTGCGTCACTTCTAACTCCAGTTTGCGATTATTCCATCCATGCCTTTGCAAGCTAACTCTCCTGCCATTTTTCGATTGTCATTTTTTCTAAATGATTCATTTTCAAAGCAACGAGCTCGTCCTTTAGCACTTGGATTTGCAGCTCTTTTGCTTGAATATGAATAATAAAATCTTCATGCATAAATGCTACCTGTTGTTCACTAATTTTCTGGATTGTAATATTCCCTCTTAACTGGATCGTTTGGAAGTTTTCAATTTCGATAAGAGGCAGTAGCTGAAAAAGCCGTTTCGACATACAAAAACCCCCTTCTCTATAGCATATGCAAAGAGAGCGGGGGTCATGTATTAGCGCTTCGATTTTGGTGGACCTAATATTTCGGCCATCATAATGGATTGTACTAATTCGTTTTGAGTTTGCGGGAAATTAAATGCACTTTTATCGGTTTGTTTCGCCTTTTTGGGTGCTTCTTTCATGCGAGACATGGCCGGCCGTGTAGATCTTGGGCTATCCGAATTTCTCGAACTATCCGCAACACGAACTCTTTCCTGAACAGGCACTACTTTTTCTTCTACAAATTCTTTTGCTGTTTTAACTTTTGGCTGTTCACCAAATTGTTTTTCAAGATCACTGAAAACTTTTTTCGCATAATCTTCTAAGCTACGCGAACGTTCTGCTCTCGCAGGCTCAGGCTTTCGTTGTTGCGTAGGTCTTTGCTGAGTAGTCTGCGGTTTTTGAACAGGGCGTTTTTTTGGCGCTTGTTTATCTTCAGTTTTTTTATCCTTGAAAATGGCACCAATAGCTAGTGAAATTAATAACAGGATGATTCCTTCCAATGGAAGTGCCTCCCTCCTATAGGTTGACGTTTACTTATTGATTGTCATTAGTGTGATCAGGTGAATCTTTATTAATCTTACTTATTGAATCACGCATACTTGTATCAGCTTGCACATTTTGATAGTTCATGTAATCCATAACACCGAAGTTACCTGTACGAAGTGCTTCTGCCATAGCTAACGGAACTTCAGCTTCAGCTTCTACTACTTTCGCTTTCATCTCTTGTACTCTGGCAACCATTTCTTGTTCGTTTGCTACAGCCATTGCACGACGTTCTTCAGCTTTCGCTTGTGCAATATTTTTGTCCGCTTGCGCTTGCTCAATTTGTAATTCTGCACCAATGTTTTTACCGATATCAACGTCCGCGATATCGATCGATAAGATTTCAAACGCCGTACCTGAATCTAATCCTTTAGATAAGACAGTTTGGGAAATCATATCAGGGTTTTCTAGTACATCGGTATGACTTTTAGAGCTACCAATTGTACTAACAATACCTTCACCTACACGAGCAACAACTGTTTCTTCACCCGCACCACCGACAAGACGTTCAATATTCGCGCGTACTGTAATACGTGCTTTCGCTTTTACTTCAATCCCGTTCATTGCAACACCAGCAATAAATGGTGTTTCAATTACTTTTGGGTTAACCGACATTTGAACAGCCTCTAATACGTCACGACCTGCAAGATCGATTGCTGCACAGCGTTCAAATGTTAATTCGATATTAGCACGGTGAGCCGCGATTAACGCGTTTACAACACGGTCTACGTTACCACCTGCAAGGTAATGACTTTCTAATTGATTAATCGTCACAGGTAAACCTGCTTTATGTGCTTTAATTAACGGATTGACGATACGCGATGGAATTACTCGACGTAAACGCATACCAATCAATGTGAAGATACTTACTTTTACACCGGCTGCTAATGCGGATATCCACAGTGCAACAGGAACGAAAGTAAATAATATGGCTAAAATTATAAATACGACAACAATTCCGATTATTACCGAAATCGATCCAGCTGTTAATGCTGCCATTTAATACATCCTCCTTAGATTTAGAGTACCTCTCTTACAACGATACGAGGTCCCTCAACTTTAATAATGTTGACTTTCTTTTGTGCATCGATGTAACCGCCTTCAGAGACGACATCAATTCTTTCTCCCTCAAGCATAATTGCACCTGAAGGTCTTAGAGGTGTTGAAGTAACAGCTTCTCTGCCAATAAGCTCTACGCGGTTAACATTTGATACATAACCCTGCTCTGTATCTGTTGCGTCTTTCAACACCATCTTGTTTAGCATCGTCATCTTTTTACCGAAGAATTTCATTAGAATCACCATTCCTATAACTGCTACTAATAGAGCCGCTAGTATCGAATAAGCCATATGGGCCACATTAGCACCAGCTAATAATAGACTTAAAATTACCGCGCCAAAACCCAAAAAGCCAATAATACCACCAGGTAAGAAAAATTCCGCCACTATTAGTATAATGCCGACAATTAATAATACGATGGATTCATATCCAGCAAATCCAGCAACTAAATGGCCGAAGAAAAATAAAATAATGGCTACTATACTCATAGCCCCTGGTACACCAAAACCTGGTGAGTATAACTCTAATACTAATCCTAAACTAGCAATTGATAAAAGTATAGGGACAATAACTGGGTTTGTGATAAATCTAGCTAATTGCTCAGCAAAAGATACATCAATTTCTACAATTTCTGCTCCGTCTAAACCCGTTCTCACTAGTAGTTCTTGCAACGAAGAGACAGTTCCTTCAGAATAATTAACTTTTAACGCTTCACTTGCTGTCAGCGTTAATAATTTCCCTTCTGCCGCTCTAAATTCTGGTAATGCAAAAGATACATCAGCCATAGCTAGAGCATATTTAGGTTCTCGATTAGATGTTTCTGCCGCTGCTTGCATTTGTGCTAACCATGCACTATTCGCTTTTTGATCTGCCATATTCCCAGCAGAATCAATAACTGCCGCTGCTCCTATTGTACCGTTAGGAACCATATAAATTTCATCGGCATGCAATGCTAGAAATGCACCCGCTGAGTGAGCATCTTTATTTATAAAAGCAATTGTTCGGAGTGGTGTTTCATCCATTAGCTTCGCAATATCTCCCGCTGCATTAACAAATCCACCTGGTGTATGAATCTCCAAAACAACTGCCTTGGCACCGCTTTCATCTGCTTCTTTAAACGCTCTTTGCAAAAATGCATGTAAACCTTTCTCTACTTCTTTTTCCACCGGCACATGGTACACTTCGCTTTTCGCAAAAACTGGCGTAAGTGGTAAAAGTAATATGAAGAACATGAGCATCGTAAATAACAGTCGGATCTTTTTAAATTGCTGCAACTTTTCCCCTCCCTTCTACTATGTATCATGCCATACTTAATTTACGGTTATACAGCATAAAAGTTTCAAAATTACTGCAAATAAAAATCCGCCCTCAAATGGAAGACGGATTTTACTTCTTTTATAACGCGCGCTTTGAATTTCGGATCGCTTGAACAGACAATCTCACAAGTAATACAGCACTTAAAAATAACCCTAAATAAGATACCGTATTCAAATAAACAGCATAAGCTGTATCGATGAACTGCGAAATCGCTAAAAGTGCTACAGAAATAACCCCAAACGTAATACCAACCATTAATAAAATAAAAAGCGAGAACCATTGTGATATAAATAACGTATTCTCTTTATTAGAGAACATATCCAGCTTAACCTTCATTTGGCCCTTCTCTAGCCTCGTTGTAATATGATCTAACTTTCTTGGCAGCTGGTTGAGCATAGGTAATAACATGATAAGCTCTTGTTGTAAATGTTCTTTTAGTTCTGTCCCGCTCGAAATGGACACAAATGCCCTTTTATTTTTAGCTGTAAAATGTTTTGCCTCTGAAAATAAATCGAAAGTAGAATCTACACCATTTAGCGTGCCTTCTAATGTGATTAATGCGCGCAAAGCCACACCTACCATAGGATAGAGCTTCAATTCATAATGCTGGATAACGGTAAATAGCGTCTGCACAAGCTCCTCAGTTGATATTTTATCTAAATACTGCAATTGAATTAACAATTGGCTTAAAGCTTGCAATAATCCTTCTTCATCCATTCCATCAGGATTTTCTATTAACGTTTTCAGACCTTCTAATACAATACCCGGATCATTACGCTCAATACCAATAAACAGTGTTCTCAAGCCCTTTTGCTGTATCGGACCAAGTCTACCGACTGCTCCAAAATCCAAAAATGCAGCCGTACCATTGTTTAGTACATAAATATTACCTGGATGCGGGTCCGCATGAAAGACACCAGCTACTAACATTTGCTCTAAAAAGCTATCATAAATGGAACTAAGTAAATCATACTTTTTCACTTTTGTACTTTCTAAAACTTTTTGGTATTCATAAATGCTGACACCATGCATGTATTCTAAAACTAATACATATTCATTGCTGTACTGCTTATAAACATGGGGAATTTTAACATTATTTTTACTTTTAGAAAGCGAATTAGAAACTTGCTCCATATTGCGTTCTTCCATCTCAAAATTAATTTCCTCTAGTAAACTATTAGCAAAGCCTTTCGCAAGCTGATGGAAGCCTAAATTTTCCGCCCATGTTGATTCTTCTACAAGCCAACTTGAAAAATGCAGTAAAATATCTAAATCCTTATGCATAATAGATCTGATATCTGTTCGCAATATTTTGACAACAACCTCTTTGCCATTTTCCTGTAAAACAGCCTTATGTACTTGACCGATAGAACCTGAAGCAATCGGCTGCTTGTTAAAACTACGGAATACTTGTGAAATCGGCATGGCTAAATCTTGTTCCAACCTCTTCTCTACTTGTTCAGTAGTCATCGGTTTGACATGTTGTTGAAGCTTGGATAATTCCTCGATGAAAACAGTAGGAAAAATATCTTTACGCGCAGATAAAACTTGCCCGAATTTAATGAAGATACCACCGCATTCTTCCAACATATTACGAAGTGCAATGGCTAAATAACGATCATTTTCATAAGTACGTTTATACTTCAACGCCTTACCAATGCCGTGTTTAAAGGCGATTTGAAACACTTCCACTAGCCTTTTTTGCCGATGAAAACGACTGCGAAATCTTGTGACAATATTTTTTTGTCCAGTCAACCGTTCACCTTTAGCACCTAGCTGAATGGGGTCAAATAGCTCTAATATTAAATAAAATAACATGGCGATTAAAAGCATACTGCCAATCCATACAAGCGTACTAACATTTGTCACCGCTTGCACCATGTCTTCGTTTTTATAATCGGTATGTCGTAAATAAGAATACCAATAGACAAAAGTTGTAAAAACCACACTAAGAGTGGCAGAAAGTACTCTTTTGAGAAAATTTAGTTTCGTGCCTATTAAACGACCACTAACTACATAAATGACGAAGCCTACTGCAATAAATTGTAAAGCCATCCATATATAATGCATCACCATCACCTACGCATTCTATTAATTACCTTCTCTCTATTTCTATTAAAACATAGATCGCCAAACGAACGCTCGTCAGAAGCAATATACAAATATAGCACAAAAATAAACCGAGAAATCACAAGGATTTCTCGGTTTAGGTTATTTGCAATTTTAATCAATCATGATGGTGCGTGTTTTTAACGTAGGGATTGTCTAGGAAATAAAATTAATACTTACGTTTACGTGCAGCTTCTGATTTCTTTTTGCGTTTTACGCTAGGTTTTTCATAAAATTCGCGTTTTCTAACCTCTTGAATTGTACCACTTTTAGAAACAGTACGTTTGAAGCGGCGAAGAGCATCTTCAAGCGATTCGTTTTTTCTAACGACAGTTTTTGACATCTCTTTTTCCCTCCCTCCGAACACACATCGAATACGAACATTACCACAAAAAATATGTTAATGCTGTGTACTAAAAAATTATACCTTATTGATACAAATTGGTCAATACTCATGCTTGAATTAATATTCAGATTCTGATTTTAATCCATTCATAATGTTCACGCCAGAGCTTGCACCGATTCTAGTAGCTCCTGCTTCAACCATAGCTTCAAGATCTTCCAAACTACGAACACCGCCTGAAGCCTTTACGCCCATATCTGGCCCAACAGTTTTACGCATTAACGCAATATCTGTTGGTGTTGCTCCACCAGTTGAAAAGCCAGTAGACGTTTTCACAAAATCAGCGCCTGCTTCTTGTGATAATTTGCAAGCTATTACTTTTTCTTCATCTGTAAGTAAGCATGCTTCTATAATTACTTTCACTAAAGTACCATTCGCTGCATCAACAACGGCTTGAATATCTGCTTTAACAACATCAAGCTGACCTAATTTTAGTGCACCAATATTAATAACCATATCGATTTCACTAGCACCATTTGCAATAGCATCTTTTGTTTCAAATGCTTTCGTTGTACTAGTTGACGCACCTAATGGGAAACCAATAACTGTACAAACGACTGATTCAGCACCTTCAAGATGTTTTGCAGATTCTGCTACCCAAACAGGATTTACACATACAGAAGCAAAGTTATATTTTCTGGCTTCTTGGCATAATACTGCAATTTGTTCTTTTGTCGCTTCGGGTTTCAGTAATGTATGATCGATTAATAATGCATAGTTTTTAGTCATAAATAATAACTCCTTTAGTTACATAGTTGTACGTACAACTTCATCTTAACATGGTTATAGTTTCCTTTCCAACTTTAAGCAAAAACAAAGATAGTTACCTCGAGGAAACTATCTTTGCTAGTATGTCTTTACTTTTTATGACGTTTCGAGATAGTGTTAGTTCCGATATTAGATGTCAACTTATATGATAGGATATCATTTCTTTACAATAAAAACAGGTGTGTTGATAAGGGAAATATTAGGGTATTATTTATCGTTAAAATGTTTTTTATGTTCAATACTAACGTATGTTACTACATTTTTTAATTGATTATAGCGGAGGGTGCACGACTCCTGCGGGAAATGTAAGAGAACCGATACCCTGCACTTAGCGAAGGAAACGGCTCGGTGCTTGCCCGCGGAAAGCGAGCATCCCGTAGCGGAAATCAACCTACCACTTTAATAGTGCTGGTTGAAATTAGTTAATCAACTCGCCTGCTATAAAAATAGCAGCGTCTGTAGCTAATAATATCGCTGCTGATAAAGCGATGCCTGATGCTCTACCAGTGATTAATGCTATTTTTTTCTACACGTTTCGTGAAAAATTCCTCCTGTACTAAGCGATAAATTGAGTGCGTTGTACTGACAAAAGTACATCATACACTTATTCCTCATCAATCAAATTTCTTAATACTATAACATCGATAGATAAAATAATATGCACAGATACAGCTTATTTTAATCATTTATTCTTATTATTTTGCGTACGCAACAAATTGTGAGAAACCATTAATGGCTGTAATCTAAATTTACCTAAATTAAAACCCCACCAATCGACTTTAAAATCGATTTTGGTGAGGTTTATAATAAAAAGTTGTTTGAATATCGTTTAATTTGCCAGTACTTCGTCTATTACACGTACAAATTGCCCTTCAGAATGCGGATAGCCAGCTTTAGTAACTTTCACTTTTACTAGTTTACCAATCATCTCTTCATCGCCTTCGAAGATGACTTTCAAGTAGTTGTCCGAATAGCCGGCGTAAAGCCCTGCTTCGGCACCCTCTTTAATACGTTCTTCTGGAATCACTTCTAATACTTCAGTTTCGAACTGACAAGCATAATCTCTTGCAAGTTGGTCATTTAGTGTTAATAAACGGTGTACGCGTTCATTTTTCACTTCTTCATCGACTTGGTCTTCCATACGAGCTGCTGGTGTCCCTGTACGTTTAGAGTATGGGAATACATGCAGTTCAGCAAATTTGTGGTGATTGATGAAGTTATATGTTTCCATAAATTCTTCTTCTGTTTCACCTGGGAAACCAACGATAACGTCAGAAGTAACAGCTAAATGTGGTAATACCTCACGTAAGCGGTCTAAGCGCTCACCGAAGAATTCCATCGTGTATTTACGACGCATACGTTTAAGTACAGTGTCAGAACCAGATTGGATGGGGATATGTAAGTGATTTACGACGATGTTAGAATCGCGAAGTACCTCGATCACTTCATCCGATAATTGACTCGCTTCAATCGAACTAATACGTAGACGTTTTAAGCCTTTTACTTTGGCTTCTAAGTCACGTAATAATTGTGCTAGATTATAATCTTTTAAGTCTTGACCATAACCACCTGTGTGGATTCCTGTTAAGACAATTTCTAAATAACCGGCATCAACAAGTTGCTGAGCTTGTAGAATCACTTCTTGTGGATCACGAGAGCGCATTAGACCACGTGCCCACGGGATAATACAAAAAGTACAGAAGTTATTACAGCCTTCTTGGATTTTCAATGAAGCACGCGTACGGTCAGTAAAATACGGTACGTCAAGCTCTTCATAAATCCTATTTTTCATAATGTTACGTACAGCATTAATTGGTTGACGTTCATTCTTGTATTGCTCAATATAACCAATCATTTTTGTACGGTCTTGTGTACCGACGACAATATCCACACCGGGAATTGCCATAATTTCTGCTGGAGAAGTTTGAGCATAACATCCTGTTACGCAAATAACGGCATCAGGATTTTGTCTAATAGCACGGCGAATAACTTGGCGACTTTTTTTATCTCCTGTATTCGTTACCGTACAAGTGTTAACTACATAGACATCTGCCTGATGGTCAAATTCTTTGCGTTCATAACCTTCATCTTTAAACAGTTGCCAAATTGCCTCTGTTTCATAGTGATTCACTTTACATCCTAATGTATGAAAAGCCACTGAAGACAAGGCTCGTCACCTCTTTCATTCAAATTCATAAGAAATTGCGGATAGTACATAAAACGGTGCTGTTTCAGCTCGTAAAATTCTCGGTCCTAAAGAAATGCATTGACACCCTAATCCTTGTAAAGCAGTAGCCTCTTTTCGAGAAATACCACCTTCAGGACCAAATATGACAAGGATTGACTTATAATCATACACCTTTTTCAATTGGTCAGCAAACCGCGTACGTTCAAGTTGTTTGGCATCCTCTTCATCAGCTAAGAAAACGGCATCATATTCCGATACTTTTTTTAGCAAATGTGAGAAGCTTACAAGCTCTTCAATTGTTGGAATATGCGTACGATGCGATTGCTCCGCCGCTTCCTTTGCAATTTTCTGTAAGCGCTCCTGCTTCTTCTTACCTTTTTTTCCATCCCATTTGACGATTGAACGTTCAGCTTCATAAGGAAGTAATGCATACATTCCTAACTCTGTTGACTTTTGGACGATTAAATCAAGCTTGTCGCCCTTTGGCAAACCACAAGCAATCGTTACTTGAATTGGTAGTTCAGGAGAAGGGAGTATCTTTTCTGTCTTTTCTACATGAACCCCTTGCTCAGTTAAGTCCGCAATTCGACAGATTGTTGCCACGCCTTTATGCACGACAATAATTTCTTCGCCTATACGCATACGCATCACTTTTGAAATATGGTGTGCATCTTCACCACTGATAATAGCTAATTGATTATCGAAAGATTCATTTATAAAATATCGTTGCATAGTAACACTCCATCAATTTACTGATTTTCGTGAAATAATTGCTACCCAATCTTCCATCATCATCACTTCTTCAATCGTAAAGCCAGCTTTTTCTAAAGATGCTTTTACATCTTCCTTCTTCGCTTCAATAATTCCTGAAGTAATGAATAGGCCACCTGGTTTTACAATCGTGTAAGCATCATCTGTAAAAGTCATAATCACTTCAGCTAAAATATTGGCAACAACAATGTCTGCAGGTTCCTTAACAGTATCTAATAGATTGCCTTGCATAACATCGATATGGTCTTCAACTTTATTTAGCTGGACGTTTTCGACAGCCGAGCGTACAGCTACTTCGTCTAAGTCAAGTGCATGGACATGCTTTGCACCGAGCATTGCAGCTCCGATTGCTAAAACACCTGAACCCGTACCAACATCAACTACTGTATTCGTTTCCTGCACTGTTTTTTCTAATGCTTGTAAACATAAAACAGTTGTAGGGTGAGTACCTGTACCAAAGGCCATACCTGGATCAAGTTCAATAATAAGCTCATCGCTGTTTACTGGCTCATACTCTTCCCAAGTCGGGACAATTGTGAAACGGTTAGAAATTTTCACAGGATGATAATATTTTTTCCAGGCAGTTGCCCAATCTTCCTCGTTAACTTCACTTATTGTCACTTTGTTGTGTCCAATATTAATGTCATAGTTAACAAGATTATTGATTGCAAGTTTAATCTCTTCAATGGTTTCACCTAAGAAGCTTGTTACAGATAAGTAAGCTTTAACAATGACTCCGTCTTTAGGGAAATCGCTTGGATTTAAATCATAAATTTCGCCAAATTGATCTGCACGTTCTTTCGCATAGTCTTTCGAATCTTCTATCACAACACCGCTTGCTCCAGCTTCGTGCAGAATATTTGAAATTGCTTCAACCGCTTCAGTAGTTGTGTGGATGGATAGTTCCGACCATTTCACTTGCAATCAACTCCCTTATTCACCTTTAAATTTGTTTTTAATCTTATCGAATAATGTGCTACCTTGCTCTTCCGGGATATCTCCTGAAATGCTAGCAAATTCGCGCAAAATTTGTTTTTGTTTTTCGGTTAGTTTTTTCGGTGTTACAACACGTACGATGACATGTTGATCCCCCATACCGTAACCATGTACGTTTTTGATACCTTTTCCTTTAAGTCGGAATTTATCTCCAGATTGAGTTCCTGCTGGAATTTTCATTTTCACTTTACCATGAACAGTTGGCACTTCAATTTCATCACCAAGTGCTGCTTGTGGGAAAGTAATTGGTAAATCCAAATAAATATCGTCGCCATCACGTTCGAATTGTTCAGATTCACGAACATGGAAAACGATGTAAAGATCGCCCGCTGGACCACCATTCGTGCCTGCTTCACCTTGACCGCTCACACGTAGTTGTTGACCATCATCTACACCTGCTGGAATAGTGATTTTGATTTTTTTACGTTTTTTAGTCGTTCCAACACCATGACAAGTTGAACATTTATCTTTAATAATTTGGCCCGTACCTTTACAAGAACCACAAGTACGACGGTTAACCATTTGACCAAATGGTGTATTCACAGTTTCATTTACTTGACCTTGGCCATTACAGTGAGAACATGTGTCTTTAGATGTCCCAGGTTTTGCACCAGAGCCATGACAAGTTTCACATGTTTCATCACGAGGAATTTCAATTTCAGTTTCTTTACCGAATACCGCTTCCTCGAAGTTAATATTCATGCGATATTGCAAATCGTCACCTTTTGTCGGTGCGTTTGGATCACGACGACGACCGCCACCGCCTCCTCCACCAAAGAAGGAACTAAAAATGTCTTCGAAGCCGAAGCCATCTCCACCACCGAAGCCTCCTCCGCCAAATCCTTGATTTGGATCTTGGTGACCGTATTGGTCATAGCGTGCTTTTTTCTGTTCATCGCTTAATACTTCATAAGCTTCAGCAAGTTCTTTGAATTTCTCTTCTGCTCCCGCTTCTTTGTTTAAGTCAGGATGATATTGTTTTGATAATTTACGATAAGCTTTTTTTATTTCCTCTTTTGAAGCGGATTTTGTTAATCCTAACACTTCATAGTAATCACGTTTATTCATTTCCACTCTCACGCTCCGTTCACATAAAATACATTGTAACATGGAAAAAACAAATGGCAAAAAACATGGAAAAAAGCCAAAGCCCGAGAGCGGTCTTTGGCTTTTCCCAAAACAACAATGCATGAAGTTTCTATGCACTATTCTAATTTCAAGAGCAATTAAAGAAGTGCTCTATTTTTTGATATTATTTCTTGTCGTCAACTTCAGTGAAGTCTGCATCGACTACGCCGTCATCTTTTTTGTCAGCTGTTGGGCCTTGTTCGCCTTCTGCTGCTTGTTGTTGTTGAGCAGCTTGTTCGTATACTTTCATCACAAGCGGTTGAAGAATGCCTTCTAATTTTTCTTTAGAAGTTTTGATACCTTCAACTTCTCCAACTTCAATTGCTTTTGTAAGCTCTTCTTTTGCATCTTCAACTAATTTTTTCTCGTCTTCAGTAATTTGTTCACCAAGGTCAGTGATTGTTTTATCTACTTGGAATACAAGTTGATCAGCTTCGTTGCGAAGTTCCGCTTCTTCTTTACGTTTTTTATCTTCTTCAGCATGCGCTTCAGCTTCTTTTACCATACGTTCGATATCAGCTTCAGATAATGAGCTATCAGATTGGATAGTAATTGTTTGTTCTTTCTGAGTGCCAAGGTCTTTAGCTTTAACGTTTACGATACCGTTTTTATCAATATCGAAAGTTACTTCGATTTGAGGGATGCCACGTGGTGCAGCTGGGATATCAGAAAGTTGGAAACGACCTAAAGTTTTGTTATCAGCAGCCATTGGACGCTCACCTTGTAATACGTGAATATCTACAGCCGGTTGGTTGTCTGCTGCTGTTGAGAATGTTTGTGATTTTGATGTTGGGATTGTTGTATTACGGTCGATTAATTTAGTGAATACGCCGCCCATTGTTTCGATACCAAGTGATAGTGGAGTTACGTCAAGAAGTACAACGTCTTTCACATCCCCAGTTAATACGCCACCTTGTACAGCAGCACCCATTGCTACTACTTCATCAGGGTTAACACCTTTATGAGGTTCTTTACCTGTTTCTTTTTTCACAGCATCTTGTACTGAAGGTATACGTGTTGAACCACCAACAAGGATTACTTGATCAATTTCTGAAGCAGATAAGCCAGCATCTTTTAACGCTTGACGAGTTGGGATCATAGTACGTTCTACTAGATCAGCAGTGATTTCGTTAAATTTCGCACGTGATAGTGATACTTCTAAGTGTAATGGACCAGCTTCACCAGCAGTGATAAATGGTAGTGAGATTTGAGCTGTAGTTACACCTGATAATTCTTTTTTCGCTTTTTCAGCAGCGTCTTTTAGACGTTGTAAAGCCATTTTATCTTTTCCTAAGTCGATGCCGTTTTCTTTTTTGAATTCAGCTACTAAATAGTCAATAATTTTTTGGTCAAAGTCATCTCCACCAAGAGCGTTATCGCCAGCTGTTGCTTTAACTTCAAATACACCATCACCAAGTTCAAGGATAGATACGTCAAATGTACCACCACCAAGGTCAAATACTAGAACTGTTTGGTCTACATCTGTTTTTTCTAAACCATATGCAAGTGCTGCAGCTGTTGGTTCGTTAATAATACGTTCAACTTCAAGACCAGCGATTTTACCAGCGTCTTTCGTTGCTTGACGTTGTGCATCGTTGAAGTAAGCAGGAACTGTAATAACTGCTTTTGTTACTGTTTCGCCTAAATAGTCTTCAGCATAGTCTTTTAAGTGTTGTAAAATCATTGCTGATACTTGTTGCGGATTATAGTCTGTACCTTCGACATTTACTTTATAATCTGTACCCATATGACGCTTGATCGACATAATTGTGTTTGGATTTGTAATTGATTGACGTTTTGCTACTTCCCCAACTTGACGCTCACCATTTTTGAATGCCACAACTGATGGCGTTGTACGTGCGCCTTCTTTGTTAGCGATTACGATTGGTTCGCCGCCTTCTAAAACTGATACACATGAGTTTGTAGTCCCTAAGTCAATACCGATAATTTTGCTCATTACATTGTCCTCCTAGATTTCATTCATTTTTTCGATTAGAAATTTATTCATTAACTTTAACCATTGCTGGTCGTAGTACACGGTCTTTTAGCTTATACCCTTTTTGTAGCTCTTGTAGGACGATTCCTACTTCTTTTAAATCATCTTGCTCTTGCATAACTGCATGGTGGACGTTTGGATCAAACGTTTCCCCTTCAGTTGCTACAGGTTCTAAGCCTTCTTTTGATGTTGCTTCTATTAGTGAACGGTATACCATCTCAATCCCTTTTTTCATGGATTCGGCATCTTCCGTTTTAGCCTCAACTTGTAAAGCTCGTTCGAAATTGTCTAATACCGGAAGTAAATCCGTTAGCAAATTTTGTGCACGATACTTTTCTTGTGCCACGCGTTCTGTTTGTGTGCGGCGTTTTAGATTGTCATAATCAGCACGTAATCGAAGGTAACGACTTTCTTCTTCATCTAGCTTTAACTCTAGTGCTGAAAGTTCCACTCGTTGTTGTTCTTCAAGTGATAATTCAGGTGTCACTTCAGCTTCTACTGTGCTTTCTTCTTGTACATTTTGTTGTTCTTCAACAACTGTGTTTTCTTCTACAACTTGCTCTTTAAATTCATTTGTTTCAGACACGTTTCATCCTCCTATAATGTCGCTCTCTACCGAAGTTTTTGTGTCAGTTGGCGCGTTAAATCGCCACTCATGAAGTCGAGTAATGCAACGACACGTCGATAATCCATTCTTGTAGGACCAATGATGGCAATTGAACCACTTTGTCCCTCACCTACTGAATAAGATGCAGTGATCACACTGCATTCCTCCATGGCTAAATGGTTGTTTTCAGATCCAATACGGATTTGAATCCCAGCTTGGTTCAAAGGGAAAATCGATTGGATTTGAGTTGTTTTTTCCATTAATTCCATTAACATTCTGACTTTGTTTAAGTCATTGAACTCTGGTTGGTTGAACATATTCGTTTTGCCACCATAGAAGAGTTTACCTTCTGATTGATGTGCTGTCACGTCTATTAATGACGAAAGTAATCCGCCATAAGTCCCGAGATGTTGCTTAATGACTGCTGCAGTTTCAAACTCAAGCTTCATTTGCAGATGCTCAAGTGGTACACCTATCAGCCGTTCATTTAAAATATTTACGACCTTTTCTATATCCGATGGAGAGAAATCCTCCGGTAATGAGAAAATGCGATTCTCTACATGGCCGTTATCTGTCACGATAATAGCAACTGCAGAATCCGCTGTTAATGGTACGATTGAAAATCTTTTTACTTTATGCAGCTGGACATCTGGTCCTAATAATATAGATGTGTAAGACGTCAATTCAGATAAAATCGTAGCGGACTTCCGAATGACTTGTTCAGTTTCCATAATCCGATCTTGGAAAACAGATTGGATTTTGTGAATCTCGTTTGTTGTAATTATTTGAGGCTTAAGCAAATGATCCACATAAAATCTGTAACCTTTTTCAGACGGAACTCGCCCCGATGAAGTATGCGTTTTTTCTAGGAAACCTAGCTCTTCTAAATCCGCCATTTCGTTACGAATGGTAGCTGGACTAAAAGTAATGCCTTCCTTCTTCGAAATTTGTCGAGAGCCAACTGGTTGCGCTGACAATATGAAGTCATCTACGATTACTTGCAATACTTGTAACTGCCGATTTGTTAGCATGATCATCACCTCTGTTAGCACTCACTTAAGAAGAGTGCTAATACTATAATTAACTTATCAAATCTATTATTTTATGTCAACGGAAACGCATGTGTTTAGAGTAAAAATTCTTCAAAAACTTCATTTCCTACGAAGCGGCCTTTTTTCGTTAACTTCACAGCGGCTTCATCGTTTGATAAAAGTCCTGCTGAAACGAGCAATTTAAGCTTTTTACTATACACACTTTCAATTGTACAATTGAATTTAGCTTGAAAATGTTTTTTTGAAATACCAGCTGTTTTACGTAAACCTAAAAACATCTCCTCTTCCATTTTCTCATCTTGTGTTACCACATGTGTTTTAAGGATCGGCTTTTCCCCTGCTTCTAATGAGCTTATATATTTCTTCAATGGTGCATGGTTAGAATAGCGAATGCCATTTACATAGCCATGCGCTCCTGCGCCGAAGCCAGCGTATTCATCATTATCCCAATAAATACGGTTATGAATAGAAGAATGCCCATCTTTGCTGAAATTACTAATTTCGTATTGATGGAAGCCATGCTCCTCCATTTGTTGCATTAATATGTCATACATATCCGCCTCTAAATCTTCACCAGGCAAACTCAATTTCCCCTTGTTCATTAGGTTATAAAAAATTGTTTTTGATTCGACAATAAGAGAGTATGCTGAATAATGAGGAAGATTTAAACCAAATGCCACTTCTAGCGTTGCTTTCCATTCTTCCACCGTTTGACCAGGCAGCCCATACATTAAATCGATGCTAATGTTCGTAAAGCCTACTTTTTTTGCTTCCTTTAACGTTTCAAAAACATGTTCATTTGAATGTGTGCGTCCTAGTTTTTTTAATAACTCTGGTTGGAATGCTTGTACACCGAGGCTTATTCGATTGACGCCACCTTTATAAAGCACTTCTAGTTTTTCTTTCGTTAATTCATCCGGATTTGCCTCTGATGTAAATTCTGTGACATGTTCCATTGGAATATACGTTTTAATCAAAGTTAAAAGGCGTGACAGCTGCGTCGGTGACAAAGATGTCGGAGTGCCACCACCTAAAAAAATAGTTTCTATATGACTGAAAGCCTGCTTGTCCTCAGACCATAACTTCATTTCTGTGCCAAGTGCTTCTATATATTCATCAACTGGCTGGTTTTTAAAAAATACTTTATTGAAATCGCAATAATTGCAAATTTGATGGCAAAATGGAATGTGTATGTAAACGCCTCTAGCCAATTTGATTCCTTCTTTCTTGTAGAGAATTTTTCTGTTCTTGTGAAAATTCACGTTCTAAACATGTAGTTTTATTCTAATGCATTTAGTTCAAAACGCAAAACGATGAAGAATCATCGTTTTTTAGAAATAAAAAAAGTTACAGCGATCGATTGCTCTCACTGTAACTTCTTTAAATTGCTTGTTTATATTCAATAATTTGCGGTTGTATAGTTGGTTGCTCTTGTTTAAATTCATTCAATTTCTCTTGCATATATGCTACACGCGCCTCAAACGCTACAAGACCCGCTTCTATTGTTGCCATTAAGAGATCCAAACGGTCATTTTCATCATGATAATCGATTTGAACTCACTCCTTACTTTTCATTATTCATATTATCACTGTATATACAGTGATAAACAAGCTTATCAAAATTACTGTCATCTGAGAACCTACCAACACATATTTTTGACGAAAAATGTCGAAATATGTCCGAAATGTGTTTCATTAAGATGACCAATTATTATTTACACCTTTATTTATTAAACTAAAAATCCAATAACTTTTAAAGTATGTCGTTTTTCAAATGATTTAACTAATCGCACTTTAATTAAAATGCCATAAAGAACGGATTTAGAGGTACTAATTGCTTTCTTTTTCAGCTTTGCCACAACCTAAGTAAAAAAGGACTTTATAATCATACTATACATTGCAGATTAGGACAAATGTATCTTGCCATTTAAAAAAAAAAAAAACGAAGAGCTTCTTTCGCTCTCCGTTTTTTGCTATGGCAACTATTATTACTAGTCTTCATCCATCTTAAGCACTGCCATGAATGCTTCCTGAGGAACTTCGACTGAGCCTACTAGCTTCATGCGTTTTTTACCTTCTTTTTGTTTGTCTAACAGTTTACGTTTACGAGAGATATCCCCACCGTAACATTTTGCTAGAACGTTTTTACGCATTGCTTTAATTGTTGAACGTGCAACAATTTTTTGTCCGATTGCTGCTTGAATCGGTACTTCGAATTGTTGTCGCGGAATTAATCCTTTTAGTTTTTCAACGATTACTTTACCACGGTCATAAGCAAAGTCGTTATGGACGATAAAACTTAGCGCATCGACTTGTTCACCGTTTAAAAGAATATCCATTTTCATCAATTTAGAAGGTTGGTAGCCGATTAATTCATAATCGAAAGAAGCGTAACCTTTCGTACTTGATTTTAATTGGTCAAAGAAATCATAAACGATTTCCGAAAGTGGAATTTCATAGAAAATACTTACACGAGTTGTATCAATATAATCCATTGTCATAAAGTTACCACGTTTGCGTTGGCAGATTTCCATTACAGCGCCAACATAATCGTTTGGAACCATAATTGTTGCTTTTACATAAGGTTCTTCAATGCGATCGATTTTTTGAGGATCTGGCATCAAGGACGGGTTGTCCACTTTGACTTCAGACTCGTCTGTCATATGCACATTGTAAATTACACTCGGTGCTGTTGTGATCAAATCGATTTTAAATTCACGTTCTATACGCTCTTGAATAATTTCCATATGAAGTAAGCCTAAGAACCCACAACGGAATCCGAAGCCTAATGCTTGAGAAGTTTCAGGTTCGTATTGTAATGCTGAATCGTTCAGCTCTAGTTTTTCTAAAGCATCACGAAGATCATTATATTTTGCTGTATCTATTGGGTATAGACCGCAATATACCATTGGGTTTAATCTACGATAACCCGCAAGTGGCTCTGTTGCAGGATTACTTGCAAATGTAATCGTATCCCCTACGCGCGTATCTCCAACGTTTTTAATAGATGCTGTTAAGAAACCTACATCGCCGACAGTTAATTCTTTACATAGTGTTGGCTTCGGTGTTGACACTCCAACTTCAATTACTTCGAATTCTTTACCAGTTGCCATCATGCGAATTTTATCGCCTGCTTTGACTGTTCCTTCCATCACTCGGATGTATGTAATTACACCACGATAAGAATCATATAAAGAGTCGAAAATTAACGCTTTTAGTGGTGCTTCAGGATCACCGGTTGGCGCTGGCACTTTCTCAACAATTTGTTCTAGAATGTCTTCTATACCAATACCTGCTTTTGCAGAAGCAAGTACAGCTTCAGATGCATCTAAACCGATGACATCCTCTACTTCTTGACGTACACGTTCTGGATCTGCTGAAGGCAAGTCGATTTTATTAATAACAGGAAGAATTTCAAGATCATTATCTAATGCTAGATAAACGTTCGCAAGTGTTTGTGCTTCGATGCCTTGTGCAGCATCGACAACTAAAATAGCACCTTCACAAGCTGCAAGACTACGAGACACTTCATAAGTAAAATCGACGTGTCCAGGTGTGTCGATTAAATGAAATGTATAAATCTCTCCATCTTTTGCTTGGTAATGCAGCTGTACAGCATTTAATTTGATTGTAATTCCACGTTCTCTTTCTAAATCCATTGAATCTAGAAGTTGATTTTTCATTTCACGGGAAGATAAGCTTTTTGTTGTTTCCAAAATACGGTCTGCTAATGTTGATTTCCCGTGGTCAATATGAGCAATTATGGAGAAATTTCTAATATTTTTTTGGCGTTTCAAACGTTCTTCTCTGTTCATGCGTGTCCACTCCTATATAAACTATTTTGAATTATAGCAGTGAACAGCTATTTTATGCAATATTATGATGATTTTTCATTTGGAAAAGCTTCCGCAATTGCTCTTGCTAAAACGGCAATGGTGCGATTTAATTCATCTTCGGTATTATCAACTCCACCTAGTTCAACTACTAGCAGTTTTTTCGAAAGATCTTGGTTGTATATTCCATTTACACCAGAACCTTCTTTTTTCATAACACCTCTTGAGATATTTGGGACGAGTTTATTTAAATGCATGGATAGTTGCTCGGCGTAGGCTTCATTAAATTTGTACTGTTTATTTTCACCACCAACAACTATAGCGATTCGTGCGTACTTTTCGTCGTTCAAGGTTGTTGTTGTGGCTTTTTTACCTGCTGAATCACGATGGATGTCAAGTACTAAATCATATTCTTTTTTTTCTAATTGTTTTTTCACATACGGCCTTACAGCGGCGTACGCTTTATAAAGCGCTATATTTTTCTTCTGCATTTCTGTCATCGTGTCCACTTCTAAAATGTCAGTTGAGAGATCGTTTTGTTTAAAATGGGCTTGGATGATTGAAGCAAGTTGGAAAACATTCGTTGCGTCATGATAGGCTGTTATTTTCTTATTTTGGCTTTTCAAGATAGGATAGTAAGCTTCATGGGAATGCGTGAAATATAGTAGCGTTTGAAATGAAGCGTCATTATTACCTATTAAAGCCTTTTTCTCAGTGGCTGTATTGGCTGCATAAACTATTTTAGTATCTTGTTTTGATGCTGGCGTTGCCTCTTGCTGTGGCCAGATTGGTAGCTTCACGGTAATAATTGGAAGCATAAAGAAAAAGCATAAAAGACCAATCCACATTTGCATTTTCCGTCGCATCTAACATCCCCTCCTCCTATTACTGTATGGAGGAGGACAGATGATTAGAACATTTTACGTACTTTCAATCCACTCTGTTAATGTATCGGAAATCAGATATGCGTAGTTGTGCACCCACTCATCGATGTTTTTCGGCGTTACAAATAACCGATCATGTCCAACGAGAGACTCTTCAAAGAGCTGTAGACGCTCTTCTTTTGGCCAAGTCGACCATTCACCAAAAATCGGCTTCAACACGTCTAGGCTCATGTTAGACGTATCTGAGGGCCGCCATGGTGTAACCGACAAAGCGGATGATGGACTGTTTTTTTCATGAATTTTAGCCGCAATTGATTTGAAGAGCGTATCGACAGCATCTGCAATAAGGACTGGACCATCAACAACAGTTGGTAATCCGATAGCCGTTACAGGACAACCAATTGTTTCTTTTGAAATTTCTAAGCGCATATTGCCTACACCAGAGCCAGGATGAATACCTGTATCCGTCATTTGAATCGTTTTACAAAGGCGATTACTCGCTCTTGTTGCAAGTGCATCAATAACGATGACTAGTGCGGGTTTGATTTGCTCCGCTAATGCTTTTATAAAAGAACTCGTTTCGTAGCCTGTCTGCCCAGTCACACCTGGTGCATAAATAATACAGCGCTCTTGGATTGGCTTCACACTATTTTGCAGCTCATCAATGGTAAGGGGGCCAACTGCGTCTGGCGTGATTGTTTTATTTCCTAACCCAATGATGAGCACTTTATTGTCTGTATTACCTTTGATATAAGGATGGAGTGTTGTTAATTCCTCAGCAAGAACTTTCCCAAGCTGCTTGAAACCATCCTCATCGTCTGTTGTTAATGTTGGAATTGTTAAAGTATAATAAGTACCTTGCTTCTTACCGATTTCCTCTGCCCCATTTGAATTGACATCTACACGCGTAATTTTCACACGTTGCCGATCTTCTTCTAACACTTTTATTCCTGATGCATCGTGCAATTTTTCTCTTTGTTCTTTAGTCCTATGATTAATAAATTCTTCCGTCTCATCTAGTAAATCTGTACGATACCAATTGTTTTTTTCCAAACTAATCACCTCACCTTTTATTTTGGTCCAACTGTCAAGTAAATATTCTTTGCATTTCAAGCTTGATTTTTATTTTATGATTTGCTAAAATGATGACTGTTGTATAGACACTCGAAACAGTTGAGAATTTACTCATCTCGATCCTTTTTAGGAGGTGAAAGTTAATGCCAAATATTAAATCTGCTATCAAACGCGTAAAAACTAACGCAAAAGTTAATGCACAAAATTCGCAAGTGAAATCTGCTATGCGTACTGCTGTGAAAAAAGCTGAAACTGCTTTAGTTGCTAAAGAAGAGAACGCAAAAGAACTTTTAAGCGTTGCTGTTAAATCATTAGATAAAGCAGCATCTAAAGGCTTAATCCACAAAAACGCAGCTTCTCGTCAAAAAGCTCGTTTAATGAAAAAAGCTTAATCCTATATGGATTCAAAGGGACTAGAGATCATTCTCTAGTCTTTTTTTGTATTTAAATTATTTTTCTAAAATGAAAAAAGCACCCACAACTGTGAATGCTTTCCCCTTAAATTGGTCTCATCATAAATAATTCTAAATAACGTTCTCGTCGCCCACTCATCGTTTTTAACTTATAATCGACTTCACTCAAACCAAATAATACTTTTAATAGGCTGTCCTCTGAAATTTTCCGACGATCCTCAACAATCCGTTTCACACGGTAAGGATTAACCTTTAGATGTTTTGCAATTTGCTGCGAATGATAGCCTTTGGTTAGTAAATAATAAACATTAGACATTAAGCGAATTTGCGATGCAAGTAATGCTACAAGTGCAATTGGCTCCTGTTTTTGACGAATAAGATCGTGATAAATTGTTAGTGCCTCAGAGACATCATGGCGTAAATAAGCATTCAGCATTTTAAAAGCATCCTGCTCAAGCGTTTTTGCTACCATTTCCTCAACTAAAGCTAGTGTAATTGCATCCTCTTCACCTAAGTATAAGCTCAACTTTTCAATTTCAGATTGCAGATGGAGCATATCCATCCCTACAAGCTCAATTAATTTACCAACAGCCTCTTGATCAATCACCTTCTGTTGCTGGCTCACTTCATTTTGCACCCATACAGTTAGATCCTGCTCTTTCGGTGTTTCAGCAAGCATATAAACAGCGCGTTCCTTCATCAGCTTCGTTACTTTTTTACGCTCATCTAACTTTTCATATGGTGCGATGAAAATTGTAATAGATGTGTCTGACGGATGATCCAGCCATTTTTCTAATCGTTTTAAGTCATGGTCGATTTTCTCTTTGCCTTTTTCTGTTGCTTTTAAAAACGATGTGTTTTTAGCTATGATTAATTTTCGACTTGAGAAGAATGGTATTGTATCCGATTCATCGATCACAAAGTCAATTGGTGACTCATCCAAATCGATTGTGATTGTTTCGATTTCACCCTCTTCTTCAAGCTTTGTTTTAATGCGTCGAATCGTTTCATCTATAAAATAAGATTCTAAGCCAGCAAGTAAATAGACAGGCTGTAAATCACCTTTTTTGATATTTTTCCATAATGTTGAAAACATAGTCTCACCTCAAATTGACATTGCTTATAGTATACCGTATTTTTTTCAATCTGTGAGTTTGAACAATCTGTGTCATTATAGTGCTGGCCTCTATTTTTGCCTTTTCGATATAGCTTTTTCAATAGTGTTACCGTATAATTAAAAAGAATTAGGAGGGGTAGCAATGAATCCATTTGAAGAAAATGTACAATCAAAGCGTAACGACGCAATCGACTCTGGTATAGGTTTTGGCGTATCATTCGTGTTTTTCGCACTTATGTTCATCATTGCAACTGTTATCGATTACGCAGCTCTTTAAAATAGAGTAAAAAAGACATTGTCAATTTGACGATGTCTTTTTCTGTTTAGAGAGATTAATCGTTTTAAACACCATAAACCCGCCCTTTGTGATACTTACCTCGATTGTTCCCACTTCTGCAGTATTTAAGGTTGGTAGCTGTAATTCCTGAATTCTCGCGACAACATCTTTATTCGGATGACCATAGCGATTATTCAGTCCTGTTGAAAATATAGATAAAGTTGGTTGTACTAGTTTCAAAAAAGGCTCTGAGGAAGACGTTTTACTACCATGATGTCCAACTTTCAATATATCTATATTCGTAATAGCTTGTGTTTGATTTTTCACCAAATTCAACTCACCCGGCTCTTCTAGATCCCCTGTGAACAGTGCTTGAAAACCAGCATGCTGTAATAGTAAAACAAGGGAATCATTATTTCCTTCATACACTGAATCTGTTGGAGATAAATATGTCAATATTGTATCCTCTTTCACCCAACGTTTTCCTGCCATTTGTTCACGAATCGGGATGCGCTCTTTTTTCGCGATTTCTACAATATCTTGCATGACCGACTTTTGCCAAGAGTTTGGTGATATATGAATTTCCTTGACACGCACCTCTTCCATTACTTCTTCAGCACCTTCAACATGATCCGCATCCGCATGAGTCAATATAAGCGTATCTACAGCCCGTATACCGCTTCCTTTTAAATAAGGGACAACAACTCTCCGCCCTACTTCATAAGGCTTGCTAGACTCCTTCCATGCGTCCTGATTGAATCGTAACAATCCTCCCGTATCAATAACATACACTGTCTTTCGAAGGGGTAATTCAATAATGGCACAATCTCCTTGTCCGACACTTAAAAAAGTAATCTTCAAATCGCGATGCCAAGAAGGACTTTCATGAATGAAAAATACCGGTAACAAAAGTGATACAGCGATGAGTAGCCAATGCCTCTTCTGTTCAATTTGAATTAGCACCACAATGACACTAGCGAATGCAAATAGTAGAAGCCATATTGAAGGCCTTCCCGGCGTCCACATTTGATAAGGTATTGCCTGTAACCACATAATAACTCCAGACAATAATTCACGTGCCGGCTCATAAACAAAGAAACAATACCTCGCTAATGGACTTGCAACATAAGTTAGTAGTAATAACAATAAATTCGCCGGTAACACGAAAAATGAAAATACCGGTACGAAAAAAATATTCGCGATAAAAGACGATAAGCTTATTTCAAAAAAATGATAGAGCAATAAAGGATAAACTAAGAGCTGACAAACAAATGTAATCGCAAATGATTGCTGCCACCAATTTTTGGCATGTGAAAATAATTTTCCTGAAAAAATTAATGACACCGTTGCCAAATAAGATAGCTGGAAGCCAATTTGAAATACTACACTTGGTTGCAATAATACGAAACCGATAAAACTAATTGCCAATGCATCATCAATTGCTAAGCGATTGGATACAATCCGACTAATCATCACGAGCTCCACAACTGATACCGCCCGCCAGACAGACGGTGCACCTCCAGCTACGCAAGCATATATGGGCAGTGCAATCATAATCACCACTGTCGCATGTTCTCTGCGTATATGTAACCTTAGCAGCAATTCATACACGAGCATCGAAATGAGCGCAACATGCAAGCCTGAGATAGCAAATAGATGTGTTATACCAAGTTTCTGATAAGCTCGCTCGACATCCATATCGACATTTTCACGTTCACCAATGATCAATGCCTGTGCTTCAGCTACTAAACTATCTGGAAAAGTCTCTTCAATATGCTTTTTCACTTTAAATCGTTGCTCTGCAAAAAAGGCAGCTAATGATTTCTCCTTTTTTACATAATGAAAACTCTTTACTTCAAAAATTCCTTGGGCACCATTATTATCGATATATTTCCCCATGGAGAAAGCATAGCGGTGCGCAGGCATTTCAGGTGCAACTAACTCACCAGTCACGCGAAAAACTGTGCCGCTTAAGGGTTGTTCTTTAAATTTATCCTTCTGTTGTTCAGATTGGAATGTACAAACAATATATACCTTTTGACCATTTGATAATTGCGCAAAACCTCTGAGCTTCTGGCCATTTATCGTATATTTATCGGTCCAAGTAATGTTCATTTCATTTGGGATAGAGGTCGTTCTTGCTGATAAAGTATGCGAGAAATAACTATAAGAGGAGAGGGTTAGGATGATTACACAAAGGATCATCCAATTTTTTTCTTTCTTGAAATATAGCCAAACACTATAGGGGATTAGTATAAAGAGTAGCTTTACCGATTCATGCGCAGCAATCGTGGCAAGTAAAATCGGCAAAGCAAAGTAAATCATTTTATGTTGGAAACTTCTTTGCCAAATAACTCCTTCACCTTCTCTTCAAATGGAGCCAACTCCTCATCTGAAGCACCGCTGTCACGTAGTTTATTTAATAATTCAACGTACAGCGCCATTTTCTCATTGCTTAAAAAGTCAATTTTACGTTCATCAAATGGAACATGTACAAGATTAACGCCAGCTTGCTTAAACAATTCAATAGCATATTCATTATTTTTGTAATCCGTTGCATAAAACAAATTATGAATACCTGATTGAATGATAGACTTTGTACACGGTAAACAAGGGAAATGCGTCACATATAAGTCAGCCCCGTTTGTTGGTGTTCCGTATTTTGCACATTGCAATAATGCGTTAGTTTCTGCATGCACTGTGCGTACACAATGATTGTCTACAACGTAGCACCCTTTATCGATACAATGGTCGTCTCCAGAAATCGAGCCGTTATATCCACCTGCAATAATACGTTTATCGCGTACGATTGTCGCTCCAACAGCTAATCTTGTACATGTACTTCTTAATGCTAATAAATGGCTTTGTGCCATGAAAAATTGATCCCACGTAATACGCTCCATATGAAATGCCTCCTGAATAAATCGTTCTACTATAAATTTAGCCACAATCCATTACAACCGTCAATGCATCATTTATTGAACGGTTATATAATCGCGTAAATTTTCAAACGTTTTATCGCCAATTCCTGTGACATTTTTAATATCCTCTATCGTTTTAAACGGACCGCTGTCATCACGATAGCTTAAAATCGCTTTTGCCTTTGCAGGACCTACTCCATTTAAAGTCATTAGTGCTGCTTCATCAGCCGTATTTAAATTCACCTTATCAGGCTGACCGCCAGCTGATAAGGTTGGATTTGCCCCTGCAGATTGCGTTGATGGGACTGATGCCGTTTGCTGAACATTTGCGATTGCTTGCATTTCAGATGGTTCTTCACCGATTTTAGGCACATAAATGACCATTTCATCTTGCAAACGTTGGGCATGATTAATGCCGACTGATTCGGCATTTTTGGCGTAGCCCCCAGCAAGTAAAATCGCATCAATAACACGGCTCTCTGCAGATAATGAATAGACGCCTGGATTTTTGACTGCACCTTTAACATCCACAATGATCGATGTATCCGCGACGATGCCTTGTCCTTCCTGCTGCTCTATATTTGGCTGTTCATTCGTTTTTGTTTCTTCTGGGATTGTTTCGAATATGTCGGTTTGGGGAGGGGCCGACGATTTTTGGGAGAAGTAGAAATAAAAAAAGCACGACAAAATCACGATCCCTGGGAGGAGATACTTTTTGCCATACTGCTTTAAAAAAGAAGGAATTAGTCCGCACCATCCTTTCTTTTCAGAAGGCATAACATACGAAGCTAATTCCACTATATAATATTTTCCAATATTTGAAAAGAGTTTATTTTACAACATGGAAGAATAATCGTTCTGACCCTGCTGTTGGTGCCTCTGCTGTATAATCTGCTGTAATTGTAATTGTAGAAAATCCAGCATCACGCAGCCAAGTCATGTATTGTTCTACCGGGAATGTACGCTGATAATGATACTCTTCAAAACGTTCGAAAAGTTGCTCATCTGCTTGTACATAAAACGTCATATCATGGTGTACAGAATGAGGAGCTTCTCCCATCTCCGTATCCCATATATACGTAATTTCCCCGTCATCATACGTAAATGGACCATCTAAGAAAATAGTATCCATTTTGAATAATGAGTGCACATCAAAGAATAAATGACCACCATCACAAAGTGCTGCATAAATACTCTTAAATGTAGCAATAACAGCCGCCTCATCCTCTAAATAATTTAGTGAATCAATCGGAATCGTCACAACATTTAAATCTGAAAATCCATCTAGCTCGTCCATCGATTGACAAAATAATGGTATAGCCAGTTTTTCTTCTGTAAAGCGTCCACTTGCAATAGCTAGCATTTCTTCAGATATATCAACACCACTAACAGCATATCCTTGATGTGTAAATTTAGTAGCCATCACACCCGTGCCACATCCTACATCCAATAACTTCGGAAAAGAACTGCTCGGGGCATTCTTCACTACCCAATCTACATAAGCGTCGTACGGAATATCCGTCATTAATGCATCGTATACTTCGGCAAAACGTTGATAGCTACTCATTACTCTTCAACATCAACGAATGGAGCATCTCCCCATAAACGTTCCAAGTTGTAAAAATTACGTTCATCGCGGTGGAAAACATGTGCCACAACATCGCCCATATCTACTAATATCCAGCGTGCTGAGTCAAAGCCTTCTAATCGATTCACTTCATAGCCCTCTTTATGCGCTACATCTACCATTTCACGCGCAATTGCTTGTACTTGACGATCAGAATTGGCATGACAAACGATGAAATAATCTGCTAATGGTGAAACGCCTTGCATATTCATTACGACGATATCCTCCGCACGTTTGTCGTCTGCCGCTTTATATGCAAGTTGTAATAAAGTTTTAGTCATTCTTTCACTTGTCCTCTCTTTAACATCAAATCATTATAACATTTGAATGAATCCGGATATACCGGCTGATTTTTACTTATTAAAAATGTGATGGAATGGCGGACACATCTAATCATCACTTCATTTAAATCGTCAACCTTAGCAGCTGCTCGTAAGTCAGCTACACCAGGGTATCTGCGATTCGGTTCAATCATATCCGCAATATAAATAATCTTTTCTAAATCGCTCATCGCTTTACGCCCTGTTGTATGGAAACGGATGGCATTTAGTATGTCTTGATCTCGTACATCAAATTCTTTTTTCGCAACATAAGCTCCCACTGGCGCATGCCACAGTTCATGATGATACTTTAATAGAGTTGGATTCATCTTTTTCTTGATGATTTTCTTTTCCATCCAATCTCTGTCAGCATATTTACATGAATCATGCAAGATGGCTGCAATTTCTGCTTTCTTCGGATCGCTCCCAAAGCGTTCTGCCAATGCAATTGCAGTGTCTGTAACACCAATTGTATGGATATAACGTTTTTCAGGCATACGGTCTTTCATCGCTAATAATAAGTTACTGCGTTCCATATAACCCTTCCTCTCGTATATACTGTTCAACTTCTGTTGGTACTAAAAAAGTCACCGTTCGATCCGCCTGCATACGCTCGCGAATCAAAGTGGACGATAAGTCAATAAGTGGCGCCGCTATCATCTGCACAGGCAGTGTCGTTTCTGCTTTCGTATGAGGACGATTGACACCAACGAACTTCACAAGTTCCATTAGCTCATCAATTTTATACCAGCTGTCAAGCATATCAATCATATCTCCACCGATAATAAAATAAAATTCGCAGTCAGGTTCTCTTGTTGTAAGGTTCTTCATCGTTTCATACGTATAAGAAATACCGCCGCTCTCTATTTCATAAGGCTCAAGCTTAAAATGCGTATACGGATTGATAGACAGCTCTGTCATTTTCTTACGGTCGGCCGTCGTCGCATCGTCAGGCGTCAGCTTATGAGGTGGGATGGCATTGGGCATGAACCTTACTTCATCAAGCCCAAGAGCATCATATACTTCATTTGCCATCATCAAATGACCATTATGTGGTGGATTAAACGTGCCACCTAATAGACCAATTTTTCGCATATAACCAAATCCTTATTTCGATTTTGGTAGTTCAATACGCTTGTTTTCACGAGATTCTTTATATAACACAACTGTTAAACCGATTAGTTGCACAAGTTCTGCACGAGCACCTTTTGCTAATGCTACTGATACATCATGCTTATCTTCTTCACAGTTATCTAAAATTCTTACTTTAATTAGTTCACGCACTTCAAGCGCTTCTCTAATATGTTTAATTAATGCGTCATTTACTCCGCCTTTACCTACTTGGAAAATTGGATTTAAATGGTGTGCTTCTGCACGTAAAAAACGTTTTTGTTTACCTGTTAACATGTCTTCCTCCTAATTGCTCCGTTAATGACTTCTTCATAGAAGTCGTATTTGGGAACTGCCCTAGCCAATGATTGAATGCTAAAGCACCTTGGTGTACGAACATACCCAATCCCGTCACCACGATTGCTCCCCGCTGTTTCGATGCCTGCAAAAATGGCGTCATTAATGGATTATACACAATATCCGCCACAATTGCTTTAGTTCTGAGCTGATCTAGTTCAAATGGTAGTTGTAATGTGCCATTTTTTAAACCAGCTGGTGTTGTTTGAATTAAAATATCATAATCACCTAAAGTTATTTCTGCTTCCTTCAGTGATATTGCTTTTGCCTGACCGCCAAGCTCTGTACAAATTTGTTCTGCATTTGCTACAGTACGATTTGCAATCGTAATGGAATGATATCCTGTATGCTGCAGAGCAAAGGCAATGCCTCTTGCTGCCCCGCCAGCACCGATTAATAACACATTACCATCACGATGCGCGTCACCAATTGCTTCCTCAAGTGAGCGGACAAAGCCGAGGCCATCTGTATTATAGCCTTTCAGCTTGCCATCAGCTTGTCTCACAACCGTATTCACTGCACCCATTCTCTCGGCCATAACATCTATCTCATCTAAAAACGGAATGATAGCCGTTTTATGTGGAATCGTCACGTTCCAGCCACTTGCCCCAAGCAATTGCAAAGACTTTATAGCTTCTTCTAATTGCTCAGGTAGCACGTGAATGGGTAAGTACGATGAATCTAAATTTTCTTCTGAAAACCACTGATTATGCATAGTTGGAGACATCGAATGCTCGATCGGATCTCCAATAACCGCAAACCATTTTTTCATGTAAAATCCTCCTAAATAAGAGATGGACGAACTTGAACTTCCACACCTTTAGGAGCATATGCCGCAATGACAACATTTGCATCTTGAATTGTAATCCAACCTAAACCAGAAAAGACAATGTCTGTTTTCGCTTCTTTAATCGAGAATTCATAACGTACTAGTTCCGGCAATTGATCGATATACTTTTCAGAAGGTGGTGCTAATAATTCACCTCTATGGTTTTCATATAAGTCATCCGCATTTTCTAATTTTGTACGATGAATCTGTAAGTCATTCGCAATATGAACAGTGAAAGCAGAGCGTTCCCCTTGAATGAAATCAAAGCGCGCTAATGCTCCTACAAATAATGTTTGACCTGAATTCAATTGGAATACTTTCGGTTTAATTTCTTTTTTCGGCATAATATATTTAAGTTCAGACGGGTCTAAATAATGTGCCATTTGATGATGATTGATAATCCCTGGTGTATCGAAGATTGCCTTGCCATCTTCTAAAGGAATTTCAATCATATCTAAAGTCGTTCCAGGGAAATAAGAGGTCGTAATAACTTCTTTTTCGCCTGTAGCCTGTTTAATAATGCGGTTGATGAAAGTTGATTTTCCAACATTCGTACAGCCGACAACGTAGACATCTTGTCCACGACGATATTCGTCAATTGCAGCCATCGCTTCTTGCATACCCATACCTTTATGCGCACTAACAAGCATGACATCAATCGGTTTTAAGCCTAGTTTTTTTGCTTCTAGCTTCAGCCAGTTAATAACTTTTTGTTTTTTCACTGACTTCGGTAATAAATCTGCTTTGTTGGCAATTAATAATACTGGGTTATTGCCTACAAAGCGGTGTAAGCCTGGTAGCCAGCTTCCGTTGAAATCGAAAATATCAACAATTTTAACGATTAGGCCATTTTGCTGTCCTAAACCGTTTAAAATACGTAAGAAATCATCATCAGTTAGTGAAACTGGTTGTAACTCGTTGTAATTTTTTAAACGGAAACATCGTTGGCAGATGATATTTTCCTTTTCTAAAGATGAAGCCGGTGCATAACCTGGCGCTTTTGAATCGTCCGTTTGAATTGTTGTTCCACAGCCGATACAATTTAGCATTTCATTCATTTATTTATTCCTCCCAAGTTTTGACACCTTGTTTTTTCAAATTATGAAAGACACGTCTTTCGACCATGCGATTAAAGCGTGTGACAAAGCCGTCTGATTGCGCAACTGGCTTGACTAAAATGGTGTGTACGTGAATACGATTTCCACCAAGTACATCTGTTAGCATTTGATCGCCTACCATGATGACTTCTTGTGGTTTCAGATTCAACTCCATTAGCGCTTGCTTGAATCCTTTACTTAATGGTTTACGCGCTTTGCAAATATAAGGTAGCTCTAGTGGATCAGCAAATGCTTTCACACGAAGCTCGCCATTATTCGATACGATCATCACTTTGATACCCGCATCACGGATTGTTTTTAGCCACTCAATAAGTTTCTCCGTTGCATCTGGGCGGTCCCATTCGACAAGCGTATTATCTAAATCTGTAATAATTCCGCGAACACCAAGCTGCTTTAGTTTGTCAGGCGTAATTTGATAAACCGATGTGACAAATTCTTTTGGCATTAAAAAGTTATACAAATCATGTTCCCCTTATCTATCATAGTCACCGTCATTGTAATGATTACTCACCACAATAGACGTATACCTCTATAATTTACTTTAACGATTATAACATATGTGCGAATGCTTCTCCCACACGAACGCGTCCATCCTTCACAACATTTTCAAGGAACTTAGCACAGTCCTTTTCAAAAAGCATAACTACGGTCGAACCGAAAGTGAAATAACCTACTTCCTCACCCTTTTCCCAGGTTGTCGACGTATTCGTCAATTGGATTGAATTGACGAACATTGCTCCTACTTTTATGACGTCACAATGAGCACCATTCACCGTTTCTAGCTCTGTAATACTACGGTAATTGCCTGAAATCGGCTTATTACCGTACATAAGTCCTGTACCATTTACCGGATACGACCTTGCACCAAGTGTATACTGACGGATCACTTTACCATCAATAGGACTATGAATGCGATGATAATCAGCTGGACTTAAGTAAAATACGATAAACTGGCCATTTTCAAACGTTTTCGCATGTTCTTCTTTACCTAATAAGTCGACTAAATCATATGTTTTTCCTTTAACGAAAAATGACGTATTATTTTCAATTGCTCCAAAGGATTCAATTTTAGCATCAACAGGACTTACATAAACGGATGCGTCCTTGTCAAAAGGTCTTGCTTCAGATGATAGCTTTCGTGTAAAAAAATCATGCAAACTCGTAAAAGATTGTATATTTCTTGAAACCTCAGCTGTCTTAATATCGTATATATCAATATAGGACGGAATTATCTTCTTACTTATAGTAGATGTTGTAAAGCGTTTTAAAAGTACCGACGACCACTTGCCATTCGTCAGTTCAATCGCTTTTTGATAAAGTTTTTCTTTCATAATGCTTTGTCCCCCATTCCAAAAAAGATTTACGTAACTATATAAAAGAAGTATAATGTTCTAATACTGAATAACAAAGGAGTGTTGTCCATTGTTCTTACTTCACAAAGTGGATACCACAGTTAAAAAAATGAAATCACATTTAGCAAACTTAATCACTATTGGCAATCTATCTTTTGGTGGTGCGTCGATTATGGCTACCATCAATGAATCATATAATTACAGTGTGTTATTTATTTTTATAGCTGCCCTATTAGATCGCTACGATGGCAAAGTAGCACGAAAATATAACCAGGAATCAGAGTTAGGCAAACAACTCGACTCGATGAGTGATATTATATCATTCGGCGTTGCTCCTGCGTTATTAATGTATAAAATGGTATTAATTCAATTCGGCGCAGTTGGAATGGTTGTGACCGTCATGTACATGGCTTGCGGTGCATTCAGACTTGCTCGTTTCAACATTACAGAATCAAATGGCTTTTTCACCGGTCTGCCAATTACAGCAGCAGGTGCTCTCTTAACGGCATCATTCTTTTTTATCTCTACTCTATCAACGGTATTCTATATGTTTTTGTTCCCGATTTTATCTATTTTAATGATAAGTAATTTCTCATTGAAAAAAGTTTAATGAAATCCACTGAAGCGACCAAGTAATTTGGTCGTTTTTTTTGCGTACTTAGACAACCACAAGCTGTCATATATTGATGAACGATGACAGAAAGGATGTCTTAAAATGAGTGCACTATTAACTGCCATCATCCAGATGTGGATGGAGCTTCCCGTAATCGTCGGCTATTTGAAAGGTCAGGCGTTCCCTCAACCCTTCTCGAAGGAAGAAGAGGCCCTTTGTTTGGAACGCTATTTAGCAGGCGATGAACAAGCGAAACTCGAGCTTGTCGAACGTAATATGCGCCTTGTTGCCCATGTCGTGAAAAAATTCCACCCGAAACACGAACAGCTCGATGATTATATTTCCATCGGGACTATTGGTTTAATGAAGGCTGTTAGTAGCTTCACGCCGGATAAAAAGACACGATTAGCTACTTATGCCGCACGTTGTATTGAAAATGAAATCTTAATGTTTCTGAGAGCTCAGAAGAAAGTACAAAAGGATGTTTCTTTATTCGAACCGATTGGTACTGATAAAGATGGTAACGCATTAGAAATTACAGATCTACTGCAAAGTGATGAACCTCCAACTGATGTGATAATTGAACAACAGGAAGAAGAGCAACATTTATACAGACATCTCGATAAATTAGATGAAAGAGAGCTTGAAATTATCCAAAACCGTTACGGACTCGGCACTTTTGAACCGCTGACTCAAAAAGAGATTGCCAAAAAGTTGAGCATTTCTAGAAGCTATGTTTCTCGTATTGAAAAACGTGCATTAATCAAGCTCTATCAATATTTTAAACATGAAAAAAACTCCCTCTGAGACGCATCTCAGAGAGAGCTTATTTGTAATCCATGCTAGTCAGACGTTTCAGCTGTAATAATTAAACTAGCTAGCGCTGTGATTATCATTGCACCTGCCATTAAAAATACCATGTCAAATCCCCCTAACATCCCTAGAATAGTGTGTAGCATCCCTACTCCTATTTTACCATTTGGATATTACATTAGATAAGATGATATATGTACAACTTCCGTCAAATAATAGGCAAAACTGTGAACGTTTATAATTTTGAAATGACGCGTAAGACAATTTCAGTTGAGTGCTTGGCTGCGACAGGTAAAAATTCATCAAAGCTAATATTAGATTGTTTTCCAGCAATATCAGATAATGCACGGATTACAACGAATGGCGTACCGAATTGGTAGCAAACTTGCGCTACAGCTGCCGCTTCCATCTCTGCTGCCTTCATTTGTGGGAAATAGCTTCTCACAAGCTCTACACGTTCAGGATCGTTCATAAATGAATCTGCTGTTGCAATTAGGCCCGTTGCATATTGATGCTCTCCAAGCTCTTCTACAGCCTCTTCAGCTACTTTACGAAGTAAGTCATCAGCTTTAAAAGCTGCAGGCAATTGAGGTACTTGGCCCATTTCATAACCAAAAATAGTCGCATCTACGTCGTGGTGACGTACTTCATCAGAAATGACCACTGCTCCTACTTCTAAGTTTTCATCAAAGCCACCCGCTGAACCTGTGTTAATCACGACTTCTGGTTTGAATTGATGTAAAAGAATTGTAGTAGACATCCCTGCATTTACTTTACCGATTCCACTTTTAAGTAAAATAACATCATGTCCTTTATATGTACCTGTTGTATATTCACTATTTGCAATTGTTGTTGCAGATGTATTTTCAAGTGTTGCACGAAGTAGTTCTACTTCTTCTTCCATTGCACCGATTACTGCGATTTTCATGTTTTTCCGCCTTTCTTTTTTCGACACTTCTATAAACATAAACAAAAGGCGTCCATCCGTCAAGATTTTGGATGGACGCTTTTGTTTTTTCTAGAAAATCATTTTCAATTAATAATGTATGGTTAATAAGCACCGGTTAATGTATTTAATACTTCCATTTTCGTTGGTTTCCAACCTTTGTTTTTAACCCATTTCATATTCACTCGGTATTTATCTTTTTTATCATTTGAAGAAACGATACCGATTGCTGTATCAGGGCTACCACCATTTTTAATATACCAAACAATCATATCATTCTCAGCTAAGCCTGTTGTTGTAGAAAGCGTTGTAATTTTCTCTTTCCAGTCAGTTGAGTTTTTGTCATAGTTGGAATTATGAGCACCTTCAGAATCCTTTTGCGCAGTTGCAGTTGGCTTCCAATTAGAGTCTTTAATGACTTCTTTGACAACAGGATCTTTTGAAGATTCTTTTTCTGCTGTTGCGCTATTTGTTTTATCTTCTGATGAAGTTGAGTTATTGTTCGAAGATGCATCGCTGTTTGTTTGCGTTTTATCTTCCGAATCTACAATCGCTGAGTCACCTTTGTTCTCTTCAGTAGTAGTTTCATCTGCATCATTTATATCTTCATCGTCATCCTTTTTATCTTCTTCAGTAACAACCGGTTCTTCCGGTTCTTCCTGTTCTTCAGGCTCTTCAGTGTCTTCTTCAGCCGGTTTCTGTGTTACCGTTGTTTCTGGTTGCTTTGTAATATTTTCTTTTGCACTATCGTTATCATCTGATTTACCACCTATAATAATCATTGCCGCAACAACGAGTATAAGAAGTACAACGACACCTATTAGTCCATTTAGTACTTTATCCATTTTTTTCTTTTTACCTTGTGGTCGATTAGGTTGTGGGTTGTATCGACGTTTAGTATCAGCCATTTTGATTCCCCCTAGTAAACTCTCTATTGTCTATATCCTACCATGAATTGTTTCATTGCCCCAAGCAAAAAAAGGCTCATCCACTTAGAATAAGCCTTTTTGCATAATCATTTTATTTAATTGTAATAATACGTACGTCCATGTCTCCACCTGGTGTAGAAACTTTTAACTCTTCACCGACTTTACGGCCTAGTAGACCTTTAGCGATTGGTGAGTCATTTGAAATCAAACCTTCTACTGGATCTGCTTCTGCAGAACCAACGATTGTGTATGTTTCTTCATCACCATCAGGAAGTTCTAAAAATGTAACCGTTTTTCCAAGTGCTACAAAATCATTGCTTAACTGATCATCAGTGATGATTACAGCGTTACGAATCATTGCTTCAAGAGTTGTGATACGGCCTTCAACGAAACCTTGTTCGTCTTTAGCTGCATCGTACTCAGAGTTTTCGGAAAGGTCACCGAAGCTACGAGCAATCTTAATACGCTCTACGACCTCTTTACGTTTCGTTGAGATTAGGTATTCTATTTCGTCTTGTAATTTCTGCTTACCCGCAGCAGTCATAGGGTATTGTTTTTCATTTGACAAAGTATTTCACTCCTTAGATAATTCACTACTTAATAAAAATACTATGCCGCTACTTAAGAAAGAATGCGACATAGTTTGTATGAAAATATTGCCAATCCATAAATATCATATTACACAATAGTTTCAGATTCAAGAATTGTTTTAATTTTTGTTACCATTAAGTCGATTGCTACCTCATTTTGACCACCCTCAGGGATGATAATATCGGCATATCGCTTCGTCGGTTCGATGAATTGATTGTGCATCGGACGAACGACTGATAAGTATTGTTCAACAACTGAATCGATTGAGCGACCACGTTCGTTAATGTCACGAATGATACGACGGATAATACGTAAATCGGAGTCAGTATCAACGAATAATTTAATATCCATTAAATCTCGTAGACGTTCATCTTCTAAAACTAAAATACCTTCTAAAATAATGACATCTTGTGGATCGATGTGAATTGTTTCTTTTGCACGTGTATGTAAGGCATAGTCATACACTGGTTTTTCAATGGCTTGTCTATTTAAAAGACGTTTAACATCTTCGATTAATAAATCTGTGTCAAATGCATTTGGATGGTCATAGTTTGTTGATAAACGTTGTTCAAATTCTAAATGGCTCTGGTCTTTATAATAATAGTCTTGTTCAATTACTACGACAGAGTGATCTTTGAATACATCATGAATTGCATGTGTGACACTCGTTTTACCTGAACCAGAACCACCAGCAATCCCAATAACAACAGGACGTTTTTTATTCATTAACGGTTCTCCTTACGCATCATATTATGTGGGAATACTTCTGTTTCGCATTTGAAGCGCACGATTTGTAATGGGTGACGTGCTGCATCTAGTGCGTTGCCGTCCTCATCCCATACTTCATCAAGTGTTACGCGGAAGTTTTCAATTTCAGGACCGAAAAATTCCACTTCTTCACCTGGTTTGAAGAAGTTACGTTGTTGCAATGTAACCATTTTTGTTTCTTTATCATAGTCAAGTACCATACCTACGAAATCGTATTTCGTTTGTTTACCGTGCTCTCCAAACATTTGTTGTTCAAAACTCGGTTCACCCTCAAAGAACGATGAAGCTGCTTCACGGTTTGCACATTTATCCAGTTCTTCTAACCAAGCTTTGTCGATTTTGAAGTTATCTGGATCTGCACAGTATGCATCCATTACTTTGCGGTATACGCTTACAACAGTTGCTACATAGTGAATAGATTTCATACGGCCTTCCACTTTTAATGAATCGATACCAAGCTCGATAATTTTCGGAATGGATTCGATTAATTTTAAGTCTTTTGGGCTCATAGCAAAGGCTTCTTCATTTTCAGTAAATAATGGTTTTTCTACTCCATCTTCAACTTCATATAAATCATAGTCCCAACGGCATGATTGGCAACAGCCACCACGGTTGGAATCGCGAGCTGTCATATGGTTAGAAAGTACACAGCGTCCGCTATAAGCGATACACATAGCACCATGTACGAAAGATTCGATTTCTATATCTACTTTTTCTTTCATAAGTTTGATTTCCTCAGCGCCTGTTTCACGCGCTAAAACGACGCGGTGTAAGCCTTCTTCTTTCCAATACTGCACTGCTTTCCAGTTGGATAAAGATTGCTGCGTACTTAAATGGATTTCAACTTTTGGGGCCACTTCACGGCAAGTTTCAATAATTAATGGGTCGGCTACGATAATACCAGTAATACCCGCTGATTCTAGATCACGTAAATAGTCTTCAAGACCGTCCATATTCTCATTATGTGCAAAAATATTCGTTGTGACATAAATTTTCGCTCCATATTTTTTAGCGAATTCAACACCTTCACGCATTTCGTCAATGGAGAAGTTGCCCGCATTTGAGCGTAAACCGAATTCACGTCCGCCGATAAATACAGCATCCGCACCATAGTGTACAGCAATTTTGAGTTTTTCTAAGCTACCTGCTGGCGCTAATAATTCTGGTTTTCTCACGATGACTCGTTTGCCATCAATGATTTCGCTGATGCGATCATTTTGTAATAATGTCAAAGTGTACCTCTCCTTTCTTAGTAGACTGTTTCTTTAAAATAGAATCCAGTATCTAATGGACGAATTGCAGGTTGAATTTCTTCAATTTTTGCTAATAAGTCATTTTTGATATCGTAATATTGATCAGCTGATTCAGCATATGCATCGATTGCCTTGCGATAGCATTCTGTAACAGTGACAACATATTCAGGTGATTGAAGTACACCTTCAATTTTAAATGAATCAATTCCCGCTTCGAATAACTCATCTAATTCATCAATAATACACATATCATTCGGACTGAAAATATGCGTACCATTTAAGTCTTCATAGATAGGGTATTTGTTGTGACGCTCGTCATCATGTAAGAACATATTACGATTGTCTTTGCGGTTTTCAATTTCCATTGCTTTATCTTGGTATAAGAAATAGTTACCAAGTAATGCTCGTTTTGATTGGAACATACAAGTCATACCATGCACTTGAGCTTGGATTTCAACTTCAGTATTTTCTTTAATCTCAATCACTTCGTCCATGCTTAACTCACGAGCTAAAACAGTACGAGTAGCACCGCGTTTACCCCAGTAGTCTGCTTGGAACCAGTTCGTTGCAATTGTTTCTGGATTCCAATGTAGTGGAATAGTCACTTCTGCTTCACGACGTGCAACGATCATTGCGGGATCGCCAAAGACGATTGCATCAACGCCAATTTTCGCTAATTTTCGCATATACGGCGCAAGTGAGTCTACACGATCATTATGGAAAATTGCATTCATTGCGACATACACTTTTTTACCTGCTGCATGGATTTTTTCAGTTGCTGCAGCTACTTGTTCTACTGAAAATTCACCTGCTAAACGTAGACCAAATTGTTGTTCACCTATTAAAAAAGCATCCGCTCCAGCTTGGATGAGTGCTTCAACATGTGCAACAGATTGTGGTGTAACGAGTAATTCAGGTTTCTTCATGAATGGTCACCTCTTTATACATATCAACAATCCGTCCCCTACTGGAAAAAAAGTGGACTGATAATCAGGATGATTAATAATCCAATCTGCAAAATGATGTAGGTTGCGGATCATCGTTCTTTTTCTTCTTGGCACTTCTTTCATATCTAAATCTGATAGGCCATGCATATACATATTATCGATATATAGTATACCGCCGGAACGAACTAGCGGACTATATTTATCAAAAAAGCGTTGGTACTGACCTTTTGCCGCATCAATAAAAACAGCATCAAAAGTTGGATGATTACTTTCCACATCCACTTCTAACGCATCTCCTTCAAGTAACTCAATATTCTCTTTAGCAACCGATTGTGCAATAAATTGTTTTGCGTGTTGAATACGCAGAGCGTCACGTTCAATCGTCACAACCTGACATTGTGGTAATGTCTCTGCCATACGAATAGCGGAATAGCCAATGGCTGACCCTATTTCTAAAATAGATGTTGGCTGTTGTATACGTAGCATTTGAAGCAATATCTCGATTGCAGGTAATTGCATAATGGGTACATGATTTTCTTCCGCGAAGCGTTCCATGTCCATTAGCAATTCGTTTCTTGGTTGGATGAAGGTTTGAATATATGAATCCGAAATGTTCATACTTTCATAGCTCCTTAAGTATCAAAAATACACTTTATATTATCATGAAAATAGAAGAAAAGCGAGTACTGCTTTTCTTCTACAGGTGTTTACTTGATATATTTGTCAACATTTTTTAGATGGTCTTCATACTTTTCTGCGAAATGATTGATGCCATTTTTATCTGCTAAGAAGTATAAGTATGGCGTATCAGCTGGACTAATCGCCGCATCTAAAGATTCTTTCCCCGCATTGGCAATTGGACCTGGTGGTAAACCTTTCACTTTGTACGTGTTATAAGGATGTTTCACTTCTAAGTCTTTGTATAAGACACGGTCCTTATGCTCGCCTAATGCATATAAAACTGTTGGGTCTGTTTGTAATGGCATACCTGTCTCAAGACGGTTATAGAAAACACTTGCGATTGTTTCACGGTCTGTTTTAGCAGTTGCTTCACGTTCAAGTAATGATGCAAATGTTAAAAATTCATGAACACTCATTTTCTTTTCTTTTAACTGAACGCTATATTGTGTTACGACTGTATTCGTTTGCGCAATCATTTGCTCGACAATTTCTTCTAAAGTTGGATCCTCTGCAAAGAATGAGTAGGTTGAAGGATATAAATAGCCTTCTAATACGTAACGAATGTCTTTATTGTTCACTTTTTTTGTAATCAATTCTGGATATTTTGATTTCATGTTTTTCACGAATTCTTTGCTCGTTACAAGGGTCATAAACTCGTCCGTCGTATATGTTGTATTCTTCGCAATACGTGCGCCGATTTGATCTAACGTCAATCCTTCTGGAATTGTTAATGTAGATGTCGGTTGTCGATAGACTTTCCCAGTTTTCAAGCTTTTGATAATTTCATCAATCGTCATCGCTTTTGTTAATTTGTACGTACCTGCTTGGAACTCTGATTCATTTTTGAATTTTGTATAGTACTTAAAGACTTTGGCGTCTTTAATGATGTTCTTCTTCTCAAGTATTACAGCGATTGAATCGATTGTTGAGCCGATTGGCACTTCGATTTTCACTGTTTTGTTTGACTCAGAGTCAACAGGTTTTAATGCACCGGATACATAAAAATACATGCTTATACTAATTATGGCCGCAACAATAATAAATGCAAAAGCAATGATAAAAACTATTTTACGAACGGTTTTTACTTCCTTTTTACGTTCCTTCATTTTGTTCAGCATTTCCTTTTTTTGAGTTTCCTGATCCACTTGCTGTCCTCCTATTACCTATAAAAACTATTTTCATAAAGAAAAAGCGGAATGCAAAAACCATTCCGCTTTCATAAAAACTAACAGATTACTCTTCACCAAATTCAGCGTCAAGTGTGTTCAATACTTCTTCAACCATATCCCACTCTTCATCTGTTTCGATTTCTTCTAGCGATTCAAGTTCGCCATCTTCTGATACAATTGTTTTAGCAGCGAAAACTTCAACTTGTTCGCCTTCTTCAACGCCCTCTTCATAATAAAGAACGTATGAGTTTTCAGTAGCGTCTACTGTAAATTCATAAAGAACAGCATATGTGTGTTCTTTTCCTTCATCATCGATCAGATGGATATGCTTATGATCATGCTCTTGTTCGTTTGACATACTTTTCACCTCTTGTTTAATTAAAATTTATTCAGCTTCGATGTCTTCATCAAGGTCGTTTACAACTTGCTCGATTAGATCCCATTCAGCTTCTGTTTCGATTGGTGCTAATTCACCGTCTTCGCCATCTTCAGATGGAGTGAATGCTGAAGCAAAGATTTCTACTTCGCCTTCCTCATCTTCAGAACCGATTACAAAGTAAAGTACGTAAGATTTGCCGAACTCTTCAGAGTCAAATGTGTGTAGTACTTCACATAATTGTTCGTTGCCCTCTTCATCTACGATTGTAATGTTGCGTTGTTCTTGCTCTTGTTCGTTTGTCATAATATTCACCTCATAATTGTTTTCGGTCTAAAAATCCTTGAAGGATCATAGCCGCAGCCATTTTATCAATGACTTTTTTTCTATCTTTGCGACGGACGTCCGCTTCAATTAGCAGACGCTCCGCAGCCATCGTTGTTAGACGCTCATCCCAAAGTGTTACAGGCATAGAGAAGGTCTTTTCTAGTAGCTCTTTATAGCGCATAGAAGCTTCTCCTCTAGGACCAACAGTATTGTTCATATTTTTTGGGAATCCAACTACGAATTCCGTTACTCCATATGATTGGACAAGTTCACGAATTCGGTCGATACCAAATTCCTCGTTTTCCTCGTCGATTTTTACAGTTTCAATTCCTTGAGCAGTCCAACCTAGTGCATCGCTGATTGCTACTCCAACTGTTTTAGAACCAACATCTAAACCCATTATTCTCATTATTACGCCTCGTTATTCTTTTTAATATAGAATTTCACAAGTTCTTCTAATATTTCGTCACGCTCTAACTTGCGAATTTTATTACGAGCCTCTTGATGACGAGGAATATATGCCGGATCGCCTGACAGCAGATAACCAACAATCTGATTAATCGGATTATACCCTTTTTCTTCTAGTGCCGCATGAACATGAAGCATAGTTTCCTTTACTTCTTGTTCCATAGATTCTTCCGGAAAATTAAATTTCATCGTTTGATCGAACGAACTCATGCTCAGCACCTCACTTTAAGTTTTTGAAAGTATAAAAACCTTCTATTCAATAGTAAGTATACCGTAATCAGGATACCTTTTAAATAGATTTTACATAATCATAAACAGATTCTAGCGCTTCTGCAAGTTTAGAGCCTTCTTTTGCTCCAGCCATCGCCATATCTGGGCGGCCGCCGCCTTTACCTCCACATTGTTCTGCTACAGTTTTGACGATGTTACCAGCATGATAGTTTCCACCAGCTATATCTTTTGTAACACCTGCAATTAACATGACTTTATCGCCTTCAGTAGCACCTAAAACAATTACACTATTCGTCATTTTTTCTTTTAAGTCATCCATTAATTGACGTAGTTGATTGTTGTCTTTTGCTTCTACTTTTGTCGCAAGAACTGTGACGCCACCGATTTCTTGAGCTGCAGATAAAATATTAGACGCTTGAGCGTTCGCAATTTTAGAAGAAAGTGCTGCATTTTCACGTTGTTGTTCTTTGTAATCATGTTGTAAACCTTCAACACGAGCAACTAAATCTTTTGGATTTGCTTTTAATAATGCCGCTGCTTGTTCTAAAACATGTTGTTCTTCTTTAGCCGCCTCAAATGCTGCTTTACCTGTTACAGCTTCAATGCGTCGAGTACCCGCACCAATTCCACCTTCAGAAACGATTTTGAAGAAGCCAATCTGTGATGTGCGTTCTACGTGAATACCACCGCAAAGTTCTAATGAATAGTTACCCACTTGTACAACACGTACTACATCACCATATTTTTCACCGAATAGAGCCATTGCACCCATTGCTTTTGCTTCGTCAATTGCTTTATTTTCGATAACAACAGCGATATCATCCCAAACTTTCTCATTAATCATACGTTCGATTGTTTCTAACTCTTCTTTTGTTACTTGACCAAAGTGAGAGAAGTCAAAACGCAAACGGTCTGGTCCTACATAAGAACCCGCTTGGTTGACGTGAGCACCTAATGTGTCTTTTAACGCACGTTGTAAAAGGTGAGTGGCTGTATGATTTTTAATAGTATGATTACGAGCATGACGATCTACTGTCGCATGAACGTCATCCCCAACATGCATTTCGCCTGTTTCTACAATGATGGTATGCAAACTTTGGCCATTTGGTGCTTTATGCACATCTTTAATAGAGGCAGAAAATGAATCATTTGAGATTGTACCATGGTCAGCAATTTGACCACCTGATTCAGCATAGAATGGTGTTTCTGACAAGATAACTAACACTTCTTCACCTTCAGAAGCTACTGTTACTTCTTGTCCATTTGCAACGATTGCAGCTACTTTTGTATCAGTTTGTAAACTTTCGTAACCAACAAATGTACTTTCTTGTTTTAAGTTAGCTAATACTTCTGATTGAACATGCATAGAGTCAACGTCTTGGCGAGCCGCACGAGCACGATTACGTTGTGCTTCCATTTCTTTTTCAAAACCTTCGTGATCAACAGTCATACCTACTTCTTCAGCGTATTCTTCTGTTAATTCAACAGGGAAGCCATACGTGTCATATAAGCGGAATGCATCTTTACCCGGAACGATAGATGAGTTTGCTGCCTTCTGTGTTGCCACAACTTCATTGAAGATTGCTAAGCCACCGTCTAATGTTTCGTGGAAACGTACTTCTTCGTTTTTAATAACACGCATGATGAATTCTTGTTTTTCTTTTACTTCTGGATAGAAGTCAACCATGATTTCACCAACTGTTGGTACTAAATCAAACATAAATGGTTTTTCGATACCTAATTGTTTTGCATATCGCACAGCACGGCGCAATAATCGACGTAACACATAGCCACGACCTTCATTTGACGGTAGTGCTCCGTCGCCAATTGCAAATGCTACTGTACGAGTATGGTCAGCGATTACTTTGAATGCTTCATCTTTGTTCACATCAACGTGATATTTTTCACCAGAAATGCGTTCAGTATGCTCAATAATTGGCATAAATAAATCGGTATCAAAATTTGTTGGTACATTTTGGACAACGGAAGCCATACGTTCTAGCCCCATACCTGTATCAATATTTTGTTTTGGTAGTGGTGTATATGTGCCATCAGGATTGTGGTTGAACTCAGAGAACACAAGATTCCAAATTTCTAAGTAGCGTTCATTTTCGCCACCTGGATATAACTCAGGATCTGATTCGTCTGCTCCATAAGATTCTCCGCGGTCGTAGAAAATTTCAGAGTTTGGACCACTTGGACCTTCACCGATATCCCAGAAGTTACCTTCAAGACGGATTAAGCGCTCTTCAGGAATGCCGATTTCGTCTTTCCAGATTGTATATGCTTCTATATCTTCAGGGTGAATTGTAATAGAAAGTTTTTCACCTTCAAAGCCCATCCATTTTTCATCAGTTAAAAATTCCCAAGCATAATGAATCGCTTCTTTTTTAAAGTAATCACCAATTGAGAAGTTACCTAACATTTCAAAAAATGTATGGTGACGAGCTGTTTTACCTACGTTTTCAATATCATTTGTACGAATTGATTTTTGTGCATTTACAATTCGAGGGTTATCAGGAATAACGCGACCATCAAAGTATTTCTTTAATGTTGCTACCCCAGAGTTAATCCATAATAATGAGGGATCATTGATTGGTACAAGTGGAGCACTTGGCTCTTGATTATGTCCTTTTTCTTCAAAGAACTCGATAAATTTACGACGAATTTCTGCTGCTGTTTGCATATGTGTTTTCCTCCTTTAGACAATAAAAAACCTTCATCCACTATAAAAGGGACGAAGGTTGAAAATTCGCGGTACCACCCTAGTTACAATAGATAAATCTTGCATCTATTGTCTCTTCATTAAGCCTTAACGCGGCAAACGACAGGGATTAGCTGTACTCAGGATGAGCTTTCCAAAATGGTTGGTGAAGGTTCTCGCAGCCTTGAAACCTCTTTCTGCACACTTTCCATATTGTACTTTTATCCTTCGCAGTTTTAAGCGATATATGTGTTGTTAGTTAAAATATTCGAAAATACAATTGTTTTCAAATATGGACTCAATCCTATTTTAAAAAAGGTCGCTGTATCTGTCAATTCTCTTCTTCAAGAAAATCATAAGGACTAACGCCTTTCATACCGATTAAGGGATGAATATCTAAATAATTTTTGGCATCTAAAGATTGTGAACCAATGAATAACTGTTCGTCCTCTTCGGCAATTGTTGTTAACTTCATTTCTTTAGGCGCTTGTATCATTTCCTGGTCTGCAGACTCTACAATAGCTTCTAACACCTCAACTTGTTCCAAGCGATGTGCTAAAGTCGTTTGGCGTTGCAGATCATCCGTTCTAAGCATACCGTATTTAAAAACATCGACTTCGCCACAAAGAATAAGGAAGTTTTTTGCTCGTGTAATACCTGTATAAAGTAAGTTTTTTCGTAGCATTTTCGAATAACCACGTACTACAGGCATAATGACCGTTTGGAATTCACTACCTTGCGATTTATGGATCGAACAGCAGTAAGCAAGTGTAATCTGATTCAAATCACCACGTTGATACGTTACTTCAATACCGTCATAAGAAGCTACGAGTAAATCTTGCTTCTCGATTGTTTCATTCGCTTTGATAATACTAATTACTTCACCCATATCACCGTTGAAAACATTGCTATTCGGCTGATTGACGAGCTGTAATATTTTATCACCAATACGATAAGTGACATCGCCAAATGTTATTTCCTTACGCTTCTCTGTTTTCTTTGGATTAACGAGCTCTTGAATCATTTTATTGATGGCATCAATACCAGCAGGACCTCTATACATCGGCGCTAATATTTGAACATCATGAATAGAGAAGCCCTTTTTCACGGCACTTGACACGACCTGCTTAATAACATCTGCTATTTGATCGGACGTAGCTTGGATAAAGGAGCGGTCAGATGTTTTGGCAAGTATGTTTTGTGGCATTTCGCCTTTTTTCATTTGGTGAGCAAGTTCAATAATAGATGAACCGTCCGCTTGTCTATAAACATCTGTTAATTCAACCGTTGGAATCGCTTTAGATGCGAGTAAATCTTTTAACACTTGTCCAGGACCCACTGGTGGTAATTGATCTTGGTCGCCAACAAAAATAACTTGGCAATCATCATTTAACGATTTTAATAATTGATGTGCAAGCCAAGTATCCACCATCGACATTTCGTCTATGATGATGAGTCGACCGCCTACTTCCTTCTCCGTTTCCTCTTCCTTATCCTGTCCTGTAAAGCCGAGCAAACGATGGATTGTCATCGCTGGTAATTCAGTTGATTCACTAAGGCGCTTTGCAGCTCTCCCTGTTGGTGCAGCTAGTACTATTGGGAATGGCTCGTCCTTTGCAGCATACTCCTTTGGGTCCAAAGATAAACCATGAAGCTCTGCGTAAACGTCCACAATACCTTTGACAACTGTCGTTTTCCCTGTACCAGGTCCACCCGTTAAAATCATAACAGCCGAGTTAATAGCTTTTTCAATGGCATCCACTTGCGTTTCAGCGTATGAAACACCAAAACGTTCCTCTGCATCACCGATAAATTTTCGGATTTCGGATGTAGGGAACGCGGATTGCTCTTCATTCTTTTGGGCGAGCTCTGTAATTTTCGAAGCAATGCCAATTTCTGAAAAATAAAGGGAAGGCATATACAGACGGGTTTCTTCACCACAAATTTTACTTTCCTCACGAAGTTCAATACATGCTTTTGAAATAGCATCAAATGGAATTTCAAATGCTTGACTCATTTCGAGGAGGTTTTTGGCTTGTGGTAGTATATCTTTTGCATCCATAAAGACATGGCCTTCTGATAGTGCACTAACGTTTAAAAGGTGCAAGATTGCAGCCTTTATACGATCCGGATGATCACCCGTAATATGTAATTTAGCGCCTAATTCATCTGCACGTTGAAAGCCAATACCTTCAATTTCTTCAATGAGGCGATACGGATTTTGCGTTAATAGTTGAATCGCTTCATTTTCATACATTTGATAAATTTTGACTGCAAGCTGTGGACCGAAGCCCCATTCATTTAATTGAATCATAATACGGTCCAGCCCTAGATTTTGCTCTAGCACGGTACGTAATGTCTCTTTTTTATCTTCCGTAAGTCGTGGAATTTCATCGAGCGCATCAGGATTATTAATAATAATTTTGATGGCATCTTTCCCTAGTCTTTTAACAATCGTTTCAGCCGTTTTATGACCGATGCCTGGGAATAGATCACTTGATAAATAATGCACGACACCTTGTTCAGTACCTGGAATCTCTTTTAAAAAAGTGGCCGCTTGAAATTGCAAACCGTATTTCGGGTGCTGCTTCAATTGCCCCGTAAAACGATACAACGTTTCTTCAACGACAGACGGAAAAAAGCCTGTCACTATAACTTCTTTTTCTTTATACGTTGTATTCGTTTCTTGAATTTTCAACTTAATAATAGAAAATAAATTCTGGGGATTATGAAAGATAGAGACGACAGGCCGACCGACGATAAATAGCTGTTCTTCTTGAAACAATGATAGATTTTCAGTCAACACTGTCACCTCCTTTTTATTGGTGGTTCATCGCAATCATATCGTGGATATAACGCGCTTGATCAAAATCAGGTTGTAGTGTAAATGCTTGCTTTAAGTGATATATTGCATCTTCTGTACGTTCAGTTGAGACTGCAAAGAGAACACCTAAATTGTAGTGAGCATCTGCATTATTCCAATCTTCATCGATAACATATTGTAATTCTTTTTGTGCCACATCGAACATTTCTAGTGAGCATAGTAAAATACCAAAAGCTAGTCGCACTTGAACATCTTCAGGTGCTAGTTCTGCGGCTCTTTGTAAATATGGCAGGGCTAATTTTGTTTCACCAGCGCGCTCGAAACTTTTACCAAGCATATAAAAAGCATCTGCACCTTCAATACCGAGGCGAATGGCAATTTCATATAACTTTGCAGCTTCCATAAAGCGCTCGTTATTATAGTAAAGATTCGCTAAACCATAGTAGGCTGTTGCAGCTTTTTCATCTAAAGTAATGGCTTTTTGGAAAAAGCGTTCTGCTCTTTCCGTTTCGTCCATAGAAGCAAGTAGGTTACCAAAGTTAATGTAACCTACTGTGTTATTTGGCTCTTCTTCAATCGCTTGTGTAAAAGCTTGGACAGCATCTTCATAACGCTTTTCTTGAATAGCTTTTATACCTTGTTCGTTAAAATCCACTAATTCCACTCCTATTAACCAACGTAAGTTAGTTTTTTACCGTCTTTAAAGACTTCATCAATCGTTGCGCCGCCTAGACATTCGTCGCCATCATAAAATACGACCGATTGTCCTGGTGTAATGGCACGTACTGGTTCTTCAAAAGTAACACGTATTTGATCTTCTCCCAGTATTTCAACTTCAACAGGTGTATCTTGTTGGCGATAACGGAATTTAGCCGTACAACTAAATTTCTCATGCTTTGGTTTATTTGAAGTAAAGCCTAATTTCACAGCTGTTAAGCTATGAGAATAAAGCTTATCATTATGGAAATTTTGTCCAACTAATAACACGTTTTTCTCTAGATCTTTCCCTACTACAAACCAAGGATCGCCTTCTCCGCCGATACCTAAACCATGGCGTTGACCAATTGTGTAGTACATTAAACCGTCGTGCTTACCCATAACGACGCCGTCCATTGTTTCCATATTACCTGGTTGAGCCGGTAAGTATTGACTTAAAAATTGTTTAAAGTTACGTTCACCGATGAAGCAAATGCCTGTTGAGTCTTTTTTCTTTGCAGTTGCAAGATCTGCTTCAAGCGCAATTTCACGCACTTTTGGCTTTTCTAAATGACCAATTGGGAACATTACTTTTGATAATTGTTCTTGTGATAATTGGTTTAAGAAATACGTTTGATCTTTATTATCGTCGTTTCCGCGTAGCATGACTGTTTCACCGTTACGCTCAGCTACTTGTGCATAGTGACCTGTCGCTAAATAATCAGCACCAAGTTTTAATGCATGCTCAAGAAACGCTTTGAATTTAATTTCTTTATTACACATAACGTCCGGGTTTGGGGTACGTCCTGCTTTGTATTCTTCTAAAAAATATGTGAAAACTTTATCCCAATACTGCTTTTCAAAGTTTACTGCATAATAAGGGATGCCGATTTGGTTACATACTTTAATAACATCATCATAATCTTCCGTTGCAGTACAAACACCAAATTCATCTGTATCGTCCCAGTTTTTCATGAAGATGCCAATCACGTCATAGCCTTGTTTTTTCAATAAATACGCAGCAACTGAAGAATCGACTCCTCCAGACATGCCGACAACAACGCGTGTTTTTGAAGGGTCTTTTGTTGCGTTCATATCATTCACCTTTTTTCTTTTATTTCGCTAATCGTTGGACAATTTCAACCGTTTTATCAGCAGCCAATTGAACATCTTCTAAAGTTAGTCCAAGTCCAAAGCTAAAACGAATCGAATCACGTAGTTCTGCCGCACCTTTGCCATACATTGCTACTAACACATGCGAAGGATCGACTAATCCTGCTGTACACGCAGAGCCACTTGATGCAGCAATTCCTGCCATATCTAAGTTCACTAGGAAGGATTCAACATCCATACCTGCAAAGCTAATATTCAATACATGTGGTAAATAATTAATAGTATCACCATTCACATGATAATCAATCTTATCTTGATCTAGTGTGTTTAAAAATGCTTTACGGAAGCTAACAAATTCCTGTTGCTTCATCTCTAAAGTAGTTTGTGCAATACTTACAGCTTCTGCAAATGCACCGATTGCCGGGATATTCTCTGTACCGGCACGACGTTTACGCTCTTGTTCTCCACCAACCAAAACTGGTTGTAACGGCGTATTATCACGTTGATATAGGAATCCTAACCCTTTAGGGCCGTTCAATTTATGAGAAGAAACCGATAATAAATCGACTTGTAAATCACCCACGTCGAGCTTTTCCACGCCATAAGCTTGGACAGCATCCGTATGGAACGAGGCTTGATGATTTTTCAATAAAGCACCGATTTCTTTAATCGGTTGTACTGATCCGACCTCATTATTACCATACATAATTGTCACTAAAATCGTGTCATCTGTTAGTGCTTTTTTAAAATCTTGGACGGAAACTATCCCTTGTTCGTTGACAGGTAAATACGTCACTTTAAAGCCTTGTTTTTCAAGACGTTCACAAGTATGCAACACAGCATGATGTTCAATTTGAGACGTAATAATATGGAGACCTTCTTCCCGACGCGCATACGCCGTACCGAAAATCGCTAAATTATCCGCTTCAGAACCACCACTCGTCATAATGATTTCATGGTCATTGGCACCGATTGATCGTGCAAAAATAGTTTTTGCATCGTCCAAATATTTACGTGCATTACGCCCAACACTATGAATACTAGATGCATTGCCGAACACAGTGCCCATCAGTTCCGTCATTTTCTTAATAACGTCTGGATGCATTGGAGAAGTGGCTGCATGGTCTAGATAAATTTCATTCATTGTAAAAAATCTCCTTTAAATATAAAACATATAGCCGTCATCAGAATCTTGTTCTTTATAAGCAGCTAAATCCTCTAATGAAGTTGTATCTAATACATTTTTCACAGCATCACGAATATCCATCCAAAGCTGTCGCTGAGGTGGTGCCTCGTTTTCGATTCCTTCAACTGGCTGAATCGGTCCTTCAAGTACACGAATGACATCTGCTGATGAGATTAAATGTGGAGGTTTTGATAACATATAACCACCATAAGCCCCGCGTACACTCTTCACTAAACCTGAGTTTCGAAGTGGTGAGACAAGTTGCTCCAAATAGGCCTCTGATAAATTGTTATCTGCTGCAATTTGTCGCAAAGGAATTGGGCCCTGTCCATATTGTTTTGCTAATTCGATCATAATTGTGAGACCATAACGGCCTTTAGTTGAGATTTTCAAAGTTTACACCTCTATATAATAGCTTACATTTATACGATAAAGTATAGCATATTTCCTTCCATTCTACTCGGGAATGCTTTATCATAAATGTTACAAGCTTCAAAATAGAACAAACGTACGAGAGGAGGCAATCAGTTTGCCAAATGAACCACTCGCATTTCGCATGCGACCACGCAATTTAGATGAAGTCGTAGGTCAACAGGATATTATCGGAAAAGGTACCACTTTATATAAAATGATTACAAATGGACATGTTCCTTCTATATTACTTTACGGCGAACCCGGAATCGGAAAAACATCGATTGCCTATGCCATTGCCGGCACTTCTCGCCTGCCTTTTTTCGCTTTAAACGCAACGCGTGCTGGAAAAAAAGATGTGGAAGATGTAGTAGCTGAAGCACAGCTAACAGGTAAAGTACTCCTATTCTTAGATGAAATCCATCGTTTCAATAAACTACAACAAGATACATTACTACCACATGTAGAAAATGGAACCATTGTTCTAATCGGCGCAACCACGGAAAATCCTTTCCATGACGTCAATCCTGCCGTTCGCTCTCGCTGTGGCGAGATCAAACAATTGAAACGCTTAACATATGAAGATATCGATGCACTTGTGCTACGTTCTTTAAAAGATAAAGAGCGAGGTCTTGGCCGCTATACGATTCGCTTAACTGACTTACAACGCGATAAAATTGTTACAGCTGCACACGGAGATGCACGAAAAGCATTAACATTATTGGAGTCAGTTTACTATGCCTCTGATGAAGAGAATAATGAAACGATTGTACAGGATTCAACAGTCAAAAATCTAGCAGAACGTATCGGCGTATTCGGCGATAAAAAAGGCTCGCATTTTTATAATTTGTTATCTGCCTTACAAAAGTCCGTACGAGGGAGTGATACAAACGCTGCACTTTACTATCTAGCGCACTGTTTAGAAAATGGTGACTTAGTTGCCGTATCACGCAGACTACTCGTTATGGGTTATGAAGATGTAGGTCTTGCAAATCCCGAAGTAGGGGGGCATGTCCTAGCAGCTGTGCAAGCGGCTGAACGTCTTGGCTTACCTGAAGCACGTATCCCATTAGCTCAAGCCGTTATCGAAATGTGCTTAGCGTCCAAATCGAATTCAGCCATTTCAGCAATTGACGCAGCCATTGCTGGTATTCATGCTGGAAAAACAGGCGACATTCCTATGCATTTACGTGATGCCCATTATACAGGCGCAAAAACATTAGGCGTAGAGGGCTATCAGTATCCACATAACACACCTATCGGCACTTTCGGAGGTTGGGTCGATCAAGAATATTTGCCTGACGAACTTGTCGGCACCGAATATTACAAACCTGTCATTGCCGGCGAAGAAAAACGCATGGCTGGGATTTATGATAAGCTGAAATCGTTTAAGAAATAAAAGCAATCCCTACAATATCATTAATTGTCTTGACTATAGAAAATATCGATATTTTGTTCTCTTTTTCAAACAAAAATAGAAGGGTAGATAAGCAGAAGAAATTTGCTTTATCTATCCTTCTATTTGTAGCTTTAGAATAAAGTTTGTTTAAACCATCTTTTTCAGCTTTAATATTTTAGTATATATAGACTCTTTTGAAAAAAGTTTGATCTAAACAGTCCATTACACTATTAACATCAATACTTTTTTATAGGCAGAAGCTCAATCTTTCTATTGGTATAATCAATAATCAAGCGCCCATCTTTAGCAATATCACTCCCAAAAACTCCATCTAGCTTAAAGAAAGTAGCAAGTTCTATCAATACCTTCCTTACGTTGTGCAAACTTATGGATTGATCATCATTCAAATAAACAATTAAATTTTCAAGGCTATCTATTTCTCTTTCTATCTCCCCCCCGATGCCTCCAGTTTGGACAAATCTTTTCTCTATTTTCAGATTACCGATTTTCGATAGGAGAGGTTGTCCAAAATGGGACTTATTTGCACCGGTATCTAATCCGAAAAACAAGGGAACTTGATTCTTTGACTTCACTTTCAAAATTGGATACCCACAAAAGAAAAGGTTGTTCTCCGCATCATCTTTTCGTTTTGGTTTCTGAATCGTTACTTTGTCCTGACTATAATCAATTTCCAAATAGATATGTTGAATGATATCCCATCCAATAATTCCATCAATAATCATTATCTCTTTCGTATCAGGGTTTTGAATCGTTAACAAATCATCCATTAACACCAATGTAGGCTGGTTACGAATCGATAGATCCTTTATTACAATTGAATCGATTAAGGCCAAATCGGTACCCGAACTTTGATCAGTTGAACCTTCCACCTGAAATTCTTTATCTTTAATTAAGTTAATATGACAATCTTTTGCTAAAGAATTAGAAATGACTGTCATCATTGCTCCAGTATCTAACCAAAAGCACTTCTTATGTCCATTAATCATTACCTCAATCGTTGGTGAGCCAGATCTGCTTAGTTGCATAGGAATACATATTTGATTGTTTTGAAAAATGAATGTCGTTTGTTCAAACTGACTACAAGCTTTCGCAATTAATCGATTGCTTTTTTCAATACTAGGTTCATCAAAAAGGCCGAGAAGCTCTATTTGTTTCCATTCGGATTTAACAAAATAAAGTTCAAATAAAATTTGAGCACATAGACCCCGTAATGAAAGACCTTGAGAATCACAATAAAGATGTTTCAACTTCTCTGCAGCTAAACCGTCTTTTCCATCTGTAATTAGTTTTAATGCAGATTCAAATTCTGTATGCTCATCATCCATTTCTACCGTAGCAAAATGAAACCTCTCCAATTCTTCTATAACTTTCAATTCATCCACCCCAATAAATAAATTATTTCCCCTGAAATTAAATGATAATTACTTTTTTGAATTTATGGACAGATAAGTTCTTTAATCTAACAAATAACTTCGTATTCTGTTACTCAGCAACTATAATTGAACAATTAAAAATCATTTTAATCTATTTCTTTTTACTGAGAGTACCACTCTTTTTTAGTGAACTGACCGACTACTTAGTGTTCAGTATAATTTAGACAATCTGGAATTTCTCATTATTGGTTTTTAAATCTTAGTATTGAAATTCTGATTAAAACACTCCCTCACTATTGGTTTAGACATTATCATTAGTAGTAAACAAAATTTCACATTCCCCATATTTACACCTATTTTTCATAATTATAACATTATTGTGAATAGTTTAAATATATTATTTTCGTACTTTTACTCAAGTTGCAGAAAACTAATAAAAACCCATCATTAGACCCTATATTTATGAAAATTAGATAAATAAAAAAGCATGTATTGAATGGATTTTTCCAATACACGCTCTTATTCTTATAAAAGATCAAAACTTTAATCTATACTACTTCTTAATTCCCATGGTAAAAATTTATTCAATCGCTTGTCATTTACTACATAGTACGCCAAAGGTACTTCTTTTAATCATGTCGTTACTTTTAAAACCGTTTTGATTTTTTGGATAATACCACCCGAGCTATATGTTAATACGCTACGTTTGTAGAACGATAAGCTAAGCATGAATAATAAGACTACAGTCACAATAAGTACACCGAGTGAAATCATCGACTCTGTTGCCGCAATATCAGTAGCCCCAATGCGTAGTGGCATCACCATTCCAGATGTAAATGGAATGTAAGAGAACACTTTCACAAGCATCGTATCTGGACTATACATACCTGATAGTAAAACGTAAAATCCAGCAAGGCCCAACATCATAGCCGGCATCATCGCTTGACTCGACTCCTCTACTTTTGACACAAGCGAACCAAGCAGGGCACCCATAATAAGGAATAATACGATTGTTAATAATAAAAACGCAATCGCATAACCAACATAGCCTGCAGACAGTCCATTTATCACTTCAATAACTTTATCCCATTTCGAACCACCATCTACTAACATAAATAATAACGATTGTACTGTAAGTAAAACTACAATTTGCGTTAACGCGAGTAAAAATGTCCCCGTTAATTTCGCTAAGAAATGTGTAGCTGGTTTGATGCTCGCAAGTAGTACTTCTAAAACGCGAGATCCCTTCTCAGATGCCACATCTGTCGTAATCATCGATAAGAATGACATCACAAACGAGTAGATTAAAAATCCAACTAAAAATGAAGCGCCAATTCCAGCCGCTTTCTCATCTTCACTTTTCCCACCAGCTGTTTCCTCATTCAAATTTTTCATTGAAATAGTCGTTTCAGATTGCAAAATTTTATCCGCTTGCTCCGCTGATAAATTAAGTTGCTGTACTTCATAAATCTTCCCTGCATATTGAATACTAGAAGATACACTTTGCTGATCATTAAACGTTAGCGGTTTAAATGTCGCAATTTCTGCTACTAACGATCCACCCTTATCTTGAATAAAAATCGCCGCATCTAAATCTTCATCCCTAACCTTTTTCTCAACTGCAGCTTCCTCTTCTTTTGGGAATGAAAATTCTACATCTGGACTAGAAGTAAATAACGCTTTTAAATCTGCTTCAGTATCATTTAATACAGCAATCTTCAATGGCTCCTCTGCAAACAATGCCTCTTTAATATCTGACCAGAACATAACACAACTAATGACTACAATATATATAAGAATAGAGAAAATAAATGACTTCGCTTTAATTTTTTGCTTATAAAGTTGCTTCACTAATAGCCAAAACTTAGACATTACTGCCACCTACCTTATCTTTGAAAATTTCATCTAGAGATAAATAATCTAGGCTGAATTTTTCGATATAACCGCCATTAGAGACGATATCGAAAATCTCTTTTGCGTATGACTCATCTTCTAAAGTAAGTGTAAATTGCTCCTTACCCATTTGTACATGCTTAACGCCAGCTAATGCTTCAAGCTCTGCTACAGTCATCTCTGTACGAATTGTTAGCTTCGTTTTACCATATTGCTTTTTCAAATCTAGTAAACTACCAGAAAACAGTGATACTCCTTGTTTTAACAAGCATAAATGATCACAAAGCTCTTCTACATTCTCCATCTGATGACTTGAAAATAAAATCGTCGTACCATTTTCCTTTAGGGCTAAAATGGCATCTTTTAATAAATCTTTATTCACTGGATCTAGCCCACTAAATGGTTCATCTAATATTAAAAACTCTGGCTTATGTATAAAGCTTGCGATAAGCTGAACTTTTTGTTGATTTCCTTTTGATAACGTTTCAGCCTTTGCTTTACGCTTATCTTCAAGTTCAAAACGCTTAATCCAATACTCGACATCCTTCTTTAAATCTTTTCTCTTACAACCTCTTAATTCACCGAAGAAGTATAGCTGATCTTCGACTGGCATCGTAGGGAAAATACCGCGTTCCTCTGGTAAATAACCGAGTAAATCACGATCAATTGAATGAATGGACTTACCATTCCAAGAAATTTCTCCTTTAGTCGTTTCCTGCAAATCTAAAATCATTCGGAATGTCGTCGTTTTCCCAGCTCCATTTTGACCAACTAAGCCGAAAATCTCGCCCTTCTCAATTTTGAAAGAAAGGTTGTTCACTGCCACAAAATCCTGGTAACGTTTTGTTACCTCTTTAATAACTAATGCCATTGGAAGTCTCCTTTTATTCTAATTTCTGAATATACTATCTATACGTATGTACCTCAGATATGTATTCAATTTATTTATGAAAAATTTCTCGCTCATTTTGTAAGGCCCGTATTCTTGTATACACTTGCACCATTGCGATCAACATTATTAGCGATGCGCTAGCATTAATTAACCCAGTCCATACACTAGTCGATACAACAAAATTTAGAATTGAACTAGCTACATTTAAAATGAATACAAAACTATAGAGAAATAAAATTTTACACAAATAAGCGATTTTAGATGTACTGTCCGAATACAATTCAAATGGACGCTCTTCTTCTTTTTTTCGGACATATGCCCAAAGAATAAAAATCGCTACTATCTCCACTCCAGTAGAGGCTAAAAACTCTAAATACTCCTTACGATCCTTTGGTAATAATACTAAGCGATAAGTATATTTCTCTGGGACACCTTCTTCAAATTGATAATAGAAAGGGATTGCTTTTTTTAAATGTAATCCTTTTTGGCTTTGAGCATCTAGCCATTTTTCCTCCTTTTCATAATCGATAAAAAAGCGATGCGCTGTTATCATAAAGGACCCTCCTGATTCAGTATATTTTGCCCATTCATATATAATTCTTTTAAACGTCTCAGCTCATCTTCGACAACTTCTTTGCCAAGAGCTGTGATGACATATTCCTTTTTCCTCCCATCTTCTTCATAGGGTACAATCCACTTTTTCTGCACTAAAGACTTAATCGCCCCGTATAATGTACCTGGACCAAGCTGCACCCGCCCATTACTTAATGACTCCACCAATTGCATGATGCCATATCCATGTCTTGGCTCATATAAAGCTAACAAAATATAATAAACCCCCTCTGTTAAAGGAGCATGTTGTTGCATAAAATCCACCTCTTTACATCTATGGAAGATATATCAGCATCCGACATAAAAAATATATCAGCAGACGATATGTTTGTCAATACATTTATGCCCATTTAATATCATTAATGGTATCTATTACATAAAAATAGCGCAAAAGTATATTTGCTTCTGCACTATTATTATTTCATGAAAGGGAAGTCTCTAAACTTAAAGCTTAGTCTCGCACAATATCACACATACCCCAGCTCGCGGCTTTGGAAATTAAAGCTTAAGTGGGGGATTTACTTTTGTATTTTTGATGTATAACATCTACACACATTAGAATTGGATCATGTCGTAACTTTTAAAACCGTTTTGATTTTTTGGATAATACCACCCGAGCTATATGTTAATACGCTACGTTTGTAGAACGAGAGGCTAAGCATGAATAGGAAGACTACAGTCGCAATAAGTACACCGAGTGAAATCATCGGCTCTGTTGCCGCAATATCAGTAGCCCCAATGCGTAGTGGCATAATCATTCCTGATGTAAACGGAAAATAAGAGAACACCTTGATAAGCATCGTATCTGGACTAGCCATTCCTGAAAACAATACGTAATATCCAATAGTAGTTTAGTTTTTGCTTCATTTTTAATTATGGAACAGTAGCTGCGAGTTTTTTAGTTTCCTCTTTTTATTGAGTATGCTAAGAATGACAATAAAAAAGGAAAATGCCATACCTACATTAACACCCATAGCGAAATGCGTAACATCTGATACTTTAACTAAGAAAAGATTAATGAAAAGCATGATTACATTTAATACGATTATTGCACTTCGTATCGTAATAATCCGGTGATAATGAGCTATTTTAGAAGCAGTATCCGTATAGATTTATTCACCTCTTTATATCGCTAGCAGATATATCGTCTGTCGATATATAAAATATAACAGCTCCCGATATGGTAGTCAATTGGTAATTTAATATTTTTATCCAAAAGTTCGTCAATTTACCTTTTAGGCCAAAAAAAAATAGCGCAAAAGCATATTTGCTTCTGCACTATTTTTGTTTCATGAAAGGGAAGTCTCTAAACTTTAAGCTTAGTCTCGTACCGTTTGGATCGTTATATCTCGCACAATATCACGTACAACCCAGCTCGCGGCGATTAAACCAACAGATGATGGCACAAACGCATTTGATGATGGGGGTAATTGCGCTTTACGAATTTCTGCATTAGGTTTACCGACAGTTTCCACTACATCCGGACGAACAACGATTGGGCTCTCATCAGAGAAGATAACAGGTATGCCCTTTTTAATACCCTCTTTACGCAATTTCACACGAATGACCTTCGCAAGTGGATCTGTATGTGTTTTTGAAATATCTGCAATTTTAAAACGGGTTGGGTCCATTTTATTAGCAGCACCCATACTTGCAATAATTTTCACACCGCGTTTTAAGCATTCTTTCATAATGTGAATTTTATAAATAACTGTATCCGACGCATCAATCACATAGTCCGGCTCATAACTGAAGAATTTTTCGTATGTTTCTTCTGTATAGAACATATGCAAATCGATGACTTCACACTCCGGGTTAATATCCGCAATTCTTTCCTTCATGACAGCTGATTTTGAACGGCCAATTGTAGACATATAAGCGACTAGTTGACGGTTAATATTCGTAATATCTACATCATCTTTATCAACTAGAATGATGCGACCAACGCCACTTCTTGCACAAGCTTCTGCAGCGAATGATCCAACACCGCCAATACCAAGAATCGCAACTGTTGTATTTTTAAGCAAATCTACGCCATCTGTTCCAATGGCTAATTCATTACGTGAAAATTGGTGTAACATATCACTTTCACTCCGTTTATTTAAATTTTGTGAGTAATCCTATCCTATTACTAAGAAAATAGGTAACGTGAAAAATATATACAAAAAGCTCCGTGATTGCAAGGATTGTCGTGAGAAATATGTAAGTTAACATGAATTCCGCTAAATTCTTTAAAGAAAACAGCAACCCGAGATAATGACGATGTTTGGGTGAACGTAGCTTATCGGGGTAAACAACAGCATTGCTTATATTATCACTTAATCTTCACTTTCTAGCTTCAACATTTGTTCATTGAAAATTTCCACAAAACTTGACTCTATGTACTGCCCACATTGTTTAAGTCCTCCTACAACTGCTCCACCAATTGGCGGGACGAGTGAAGGCTGGAACTGAATTTCTACTGTCTCTTGTTGCGCTAACTTTTGAAGTGTCGGTAGAAAAAGTTCCACATTTGAAAACACACCGCCCGCTAGCACTACGGAAATCCGTTCTTTGGACCAAGCCATTTGATCAAAGCAAGCTTTAATGGATAGGAAGTAATTTTCACAAGCTCTTTTGATAATTTGCTGTGCAACAACATCCGCATTAGTTGCCTCTTCACATACATATAAACTGAGTGGTGAAATAACCGCCCTTGGATGAACTTCGCCATAAACAAGTTCAATAATTTTTGGAATGTCATCTATTTGAAAGTGTTGACATAGTCTAGCTGATAGATTTGTTTTATGCCCTCTACCATCATAAGCCTTAAATACAGCATTTAAAGCCTGTACACCTAAATCATAACCACTGCCTTCATCGTCAAATAAATAACCCCAACCTGCTGTACGAACCATTTGATGCTGTTCATCTAGACCTAATGTAATGGCACCTGTACCTGCTATTTGGACAATGCCCTCAGCTCCTAATGTTCCAGCATACAATGCATTAATCGCATCATTTGCTAGTCCAATCGTTGTATGCTCGGGTAAATAAGTTTGTAAAATCTGCAATAACAAATTGTCATACTGTTTTTCATTTACACCTGCCATACCAGCAAAACAACTTGAAACTAAGGCAAAAGCTGTTGGATTTTGTGAGTTTAGGGTCGTTAATACTTGCTGAATCGCTAGTTCAAATTCTTTTTGGCTCATTGTTGTTGGATTACTTTTACCAATCGTCACCATTGCATGAATATGTCCAAATTCATCACTGATTACTGCACATGTCTTAGTGCCACCACCATCGATTGCTAATACAAACATGTTCATCCTCCTAGCTAATTTCATTCTAAATGATAAGAAAAAGGATTGAGGACTATAGAACATAGCACCCAATCCTTTTACTCATTCTAACCTTCTTTTTCTAACTTACTAAAACCAAATGACTCCCAAGGTCGAATTCTCTCAAGCAAATAAATTTCCTCAGGTACAACTTTAGCTACTATATTCGTACTTCCTGAATTCGGCATATTTCTTAGAGCAACTTGTAACTCACCTTTGTAGCGTTTATCTCCATTATTATCGATCGTGATATCCCCTACTTGAATGTCTTTTATATCGTGCGAAGGAAAATGTTCCGCCTTATATTTCACACGAGGTTGCGTACTGCGAATGACATATTCAGAGACATCCCCACGATTAAAGTGAGGTTCTTCAAAAATGATTTTATTTTCCACCTCAGCATTTTCTACTGAAGGTGTAACAGCAAGCTCTAATTTATGACGATTCAGTTTCCCTAGTTCTTGAAGCTCTTCTTTAGATGCATACATATTCCCAATGATTAAATCATCAATTAAGCCTGTATGCCAAAGATCCTTCGCTTGAACTGTGATTGGTAAGCCTCGATGCTCCTCTAAAGTAGGTAAGCCGTATGGTGTTTCCTCCCAAGGTCCAAATGTTGCGTTATTCGAAGAAATCATTGCCGCAGTACGGATATGATTATCTTTGAATAGCTTAGAAGATTTAATAAAATGTTCTCTCGAAAGACCTGTATATTTTCTAGGATAAAAATTATGACAACCAATTATATTTTCACGGTTTGGTTCATAGGACAAAATATTTTCGACATATTTGGTGCCGTTACTAATATTCAGCTCGACCTTTAAGTTAGAAGCATCCAATGACATGAACGCCTCCTCCTGTCCAGAGAATCCCATATCTAAGCGTAATGCAGCTATATGATAATGCTCTTTAAAGAAGGCAATATCTCGATAAGTTAAGCCTAAGTCCTCAAATACTTGCGGAGCGATGTCAGCGGAAATATCAAACCCAAGCTGTTGTGCAAATTGATTGATTTGTTGTAACTTTGCTCTTTCCTCATCATTCTTCATAGACATTAAACAAGTAAAAATGCGACTAAAACCGCTGTCATGTGCATATTGTATATAGATTTGCATTTCTTCAAGTGTGCTATGTTGAGGATAAATCGAAATTCCTAATCTTCTCATTTGAATACCTCCGCTTACCATCTATTAAACGGTTACTTTTTCTGCTTCTGGTTTTTTCATTAGTTCTGATTGATTTGTTGTAGATTGTTGTTTTCCTTCTGTTTTATCTACTTTAGTTCTCGATGCTGCCACTATGAACGGTAAGTAGATACAAACGGAAATAGCGATTAATACGACACTTAATACTCCACCTGTCCATGATTGCGTTGTTAACCATCCATTGATGACTGGTGGAACCATCCAAGGCGTCGCAACTGTTGCTGCTGGAACCCATCCCCATTTCGTTACGAAATAAGCAATTGATACATTGATCATTGGTGTTAGAACAAACGGAATAACTAAGCTTGGATTTAAAATGATTGGTAAACCAAACATCAATGGCTCATTAATATTGAATAACGAAGGTGCGGCACCAACTTTACCTACCGTAGTGTACTGCTTATTCTTTCTAGCGAAAAGGAATATAGCAATAACTAAAGCAATTGTTGTACCAGACCCACCCATATTTACGAAAGCATCAAAGAATGGTTTGTTAATAATATATGGTGCAACTTCACCTGCATTAAGTGCTTGAACGTTGTTAGCAATTGCATCAGCATTAATAGTTTGCATGAATGGTTCGATAATATTTGCACCGTGAATACCAAATGACCAGAAGAATACAGGAACAAATGCTAAGATCAAGGCTGCAACCCATGTGTTTGTTAAACCCATAAATGGTTCTTGCACTGTTGCGTAGAATGATGAAATAATATCAGGCATATCAAAACTTGTTGAAATGATTGTTCTTACTAAAGCAAATGATGAAATTGTAATAATAGCGGGTAATAATGCCGCAAATGATTTTGTAACTGCCGGTGGAACACCATCAGGCATTTTAATCAATAAACGCTTGTTACCAGATAACCGTGAAAACAGTTCCGAAGATACGAGTGCAGCTATTAATGCAACGAATATACCACCGGTTCCTGTGGTTAGACCACTTAAGCCGCCTTCACCGAATGTTCCGAATGTCAAATAGCAAGATAAACCAATTGCCCCGGCAGATAAGCCATCTTTACCATAGCCTTTAGCTAAATGGTACGAAACTGTAAAGGCAAGAAGTAGAGACATAATGGCGAATGTCGCACTCCACACGTTCCCCCCCCATTGCGTCCATGTTCCATGTGCCCAAATTGAATCCATTAATTTTTGATAACCTTTAATCGGTAAGTTATTGATTATTACTGCTAACGAACCTGCAATTGTTAACGGCATAATTGTAATAAAGCCGTCACGAATTGCAACTAAGTGCCTTTGATTCCCAATCCTCGCTGCTGCTGGAACGAACTTCTCCTCAAAAAAACGAAACATCCCTCTCCACTCTCCTTTGTGTTATAGCCTATTTATGTGGTAAACATCAAAATTGATGTTAAGCCCCTTCAACACGTTCGTATAAATCAATCATTTCTGAAGCTAAATCTTTAAAAGTAATCGCATTCATTAAGTGATCTTGTGCGTGAATAAGTAGCAAAGAAACTTCGACTTTTTCTCCTCTAGCTTCTTGTGTTAATAAAGCTGTTTGTGAATGATGTGCTTCCACCAACGATTTGTTTGCTATAGTAATTTTCTCTTTGGCAGCGCTAACATTTCCTTTTTTAGCTAGTTGGATTGCTTCCATACAATCACTTTTCACGTTGCCGCTATGTAATATCAGCCCCATGATTGACTGCATTAATTCTGTTTCTTGCATGACCCTTATACCTCCTTGATTATCCTATTAGATTAAGTGCTTGAGTCAATACCTTTTCACCATTCATCATGCCGTAATCTGTCATGTTAATGACTTCGATTGGGATATTTTTATCTTTATATTTTGTTTCATATGAACCTTTTAAATAACGTACTTGAGGTCCTAATAATAAGACATCTACTGCTTTACTTTGCAGTGTTGAATCAACTTCACTTTCTGAAATCGCGAAAATTTCTGCCTCTAAATTTTTTGACTCTGCAGCTTTTTGCATTTTAGTTACTAGTAAACTTGTACTCATACCAGCAACACAAACTAACATAATATTTTTCATATAGAGCACCCCTTATTATTTAATATAACGCCTAAATTGAGAATAGCAGACATTGGTCTATACCACAATACCTTTAAAGCGCTTTCTTTTCCATTTTTTACGTAATAAGTAATTGGCATAGGCTAATACACCTTGAAATTACTGCCCTATTTCTAAACTGGTATAGTCCAAAGTTTTTTTCAAAAATTTTTGATTATTTCAATAAATCTGTTTTGACAATCGTTAAAAATACTCATAGAAAGACGGCTTTTCTTTTCGTAAAGCCTGTTCCCATGCCATTAGAGTCGCTTCATGCGGTTGATGCTTCGCATATAGCGCGGCCTCTGAAACGGTTAAATAACCAACGATCATAGCTGAGAAAATATTAATAGATAAAGATAAAACTTTATCATCCACAATGAGATCTGATTCAACTATTTCTACATCACCGTTATTTGTAATACAATACAGTTGCTCATTCCAATGTGCAAAATGATCTTGAATGCGTAAATACATTGGTTCTGTCAGCTCAGCCCAACTGTATTCACTTAAAAATGCCGTAACATCCACAATTCTCACCATACAATCTTGAACAAGTTCTTTTTTAAATTGTGGTTGATTAAAATGGAAGCCAAAATGATTTGTAGCTGCCGTATTACCTGTTATACGATAGACACTTGCACTATGGGAAGAAATATATCGCCACAGGGCCTGCTCTGCCAAATAATCCTTTACTACAAAGTCTTTTATGATAAATGTGAGGTTTTGGATTTGATAGCGTACAAAACCTTGGATTTTATCGTCCTTATAATAAGCTGCAAAATGACTATCCGGCTCTCTGCGGTGAATTCTTTTCCACCAAGCACCATCACGTTTCATAAAGCCATTCATATTCTTTGCAATGTCATTATAAAAAGTACAGACATCTTCAAAAAGTTGCTCTTCAAGCCATTCAAAACTGAAGCGTTTGACATCATCTAACTCGTTACCGAAATTAGGGAAGGCTTCACTTGGTATGCTGTAATTCAACTTATCAAAAAATAACTCCCAACCGAAATAGCGATAAAAAGATACTGAAAATGGTGCTAATACTGAAACACTTTGACCATTTTTCCGCATTTCTTCCAAAGCTCGAATCATCAATTTTTTCATAATCCCCCGATTTCGAAACTCTGGATAAGTACATACAAAACCTATGCCCCCCATTTTGTAAGAGGTCTGATGGATTGTCATATTCAATGGGAGCACGAGCAATTGACCAACTAATTTTCTTTCATCATATGCTCCAATCGTAGTACTATATTCTACCCAATATTGAAAATCATTTCTTTTTTCTCCAATATATTTATTCGAAAAGCTATAATCTCGTAAACGATGAACTTGTTCATTATCTTGTGATGGTACTAATTGAATCATTTGTAGCTCCCCCTTTGTAAACGATATTTATTTCCCCGTCTATTGCTGACAACAAAATAGGTTTTATGACATTTTTTTGTATAAAAAATGCCGACAACACCAATCTACGGGATTTGCCGACATTTTAATATGCCTGAAAAAAATCTGTCTATACTGCATTATTTTTCACTAATAGAGATCGAAACACGTATTAATTGTTCAAATTCAATAATTTCTCCATATATTGTTCTACTTCTGCTGATGTAGAAAATGTTAGGATTCGTTCCAAATGTTGTGCCATTTCTTGTTTTGAGAGCTTAGAAATTTGTCCACGGGTTCGTAAAATAGAAGATGCACTCATAGAAAATTCATCCAAACCTAAAGCAAGCAGAATTGGTACAGCTATTTCATCTCCAGCCATCTCTCCACACATTCCTACCCATTTGCCATTAGCATGGGCAGCATCAATCACCATTTTTACTAGGCGCAAAATTGCTGGATGGAATGGTTGATATAAATAGGAGACTTTTTCGTTCATACGATCTGCGGCTAACGTATATTGAATTAGATCATTCGTACCAATTGAAAGAAAATCTGCTTCTTTGGCAAATAAATCCGCAATTAGAGCCGCTGATGGAACTTCTACCATCATCCCAATTTCAATATCCCTTGCAACCTCTATTCCTTCAGCGAGTAGCTTTTCCTGTTCCTCTTGTAATAAGGATTTCGCTTGTCGGAACTCGTCTAATGTTGCAATCATTGGAAACATAATTTTCAAATTACCATATGTACTTGCACGGAGAAGTGCACGTAGCTGTGTACGGAAAATATCCTGCTGATCCAAACAAAGCCTCACTGCTCTTAGTCCTAAGAAAGGATTCATCTCATGCGACAAAGTCAAATATGGTAATTCCTTATCTCCACCAATATCTAACGTTCTAACGACAGTCGGTTTATTCCCCATATTTACTAAAACTGTTTTGTACGCGACGAATTGCTCTTCTTCTGTTGGTAATTCTTGACGGTCCATATATAGGAACTCTGTACGAAATAAGCCAATGCCATCACCGCCATTAGCTAATACATTCTCCACATCCTCTGGCTTACCTATGTTGCCAGCTAACTCTACAGGATGCCCATCAGCACTAACGCTTTCTGCTGTCACAAATTGTTGGAATAGTTCACGCTCAGCAATAAGAGCTTCCTGCGCAACTAAATACTCTGCAGCAATTTCTTCAGTGGCATCTAAAATAACAGTCCCTTTTGAGCCGTCCAAAATGAGTCTTGCACCGTGAGGGATATCCGTTGTTGCTATTTTGGTACCAACAACTGCAGGAATCTCCATCGTTCTCGCCAGTATAGCTGAATGCGATGTACGCCCCCCAATATTTGTTACAAATCCCTTCACATGCGTTTTATCGAGCTGAGCAGTCATCGACGGGGTCAAATCTTCCGCAACAATGATAACATCCTTTGATAAACGGCTATAGTCAGGCAATTCGATAGCTAACAAATTGGCTAGCAAACGCTTAGCTACATCACGAATATCTGCAGCTCGCTCTTGCATATATTCGTTATCCATTGATTCAAATAATCCGATAAACATCGTTGCTGTTTCTTGTAATGCAAATTCAGCATTAACGCCCGCACTGATTTGTCCTTCGATTGCTGACAGCATTTCAGGATCTTGTAGGACTAATATATGCGCAGAAAAAATCTCTGCTTTATCATGGCCAAATTTCTTTTTAGCTGCTTCACGAATTGTTTCAAGTTCAATTTTTGTTTTTATAATAATTTCTTGAAAACGTAATTTCTCCGCCTCAACATCAGTAATTGCCAATTTTTCAAAGGAAAGATCGGGTTCTACTAAGCAATATGCATTCGCAATAGCTATTCCATTAGATACTGCAATACCTCTAATCTCTAACATTCTTGACCAAGTCCTTCTGAAATCATTAATTCTGCCACTTTTGCAATTGCTGCTTCTTCATCTGAACCCTCTGCTTTGATGGTAATTACTTCACCCTCTGAAACACCTAGTGACATAACACCTAAAATTGATTTTAAATTGACTGTTTTATCTTTGTACTTGATTTGGATTACCGATGCGAACGGCGTTACTCCTGCAACTAATACTGTCGATGGTCGAGCATGTAACCCTACTGGACTCGTAATTTTAAATGTTTTTTCCATAATAATCTCCCCAATACTTAAATTTATTCAAATTCGCCTTGGCGTATTTGCTCCTGACGCTTCGCTTTCGTCGCAGAAAAAATCTGTGGCATCCGCCGGAGGCTTTAACTTTAATCAACCGGGTTTAGACTCCCACTGAATTGTATATATCTGTTACATTCATCTCACCATTTATAGAAGTGGAGAATTCTGCTGAATCAAGTTAAAAGTTTATACGATTACTATATCTTTCTATCATTAATTCATTACGTTCTTTACTGCCATCTAAATTTGCACTTTCAAACACAGGGAGATCTTCACCCGTGCTAGCCAAAATTTCAATTACTTGACAAATTGTCGTATTTAAAATAGCAGAACCTACTGTTGATGAGGCAGGTCCATATTGCACGCTATCATGCCATAGGACACCATCACCTATCGGAATATGCGTATTTAAAACTACATTTACTACTTCTTCTAAACGTTGCCCTGACTTATGTTTTGTTGCAGCATGCTCCTTATATTCAAGAGATTGCAAGGAGATTACAAGCACTCCAGCTTCTTTCGCTAGTATGGCTACATCAATCGGAACAACATTTCTACCTGATGTTGAAATGATGATTAATACATCATTTGGCTTGAAATCTAGTATATGACGATGATTTGCTATGAAGTTTGGATCCTTCTCATTATTTGAAGAAGTTAATGCACCTGCTTGTAGCATTAATGGTTCTATAAAAATTGTTTCAACAGGGACTAACCCACCTGCACGAAAAAATGCTTCTTGTGCCAACAAATGTGAATGCCCACAGCCAAACAGCTGTAAGATGCCCCCTCCTTGAATGCGTTCCGAAATCAGTTGAGCGGCTTTTCTCATACTCGATTGTTCCTCTACTGCTACAATGTTTAATAGATGTTGTACCTCTTGAAAGTATTGATGCATGTTATCACCTCTGTATTTCAGTAATAAATTTATAGCGGTCCGCACGATACGTACTACGTACTAATTCAAACGGTACGCCAGTGCTTAAAAAGCTTTTTCTCTCAATAATCAATACAGCGGATGGCTGCTCTATATTGAGTAGCTTACTATCCTCTTTTGTTACAAGTGCTGCTTCCATTTGTTGAGAGGCATGGTCGATTTTTTGATGGTGTCGCTCTTCAATCAACGAATATAAAGAACCTAATATCATGTTTTTATCTAAATCTGGGATTATATCTACTGGTATATAAGTTCGTTCAATAGCCATTGGTTTCTGATCAGCATTACGAATCCGTACTACAGAAAATACTTCATCTTCGGGTTTCATTTGCAAAGCTTTCGCAATATCAATAGAAGGTATAAGCTTTTCAAATCGAATAAGTTTATTGCTTGGCTCATATCCTCTTAATCGCATATCTTCCGTAAAACTAGTCAAACCATTTAAAGGCTGTTCTAATTTCGGATTCGCTACATATGTACCCCGCCCTTTTTCTCGATAAAGTAAACCGCTATTCACTAAATTCGTTATTGAATGCCTTACCGTCATACGACTAACACCTAATTGCTCAGAAAGCTCTCTTTCAGAAGGAATATTTTCAGCAATCTTAAATTCCCCATCAAAAATTTTGTTCTTTAATAATTCTTCTATTTGTACATAAATTGGAACGGGTGAGTTTTTATCTAACAAGCTTTTCACCACCTTTCGTGCAGTCAATAAATATCCACTTACAACTTGTTATTCTTTCCCAAATACAACTTTACCGCGACAGATGGTCTTTTGTACATTTAAATTTGCATCTAAAATGACTAAATCCGCATCCATGCCTGCACCAATATACCCTTTCAACGGTAAATTCAGTTGTTTCGCCGCATTTGTTGAAGACATCATAACTAATTCTTGGAGTGAACATCCAGTGACAGATTGTACGTTTTTTACCGCTTGGGCCATTGTTAATACGCTACCCGCTAGCGTTCCATCACATAAATGTGCACCTGTTTCCGTTACATGTACAGGTTGTCCGCCTAAATCATACATACCATAGTCAAGCCCTTTCGCTCTCATCGCATCCGTAATCAAAATAATACGAGATGCTTCCTTTAACCGGTAGGCAAATTTCACAGACTTTGGATGACTATGTACAAAGTCTGCAATAATTTCTACCTGTAAATCATCTTCTAAAAACACAGCTCCGACAACACCCGGTTCACGATGATGAAAAGGCCGCATTTGGTTATAAAGGTGAGTAGCTTGTTTTGCACCGATTTTCACTGCATGTTCAATTTCATCGAATGTAGCATCTGAATGCCCTAAGGAAACGACGACCCCTGCTTTACTTACAACTTCGGTAAAAGCAAAGCCATTGTTCGCTTCCGGAGCTACTGTGATTTGCTTTATTCGCCCTCCGCTAAGTGCTTGCCAATGATTAAACTGCCTAACATCGGGTTCAATAATATATTCAAGTGGTTGTGCACCCGCCCTTTTTTTAGAAATATACGGTCCTTCAAGATGAATCCCTAAAATTTCCGCTTCATCTTCATCACCTTCAAATGTAGCAACATTTTGAAGGGCTGATTCAATTGCGTCCGCTGACTGTGTCATTGTTGTCGCAAGAAAACTTGTCGTACCTTCCTTTGGCAATGAACGCGCAATACCTCGCAGCGCCACTTCTGTTGCATCCATAACGTCAAAACCAGCAGAGCCATGTATATGCATATCAATATATCCAGGAAAAACAATCCAGCCCTTAGAAGTTCCATCAATAGTAAGTTGTGCTTGAACATCTAAGCCCGTACCAACTTTAGCAATTTTTCCTTCTGCTAGGTAAATGTCACTGACAAATGCTTCTTGATCATAGTTAACAATCGTTATGTTAGTAATTAGAATTGTTCCACTCATTTTCTATCTCTCCCATATAAAAACCAGAAAAAACACTACGCTCTTTCTGGTTTTCAATTCCCTATTTTACTTCTTAAACCGATTTTAAGTCTATAATCGATGAAGTACCTTGTGATTGAATACCCTGTTTTAAAATTGTAATTGTTTTATCTTGTGAATTTGTGAAAATAACCGGTGTTACTGTAGATGGCGAATTGGCATCGATATACTCTAAATCAATCTTTAATAATTGATCACCACGCTGAATAATTTGACCTTCTCCAACTAGTAACTCAAAACCCTCACCTTTTAATTTTACTGTATCCAACCCAATATGAATTAATACTTCAACACCCGTATCAGATAATAAAGCAATCGCATGTTTTGTTTGGAAAACATTTAACACTTTTCCATCAAACGGTGCACATACGATACCTTCCGTTGGTTTAATCCCAAAACCAGGCCCCATCATACCTGAAGAAAATACTTGATCAGGAACTGCTATTAATGAAATGATTTCACCTGTCATTGGCATTTCGAAATCTTCAGACTTTAATTTCTCGCCTGTTTCTATTGATACATTATCCTCTAGAACAACATCATGTTGTAATGGCGGATTCCCTTTTGCAATACGTGATTTCATTGCATCGGCTAAAAATTCCACTGCTGTTCCAATAATAACTTGAACATTTGTTTTATTGATGCTCTTCAAACCACGAGCACCATATTTTTTCAGTTGCTGTTCATTTACTAAACCTGCATCTTTTAAAGTTAAGCGAAGTCGGGTTGTACAGTAATCAATGGCAACGATATTTTCTTTACCTCCAAGACCTTCAATTGTATAGAATGCTTTTGCATCTAATACTTCATCCTCTGTTCCCCCAACGTTTACTTCCCCATCTTCATCATCTTCACGACCAGGTGTTTTTAAATCTAGTTTGATAATCAAGAAGTAGAAAATAACAAAGTATAAAACACTCATAAAGAGTCCAATTGGTATTAATAATAGTGGTTTCGTAGCTATTCCAAAATTTAAGATGTAATCGGAAAAACCAGCTGAGAACCCAAAGCCGTCATGAACACCAAACCCATATGAAATCATCATGGAAATACCAGTAAGTAATGCATGTACTATATATAGTATTGGCGATAAGAACATGAATGAAAACTCAATTGGCTCTGTAACACCCGTTAAAAAAGCTGTTAATGCGATACTTACAAACATACCGCCGACGATCGAACGTTTTTCTTTCTTCGCTGCAGCATACATTGCTAAACAAGCCGCTGGTAATCCAAACATCATAATTGGGAAGAATCCAGATAAAAATGGTCCGGCTGTTGGATCTCCTGCTAAGAAACGATTGATTTCACCCTTAACAATCTTGCCACCTGCATCAGTGAACGACCCAAAGTCAAACCATACAACCGTGTTAATAACATGGTGTAAACCAGTTGGAATTAATAAACGATTTAAAAATCCATATGCACCTACCCCAAGCATACCTGCATCTAATACCCAATTACCTGCAGCATCAATTACACTTTGTACTGGAGGCCATACAAAAACTAGTATACTAGCTAATATGGTCATAACAGCTGCCGTTATTATCGGGACGAATCGCCGTCCACCAAAGAACGCTAACCACTCTGGAAATTTGATGTTATAAAATTTGTTATATAATGTCCCAGCGATAATACCAGAAATAATACCACCAAAAACACCCATATTAATATTTTTATCAACTGATTCTAAAGCAGAGTTTAAAACTAAATACGCTACTGCACCTGCTAATGCTGCACCACCACTACCATCAAATGCTAATCCCATAGCTATACCAATAGCGAAGATTATCGGCAAATGACCTAATATACCATCACCCGCCGCTGCTAGAAAAGGAAGATCAAGCATATCTGGTTGACCAAAACGAACTAGTAACGCCGCTGCTGGCAATGTAGCAATTGGGAACATTAAGGACTTACCAATTTTTGTCAAAAAATTTAGCAATGAAACAACCTCCTTTATATTTTCTAAACTCCACTTGGTATAGTTGTCTATACCAATTATAAAGCGTTTACAAGTAAATGGAAAGAAGAAATTCATCTTTTTCTAAAAAAACATTTCTGAATAGATAGAATAGTAAGTTTAGATTAGGCTGAAAATACAGATATATTACACTTTTCTCACATGATCCACCCCATAATAAACCGAAAACTTTTAATATCGCATTCATTACTTTGGCAAAATGTATTTCTCCTATTGTAAATATATTCTCTTGCATTTCCATTTAATACTTCCCCTCACACTTTATTTATTATTTTTAGTAACTAAAAAACTTCTAAGTATGCTTGGACAGATTTTACCTTATCCGTTCACTTAGAAGTCTCGCTGAATCCAATATTTAAATGGCTAAATCAGTTAACACAATGACATTCGGATGGTTTTTCAAAATAGTTACCGGTATACTCTCCGTCACTTCATCTTTCAACAACGCTTCTAAGGCCATACGCTTTTTCTCGCCAACCGCGATTAACAAAATTTGCTTTGCACGCATAATAGAGGCGATTCCCATTGTAATAGCTTCAGTAGGTACTTCATCAAGTGAGGGAAAGAACCTTGCATTTGCCAGTCTCGTTGAATCTGACAGCTTTACAATATGCGTTCCACTGTCAAAAGATGTACCTGGCTCATTAAAACCTATATGTCCATTTTCACCAACACCTAATAGTTGGAAATCCAGCGTTAATTGCTTCAAAAGTTCTTCATAACGAGCAGCTTCTGCGGATGGATCTATTGCCTCGCCATCTGGTAAGTTAGACTTCTTAAATGGCTTTTCATGAAATAACTGTTGTTTCATAAATGCTATGTAACTTTCGGGATGTGTCTTCGACAAACCTACATATTCATCTAGGTTCACACTTTGGCATTTTGTAAAATCGAGTTTGCTATTGCGAATGCGATCATAAAGTGGCAACATCGTACCACCAGTGGCTAAACCAAAGTTTTTAGACCCCGCTTCTACTGCCTCTTTGACAATCATAAATGCTCGGTCATATAACGCCTCTAGATTTTCAATCGTTTCAACCTCTAGTGCTGTTTTAATATTATTATTCATCTCCATTGCATTACCAACTCATTTCAATTTATTTACTTACACTTTAACGCATACTTTCTAAGGAAGCCAATAAAAAAAGAAAAAAGTTGTTTAACCATACAAAATAATGGCCATATTAAAAAGAATAATGGTTATTTCTACTATGAATTTAAACGACTTACCTAACATGCCAAGTTAACTATATTTGTTCTCGATTAATGCTAATACAAACTGAATTCCCATCAAAAAAGTAGTTTAAACAATGAAAATCAACAAAAAAAGACCCTCAATTTTCATTGAGAGGTTTAATTTCAGAAATAACGAATCCCGATCATGCCGTCTTAAAATCAAATCGTTTTGAACCCGCATTGAGCAGGTGGGTGTCCTCTTCAAAACTTTAAACGTCCCATTACGGGCATGCTTGCCATTTCAAAATATGAACTCCCGACGATATTATGTTCGGTCAAAACTGATAAGCATCTAACGAACACATCAGGATTCGTGTTAAATATATAATAGCATAAGTAGTTAGAATAATCCAAATAATAAAATGAAAAAACGGCAGCTTTTTTTCATTAAATAAAGACCCCGTAATCACTTAGATTACGGGGTCTTTTAACTAATGATTAATCTTCATCAGCAAGTGTTTTTGTACGAATATGCAATTGATCTAATTGATCCATTGATACTGCACTTGGTGCTTCTGTTAACAGGCAGCTTGCGCTAGCTGTTTTAGGGAATGCAATTGTGTCACGTAAGTTGTCGCGACCAGCAAGTAGCATGATGAAACGATCCAGACCGAATGCTAAACCACCATGTGGAGGAGTACCATATTCAAAGGCATTCATTAAGAAACCAAATTGATCTTGCGCTTCTTCATCTGTAAAACCAAGCGTTTTGAACATTTTTTCTTGTAAATCTTTTTCGTGAATACGTAATGATCCGCCACCAAGCTCGTAACCATTTAATACGATATCGTAAGCTTGTGCGTGTACTGCACCTGGTTCCGTATCCATTTTTTCGATGTCTTCATCGAATGGACGAGTGAATGGGTGATGCGCTGCATAGTAGCGATCATCATCTTCATCGTATTCAAATAATGGCCAGTCAGTGACCCATAGGAATGCAAAGCGTGATTGGTCGATCAACTCTAATTCTTTACCTAGTTTCACTCGTAGAGCGCCAAGTGATGCTGCTACAACAGAAGGTTTATCTGCTACGAATACTAAAGTATCGCCAGGTTCAGCTTGCATACGTTCAGCTAATTTTTCACCGTACTCGTCAGCGAAGAATTTACCGATTGGACCAGTTAAGCCTTCTTCAGTTACTTTAATCCATGCAAGACCTTTCGCACCGTAACGGCCTACGAATTTTGTTAATTCGTCTAGATCTTTACGAGAATATTTATCGTTTGCACCTTTAATGTTTAGACCTTTTACTTGACCACCATTTTCAACAGTGCTTGCGAATACTTTAAAGTTACAACCCGCAACAACATCGCTTAAGTCAGTAAGTTCTAGGCCAAAGCGCACATCTGGTTTATCAGAACCGTAACGAGACATCGCTTCTTTGTAAGGCATGCGTTGGAATGGTGCTGGAATATCGACACCTTTTACTTCTTTCATGACTTTTTGAATTAAATTCTCGTTTAATTCGATGATTTCATCTTGTGACATGAAACTCATTTCCATATCGATTTGAGTGAATTCTGGTTGACGGTCAGCACGCAAATCTTCATCACGGAAGCATCGTGCGATTTGGAAGTAACGTTCAAATCCACCAACCATTAATAATTGCTTAAATAATTGAGGTGATTGTGGCAATGCATAGAATTCGCCATCATGTACTCGTGAAGGAACTAAGTAATCACGTGCGCCTTCTGGAGTTGATTTTGTTAAGATTGGTGTTTCTACTTCTAGGAAACCTTCATCTTGTAAGAAATTACGGATGACTTTTGTAACGTCAGAGCGAAGTTTGAACGTATCAAACATAACTGGACGACGTAAGTCTAAATAACGATATTTTAAACGAATATCTTCGTTTACTTCTGTACGGTCTTCGATTGCAAACGGTGGTGTTTTTGCTTTATTAATAATTGTTACATCATCTATAAATACCTCAACCATACCAGTTTCCATGTTTGGATTGATTTGATCTTCCGCACGTAATGCAACATTACCTTGTACTTCAATAACGAATTCGTTACGAAGTGTATCTGCGATATCTAATGCTTGTTGTGAGTTTTCTGGGTTAAATACAATTTGTACAAGTCCTGTACGGTCACGTAGGTCAACGAAAATTAGTCCACCGAAATCGCGACGGCGTTGTACCCATCCTTTTAATACGACGCGTTCGCCTTCATGAGCGCCGCGTAATATCCCACATTCATGTGTTCTCTTTGCCATCATTAGTTCCTCCAATTATTGTTCCTTATGTTTTGTTAAATAGTTCACTAAATCATGGAAAGGCACTTTTTCTTGGTCACCTGTTTCCATATTTTTCACATTAACAGCTTGCTCAGCTAATTCTGATTCACCAAGAACCATTACCCATTTCGCATTTAGGCGGTCGGCTGATTTCATCTGTGCTTTCACTTTACGACTAGCGTAATCGAGCTCAGTTGAAATACCTTTTGCTCTAAATGAGCTTGCTAATTCTACTGCTTTTAGCTTCGCTTGATCATCCATGGCAACGATGTACATAGCTAGTGAATTTTCGGTATCAAGCGTGCGTCCTTCCGCTTCAAGAGCAAGTAATAGGCGTTCGATACTCATTGCAAAACCGATACCTGGTGATTCAGGACCACCGATTTGTTCAACAAGCCCATTATAACGGCCACCACCACATAAAGTAGTAATAGAGCCTAAGCCTTCAGCTGTACTCATAATTTCGAAAGTTGTGTGATTATAATAATCTAAGCCACGTACTAAGTTAGGATCCACTACATACGTAATACCTAGGACGTCTAAATATTTTTTTACCTCTTCAAAATATGCTGCAGATTCTTCATTTAGATAATCCGTTAATGCTGGTGCTGTAGCCATTAATGGATTTTCATGATCCACTTTACAGTCTAAAATACGTAGTGGATTTTTTTCTAAACGATTTTGACAATCCGAGCAGAATTCCACGATATGGGGTTTGAAATGTTTGATCAAAGCATCGCGGTGTGCCCCGCGAACGTCTGCATCACCTAATGAGTTAATAACTAGTTTCAAATCTTTCAATCCAGCTGTTTCATATACGTCCATCGCAAGAGCGATTACTTCTGCATCTATTGCGGGATCTTTACTGCCGATAGCTTCTACACCAAATTGAACGAATTGACGATAACGACCAGCTTGTTGGCGCTCGTAGCGGAACATGGGCCCAATATATGATAATTTCACTGGTTGATCAGGTTGACCGAACATTTTGTGTTCAACGTAAGAACGCACAACAGCAGCTGTACCTTCTGGGCGAAGTGTTAATGAGCGATCTCCTCTATCTTTAAATGTGTACATTTCCTTTTGCACGATATCCGTCGTATCACCAACACTGCGCTGGAATAATTCCGTTTGCTCAAAAATTGGTGTGCGAATTTCTTGGTATCTGTACACTCGGCATAGATGACGAATAATTTCCTCTACCTTTTGCCATTTTTCAGATTGTCCAGGTAAGATATCTTGAGTGCCTCTAGGTACTTTATAATTCATCCCATTAACTCCTTTCAAAATTTAGATTTACTGCGGACGTACTATGTCCTTTATCTCACGATTATCTATGATGAAACAAAAAAAGCCCTCGCCCCTTGCATTAAATGCAAGGGACGAGAGCTGTATAAGCTTCCGCGGTTCCACCCTAGTTGATCTAGTAAAAACTAAACCCTCTCATGTCGGATAACGGCCGATTCCGTTTTCCCCTAATAAGCAAATGCCTTTCGAAGAAAAACCTCTCGAGTGTTATTCACTATACTGTACTGTAGAAAAGATTTCAGCCACGTCTTTTCCTCTCTCATCAGCCAAATAAATATAGTTACTTGCTCGGTCAAAGGTGATTTTGATAAATTCAGATTACTAAATATTTTACTCAATCTAAACAAATATGTCAACAATTTTGAAAAACTATAGATTTTCCAGGTCACTTTCTTTTACAATAGAGATAAAGGAGGATGAACATGAATAAAAAAATAGTAAAATTGTTTAGTAATTTTCTACTTATCACCATTCTGATTTGCTCATATTTTTACCAACCAGTACATACAGAAGCTGCGGCTTCAACGTCTTACAAAGTGACGGCTAGTCAACTTACTTTACGCGAAGGTCCTAGTACGAGTACTAAAAAACTTACCTCAATCCCAAAAGACAAAAAATTAACAAAAATATCTACTAAAGGGACATGGTTTAAAGTAAAGTATAGTGGAAAAACAGGGTGGGTTTCTTCAAAATACTTATCTAAAGTAACGACTACTGTTTCCAAAGCAACAAAAACAGCAACTGCTAAAGTGGACAACCTTAACATACGCTCAGGAGCTGCAGCGACATTTAAAAGTCTCGGAAAATTAACGAAAGGGACAAAAGGAACTGTTTTAGATGAAAAAAATGGCTGGGTAAGAATCAAGACTGACAAATACACAGGCTGGGTTTCTAAAAGCTATTTAACAATTAAAACAACTACTTCGTCTAATACTACAAATACAGCAGCAACAAACGATAACGTCGGTAAATATTTCCTTGTAACAATTGCTGATTTAAATGTCCGAGAAAAAGCATTTTCAACGGCTGGTACTGCTATTCTTGGTACAGTAAAAAAAGGGAGCGTATTTAAAATTTTAAAACAGTCAGGTGACTGGATACACATTGAATACAAGACTTCTAAAAAAGGGTGGGTTTCTTCCAAAACTGCGTACGGTAAAATCAGTACAAAAAAACCGACAACACAAACTTCTAACCCAAATGAAGAAGAGGATTTAGAAGATTTACCAACAGAAGAACCGGAAGAACCAGAAGAACCAACTGATACACCTGAAGACAATGTAACTTATTCTAAGCCTTCAAAACTAGAATATATCAATATTCAATCTGGCTATTTAAATATTCGTTCAAAACCGAATACGAAAGGGACGATTCTATCTCAAGCCAATGCCGGTAATTACTATACAGTACTACAATACGCAACTTACCCGTCAAATGAATGGGTTTATGTGGAATATGCACCTGGCAAAAAAGGGTGGATTTCAAATAATACATCGAATAGTTATATAACATTAACAGATCCAGCTACAAACCCAGTTGCTACATCTAAAAAGACGATTATATTAGATGCAGGACATGGTGGTTCTGACCCTGGTGCAGGCGGTGGTGGTTATACAGAAGCCTCACTCACATATGCATTTACTTTAAAAACAAAAAGCCAGTTAGAAAGTATGGGCTACACTGTTTATACAACACGTAGTCAATATTCGGCTTGCTCGATATCTCCAAACAAAACAATAGATTTACAATGTCGTGTCAACTTGGCGAAAACGAAAAAAGCAGATATTTTCGTTAGTATTCATATGAATTCAGCAAGTGCTACAGCAAAAGGGACTGAAACATATTATTCTTTAGGTAATCCCTATCCAACAAAAAGTAGACAACTAGCAAACGCTGTACACAACTCTTATCAACCAGCTATGGGAAGTAAGAACAGACTCGTCAAACAATATGGCTTTTACGTAAACCGTATGGCTACTGTTCCTTCTATCCTTTTAGAGGTTGGTTTTATTTCTAATATTGAGGATCGTAGCAAACTAATCAATTCAGCACACCAAACGAATGTAAGTAGAAGTATTGCACTTGGTATCCACAACTACTTTAAAGCGCAATAATTTGATTTAACAACTAACAGCCTTACTCAACAGCGTTCACTAGAATGCTAGAGTAAGGCTGTTTTTATAGATTTTCCATTAAGCGCTTGGCAATTGCTTTAAATTCTTCTGGTCCGATTCCCGGAGCAAATTCTTCTGGTAAATCATCCAAATCTGGTATTTTTGCACCCTTCCATGGCCAAACTCTTCGGCTTTAATACTTGCTACTACATCGTAAAAAGGCTTTAGCTTATGTTTTTGACGGAAGTTGAATGATTGATACATTTAGTTGTTCAATATCGACACCTCGCCAAATTCGCCTCCTAACAGCTTCTGAACGATCGACGCTGCATTAGCATCACCGTAATCAGGATTCGGTAGTTCAATTTATAGCTTGCTGACCAGGTGGAGCAAAAAAACACCCCTTTTTCTATATACGAGATTGTATGTAGGAAAAAGAGTGTTTATGATTTTCACGTTATGAATTGTGCTTCAGTTAGCCAGATGATTTCCTTCATACGTACATAAATAGGCGTTCCTTTAATGACGATTGTTAGGTAATCTGGTGTTACTTTTTACTTGAATTGCATGACGACCCTTTTCCAAACAAACGATACAGTCACAGAATAAAAATATGGTTCTACTTCATTCGTTTTATCGGCAAAGGTTTGTGACTTTGATTATTTCGATTCGATGATAATCGTTACAGGTCCAGCATTCATTAATTGGACATCCATCATAGCTCCAAAAACTCCTGTTTCAACACTTAAACCTAAATTACGAAGTGTCTCATTAAAATAATCCCACATAGGTTTGGCTTCCTCAGGACGCGCCGCTTCGATAAAGCTTGGACGATTGCCTTTACGTGTATCAGCATACAAAGTAAATTGTGAAACGGATAAAATAGCTCCACCATGATCCATAATGGAGTGATTCATCTTGCCATCTGCATCTTCCCATAGACGCATTTTCGCGATTTTATTCGCTAAATAATCAGCATCAGCTTGTGTATCACCATTTGTTATCCCTACTAATAATACATAACCTTGCTCAATAGCACCTGTAATTTGTCCATCTACAGTTACAGATGCTTTTCTACTACGTTGCAGAACTACTTTCAAAATGAAAACTCCTATCTTAGTTTGTCACACGTTGTACAGAATATATCTCTGGAATTTGTTTAATCCGGTCGACAACTTTGTATAAATGACTAATATCTCGAATACGAATAGTTAAGTTAATTGTAGCTAATTTATCACGGTCAGCTCTACCACTTACAGCACTAATATTCGTTTTCGCTTCATTGACAACTTGCATCACTTCATTCAACAAGCCTGGGCGATCATAACCTGACACTTCGATATCCACAGAGTACTCTTTCTTCTCATCGGCAATAGCAGAACCCCACTCAACATCGATTAAGCGTTCTTGTTCTTCACTTGCTTGCACATTCGGACAATCTGCACGGTGAACAGAAACTCCGCGACCTTTTGTGATAAAACCAACAATCTCATCACCTGGAACTGGACTACAGCAACGAGAAAGTCGAATAAGTAGATTCTCTAAGCCTTTTACTACAACACCAGACTCAGTAGGTTTTCTCTTTTCTGGTGAATTCATTTCTTTCGTAATTTTTACTAGTGCTTCTTCATGGTCTCGTTGTTTACGGATTTTTTCAGCAAGACGATTTACGACTTGTTGCGCCGTCATACCATTGAAGCCAACAGCTGCTACTAAATCATCTTCACTAGCAAAGTTCATTTTCTCACAAACACGTTTGAAGTTTTCAGCTGTTAACACTTCTTTAGGATCGAAGTTTTGCTCTTTTATTTCTTTTTCAATTAATTCGCGGCCCTTATCAACATTATCTTCACGCAATTGCTTTTTGAAAAACTGTTTAATTTTATTTTTGGCTTGTGAAGATTGCGCAAGCTTCAGCCAGTCTCGGCTTGGGCCGAATGATTGCTTAGATGTCATAATTTCAACAATATCGCCTGTTTTCAGCGGTGTATCAAGCGGTACCATTTTACCATTCACTTTAGTACCGATTGTTTTATTGCCTATTTCAGAGTGCACGCGGTATGCGAAGTCAATTGGCACGGATCCAGCTGGTAATTCCATGACATCTCCTTTTGGAGAAAAAACATAAACCATATCAGAGAATAAATCAAATTTTAGTGATTCCATAAATTCTTCTGCATCAGAAGATTCGTTTTGGAAATCTAAAATCTCTCGGAACCAAGTCAATTTGCTATCGATATTCGATTTGCTCATATCGATATTCTTGCCTTCTTTATACGCCCAGTGCGCCGCAACCCCGAACTCCGCAATATTATGCATCTCCATCGTACGAATTTGTACTTCTAATGGATCGCCGTAAGGTCCAATAACGGTCGTATGCAATGATTGATATAAGTTTTGTTTTGGCATTGCAATGTAATCTTTAAAACGGCCTGGCATTGGCTTCCAAAGCGTATGCACAATACCTAAAACAGCATAACAATCTTTAATGCTATCGACAATCACACGGACTGCTAGTAAATCATAAATTTCACTAAACTGCTTATTTTGCACGACCATTTTGCGATAAATGCTGTAAATATGTTTTGGACGACCTGATAAATCCGCTTTTATATCAATATCATCAAGTTGTGTATGAATTTCACCCATAACAGATGATAAATAAGCTTCACGTTCTACACGCTTTTTCTTCATCAAGTTAACGATGCGGTAATATTGCTGTGGGTTTAAGTAACGAAGTGCAGTATCCTCTAACTCCCATTTAATTGCTGAAATTCCTAAACGGTGCGCTAGAGGTGCAAAGATTTCAAGTGTTTCCTTTGAAATGCGTCTTTGCTTTTCAACAGGTAAATGCTTTAATGTGCGCATATTATGTAGACGGTCCGCTAACTTAATTAAAATAACGCGGATATCCTGCGCCATTGCGACAAACATTTTACGGTGGTTTTCAGCTTGCTGTTCTGCTTTCGATTTATACTTAATCTTACCTAGCTTTGTTACACCATCTACAAGCATAGCGACATCTTCACTGAACGCTTCGACAAGATCCCCACGTGTTACCGAGGTATCTTCTACAACATCATGTAAAAAACCTGCAGATACAGTTTCAGGGTCCATTTGAAGTTCTGCTAAAATACCTGCTACTTGGATGGGATGTAAAATATAAGGCTCCCCCGAGCTTCGAAACTGTTCCTTATGCGCTTCTCTCGCAACCTCATATGCTTTTTGTACAAAAGCAACATGTTCGGTATTCATATAAGAAGAAAGAGTTGCGAAAACGTCTTCTACTGTCATCACTTGATCCTTCGCCATGTTAGCCACCCTATTCCATAAATTTTCCGATTAGATATAACTTTCATTGTATAAAAAAAACAACCCTGTTGTAAAGGTTATTTGAAGAAAAGCGCTGACTATTCGAATATATTCGACAAAAGAATAAAGTGCAGTGCTCTCAGAGGTGGACGCATCCAGTATATAGAACACCTACATCTTCCTCCGTGCAAAATTTTATAATTTCCTTAATAATAAAAAACCTCTCTGCAATAGCAAAGAGGTTCAGGGGAAATTAGTATTTCATTAATGTAAATATATCATGCCCTTTAATTTTGTCACGACCATGAAGTTCTTCTAATTCGATTAAGAATGCACAACCTACTACTTCTCCACCTAATTCTTCAATAAGTTGGATGGTCGCAGCTACTGTACCACCAGTTGCAAGTAAATCGTCAACGATTAATACTTTTTGACCAGGTTTAACAGCATCTTTGTGCATCGTTAATGTATCTTTGCCATATTCTAAACCATAATCAGCACTGATTACTTCACGAGGTAGTTTTCCTGGTTTACGAACAGGAGCAAAACCAATTTCTAGCGCATAAGCCACTGGACATCCAGTTATGAAACCACGAGCTTCTGGTCCAACTATTAATTCAGCACCTACTTCTTTAGCATATTCAACAATTTGGTCTGTGGCATATCGGTATGCTTTCCCATTGTCCATAATTGTTGTGATATCTTTGAAAGAAATGCCTTCTTTTGGCCAGCCTTCAACTGTAGTTACATATTTTTTTAAATCCATTACTGTTCCTCCTCAGAAACTGTTTGAGCGGTTAATCTCGCGTCAAACCACTCTCTTAAATCTTTATATGGTGCATATAATAAGGTTTGTTCTAAGTCCATTTGTTGCGTGCGTTTTTTGTAAGCTACTGCACTCGTTAACTGTTTCTTAGGTGCATCTTCTACTATTTTTGCAAGACCGTTTTCTATTGTAACAAAACCGAGTTCAAAAAACACCTCTGTCATGAAAATTAGCATATCACGGCTCCAACCTTTATGCTTTGCCAAATCATTTAAATGCTGTCTCAAATGAAACTCACGACGCTTATTCAAAAACGTATAGTACCAGCCAAACTGCTCACGTGTAGGCATGCCGTCGAAATAATGCGAATCTGGGATATAGAAATGAGCATAAACTCTCGTCGGTTTGACACTTGAAAGTAATGCTTCTAAATTATGAACGTCTTGTGGCATATCCAATAAGACAATATAAGGACTAACGTTTTCTATCACAAGTTCGTCACTATAAGGAATAATTTGCTTCGGAATTAATGATTCATAAAACTGCATTGTATCAGGTTTGAACGCTATAAAAGTAGCTTCTTCCACAGGTACGGTTTGTAGCCATCTAGCCACTTGTCTAATACCTCGCAAGTCAAATAGCTGCCATTCATCTGTACGCACGTCAGATATCATGAATTGCGGTTTCTTTCGACCATTCCATTCATTAATTTGTAAATCCCCTGCAAAGGATACGTTTATACCATATGTCAACTCATCAACAAGATACCCTTTATGGAAACCTACTGCATCGATTGTGGCATTTGGTTGACCGATTTCCATCTTCATATGATCTTCATTCGCACCAATTTTTCGCATTGATTGGATATGAACGTCCTCAATACCGTATATAGGTTTAGAAAAACTCATACCGAATGGCGCCAATTCGCGCACTTCTGCAATTGAATCCGTATCAATCTCATCAATTTTCAGCGGGATATCTACTTGTAAAATTGGAATTAAATCATCCTCTGTCAGACATGCTCTGGCCTGCTGATTAAGTCGCTCACGTAATTCATCAACGTCCTCCATCGCAAGTGTCATACCTGCTGCCATTGGATGCCCACCGAATGCGGGTAAAATTTCACGATTTTTTGCAAGCTCCTGATACATATTAAACCCTTCGATACTTCGAGCTGAACCCTTTGCAATACCTTTTTCCGTATCAATACATAAAATAATCGTTGGTTTATAATATTTTTCAACAAGTCTAGAAGCTACAATTCCTACGACGCCTGGATTCCAGCCCTCTTCAGCAATAACGAGCACTTGCGAGTTGCTGATTTCGTCGATATTTTCAACCATTGCAACAGCTTGCTCCGTAATATCTGAAACGATTCCTTGGCGCTCCTTATTTTTATCGTTTAATAAGTTTGCCATTGTTGTAGCACTGGCCTGATCTTCTTCTAGCAAAAAATCTACGCCAGGATTAGCATCACCAAGACGTCCTAATGCATTTAATCTCGGTCCAAAGCTAAAACCGATTGTTTCTTCAGTTATTTCATTTTGTTTCGTACTTGTTACCGTGCTTAATGCTTTGATCGACGGTCTTGATGATTTTTGTAGAGCTAGAATGCCTTGCTTCACTAAATAACGATTCTCATCTAATAAGGGCACTAAATCAGCTACCGTCCCAATAGCAACAAACTCTAAGAGATGCTTTGGATAATCACCGTACAAAGCATGAGCCACTTTAAATGCCACGCCAACGCCTGCAAGCTCACCATATGGATAATTCCCTTCAGGATGTCTTGGATGGATGATAACATCAGCTGGTGGCAATTCTTCCCCTATTTCATGGTGATCTGTCACAATGACATCCATTCCAAGCTCTTTTGCCACTTGCACCTCATGGTTACCTGAAATACCGTTATCAACTGTAATAATTAATTGGAAGCCATTACTATGTGCTTCACGGAATAGCCGCTCATTTGGTCCATAGCCATCTGTAAAACGGTTTGGAATTTTGTGCGCTGCATTCGCGCCCAAATCTCTTAAAACGGTCATCATGACAGATGTACTTGTTATACCATCGGCGTCATAATCACCATATACGAGAATTTTCTCATCATTATTAATCGCTTGATGAATACGGTCCACTGCCTGTTGCATACCGTGCAATAGGAATGGGTCGTGTATAGATTTTTCATCTATATTTAAAAAAGCACGTGCAGATTCGACTGTATCAAAACCACGTGCGGCTAATATTTTTGCAGAAATAGAAGGAATGTTTAGTTCCTTTTGAAACGTTTTCACTATTGTTTCATCAGGTTTTTCTATTCGCCATCTTTTTGTTGTCATTACCATTCTGTCACTTCCTTACGCGTTTCATTATACCTAATTTAGCCCATGAAAAAAACCTTTAGGTATAGTCATCCTAAAGGTTTGTCTATGAAAATTAATTTTATTTCATACTGAAACAAATTCATATCTTAACATCAGCGATTGTTTTCAATTTGCCGGTGTGCCTTTTAGCTGTTGAATTTCTTGTTCCTTCGTCACAATCATTTGAATTTTTTAGTTAACACTTTGCTGAATTGGTTCACACTTCTTTGTACAAAAAAAATTTACTAAAGCGAATGGACGACTTATATTGAAACTTAGGCTCGAGTCATCATAGTTGAATCTCCAGTCAGTGAAGCTTGGGCTTGAGTCATCATAGTCGGGCCCCAGTCATCGAAGCTTGGGCTCGAGTCATCATAGCTGACCTCAGTCTTTGAGGTTTGGGTTCGAGTCATCACAGTTGGGGCCCCAGTCATCGAAGCTTGGGCTCGGGTCATCATAGTTGGGCCCCCAGTCATCGAAGCTGGGGCTCGAGTCATCATAGCTGACCTCAGTCTTTGAGGTTTGGGTTCGAGTCATCACAGTTGGGTCCCCAGTCATCGAAGCTTGGGCTCGAGTCATCGAAGCTTGGGCTCGAGTCATCATAGCTGAGTCTCCAGTCATTGAAGCTGACCTCAGTCATTGAAGCTTGGGCTTCAGTCATCACAGTTGGGGCCCCAGTCATCGAAGCTTGGGCTCGAGTCATCATAGTTGGGCCCCCAGTCATCGAAGCTTGGGCTCGAGTCATCATAGTTGGTTCTCCAGTCATCGAAGCTCGGGCTCGAGTCATCATAGCTGACCTCAGTCATTGAAGCTTGGGCTTCAGTCATCACAGTTGGGGCCCCAGTCATCGAAGCTTGGGCTCGAGTCATCATAGTTGGGCCCCCAGTCATCGAAGCTTGGGCTCGAGTCATCATAGTTGGTTCTCCAGTCATCGAAGCTCGGGCTCGAGTCATCATAGCTGACCTCAGTCATTGAAGCTTGGGCTTCAGTCATCACAGTTGGGGCCCCAGTCATCGAAGCTTGGGCTCGAGTCATCATAGTTGGTTCCCCAGTCATCGAAGCTTGGGCTCGAGTCATCATAGTTGGTTCCCCAGTCATTGATGCTTGGGCTTGAGTCATCATAGCTGAGTCTCCAGTCATTGATGCTTGAGCTTGAGTCATCATAGTTGAATCTCCAGTCAGTGAAGCTTGGGCTTGAGTCATCATAGCTGAGCTCAGTCATTGAAGCTTAGGTTCGAGTCATCATAGTTGAGCCCCCAGTCATTGAAGCTTGGCCTTGAGTCATCATAGCTGAGTCTCCAGTCATTGATGCTTGAGCTTGAGTCATCATAGCTGACCTCAGTCAGTGAAGCTTAGGCTTGAGTCATCATAGTTGGTTCTCCAGTCATTGAAGTTTGAGTTTGAGCTTGAGTCATCATAGCTGAGTCTCCAGTCAATGAAGCTTGGGCTTAAGTCATCATAGCTGAGCTCAGTCATTGAAGTCGAGCCTCCCAGTTGGGCTTCAGTCAGTGAAGTCGGTGCTCAAATTCCAGAATTCCATGCTCACCCTGGATATTTCAACAAACAAAAAAACTACTCCGCACTATTTAAGTGCGGAGTAGTCAAAGGAACGAGTTCCTTCAGCATTTAGTTATACCATTGGTTCGTCTGTTCCCCATTGTGATTTCTTTTTACCAACGTCTAAGTTGCCTTGTTTTTTCATTTGACGTTTTTTTAGTGAGAACCAAATTTGGGCTGCGATAAAGATTGAAGAATACATACCTGTAATTAACCCGATTAATAATGCGATCGAGAAGTTTTGGATAGATGGTGCACCAAATAGCAATAATGCTACGACTACAATAATTACTGTTAATACTGTATTCACAGATCGTCCTAAAGTTTGACGAAGTGATTTGTTGACAATATTAGCAAGCTCTTCTTCATCTTTAATTTTACCAACACGATGTAGGTTTTCACGTATACGGTCAAACGTTACAATTGTATCGTTTATTGAATAGCCAACGATCGTTAATACTGCGGCGATAAACGTAATATCCACTTCTAAGCGGAAGAAACTAAATAACGCGACCATAAAGAATACGTCATGCAGTAATGACACAATCGCACCGACACCCATGCGCCATTCGAAACGGAAAGCTACATAAATAATGATGCCAAGTGCAGCAAGTGACAATGCTTTGATTGCATTTTTCACTAACTCTTCTCCAACAGTTGGAGATACTGTACTGATACTTGGGTCGTGGCCAAATTCTTTCTTAAATTCTGATTTAACTTTTTTCACTTCATCTTTTGTAAAATCGTCTTTATAACGTATAACACCGATATCACTCTTATCACCAGAAATAACAATATCTTCTGATTCAAAGCCAATTTTAGTGATGAAATCAGATACTTCATCTTTTGTTAACTTGTGCTCAGCTTGGACTTCCACTCGTGTACCACTTGAGAAATCAATACCTAAGTTAAGCTTGAAGATTCCCAAAATAGTAAATCCTGCAATAATAAAGATAAGTGAAGCTGCATAGTATTTTTTACGATTGTGCACAAAATCTAACTTATCAAAGCGTGTTGATAAATCTAATGTGTCCACGCCTTCTTCAATTTTGTGTACTTTCTTTTTACTAACACCAAACCAACCCGTTTTCCCATCAAAGTATCCGCTGTTTACAAGTAAACCTAGTAAAATACGGGTTCCCCAAACAGCTGTGATAAAGCTGACTAAAATACTAATGATTAATGTTGTTGCAAAACCTTTAACAGAGCTTGTCCCAAAGTAAAATAATACAGCTGCTGCAAGAAGCGTTGTAATATTGGCATCGAAAATAGCTGTGAATGATGATTTTGCACCCGAATTGAATGCCGCCTTAATCGACTTACCTACGCGTAATTCCTCACGAATACGCTCGTACATTAAAATGTTGGCATCCACGGCCATCCCTACTCCAAGTACAATTGCCGCAATACCCGGTAGCGTAAGAACTGCATTAATCCAGTCAAAGATGACAAGAACTAAGAATGTGAAGATTGTTAATGTAATATTAGCGACTAGACCTGGTAGACGGTAATATACAAGCATGAAGATAAAGATTAATGCAATACCTAAGATACTTGCAAAAATAGTACTTTTCAGCGCTTGGTCACCAAATTGGGCACCTACTGAAGTCGAATAAATTTCATCTAATTTAACAGGTAATGCACCTGCATTTAAAACACCTTTTAAATCTTTTGTTTGTTGAACAGTGAATGTGCCTGTAATTTGAACATCTGAAGAGTTGATTACTTGTGATACGCGTGGATCCGAAACAAATTTAGGTTCTGTTTTTTTAACTTCCTCTGCGTATGAATCTTTGCCTTCTTCAAAGTCTAACCAAATGACTAACACATTATTTGGTTCTCCCATGGCTAAAATTTCTTTTGTTACTTCAGCAAATTTTGCTGGATCTTTTAATTTTAAAGTAACCATTGGGCGATTCTGATCATCAAAAGAATCCGTTGCACCGCCTTGTTTCAAATCACTTCCGTCTAACAAAATGTTGTCGTTGACATCGCGGAATGTTAAATTGGCCTCAGTTGCCAGTAGTTCACGAGCAGATTCTTGATCCTTAACACCTGCTAATTGAACCCGGATACGTTCACCACTTTCCACTTGAATACTCGGTTCACTTACACCAAGTGCATTTACACGACGTAAAAGTGCGTCTGTTGTATCTTTAACATCGTTTTCTGTAATCTTCGGACCATCTTTTTTTAATGGCTCTACTTGATAAAGAACTTCAAAGCCACCTTGTAAGTCTAGGCCTAGTTTAATATTGTTCAAGACTCCTTGAACAGTCGTACTCATCGTTGCGCCAAATACAACTAATAGCAACATAAAAGCAACGATTCTGCTTCTTAATTTCATCCAAACTTCCTCCTCAAACAAATACCACGGTATGACTAGAAAAATATTTTATCCAATAATTTATATTATGACATGAATTTATGCATAAAGCTTGTAAAAACCTTACTACTAAATACTCATAAATTATAAAGTAGTGGCTGAAAATCAGTAATAATCAGTTTTCAGTATAATATTCCATTTATTTCTTCACTACCGGTCTTTTTAACACAACACGTTTATTATGAAACACGTTGAGCCTACTGTCAAATCGTTCCTTTAGCATTCGCATACCGTCTTTATTACTATTTTCTACAGTGGTTCTTTTTGTTCTTGCTGATGTAATAGCAGTTGTAATTCATCTTGATTTAAAACAGAAAACCAATTTGATGTCTTTGATTCCTCGATTTGGGAATATGTCATGTATTGCGCAGCTGTAAGAGAAAATAAATCTTCTACTATTTCATAGGCATGCAGCGTTTGAATATTGCGTTTACGCCATTTCTTTTTCACACAAATTCCCCATATATCCTGAACAGTAACCATCTTATAACCTTGCATCTTAAACTCATTTCTCTTACTAATTAAAGCTGGTAAAAACTTTTGAAATAAATGCTCGTATTCGATAGTCATCATTTCACTTCCTCTATGGTAGTTTTATCCGCTTCTGTTCTTGCATAGGATAATTGTATACGAATTTTCTTGAATTGAGAAGGAAGGGATAGTATTGACTTCTTTTTTTCATGGCACTTTCTTGTTAATGGGTGCTGTATTTTTATCTAAGCTCTTAGGTTTTTTATATCGAATGCAATTTATGAGGATTGCTGGTGAAGAGGCTGTCGGCACTTATATGACGGCTTATCCTGCTTTTATTTTCTTCCTCTCATTAATTCAACTAGGTATTCCGATTGCAGTGGCAAAAATAATTGCTGAACTGCATGCGAAAAAAAAGAAAGAACAATTAAGCGCTGTTATGAGAACAGCTACTCTATTGACCTTTCTTGCTGGCATTATTTTATTTCCACTGCTAACGTTTTTCATTCCATTTTTGTCTAATAATTTACTCCATGACGGACAGACCACGCTTATTTTATATGTTGGATTAGCGACAGTTCCAGTTGCCGCTGCATCAGCCCTTTTAAAATCATTTTTCCAAGGGCTTGCTCGCATTGCAGAAACAGCTTGGTCTCAAACGATGGAACAAATTATTCGTATCATTCTCATCACATTTTTACTCCCATATGGCGTGCATGCAGATGAGCCCGCTCAAACTGCTGCATTTGCAATGCTCATTACAGCGATTGCCGAAGTTTTTGCTTTCCTTTATTTATATTGGCATTATCGAAAAGTAAAGCGCTCTAGTGTTTTACAGCCAACTAAAGAATATTACCCACCAAATCCTATATTTAAAATTGCTCTTCCTTCAACTGGCAGTAGAATTTTCGGGACATTTACATGGTTTTTAGAGCCTATTGTCTTTTTAAAAGCCCTAACTCTTGCAGGCATGACGGCCGCAGTTGCTACGAAATTATACGGTGTTATATCAGGTGTATTAATTCCGTTATTATTATTCCCAGCATTTGTGCCATACGCTCTATCTGTTGTGCTCATACCAGCAGTTAGTGATGCGGTGGCTCGTGGCAATCAGCGTTTATTGAAAGACCGTGTCCATATTTCACTAAGGCTGTCGACGCTTGTCGGTTGCTTTGCAGCGACGTATTTCTTTATTCATGGTGATGAACTTGCGATGAAGCTCTTTCATTTAGAAGAAAATCGCGGTTATGTGAAATTATTATCGCCTGTCTTTTTCTTTTATTATATCCAAAGCCCTTTAAATTCGATTCTCCAAGCAATTGATGAAGCGAATGCAGCGATGATGAATGCAGTATATGGTGGTATCGGTAAACTTTTTGTTATGTTCGTTCTTGCCTCTCAGTCTGGGTTACAGGAAAAAGGTGCAGTCATTGCGATTGGTTTCGGCGTTCTTGTCACATCCTTTTTACATATCGCAACCATTCGCCAGAAAAAATACATGCAAACAGGTTTCCGCTTATTTATCATTCCTTATGCTATCTTTATTTTCGTTGTCGTACTGCGAACGATTCTAATGCCGACTACAGGTCTTTCCGTTGTTGAGAATAGCGCCATTACACTTGGCATTCTGTTTGGGCTTTTATCGCTCTTCCATCAAATTAGATGGCGTGATTTCATGTATTTAACAAAAACAATTCGGAAACGACTATAATGCCGACTCCTTTTTTTGCACATGCAGTTCATCATTTTCAAAGCAGCAATAGAACACTTCTGTAACGTCAATGATATCTTGCTCCAATAGTTTTTCCTTTAACCATCCTTCCGTTTTTTGTATTAACTTGATATGACGATTTTGTACCTCTCCATCAACAATTAACGGTAGAATGGGGGGGTCTTCATCTTTCACGAAGACAGAAAGGTTGCCAGACGGCTCTAAATAGGCGTAGGAAACTTGCTGAACAGAGCCTACCTGCTGTTCTCTTAACTGCTGAAATAAATCATCTAAATTATAACGTTGCTTCTTCATTTCTTTTTCCATAATAACGCCATCCCGAATAATCGTAACTGGGGCGCCCTCAATTAAATCCCTGAATTTTTTATTTTTTAAAGTTATAAATGACATGATAACTTGAATAATGAGCAACATAATCATCGGCAAAATAGAGTCCAATATTTTGCGCTGCGGATCACTAATAGCAAATGCCGCGACTTCTGCGATGAATATGAATATGACAAGGTCAATCACGCTAAGCTCTCCAACCTCTCGCTTTCCCATGAGGCGAAAAATAATCAAAATAACAAAATATAACAAGAAAGTACGAAATGAGATGATTACTAAATCGTTCATAAACGACTCCTTTTTCCATATAGATTGCGCAATATTTAGAAATTCATACAAAAAAAGCATCGAATTTGCTTTTGGTTTTTTAACATTTAATCTGTTCAATCTATTTTGGATTTTACGTTCACTAAGGATAATATGTCAAAAAAAAGACTACTCTACACTTTTAAGTGTGGAGTAGTCTTTTTTAACGACCGCCTTCAGCTTTTACTTGTCCAAAGATACTTCAGATGTTGTTGAGCTTTCTACAATACGGCCTACTGCTGCGCGTTCGAAACGCATTTTTGTGCCGTCTGAAACTTTAATGATAACTGTTGTATCGTCAACCGCGTCTACTTCACCGTGTAATCCACCGATCGTCACGATTTTGTTACCGCGAGATAATTCATTTTGCATTTGAGACGTTTTTTTACGTTGTTTTTGTGCTGGACGAATTAATAATAAGTACATCACACCAAACATTAGAATTATCGGACCAATTCCGCTAATAATATCCATTAAATAAAATCCTCCTTTCTATATCTTTCAATAGTATACAAGAATCAGAAATTTTTTGCATTTGGTTTGTTGAAACCATATGCTTCAAAAAATTCTTCTCGGAAATCACCAAGTCGATCTTCACGGATCGCTTGTCTTACGTTTCTCATTAAATCTTGTAAGAAATATAAATTATGATAAGAAGTTAATCGGATTCCAAAAGTTTCTTCCGCTTTCAACAAGTGGCGAATGTACGCACGTGAATAGTTGCGGCAAGTGTAGCAATCACAGTTCGGATCAAGTGGGCCAAAATCTCTTGCAAATTTTGCATTTTTAATTACTAATCGGCCTTCACTTGTCATACATGTACCATTACGAGCAATACGTGTTGGTAATACGCAGTCAAACATATCTATACCGCGGATGGCACCGTCTATTAATGAGTCAGGAGAACCTACGCCCATTAGATAACGTGGTTTTTCTGATGGTAATAATGGTGTAGTGTATTCAAGCATACGGTTCATAATATCTTTCGGTTCCCCTACAGATAAACCACCGATTGCGTAGCCCGGGAAATCCATTGATACAAGATCCTTCGCAGATTGCTTACGCAACTCCTCAAATTCACCGCCCTGTACAATACCAAATAGACCTTGGTCTTGTGGACGAGCATGAGCCGCTAGACAACGTTCAGCCCAGCGAGAAGTACGCTCAACACTTGCTTTCATATATTCAAAAGTAGCTGGGAACGGAGGACATTCATCAAATGCCATCATAATATCTGCTCCTAGTGCATTTTGAATTTCCATCGCTTTTTCAGGGCTTAGGAATAGTTTATCACCGTTTAAGTGATTGCGGAAATGAACGCCTTCTTCTTCAATTTTACGAATATGGCTTAAGCTAAATACTTGGAAGCCACCAGAATCAGTTAAAATTGGGCGATCCCAGTTCATAAATTTGTGGAGACCACCTGCTTCACGAACGATATCGTGACCTGGACGAAGCCATAGATGGTACGTATTACTTAAAATAATACCGGCTCCCATATCTTTTACTTCTTCTGGAGACATTGTTTTAACAGAAGCTTGTGTACCTACTGGCATAAATGCTGGTGTTTCAAAAGAACCGTGTGGCGTATGCACGATACCAAGACGTGCGCCAGTTTGTTTATCTGTTTTAATTAACTCATATCTGATTGCTTGAGACATTGATTAATTTCCTTTCTGTGCTTTTGGGCGGATAAACATCGCGTCGCCAAAGCTAAAGAAGCGATAGCGTTCCTGTACAGCGATATTATAAGCATTTAATATTATTTCACGCGTTGTTAATGCACTCACTAGCATTACTAACGTTGATTTTGGTAAATGGAAGTTTGTGATTAAACCATCAATTACTTTATATTCAAAACCTGGGTAGATGAAAATCGCAGTCCAGCCACTATCTGCTACAAGTTTCCCATCATGGCGCTCTGCAATTGTTTCAAGTGTACGAGTAGACGTTGTGCCTACTGAGATTACACTGCCGCCCTTTTGTTTTGTCTCGTTAATAAGCGCTGCTGTTTCTGCTGATAAATGATAGAATTCAGAGTGCATTTCATGTGTTTCAATCGTTTCTACATTGACAGGGCGGAATGTTCCTAAGCCTACATGTAATGTTAAGAAAGTGACTTTGACACCTTTTGCACGGATTTCATCTAATAATTCTTCAGTGAAGTGTAGACCTGCTGTTGGGGCTGCTGCTGAACCACGCTCTTTCGCAAAAACAGTTTGATAACGATCTTGGTCATCTAATTTTTCACGAATATAAGGTGGTAGAGGCATCTCACCAAGTTGGTCTAAAATTTCGTAGAAAATACCTTCGTAGTCAAATTTGAATAGTCTGCCACCATGATCTAACTCACCTGTACATGTCGCTTTTAGTAAGCCTTCACCAAATGTAATTTCAGTGCCTATTTTCACACGTTTCGCAGGTTTCACAAGTGTTTCCCATTCATCTTCGTTAGCCGTTTGTTTTAATAATAAAACCTCGACATGTGCACCTGTTTCTTCCTTCACACCCATTAAGCGTGCAGGCAATACACGTGTATCATTTAATACGAGGCAATCACCTTCATGCAGTTCTTCGATAATATCACGGAATGTATGATGTGTCACTTCGCCGGACTCACGGTCTACTACCATCAAGCGGCTTGAAGTACGGTCTTTTAAAGGTGTTTGTGCAATTAATTCTTCTGGTAATGCAAAATCAAAGTCTTCTAATTTCATTATTAACTTCCTTTTGTTTTAGGTTTGTGATGGTAACGGGTAACCAAAATGCTCATAAGCAAGGGCGGTTGCTAAGCGTCCTCTAGGCGTTCGCTGTACGAAACCAATCTGCATTAAATAGGGCTCATAGACATCCTCAATCGTCATAGATTCTTCCCCAATACTTGCAGCAATTGTATCTAAACCAACCGGGCCTCCACGGAAACGTTCAATCATCGTCGAAATTAACTTGTGATCGATATGATCTAGACCTAACGGATCAACTTGTAGTAACTCGAGTGCAGCTTGTGCCATTTCTAGCGTAATGTCACCGTCACCAATGACTTGCGCATAATCTCGAACTCGCTTCAATAAACGGTTTGCAATACGAGGCGTCCCACGAGAACGGCGGGCAATTTCCCCTGCTGCTATTTTATCAATTTTCACCTCAAAAAGTTCAGCACTTCTACAAACAATTTCAGTTAATGAAAGTTCGTCATAATAATCGAGGCGTAGCAACACGCCAAAACGATCTCGTAGTGGTGCTGATAGTGCGCCTGCTCTAGTAGTTGCTCCTACTAATGTAAAAGGAGGTAGGTCAAGTCGGACAGAGCGTGCTGCAGGTCCTTTCCCAACGACGATATCTAAACAAAAATCTTCCATTGCAGGATAAAGTACTTCCTCAATGGCGCGTGGTAGGCGATGAATTTCATCAATAAAAAGAACGTCTCCTGGCTCAAGCGAACTAACAATTGCCGCCAAATCCCCAGGACGCTCAATAGCTGGTCCGCTGGTCATGCGAATCTTGACATTCATCTCATTGGCGATAACAGCCGCTAAAGTCGTTTTACCAAGCCCTGGAGGTCCATAAAGAAGCACGTGGTCTAAACTTTCTTCACGCATTTTCGCTGCTTCGATAAATATTTTCAAGTTATCTTTTACTTTTTGCTGCCCAATGTATTGAGCTAAATTTTGAGGACGTAGTGACAACTCAAACTGCTCATCAAAATTAGATATTTCGCCGGATATAACGCGCTCGTCCATGAACTATTCCTCCTTTCATTTATTTTTGTTTCAACAATAGTTGTAATGCTCGTTTCATATATGCTTCAGTTGATGTCAATTTGTTATCCTCATCTAACTGTGGACGAATTTTCGTTAGCTCACGTTCAGAATAGCCAAGAGCTGTTAACGCTAATAATGCCTCTTCCAGCTCATGTTTATTCGCATTCACACCAAATAGTGGCAACTCATCTTCTGTACTCGGTAACTCGACATTTTCAAGTAACGCATCTAGTTTCCCTTTTAGGTCGAGAATCATTTGTCGAGCTGTTTTCTTCCCAACACCCGGGAATTTCACGAGGAATACTTCATCTTCCTGTTCAATTGCTTGAATAACTTGAGATGGATTGCCACTCGCCAAAATTGCCATCGCTCCTTTTGGGCCAATACCTGATACTTGAATGAGCTTACGGAATAATTCGCGCTGCTCTAATGATTGAAAAGCAAATAAAAGCTGCGCATCTTCTCTTATATGGTGATGTGTAAAAACCTGCAGAGATTCTTTTTGTACACGGAATGCAAAGGGATTTGGCGTATACAGCTGCCAACCAATTCCTTGCTGTTCCATGACGATATATTCAGGAGTAACTCTTGTTACTTGTCCAATTATGTAGTCATACATGGCAATTCTCCTTATATTCAGCGCTATGATTATAGCATAATATTCTTCTTGTTAGAATGTCAGACCTTTGTCCAAATGACAGTAGAAAAAGATAGATCGCCTTGGCGATCTATCTGAACATTTATCTGGCGTACCTTTCTCAAAAAAGACAAACACCTATTCTATTTCAGACTTCCACTATCATACCATAATTTCGGCCAAGATGAGAGTGCCACATGCGTAAATGCCACAAGTTCTTCGATGAAAGCCTTTTTACGCTGAGTTGCAATGACATCCACATAGAGCCATTCTCTTAACAACTCATTTGGATAACGAACCGCCAGTAGTCGCTCCTTCGGTAATCCACGTAAAAGTGGCTGTTCCTCTAAAAGTTTAGGCAAATTATAATCTACATGCGGGAGTACTCGATGCATCCACATAATGATTTCATCTTCAGCATGACCAACAGCCGCTAAGTCAAAATCAATTAAATACAACTTGCCCTGCTCTGTCATTAAAAAATTATGATGCACAACATCCCCGTGCAAAATCGTCGGTTTGCTGTTTTTTACAAACTTCATGCTTTTAAGTGCTTGCTCTGCATAAATAATAAGTTGATCCACAGCTGGTGCGCCTAAAAACTTCGCAATCTGCTCTCTTTTTGCCTGGAATTTCAGTAAACGATCATGCCATTTTAACTGTAAATTATATTGTGGAAAAAATACCCCTAGCTCAGACCAGTTAATATCATTATTTGTTGCGTGTAACTGATATAACAATTCTAACGTTTTTGTCCGTTCTTCAACGCGACTAAATTTTGCAGAATGCACATTTGATACCCATGGCTGCACGATAGTAGCAGGGTCATCACTTGCAATAACCGGTAAAATATTTGGAAATTTGACCTTCTTTAATTGCTGATGAATTATACGAATCTTATCTGCCGTCGTTTTATTCGCATAGCGTTTAATCGAATAATTATGCCCATTTATAGTCCATTGCCAAACATTTGGCTTTATCCTTCTGAAAGTACCACTCTGATTCACATTATTAAAAATCTGCAGAGGTTCTCGGTTGTGGCTGGCAACCGCACGAAGGTGTCGGCCAATTTGGCATTGGGAATGACGGCATATCATGTTGCGGTTGGTGCCATTGCTGCTGGGGCCATTGTGGCATACTATGTTGTGGAAATTGGTGCATTGGAACAAATTGTGGCATGAAGTCAGGCTGTTGCATCCATTGCTGCCCTTGAACTTGCTCTTGTTGCATCCATTGCTGCCCTTGTTCGAACGGTTGCATATGTTGATGGTGACCATGGTGATGGTGATGATGACCTAACATTGATGATTCATCAAATCCACAGTCCCTTGTTGACTCAGGCATTTGCCATCCTGATGGAGGAACTGGTGGCATCCCCATCGGTGGCTGTTGCGGTTGTTGCTGCCAATTATCCTGTGCTTGTGGCATCTGCATTGGCGTTGGCATTGGCATCTGCATTGGCATTGGCATTGGCATTGGCATCTGCATTGGCATTGGCATTGGCATCTGCATTGGCATTGGCATTGGCATCTGCATTGGCATCTGCATTGGCATCTGCATACCATCCCATGGTTGCATTCCTGTTGGAGGACACGGTTGCATTACTGGTGGCGGACACGGCTGCATTACCGGTGGTGGACACGGCTGCATTATTGGCGGCGGACATGGCTGCATTACCGGTGGTGGACACACTGGCGTTGGACACACTGGTGGTGGGCACACTGGTGGTGGGCATGGTTGAACCTGCACCTTTTCTCTAACCGGCTGAATTATTACTTCTTCTTCGTGCATTTCAACAATCTCTATACGTTGTTTGACGGGACGATAATGTTCATGTGGATGCAGATGTGGGATTGGAACTGGTTCTATAATAGGTACTTCTTTTACCGGATGGTAATGGTGTATTGGTGCCTCTTTTACCGGGTGATGATGGTGTATTGGTGCTTCTTTCACCGGGTGATGATGGTGCATTGGTGCTTCTTTCACCGGGTGATGATGGTGCATTGGTGCTTCTTTCACCGGGTGATGATGGTGCATTGGCGCTTCTTTCACCGGGTGATGATGGTGCATTGGTGCTTCTTTCACCGGGTGATGATGGTGCATTGGTGCTTCTTTCACCGGGTGATGATGGTGCATTGGTGCTTCTTTCACCGGGTGATGATGGTGCATTGGTGCTTCTTTCACCGGGTGATGATGGTGCATTGGTGCTTCTTTCACCGGGTGATGATGGTGCATTGGTGCTTCTTTCACCGGGTGATGATGGTGCATTGGTGCTTCTTTCACCGGGTGATGATGGTGCATTGGTGCTTCTTTCACCGGGTGATGATGGTGCATTGGTGCTTCTTTCACCGGGTGATGATGGTGCATTGGTGCTTCTTTCACCGGGTGATGATGGTGCATTGGTGCTTCTTTCACCGGGTGATGATGGTGCATTGGTGCTTCTTTCACCGGGTGATGATGGTGCATTGGTGCTTCTTTCACCGGGTGATGATGGTGCATTGGTGCTTCTTTCACCGGGTGATGATGGTGCATTGGTGCTTCTTTCACCGGGTGATGATGGTGCATTGGTGCTTCTTTCACCGGGTGATGATGGTGCATTGGTGCTTCTTTCACCGGGTGATGATGGTGCATTGGTGCTTCTTTCACCGGGTGATGATGGTGCATTGGTGCTTCTTTCACCGGGTGATGATGGTGATGATGTATCGGTACTTCTTTCACCGGATGATGATGATGGTGTATTGGTGCTTCTTTCACCGGGTGATGAGGTATTGGTGCTTCTTTCACCGGGTGAGGATGTATTGGTGCTTCTTTCACCGGGTGAGGATGTATTGGTGCTTCTTTCACCGGGTGAGGATGTATTGGTGCTTCTTTCACCGGGTGAGGATGTATTGGTGCTTCTTTCACCGGGTGAGGATGTATTGGTGCTTCTTTCACCGGGTGAGGATGTATTGGTGCTTCTTTTACCGGGTGATGATGGTGTATTGGTGCTTCTTTCACCGGGTGATGATGATGATGATGCATTGGTGCTTCTTTCACCGGGTGATGGTGTATCGGTGCTTCTTTCACCGGGTGATGGTGTATCGGTGCTTCTTTCACCGGGTGATGATGTATTGGTGCTTCTTTCACCGGGTGATGATGTATTGGTGCTTCTTTCACCGGGTGATGATGTATTGGTGCTTCTTTTATCGGGTCCGTATGTGGGTGAACTGGCGCTTCCTTCCTCGGTACAGCAGGCAAGAAAATTTCCATACCTGGTACGATATAATCAGGATTCGCCAAATGAGCATTTAAACGTTTCAAATCTTCAAAAGAAATGCCATACTGTCTTGCGATTTTCCATAAAGTATCGCCTTTTTGGACCGTATGAGTGCGCATTTTTTTCCTCCTTCCGTCTTTACATCATATGAAAAGCTTTCACAATTGGTCACCAGGTTTTGTATTTCAGTGAGGGCTTTTCATGTTACACTATGAGATGAGAAGGGCTATTTATGCTTGTATTCGAGGTGATTTAGATGAAAAAATTATTAGGAGAAGAACGTAGAAAGATACTTTTGGACATGCTCAAGCAAGAAGGTCAGCCAATCACAGGTACTGAACTTGCCAATCGTGCCAATGTGTCAAGACAAGTAATTGTCAGCGATATGGCTTTATTAAAGGCGCGTAACGTACCGATTATGGCCACAAGTCAAGGTTATGTATTATTTACTGCTAACATAGAGTCAGCGCACTGTGAACGCCAAATCGCATGCCGTCATATATCTATTGATACGGAAGAAGAGCTAAACATACTCGTCGATGCCGGTGTCACGGTAAAAAACGTCACGGTTGAGCATGCAGTATACGGAGAAATAACTGCTTCGATTATGGTTTCTAGCCGCCATGACGTTCAACAATTTATGCAAAAGATTGCCGATACAAAATCCAATCTTTTACTGGAGCTGACAGAAGGTATTCATATCCACCTTATTTCTGCTTCCTCTGAAGAAAAATTAGACTTTGCCGTGCAGCAATTACAACATAAAGGCTTTTTAATTGCTCCGAATTAAATATATGTATGCAAAAATCCTCCTAGCACTTAAGCTAAGAGGATTTTTTGTGCATATTATTTTCCCTGTTCAGGCAATTGTTTATATGTAAAATAAGTACCGAGTGATTTGACTGAGCAACCTAATGCAGATAGCTCATCCATCGCACCTTTCATCATCGGTGCATTTTCGTCTTCCAGTACGTCAACGATAAAGAAATAATCGCCTAAGCCTGTTTTTAAAGGTCTTGACTCGATTTTACTTAAGTTAATTTGGCGCCATGCAAATACAGATAATACTTGATGAAGTGCCCCTGAACGGTCATTTGGCAATGTAATCATTACAGTTGTTTTTACTTGCTCTTCGCGATGCTCTCGTTCAATACGCTGATTTCTACGAGATAATACGAAAAAGCGTGTATGGTTAAAATGGAAATCATGAATATTAGGTTCAACGATTTTTAAGCCATATGTTTCTGCTGCAGAAGAATTACCAATTGCGGCAATACATTGCTCCGGATTCTCTGCTATAAATTGCGCTGCAGCGGCTGTAGAAGTCGTTTGATTCAACGGGATTCCTCTAAATCTGTTAAACAAATATTTATGACATTGAGCAAGAGCATGAGGGTGCGAATAGATTCCCTCAATGTCCTCCCAATTGTCAGCATGATTTGGATTTACCATTAAATGTTGTTCAATCGGTGATAATACCTCACCAACAACATATAAATCCGCTTCATGAAATAAATAGTCGATCGTTAACGGCACAGATCCCTCTAGAGCATTTTCTAAAGGGACAACCGCTAAATCCACTTGATTGGATGCGACCGCTTCAATGCATTCTGGAATGGTTTTGTAAGGAACAAGCCATTCGTTTGGAAATAATCCTTGCGTCGCTAAATAAGTAAACGTGCCAACTGGGCCTAAATAAGCCACTCTATTTTCCCACTCTTTTGATGCCACTTCAAAAAAGCCCCCTTATAATGCTCCTGAACTAATTACCTCTGCTGACTCTACAAAATCTAATTTCTTAAGCTGTTGCATCAAATCATCTAACTCAACATCCATCGCCGTCACATCTAACGATAATGTCACGTTCGCTCTTCCTTGAATAGGAATCGTTTGGTGGATTGTTAGTATATTACAATGCGTTTCAGTTACAGTCAATAATAGTCGGGCTAATGTTCCTTTACGGTCTTCAAGCTGTAAAAAAACAGTTAAAATACGCTCTTGAACGATAGAGTGAAAGGGGAAAACAGCATCTCGGTATTTATAAAATGCACTACGAGATAAATCTACTTGCTTGACAGCATCCCAAATTGAAGAAACGGCACCCGTCTGTAATAAATACTTCGCTTCGAGTGTTTTTTGCATGGCATCTGTCAGAACATCTTCGCGTACTAAATAATAGCGTTGATCTGCTACATTTTTCATCTTTTCCCCCCTAGATACTTACTCTATAAATTCAAATTCGAATTCAAGTAAGCGAACAGTATCGCCATTTTCAGCGCCACGTTCTCTTAATGCATCGTCAACACCCATACCGCGCAATTGACGGGCAAAGCGTCGAATTGAATCTTCACGACTGAAGTCAGTCATTTTGAATAATCTTTCGATACCGTCTCCACTTAATACGTAAGAACCATCATCAGTACGTGAAACTTCGAATTCTGGACCTTGTGACTCATGTTTGTATAGAACAGTTGCATCTGTCTCTTCTTCTTCTACATCATTCAATGCAAATTCAGGTGTTACGTCTAATAAGTCAGCTACTGCAAATAGTAATTCTTTCAAACCTTGACGTGAGACAGCAGAAATTGGGAAGATTTGCGCATCTTCTCCTACCTTTTCACGGAATTCTTGTAAGTTTTCTTCCGAATCAGGCATGTCCATTTTATTGGCAACAATAATTTGTGGACGCTCTGTTAAACGTAGATTATATTGTTCTAATTCTTTGTTAATCGTTAAGAAATCTTCATAAGGATCGCGGCCTTCCATACCAGACATATCAATAACATGTACGATTACGCGTGTACGTTCGATATGGCGTAAGAATTGATGTCCTAGTCCAACACCTTGGTGCGCTCCTTCGATCAATCCCGGTAAATCAGCCATTGCGAAACTACGGCCATCTTCCGTCTCAACCATACCTAAATTCGGCACGATTGTTGTGAAATGATAAGCGCCGATTTTCGGTTTTGCTGCAGTTACAACTGATAGTAATGTTGACTTACCTACACTTGGGAAACCAACTAATCCTACATCAGCTAATACCTTTAACTCTAATATAACATTTAGTTCTTGTCCTGGCTCGCCTTTTTCAGAAAGTTCTGGCGCTGGATTTGACGGTGTCGCAAAACGACAGTTTCCTCGCCCTCCGCGTCCACCACGAGCAATAACAGCTGTTTGACCGTGTTCTACTAAATCAGCAATAACTCGACCGTCTTCCTCAGAAGTTACAATTGTACCAGGTGGCACTTTTACATAATAATCTTCAGCATTTTTACCGTGCTGATTTTTACTCATGCCGTGATTACCACGAGTTGCTTCGAAATTACGTTTATAACGGAAATCCATTAATGTACGTAGGCCTTCTTCAACGATGAAGACTAAATCCCCACCGTTACCGCCATCGCCACCTGCTGGGCCACCATTTGGTATGAATTTTTCGCGACGGAAAGCTACCATACCATCTCCGCCATTACCACCTTTAACATAAACCTTGACGTGGTCAACAAACATTTATATACCCTCCTTGCTTGCATTTAAGCAATAACACCAATTTTCATTTGTATAATGCTCTTCTTTGATCATTATAAATGGATGTGCTAATTTTTCTTTGAACGGCTCCATATCCCATGAGCCTTGTAAATGAAATGAAATTACTAATTGTTCTTGCGTTGAGTTGATGTGAAGTGATAGATTTTGCTCTATATACGGATTTAATGAAGAATATACATAGGAGACAGTCCGCTCTAAATACTCTTGAATCGGTCCATCTAATGCTATATCCACCTCAGAATCAACGTTACTTTGAATCGTTACTTGATAAGACGGGAACCGCCATTTCAATGTATGTAACCATTCAATCGTTTTTGGTAATCCTAATTGATTAATATTGAAAAAGATACGACATTGCTCAGCCACTTCAGAAACAACCTCTTTAGCATTCCCAACTCGTTCCATATCAAGATTAATTTTAATTAGTTGAAGCTGATTTAAAAAATCATGGTGTGCAAAGCGTAGCACTTCATTTACGGTGAGAGGCTTTTCAGTCATCGTACACGCTCCTCCAATAAGATGTTCAGTCTTCAGTATACCAATTTTTCATCGGTTTTTCTCGCATTAGAAAAACAAGGCTTCCGCTAACTTAAGCGAAAGCCGATTTAGAACAGGAACTGGTTACTAAAAACATACTTTTTACCAGTGAATGAAAAAGGACTGCAATAAATGCAGTCCTTAGCTTTTGAAATTAAGCTTCTTGAGCGACAGGGTATACACTTACTTTTTTCTTGTCGCGACCGTAGCGTTCGAATTTAACTACGCCGTCAACTTTTGCAAAAAGTGTATCGTCTCCACCGCGGCCAACGTTTTCACCTGGATAAATTTTAGTACCGCGTTGACGGTAAAGAATTGATCCACCAGAAACGAATTGACCATCAGCACGTTTAGCTCCAAGGCGTTTTGACTCAGAGTCACGACCGTTACGAGTAGAACCTACCCCTTTTTTCGAAGCGAAAAACTGAAGATCTAAAGTTAATAACATCATCTGTTCCACCTCCTACATTTGGGAATATGATATCTGAATAAATTGCCCATAACTTTGCACAATAGTATACAACTGCGCAACCATTGTTTGGACAATTAATTGTAGTCGACTGTCTAATTCTTCATCTAGATTGGTTGGCAATGTGACGTGGAGATATCCACCTTCACCCTTTTGCTGAATTGTTGGTTCAACCTTTAGTATTTCGTACATAGCATTAACAGCACCAAAGGCAACTGCAGATGCACCTGCACACACTAGATCTTTACCTGATTCATCAAAATCTGCATGACCTTTCATTTCAAATGAAGCTACATGTCTATTTTCATTGTGATTAATCGTTACTTGGATCATTTTAATCACCTCACTATTAAGCGTTGATAGTTTCAACTACTAATTTAGTGTAAGGTTGACGGTGACCTTGTTTACGACGGTAGTTCTTTTTAGCTTTAAGTTTGAAAACAACGATTTTCTTTTGACGACCGTGTTTTTCAACTTTAGCTGTTACAGTAGCGCCTTCCACGAATGGAGCACCAACTTTAACTGCTTCGCCACCAACGAATAATACTTTGTCAAAAGTAACCACTTCACCATCTTCTGCGTTTAATTTCTCAACGTAGATTTCTTGGCCAGCTTCAACTTTAATTTGTTTACCACCAGTTTCGATAATTGCGTACATATCTGCACCTCCTCTTATAACTCAGACTCGCCCTCATTCAGGTGATCTCGAAAGATACTTAAAACCTTTTCAGCGCGGTTGTAGTAGCACGGGTGCTACAAACAATAACATTAAAATACTACCACATTGAAACTATTACGTCAATATGTTCAATGCATACTTTTCAAATGCTTTCGTATATTTTCGGTATCGCCATTCCATAACATTCTGAAACAATATAAAAATGAATAAAAAAAGCACAATCACTGATCTTGGTAATAAAAAAATACAGCACAACACAACTGCTAAGCAAGTAATTATTGAATACTGTAAAAACAACTCATGTATTTCATATAACGGCTGCTTGCCGCTTATTAAAATTTCGATAATTCGCCCACCATCTAAAGGCCAAATCGGCATTAGATTAATAGATAAAATAAAGAACTGTATGTACATTAACGGAGTTTGAATCGGCCCAGGCATGAGCAGCGTCAATAACAACAGAAATACCGTTGCAATAGGTCCCGCAGCCGCAACAACTAGCTTATGCTTTTTACGGACTCGCTGTGTTTTTGAGAGCCTTATTTCCCCTCCATAAGGCATAATCGTGCAGTCTTCAATAATGAGCTTATATTTGACCGCCACTATTAAATGACCGCACTCATGCCAAATTAGTGAGCCGAAAATCATGGCATAATAAGCAACATCACCAGACATCAATAATAAAATCATTACTGGTATCATCGTTGGATGTATACGAAATTTCAACAACCTTACTTTTCCACTCACTTGATCCACTCTTTAATCGCTGTTGAATCAAGTATAGTCCCCTTTTTCTCAACCTGTAAATAAAGACGCCCCGTCGTTAAATTTGAAATCGTCTCCCCCTCCTTAATTGAGGTATAAGGCAAGATCGTCAACTCATCTAAAAATCCATATGTTACATTTTCGCCATTTTCATAAATAATTGTCATCGTCTTACCAAGTGATTGTGTATGTCCAGTAAAAATGACGAGTCCATCTTGTCTTGCTCGAATGCTAATATTCTCTTTATAAGATAACAAAGAACCATTCGAAAATGGTTGCATAGTGGAGAATGTAGCAAGTTTCCCCTCATATAAAGGAGCTGTTACAGTAATTGAATCAGGTGTTGTACCATCTGGATTGAGTAAACCCTTTGTCCAATTCCGTAGCATAACAAAGTCTTCTCCAGAACTTGTAATTTCTTTAATATTCGTCTGCATCATCCCATTTTTTTCAAACAAGGAAATAGCAACTACACTAAATGTAATGAGGAATGCCATTATCCACTTCATTTTATTCTTCAAACGTTTCACCTCATATTATTCTTTATTGCAATATATGAGAAAAGTAGACCCTTCATTCATTATGTAGTGTATTTATACTTTGTTATGAATCGGTTGTGGTGGTTCTATAAGAGTGACGTAATCAAAGGCATTTGGAGTTCTTTAAAAAATACGTTTGTTCAGAGGATGTTTACGTGCATCCAGCGTGAAGTTATGATTGCACGGGATACTTTCACCAATCTGAATTGATTACCGTACTCATTAATTCCAATAAAAAAACCTACTCTAGAATTAGAGTAGGTTGAGTCATAGAAGTTAAGCTTCTAGTCAGTGAAGATTGAGCTTGAGTCATAACAGTTACGCCCCCAGTTATCGAAGTTCGAGTTCGAAGTTCGATAACTGAACGAGCACCTTCAGCTTTTACTTAGAAAATAATGATTTAAACTTTGCGAATACGCCCTTGCTTTCGCTTTCTAATGTCATAAGGGGTACTGATTCACCTAAAATCCGGCGGACGATGTTGCGGTATGCTAATGCTGCTTGTGTGGATGGCTCCATCACAATTGGCTCACCTTTATTTGATGAGCTGATAACATTTTCATCATCCGGAATGATGCCTAGTAAATCGATTGATAAGTGTGTTGTAATTTCATTCACATCTAACGTATCGCCACGATTCATTAAATGTGGACGAATTCGGTTAATAATTAATTTCGGTGGTTCAATTTCTTCTTGTTCTAAAAGACCGATAATACGATCTGCATCACGTACCGCAGAAATTTCAGGGGTTGTTACAACGATTGCTTTATCTGCACCAGCAACAGCATTTTTATAACCTTGCTCAATTCCAGCTGGGCAATCAATTAATACGAAATCATAATCTCTTTTTAATTCTCCAATTAATTGCTTCATCTGTTGTGGTGTTACAGCTGTTTTATCTGTCGTTTGAGCTGCGGGTAATAAAAATAGTAACTCATCAAAGCGCTTATCTTTAACAAGCGCTTGGTGAATTTTACAACGACCTTCAATAGTATCTACTAAATCATAAATAATGCGGTTCTCTAATCCAAGGATAACATCCAGGTTACGTAAACCGATGTCTGTATCAACTAAACATACTTTTTTTCCTTGGAGGGCCAATGCAGTTCCTAGATTTGCAGTAGTCGTTGTTTTACCAACGCCTCCCTTACCAGAAGTTATTACAATTGCTTCTCCCACATTAGCTTCCTCCTTTAAACGTCGACAGATTTGGTCTAAATAAACGCAAATCTTGCAAGCGGTCAATCGTAATATGACCATTTGAATGTATGTACGCACATTCCATTTCAGGTGTTTCAGACAAAACGGCCAATTCATTTGTCATAAGTTCCATTAAATCAGCAATCAGTAAATGAGTAGCTTCAAACCAAGACGCTGCTATAACTGCTTCACGGTTACCTTTTACACCCGCATGAGCAATTCCTTTCAAACGCCCTAGTACGAAAATACTACCACCAGCTTCTACTCTAGCATTGGGATTAACATCACCAATAATGACTAAGTCACCATCCGCACGAATCGTTTGTCCCGATCTTACGATGCCAACATAAGTAGCTGACCGACTTTCCACCACTCTACGATTACATTCCTCAACAGAAATTACATCGCTCTTAATCTTTGAAACTTTTAAATGCTCGGATTGCTGAACAATATGCAAAATGTCTTTTAATTGTTCATCATCGCAGTATCGATTACCTAATTGGATCTGGACTTCAGCTTGACCTTCCATACCATCTTCGGACACCTTACGCTTAAGTTCATCGATTAACTCTGAGTAAGCACATTGATCGTCTAGCCGTAGTACAAGTCCATCCTTCGTTCCTTTAATGTAGACTAGCTGCTTTGTCGTCAAATGCGTCACCTCACGATTTTTTATAAAATGGATTGATTTGCTTTTTGCAATACGCGCGTTTGTATTAAATATTTAAAAGTCCAACCAAGCATAATAAGATAAATTGAATTAGCTATCATAGTTGGTATTAGACGCTGATTTAAAAATTCTGAAAATGGAATAGTCGTAAATGAAATCAATAAGAAAAATTGATATAATACGATTTCTAATAATGCGACTAATAGCAATGATAATGTAGTCGTTACAAATAAATGTTGATGGATATATTTTACTGTAGAACCTGCTATAAAACAAATAAATGGATACAAAAATGAATATAATCCAATAATATCAATATAGAAGATATCGTACAAGAGTCCAAAAATTAATCCATACAGCATTGCGCGTTTTCTATTGTAATAAATTGAAAGGAAAATCAAATATAGTATTAAAAATCTCGGTACAAGATAAGCAAATTGTCCATTCCATTCAATTGGAGAAAATAGGGCGAATTCCGTTTCTAAAAAAAACAGCACAACAGCGACTAGAGGAATTAGAAAACGCATCATCATTCTCCATCCCCAGTCGTGTCAGATTTTATTTTATTCGTCTGGTCTTTATTTGTACTACTACCATCAGAGCCATCAATATTAATAGAGTCTCTTTTTGCAATGATAACATGATCTAGCATTGAAAAGTTGGCAGCTGGTTTCACATAAGCTAATTTAGTTAAACCGAAATCATCTGTCGTAACTTTTGTCACTTCACCGATTAAAATACCTTTCGGGAAAATACCACCTAAGCCAGAAGTCATAACTTTATCGCCTTTTTTCACATTCAAACTAGAGTCAATTCTTTTCAAAATTAACTCATTACGTTTTTCATCAAAACCTTCTATTAAGCCAAATACTTGCTTTTTATTTGAAACAACTGCGGATACACGATAATTCGTATTATTCGTAGTCAATAATTCGACTTCAGAAGTATACGGTGTAGTTTGTACGATTTTACCGATTAAACCTTCAGATGTTCTAACAGCCATATTGACTTTAATACCATCCATCGTACCTTGGTCCAAAATTAACTTTTCTTCCCATTGATCGGGATTACGTGCAATAACGGTTGCTTGAATTGGATTGAATTTTTTTAAATCTTCTTTTTTGTCAACCAAATCTCTAAACTTGTCATTTTCGATCTTTAAATCATTGACTTCGCCCTGCAGTACTGCAAATTCTTCCAAACGCGATTTTAATCTTTTGTTTTCATCATACGTGTTTAATAATGCATCAACATTATTAAAGATTCCTGTTACGTAATGCGTCGGCTTGGATACTAATGATTGTCCAAAACCGACCGTATCTTTAATAATTTGTTCAGGAAGCGATGCGTTTTGACGATCGCGTAAGGAGAAGCTAATCAATGCCACGAGGAAAATTACGCCGACAAGCAGCAAAATTAATCGCTTATTCGAGAAAAACTGTGGCATTGCCTAAACCTCCTTAACCTTTCGTTTGTTGACGACGCACTAAATCAATATGATCTAGAGCCATACCTGTACCAATTGCAACACAATCTAATGGGTTTTCAGCAATAAATACCGGCATATTTGTTTCGCCACTAATAACTTTATCTAAGCTTTTAAGTAGTGCACCACCACCAGTTAAAACAATTCCGCGTTCCATAACATCAGCAGAAAGTTCTGGAGGAGTTTGCTCTAACGTTTTCTTCACGCCATCGATAATAGCAGAGATCGATTCACGTAATGCTTCAGCAATTTCGATAGAAGAAATTTCAATTGTTTTTGGTAAACCTGTTACTAAATCACGGCCACGGATTTCCATGCGTTCTTCAGGACCTTCAGTACTAGCAGAACCGATTTCCATTTTAATAGACTCAGAAGTACGTTCACCAATTGTTAAGTTATATGATTTACGAATGTACGCTGTAATTGCTTGATCCATAGCGTCACCCGCAACACGTACAGATTCACTTGTTACGATACCACCTAAAGAGATAACCGCAACTTCAGTAGTACCACCACCTATATCAACAACCATACTACCTGTTGGTTCCCAAACTGGTAAGTTCGCACCGATAGCAGCCGCAAATGGCTCCTCAATTGTGAAAGCATCTTTCGCTCCTGCTTGGCGTGAAGCGTCGATTACTGCACGTTGTTCAACAGATGTAATGCCATAAGGTACACAAATCATGACATTTGGTTTTTTCCAGTTACCGCCTGAAGATTTCATTGCTTCACGTAAATAATACTCAATCATAGTCGTAGTTATATCAAAATCAGCAATAACGCCATCTTTCATTGGGCGAATTGCTACGATTGAACCTGGTGTACGTCCGATCATATTTTTTGCATCGTTACCTACTGCTACGATTTCACCTGATTTTGTATTTTTCGCAACAACAGAAGGCTCTCTGAGTACGATTCCTTTTCCTTTAATAAATACCAATGTATTTGCTGTGCCGAGGTCAATTCCGACATCTTTCCCACCTAATCCAAACACTATATATTTCTTCCTTTCTCTTTAGCCATAACTTTCTTAGCTGTCATAAAATCATAAGTTTCATTATAACGGAAAAGAGAGAAAAATTACAGTGCTACATGTAGCCTTTCTCCTTTAAACTTATAAATTGGTGATCACCAATAATGACATGGTCTAAAAGCTCTATACCCATTATATAGCCGGCTTCCTGAATTCGTTTTGTCACTTCAATATCTTCTGGTGAAGGAGCGGGGTTGCCCGAGGGATGATTATGCGCACAAATAATCGAAGCAGCCGAGCGTTTAACAGCTTCACGAAAAATTTCGCGTGGGTGAACGATACTAGCATTTAAACTACCAATAAAGATCGTTTGCTTATGAATAATTTGGTTTTTCACATTCATAAACAAAGCTACGAAATGCTCTTGCAGCAAAGCAGTCATATCGGCCATTAAGTATGTAGCGGCATCTTGTGGTGAGCGGATTGTGTAGCGCTCTTCAGTACGTTGTTGCGCCAGCCTTCTACCAAGCTCTATAGCGGCTAGTAGCTGAATAGCCTTAGCTTCTCCGATGCCTTTCACAGACATAATTTCTTCAATTGCTGCATGCTTTAATTCGTGAAGCTGTTCGAAAGAAGTTAATACTCGATTTGCAAGATGAAGAACAGATTCTTCTTTTGTCCCTGTCCGTAATAATATTGCAATTAGCTCTTGATTCGATAAGCTCTCTGCTCCTTGACGTTTTAAACGTTCCCTAGGGCGGTCATCTTGGTGCACATCACGGATCATCATCGGTTGAATAGTGTCAGTAGACATCGACTATCTCCCCTTCCTTTGCAATAAGAATGTTGTTGTTAACTAAATGTTCTTGCAAATGGTTGATGGGTAAGCCCGCGACATTATCAAAATCACCTTCGATAGATTGCGATAAATTCGCTCCTAATCCTTGTACATTATAACCAATATCGTGCTCAAAAGGTTCCCCGGTTTCAACATAATGTTCAATTATTTTTTGCGAAAGTCTTTTCATCTTCACTTTCGACTCCACTACAAGCATGGTAACTTGCCCAAGATACCTTACGGCAATTGCAGTTGTTACTATATGTTCCCGATTTGATAACTTTGTTAAATAGCGATTTGCAGCCTGTCTAGTAGTTGGTGGTTTTAGTATTTCATCATTGATACTAACCGTCCTCTTCATTGAAATATAGACCTTCTGCTGATCCACCTTAAACTGACGCAATAAAGTTAAAAAAGCACAATAAATCGTCAAATCCAAAGGTGATGAAGTTGGCGGATAATCGATAGCAACATGGTGATACTCGACCTCATAAGGAACTTGAATACGCGAAAAAATATCCTCAGTATTTCCTCTTGGACTTACTAAAACAATCGTCGTTACTGGATTCAAAGTCATTCCAATTCCCTCCTTTTTGACATCATAATTGAAATGACTTTTTTCTCAAAAGTGCTAAATTCGAGATTCTCCCATTTCCAACGCATCAAAATCCAATTTTAAGGCATTTATTTTGCGCTGTATAATGGCTCATAAGCTGTAACCTAACAACCATTATATCGTCCGAAACCTTTGATACCGCTGCAATATTAGATTCCCAATTAGCAGGTGAATCAGTTTTTTTCTTAGCCCCCTCAAAAGTGAACTTTGACACTTTTGATGCACTAAGCACTTTCGGCATTTCTATAAGTGCCGGACTCTCACATTTCGCACCGCTTAAACTAATTTTTTTTACAAAAGATTCTTTATCTAGTACTTCTTTAATATCTTTTTCCTTCGTCGCAACAGCTGACCATACATAATATTGATCATCAAATGATACGACTGCACTCGTATACAGTTTGGGATTGCTTGCTAAAAATTCTTTAGCTGTTTCTTCACTTGAAAAAACACCATATTGTTGCGCATAAAATGTATAGGCTTTCTTATCAATCTCAGCATTAGCCGTCGTATTTGTCCCCTTCTTCTGAACATCACTAATCGACTCTTCGTCTCCACCAAAATAATGCAATGCAATGAAAAATAGAAACACACCAACCACACCAATAATCGCACCATGGATCATAGCGAATAATAGCATTTTTTTATTATTTCTAGATTCAAATTTCATATCATCACCCCTTACTTAACGGTAGCATGAGGCACATAAAAAAAGACAAGACTCCTGTCGTCTTGTCCAAAAAATTTATCTTGTTAAAATAACAAATTCATATACCATTCGAGCATTTGATCACCATAGAAATAGACGATTATACTCGCTAGCGCAATAGGTGGACCAAAAGGAATAGGAGTTTTACGCCCCTGTTTTCGATAATTCAGCATAACAACACCGGCTACCAAACCAATAACCGATGCCAAAAATAACGCAAGTAATGTCGAAAGTATTCCTAGTACTAACCCTATGACGAAAAAAAGCTTAACATCTCCCCCTCCTACACCGCCTTTCGACAGTAAAGCAACAAGAAATAATATTAAAAATCCACCAACCGCTCCAATAATACTAGCCCACCATGGATCTAGTTGAACAAAAATACGTCCAGCAGCTAAAAACACACCAAAAGACAATAATATTTTATTAGGTATCAACATATACGCAATATCTGAGACTGTAATAATAATTAACAACGAAATAAACAATAGCGCAATAATTAATTCAGGCTCAAATCCTAGCTCCATATAAGCCAACGCGAAAAGAATGCCTGTTAAAAATTCCATCAAAGGATATACCCAGTGAATTTTTGCACCACAACTTCTGCACTTACCTTTCAAAAACACAAAAGATAAAACAGGTACTAAATCTATAGCTGATAGCTGCCTCTGACAATTTGTACAATGTGAAGGTGGTCGAACAATAGACTCCCCCTTAGGCACTCGTAAACCAACGACATTAAAAAACGAACCAAATACTAGTCCAAATATAAAAAAGAATATGGCATAAACAATTGTCATCTAAATCCCTCATATTATAGTTTTATTCTTCTACTGAGCCTTCATAGTAGAATGTCGTGATTTGTACTGTTGCTTGAAGACCTCCTATTGTCCCTGCACCTTGTACCTCGGTATTTGGTATCTCGTACTCGACAGAGTCAATACGCATAATGCGAGGCAATTTTTCTACTTCTTTTAAGAATGCTCTTATTTCCTTTTTATCTTGTGCACTAATTGATAGATTCATCGTCACTAACTTTAATGTTTCAGGTAGGCTACTAGAAGCAATAGGCGAAACAGGAGTAGCAGGTATTTTAGTTTCGTTATTATCACTATTTTCTACATCTTTGCTATCTGATTGATCTTGAGTATCAGCATCAGTAGAGACCGTATCAGATTGTTCAACCATTTGTATGGTTTCTTTTACAGCTGCATCATGGTTGTTAAATGTAACATCAAGCACATTCGTTTCACTTACTAATTCAACTTGTTCAATCGCATTAAGCAATTCACCTAACTCACGAGTTAACGGCACTTTCATTTTTAACTCATTCATACTTTTCTTATTAGCCTGTTGCTCCCCTTGCATCATATCAAATTGCTCAGCCAAAGTCGCTGACTCTTCCTTCATATCAGCGATTTGATATTTTAATGAATTACTCTCCTCCATCTTCGGATAGACAACGTAATAACAGATAGCGAACAGCAACGCGATGATAATTACTCCAATTAGAATATATGCTGATTTCTTATTATTTCCTAATGAACTCATGGACGTTCTACCTCCGCAAGTAAATTCGAATTACTAATGGCTAATTTAATCTCTGCTGCATAACGGGGGACTAAGTCCTCATCTGCAGTGGCATTTTTATACTCATCTTTTTCAGGTTTAAAAGCCACTACTCTTTCAATTTGGACATCTGAATATAAATTGTCCAGTAATAATTTTTGAACATATATAGAGACATCTTTAAGCGTTTCAAAATCAATTTTCACTAAAATACCCTCATCACCATAATTAATATTCGTAAGCTTTTCGTACGATTCAAGATGTCTTTCTAGACTGTCAATAATCGGCGTAACCGGATATGAAACCGATTCAACAAATTGCACCGATTGCGCAAGAGAACCTTGTGATTCCTTCTGAAGATTGGCGATTTTTTCATTATAAGTATCTATCTCTGTCGTTAAAGCTTGCTGCTCTGTAGACAACAATTTAATCTCGCTATTTAAGGTGAAATATTTCACCCCAACGAAAAGAAGTCCTATACATAAAACAGCTACTAACAGCCCTACGATCAAACTATTTGATTTTTTTCTCTCTATCTGGGGTAAGAGGTTAATATCTAAACGCATCCCCTACTCTACCTCCTTTAAAGCTAAGCCAGCCAAACCTGACTGTGATGCCTTAAAATTGGGAAGCTTACTAGTAATCATTTGATCAGTTAAAGTATGTATCGGCAACGTTAGCTGACTTTCTAGCGTATCAATGATATAAGGAAGTTCTGGAGAATCTCCCATGACCACAATATCATCTACATTTTTTTCGCCTTTATTTAAAGAGTAATGATAGAAATTTAAAATACGGTCAATTTCAGATAAAGGTTCCATTAATGCTGTTTTATAATTCATTTTTTCATCACCGTAAACATATTCAAAGCCACCCTCGGTATATTTAGAATGCCACTTACTACGCTCTGTATTAATCGTTTGGTAACGTAAAAATTCCACTTCCCCTTGCGAATAAATCGTTATGGTAAGTTCATTGATTGACCAATCCGTAATCAAGGTTGTGCTATTATGTATATTCGGCATAACAAGTTCTAGCAAACGCAAATTAGAAATCGCTTTAATATCCGCAACAACAGGAGTTAAGCCAGCATCATCTAAAAGCCCTATCAGCTTCTGCACTTCATCTGCACTGGTAGCAAATAAAGTCGCTTTGCCATCCCCAGCCTGTGCATCATAAATATCAATAAGCGAATCTTCAAAAGGTAGATGAATCGAACGCCCTAGCTCCATCTCCACAAATTCTTTAATCGCTTCTTCGTCCTTTAATTCTTGTGGGTGATCGATCACTTTCATCATGACTGTACGATCCGGCACAAAAAAGCGCACTGCTTGGCCTTTAAGACCCCACTGTTTTACTTGCTCCTTTAAAACTTCAAAAAAAGCAAGTTCATCCTCAATTACACCATCCACCACGATACCTTCATCTAATGGAATCCCTTTTACTATAGCCTGGGTTAGATCATTCGAACTTACGGATAAAACTTGCATTGCATAATCATTATATACAAGCGACAACTGTCGCTTTTTCTTTCTATAAATCATAAGCGTACCTCCTTTTAATACTTCGTTTGAGAAAGCCCGGGGGAGTAATAGGCTTTCCCAAACGAAAGATTAAAGGGAATACAGTAGCAAATAGCTACTGTATTCTAATTATTTAATAAGCGATTAATAATCAGCTAAACATTAAGATTACTTGGACGTTTTACCATTTTTCATATAATCAGCTAAATCTTTGCTGGTGATTCCTGTATTCCCTGCTAATCCACTGTATTTTCCTTTTGCAGTGAGTTTCGTGAGGCCGCTATATTTTACCGTATACTCACTATTACTTTTTGTAACTAAGTAAGTAGCTCCCGTTTCTAAATCAGCTTTTTCAATATAGTCTGCTAAAACTTTTTCATCACAATTTATTGCACTATCACCACCACATGCTCCATCAGCAATAGCAATTTTAGCACCTGCAATAATTTGAGATGTATCAGATAAAATAGCTTTATCTTTAGAGTTATTAATAATATTACCAATCGCAGGAATAGCGATTAATGCGATAATCGCGATAATAACGATTACTGCTAAAAGTTCTATTAATGTCATACCTTTTTCATTTTTCATCATTTGTTTTATCTTTTTCATGATAAAACCTCCTTCTTTTTTATATGTAACTTGATTACTAGCTGTTTGTTGTACGCGTTCATTTAACATTTTCTTTTTTCACCTCCCTTCAATTGAAATCTATTAAACTTGTTCGTATAAACTAAACATTGGTAACATAATTGCCGCCACGATAAACCCTACAATAGCTGCTAAAAGTAAAATCATCACAGGTTCGATTAATGATTTCAATGAGTCAACAGTGCGATCTACATCATCTTCATAAAACTCTGCAATTTTTTCTAGCATATAATCTAAAGAACCCGTTTGCTCACCAATGAACACCATTTGCGTGACGAGCGGCGGGAATACCCAACTTTGCTCTAACGGCTCAGCAAGTGAACTCCCTTTTTCTAATGAACGCTTAGATTTACTAACAACTTCTTCAATAACAGGGTTACCAATAATTTTCTCTACAATCGCTAAAGCACTTAATATCGGCACTGAGCTACTAAACAATGTTGACAGCATTCTTGTCATACGAGCAATCGCAGACTTTTGAAGCACTTTTCCGAAAATAGGAATTTTCAGTAATGCATAATGCGTATAAAAATGGAATTGCTTATTATTCTTATATAGGAAAACAAATCCTCCCATTGCCGCTATGGTTACGAGCAAAAGGATCCACCAGAATTTTCTCAATGCATCACTAAATGCTAAAACAATCAACGTAATCGTTGGTAACTCCGCTCCGAAGCTAGCAAATGATTCTGTAAATCTAGGAACGAGCCATAGTAGCATAAAGACCGCGACAAAGATGATTAATATTACGAGAACAATAGGATACGTCATAGCAGACTGAATCTTTTTCTTCAATTTAAACGACTTCTCATAGCTAAAAGCCATGCGATCTAATGTGTCATCCAAATTACCTGTCGCTTCACCAGCCTTCATCATATTGATAAAGAGCGTTGGGAAAACCTTTGGGGATTTGGTTGCTGAAGCAGAAAAAGAAATACCGGAGCGAATATCTTCTTCCACAGCATTCAAGGCTTTTTTTAGAGCTTTACTAGACGTTTGTGCACTTAAAATTCGCGTTGCTTCTACAATTGAAATTCCAGCACGAATTAGCGTTGCAAATTGACGACAATAAATAACAAAGTCCTCATTTTTCACACCACTACCAAGCGATAGGTCTTTGTGTAAAATACTTTTAGACTCTTCAATTTGTCGGGGGTTAATACCTTTATCTCGTAATTTCTTAACAGCTAATTGCTTTGAATCAGCTTCAATAATCCCCTTCTCGGCAGCTCCCTTTAATGACCTCCCATTATAGCGATATACTGTCATGCAAATTCACCTGCATTCAAATATGTTTTGGCAATTTCAAAATCAATTATTTTCTTCGCTAAAAGCTGTTGGATAGAACTATCAATCGTATGCATACCAAGCGCTCGGTTTGTTTGCATAACATTAGGGATTTGATGTACTTTATCATTACGTATCAAATTAGAAACAGACGAAGTATGCACTAAGATTTCTGTTGCTGCTACTCGACCTGGCTTGTCTATACGTTTAAACAAGCGCTGTGAAATAATGCCTTGTAATACATTAGCAAGTTGAATACGAATTTGACTTTGTTGATGAGGTGGAAAAGCGTCGATAATACGATCAATCGTAGTTGGCGCACTACTTGTATGCAGTGTCGCCATTACTAAGTGACCTGTCTCAGCAGCCGTAATAGCTGTTGAAATCGTTTCATGATCACGCATTTCTCCCACTAAAATAATGTCTGGATCTTGACGAAGAGCTGCACGTAAGCCAGTCGTAAAACTCAACGTATCTATACCTACTTCTCTTTGATTAACAATCGACATTTTATGTTTATGCAAATATTCAATCGGATCTTCCAGCGTAATAATATGCTTAGCATTATGCGTATTAATATAATCGATCATTGCAGCTAAAGTAGTTGATTTACCAGAACCTGTTGGACCTGTCACAAGAATGAGACCTTGAGGTTTACTACATAAGTTTTTCAATACTTTAGGCATACCTAATTGCTCGATAGTTGGAATTTCAGATGTAATTTTACGTGCTGCTAAAGTGCAGCTATTACGCTGATGATAAGCGTTCATACGGAAACGACATCTTCCTGGTAGTGAGTAGTTGAAATCGACTTCACCTTTTATTTCATATTCTTCCTGTCTATGTGGAGGTAGAATTTCTTTAATCATTAACTCTAAATCTTCAGGTGTCAGCTTCTCTTCTCCATACGATTGCAGTTGACCATTAATACGGTAATATGGTGGTACACCTGCAGTTGCATGTAAATCTGAAGCATTACTGTCATCCGCATAAGTAAGTAATTCTACGATTGATTTTGTCATTTCCTCACATCCTAATTATCTGTTGCTACACGTAATATTTCTTCCGTCGTTGTGATGCCCTCTGCTACTTTCAACAGTCCATCCTCCAACAATGTGCGATAACCCTGGGTATACATATGCTTCTTAAGCTCTACGATACTCGCTTTGTTTAATATTAATTCTTTCACATGGTCATCAACTACTAATAATTCATGAATCGCTAGTCGCCCTCTGTACCCTGTATTACTACATGAAGGGCAGCCAATACCCCTCTTCACTTTCTCAACGCGAATACTATGCTTTGCAAAGATATCCAACTCCTGCATTGATAAGTTATGATATTCACCACAATCACGACAGACACGCCGAACAAGACGCTGCGCCACTATCCCGACAACTGAAGAAGAGATTAAAAACGGCTCGATTCCCATATCAAACAATCTTGAAATTGATTCAACCGCACTATTCGTATGTAACGTACTTAATACTAAGTGACCTGTTAAAGATGCTCGCGTCGCAATTTGAGCTGTTTCTAAATCTCGTATTTCACCTATCATGACGATGTCTGGGTCTTGACGTAAAATAGATCTTAAGCCGGTAGCAAAGGTCAATCCTATTTCTTCACGAACTTGAATTTGGTTCACCCCATCCATTTGATATTCAACTGGATCCTCAACTGTAATTACATTGACATCTTCACCATTTAAATGATGCAGTGTCGCAGATAATGTGGAAGATTTACCAGAACCCGTTGGACCTGTAATAAGTACAATTCCATTCGGTTTTGAAATCATTCCATTAAAATTTACTAAGTTATTGGCCGAAAAACCTAGCTTATTAATATCTCCGTGCGAGTTATTCAAATCTAAAACACGCATAACAACTTTTTCACCATAAATAGTAGGTAACGTAGATAGTCGAATATCTACTGGATGAAGATTAATATTCGCTTTTATTCGTCCATCCTGTGGTAAGCGATTTTCAGTAATGTTCAAATTCCCCATAATCTTAATACGCGCGATGATCATATTTTGCATATGCTTTGGAAGGGAACGCTCGGTTTTTAATACACCATCAATACGTAAACGAATACAAAGTTCTGTTTCATGCGGGTCAAAGTGAATATCACTAGCTCTCTGGACAACAGCACTCGAAATAATTTGGTTAACTAACTTAACAATAGGAGAATCATCGTCAAGAATTTCGGTTTCTTCATCCTTTTCTAAAGGTATAAAATCATTCAACGCAGCATCCATTGTTTCCTGTAAATCATAATATTTAGAAATAGAACGGTATAAATCATCCTTCGTCGCAATACTCGTTTCTATTTGGCAGCCCGTCACCATACGAACCTCTTCAATCGCGAAATAATCCATTGGGTCGGCCATTGCAATGAGTAATTTATTTTTTTCACGCGTCAAAGGCATTAATAACGAACGTTTAGCTAATTCTTTTGGTACTAGTTGAATAAGCTCTAGTTCAATTGCATATTGACTGATACTAATATGAGGTACACCTAATTGGAATTCTAGTACTTCAATTAATAATTGCTCTGTTAGTAAATTTTCTCGAATTAGAAAATCTCCTAGTCTTTCATTAGCATTTCTATTTTGTAGGGCATAATCTAACTGCTCCTGTGTAATGGCGTTTGCTTCAACTAATAAATCTCCTAGTCTTTTTCTCGTCACACGGCTCATCGTTCATTCACCTCTTTGCCACCTTATTTTGTATTACCAGGTATTACAATATCCCCTGTTTCTGTATAATAGCTTCCCTCCGGAAGAGGACTACCGTTTTTACTCTTTGTTGCTTTTTTACGCTTATCATTCGTTGAATTGCACATATATGAAGCATCATTTGTATCACATTCTTCTGGAGCTTCTTCCAAGCTTGTCGAATCTATATCAATAGTTGTTTGTTTTGATGACAGCTCAATGACCTCATTTTTCGGAGCGTAGTAGTTCTGACTGATTAATTCGGCCTTTTCATCTCCATCATCATTAGTAATCGTGCGATAAATCAATAGCTGTAGGCCTGATTTTGATTGTTGGGCTGTTCCTCTTTCTCCTTCTTCCAAATAAGAAGAATATCGATAAATAGTACGAGGCTTGACGCTCCTATTATCCTTTTCAAAGACAGACACTTTTGGATTACCTGGTAGTGAATATAATTCTATTTTTAATTTCTCTAATTTTACTGTCGCAACAATTTTCGCTGGTACTTTACTATGTGAAATAAATCGAAAATCCTTCTTTAAGATAGGATTAACTATTGCTTCATATCCTGGTTTTACATGGGTCGGCACTTCGCTTGCTTGATGTCTTTCCGATATTTCAAAGCTACTTTGTAGTACTGCACTGTGCAATCCTGATGCTACGAGAGACATTACATCCTGATTATTAGTAGCATTAATAGCTAAGTCGTTAAATGAAAGTTCAATTTCCGGCTCAATTATATATCCATTTAATCGAGCGGCAATATCCTTTGCACCTGCCATTTGGCTGTCATTCAATGCAATTTTTTCAAAAGCAATTCTTTCAACATCCTCATCCTCTATCGATAAATCTTTAATATCAATCTTAATAGGAGATTTCTTCAAATAAGACGCTGCTTCAAGAACTCGAGCAGTTAGATCTTCATCTTTTGCATTTGTTTGATTTTCAATTTTTTCTATCAAAGTAGAGTTTGCTTCAACTATTAAAGGTTCTTGTATGATTCTTTTTTCCCTAAAAAACGCATACCATGGTCTTTCTGTATGTATTCCGTATTGCTTAATAGATGTATTTATATCGAAAATAAAATCTTCTCCGGTTAAAGAAATCTCATCCTCTCCAACAGTTATATAAATTTCAGCATCTAACCAGTTAGCAATAGCTGTATTCAACTGCTGTTTCATTTCTTTCTTCGACAATTCTTCCACAGCCACATTCCCAATAGTAGATCCCTTTGGAGCAGCTAGTGCTTTTATATCGATATATTCTATTGAAAATAGAAGACCGAATATTAGCACTACAACTGTTGTAATTTTCGAAAACAACCTCATATCCAAATTCCCCTAACATCTGCCTTTTAAACAGGCTTATATATTCAATTCCAAACACATTGTATATATAAATCCCAAAAAAAGATATGACTTTTATCACAACTCTTAATTCACTTTTAAGGATTATCGAAATTATATGTGCTATATATCACAGAAAAGGCATGATTAAAGTTATATAATGATTTATGGTTAACTATTTAATTTATATGGGTTGGATTTATGATCAAATTAAAAATAATAAATATTCCACTAGTTATAAGGCTTAATATTCTTTAATAAAAGATATGTTCTACTCACCTAAAGAAGGAAGGTTCGTAATAATGTCTATATTCAATACCAAATCACATTTAAATGAAAAAGGCTTCACACTGATCGAAGTCACGGCATCCTTTGTTATATTGGCGATCTTATTGACAGCATTTTTTACTTTTTTTATACAAACAGCGAAAACAGGGAAAAGCTCAGAAAATATGGTAAGTGCGACTTATATTGCACAAACAGAGATGGAAGATATTTATAGTGCTATTAAAAGAGAAATGGAAATGAAAAAAAATAACGATGTGAGGGAAATCCTCGAACAAGCAATCCAAAGCTTAGATTACGAAAAAGATCCGAATGGTTCAGGCTTTGCTAAAAAGGACTCCAAAATCACTATTAAATTGAAGCTAAAAGAAAATAACAGTGCACCTAATTTGAAGAATATCGTCATTGAAGTCTATGAAAACAATGAGCATACCCTGAAAGCAAAAATGGAAAATGTATTCGTAGGGAAATGAGGGAAACAATGAGGAATATAGTACACAATGAAAAAGGTGTAACATTAGTAGAAATACTAGCTGCTATCGTCTTAACCGCCTTAGTGGCTACTTTAATATTTAATGTACAAGCATCAAGCTACAAACAATATGACAAACAATTAGATCAAAATCAACAGCTCAATGAGGTTTCTTATGTCTTAAAAGTGATTACAAAAGAAATGAGAAAAACGACTGATATCACCCCCATTAGTGATGGGATAAAAATAAAAGACATAGAGTACAGATTCGATGCAAGCACAAATAGCATCACCAAAAACACTGAACCTTTTGCCACAAATATCGGGAACTTTCATGTTAAATACGTAGACAATTCATGGAATATTAAAATTAAAAACCTTGATGGCAAAATGGTTGAAACAAAAATAGTCGTTAGGAGTGGAAGCTAATGAGGGATTTATTTGAAAAAAACCACACTTTAAGAAATGAAAAAGGCTATACACTGATCATAGTCCTAATGGTACTGATTGTTACGTCCGTGCTTGGTCTAGCACTGATGAGCACTACTGCTAATACAATGAAGATTTCTGACAATGAACGAATAGACCAGGCGACTTACTATATTGCTGAAGCGGGGCTGGTGCAGAGACGAGAACAATTGAATCAAATTGTGAAGACAGCTTTTGATGCCACTAAAAAGGAATATCTTGATCTTTCTACTGAAATTAAAACTGGCGAGAAACAATCAGAAAGAGAGAAATTTGATTTTGAAAAAGAGTTTTTAACCAAAGTACAAAATAAGATCCCTCTATCAGATACCACATTCCTTAATTTCGAGAAAAATAACAATCATGAACCAAAGGCAATTGTAACCGTTTCGAGTGAGAACCTTAGTAACAAGACATTAAAGTATAAAATCACATCCAAAGGGATAATTGCTAGTAAAAACACGAGAACTCTACATCAAAACTTTTACGTAGCGTTAAATATTGATGTAGACTATACTTCAAAATACGCTGTTCATACAAAAGGTAGTTTATCTATGAATAATGGTAGTATTTTCGGACAGGTCGCTACAGCAGAGGAAGACCAATTTAAAATGCATTCTGGTGGATCTAAGATCTGTTCAAAACCAACTGAACTAGTACATCCAGGTCCTGATGCAGATTGTTTAACCTATGAAGTTCTAAACCCTGTAAAATATTCAAATGATGAGAAAGATATAGCAAGATATGAGCAATCATTACTAGTTAAAGAAAATCTGTTAGAAAAGCTATTAGTTCAAAATGTACCTATTCATGAATTACCAGATTTTCCAGATGATAAATTTTCATTGAAAACTGATAGTCAAAAACCTGCATACGCAGAAGATAAATTTTTAGATCCTACTCATGATCACGATGGTGATATCTACCCTATCAACAAAGATCAACGCTTCGATAAAATTAGGATAACCAATAATGAATTTACAATTGATATTGGTAATTCCAATCGCGAGCTCTATATTGATGATACTTTTTCTATCAACTCTAATTTAACTATTATTGGAAATGGTTCTTTATCTATTTATACTAATGGACTTTCATTAGAGGCTAATGGAAAGATAACAATCCAGAATGGAGTTAAGTTATCTATTTATGCAAAAGATAAAATACATGAAGTCAAAGGAGATATCCTTTCAACATCCAATAATACAAAACAAGCAAAGATATATTATCAAGGTCAGTATCCAGTTAATTTCTCTGGCGCTTCAAAATTATATGGAATAATTTATGCAAAACAGGCAAATATGAACCTAACAGCTGGATCTATAATAATAGGTGATATTTTATCTGGCGGTTCTTCTGTAAAACTTGATGGCGGAGCCAATGTCGTTACAAATCAATATATCCTTGCACCAAATGCAGATATTTATATGGGAGCTGGCTTTGATATAATTGGATCTGTTATTGGTAAAACTTTTAATATGAATGGAGGATCTAAAATCACCCACCCCTCTAACAACTTAATAGGTGAAACGATTATAAATGATCCTGATATAAGAAATAGATTAACTTCTAGCGAGAACATATTAGAAGAATAATATTTCTATACTCGTTTATCCCTATTAATAGATTTTTTATATTTATGCTTGACTGAATACATTTCCAATCCGCATTGGAAATGCTCTCTCTACTTTTAATTCTATCTAACTAAACGAGGGAAGTATGTGCATTATACTTCAATCACTTTATTTATGTTCAACATGATAATCTTGTAAATTAACAAAAAAGGCGATTCAAAGTCAGAAAATTGACTTTGAATCGCCTCTTCACTCTCCCTATTTCACATACTCCGCAACACGATTTCTACCTTTTTGCTTAGCTCCTACATACAATGCTCTGTCAGCATTCCTCAATAGAGAAATCGGCTTATCACAATCCTCAGGTGCAGTTGAAACGCCGACGCTCGTTGTAATTGAAACGAATTCTTTTTTACGCTCGACTCCTAAATCGGATTCGATTCCAAATGATGATTGTTGTACTTCCATTCGAATCTCCTCCGCTAGATTAAACGCCTCACCTTTAGACATATTCGGTAGTAAGATTACGAATTCTTCACCACCATAGCGCGCTAATACTCCATGGTCTCCTACTGCATCTTCTAGTAACCTAGCAAAATCACATAAAATGATATTGCCACTTTGATGGCCATACGTATCATTAATGCCTTTAAAATGGTCAATATCCAGCATAATTAACGATAGTTGGCGTATTTCACCATCAAGTAGTGATTGCATTTTCTTCGTAAGCTGCTCCTCAAAATAACGGTAATTGTATAGCCCAGTTAAACCACATCGTTCACTTTTATTCAATGTTGCTTCCATATATCTCGAGCGTTCTACCGAAACGGCAAAATACGAACATAATAAATCTAAAATCTGAATTTGATATTCTTCAAAAAACTTTTTCTTATTTGAAGCTAGCAGTAAGATTGCTACCATTTTTTGATTTCTTGAGATTGGCATCATTACTATACTTTGCGTTGCAACAGGTAAGAAACCCAACCCCATGCTTATCCATTCAGTCTGCTGACTATAGACAATCGTTTGTTCAGTGTCCACTATTTTTTGTATGGGACTTTTCAAAATATTGCCATGTGAAAGCTCTAAAGTCGTATCTGTACCATTTGTATGCGCTCTATGAAATTGTAAATTATCTTCACAAATATTAATAATATAAGCATGATCCACAGGCATTATTTCAATTGTTTTTTTCATAAATAAATCAACAACTTCATCACTCGTTAAATGATCCGCTAATTGATGGCCAAAATGAGCTGTCATCGAAAGATAATGATTAGCTGTTTCTGATGTACTATACATTCTTAAAATTTGAGCTACTACAAGAAACGGAGCACCTAGTAAAATAAAAGATACGGAACCAACATATTCCAACAGTAAATATAGTGATAACCCCATAGGAAAAGTGAATAGCATACTCAAATAATCCCAATAATCATCTTTTGTCAGAAATGGTGTTCGCTTTTTCATAACGATTAAGCTAAATTTCAGTAAAACATGATTCACTAACGTATTAATAATTAAATATAAAATACCAAAGATTACGATATGCCAAATACTAAGCGAACCAAATTTCCCACCAATTAATATAAAAAATACCCCACTAATAAATGATACAATGAAAAACATAATCGAATTCCATGGAATTCGGTAAAATTCTGACCTTGGTAACTTGGCTCGGTATGAGAATGGAATAAGTACAATTTGGAATACGATTAACTCTACAAATAAGCCGTACTTCAAAAAAATCGCTAAGTGTACCCACTGTATTAAAAATAAAGGCACTCCATTTATGACAAATGGAAAAATGGCAGTTATTATTGCTAAAGTTACGAATCCGATAAAATTAGGCCACTCAATGTATGCTGGTGGAGGGAAATAGTGATACACCAAATATAAACTAAGCGGGACAAGAGCCAACCACAAAGCAAATACTGTCCTTTTGAATCTCAGTGATAAATTCACTTCTCGCACCCCTTCTAATAAGCATTTATACCTACATTCAAGTAATTATAGCAAAACATTTTACCAAAGTCATCCATTTATTGAAATTCACTTCAATGTTTCCTTCAATTTTTTTCGCCATTTTGCAAGCAAATATAAGGAACCAGTCATGATAATCACTTCATTCAACAACATTCTCTCTTTTACAGTAGTTAAAATGTCATATGTTGTCGATTTATTTTCAGCTTTACTAATTTCACTTAAATCTTTAGCAGCTATTGCACGTTCATTTGCAACGTCAACAAAAGCAAAAGTTGTCCCTACTTTTTCCAATTCTTCAAGAACCCCTTGGACATTTTTATCTCCTAACATGCCAACGATAAAATGAATTGGCTCATTCGGGAATTTTTCGTGGATCGTCTCTACTAAACTTTTCGCACTCGCTGGATTATGTGCTCCGTCAACATAAAGCTGTGGTGCAAGTTGTTCAAAGCGTGCCGCTAACTGAGCATCCTCCACTCCATTACGCAGGGCTTCAACATTTATATTAATTCCTTTTTCTTGTGCAACTATGTTAAATGCTGTAATTGCTAGCGCCATATTACTACGCTGATGAAGACCGGGCATCGTACGAATTAAACTTATTATACGTATGTCCTCTGCAATATATGTTTCCGTCGCATTTTCCTCTAAAACGTTGAAATCTTCATTGCAAACAAGTAATGCTGAACGAAGTTTCTCTGCTTCTGTTGTAAATACAGTCATCGCTTCTACTGGGAGGGCCCCTGTCACTACTGGCTTTCCTTCTTTTATAATGCCTGATTTGTGCATCGCAATGCTTTCAATTGTCGTTCCTAAGAAATTCGTATGCTCTAATGCGATACTCGGAACAACTGACACAATAGGCATCACAACATTTGTGCTATCAAAACGTCCTCCCATGCCGCATTCAATAATGGCAATGTCAGGTGCAAATCGCTCGAATGCCAGAAAAGCTGCTACAGTTAGAAGTTCAAAATCTGTAAGCTTATCATCTAGTCCCGCATCCGCCATAATGTGAAATACCTCATCCATTTCTGCTGGCGTAATTGGTTGTTCATTTAACTTGATTTGATCATGTACGTCTTCAATACATGGTGACATAAACGTAGCTGTAGACAGGCCATGAGCTTGGCATATATGCTCTATAAATGTAATCGTGGAACCTTTACCATTTGTACCTGCTACATGAATAACAGAGAGCTTATCTTGCGGATTACCGACTAATTTTAATGCTTCTGTAATCGCTGTTAATCCTGGTTTAATGGAGACGTCACTGTGCACGTCCCATTTTTTTTTATAATGGTCTAATTTTGGTATCATTTTGGCACCTCGTTATTGCTCAACTTTACTTTTCAAAAAAGTTCGTACTTCTGAAATAAAATAGAGAGAACCCGTTATAACCAATACATGCTCTTCGTCTTTTTGCTCAACTGCCTGCTTCAAAGCGCTCTCCCAATTAGCATCAAAATGCGTTTTGTGATGATGCGATAATGCAGCAAGTTCTTTTGCTGACTCAGCATTTGGCATGTTAATTTGCGTAAATGTCATAGAGGATGCGACTTCCTCCATCATTTTAATACTATTCTGGTGATCCTTATCTTGTAATGCCGCATAGATAAAATCATATTCACGGGTTGGATAAGTAGCTTTTAAAGTAGCTATCAATGCTTTCGTTCCTTCAGGATTATGTGCGCCATCAATTACAATATGATGTGCATACTCTTCAAAACGCCCCGCCCATTTTGCTTCTTTTAACGCTATACGAATGGCTTCTTCTGTAATGTAAAAGTTCTCATATTCATTTAGTAATAAGGCAGTTGTAATAGCTAATGAAGCGTTGTTTATTTGATGAGGACCCGCCATACGTAATTCAATGTCATTTATTACATAATCGCCTTTAGCATAATTAAATAGCTGCGTGTGTTCTTTTTGAGCGGTTTTTATCGCTGTAAAATCTTCATTGAAAATTGCTATAGGAGCGTGCTGTTCTTCTGCAATTTTGCGAAGAACCGCTAATGCTTCCACGTTTTCTACTGTTGTCACAACTGGTCTATTTTCTTTAATAATACCGCCCTTTTGATAGGCAATTTTTTCATAGGTGTCACCTAAAATCGCTGTATGCTCTAAAGAAATCGTCGTAATAATTGATACAAGTGGATCGATTACATTTGTCGAATCTAAGCTACCACCAATACCTGTTTCAATAAGTGCCACATCTACTTTTTCATTTGCAAAATGGAGAAATGCTACAATTGTCATTATTTCAAAGAAGCTTGGATATACGCCATTCTTTGCATCAATTGCTGCAAATACTTTATTGACGTAATAGAGGAATTGTTCGTCTGAAATCTGCGTGTTACTAATTGTAATACGCTCATTTATGCGCTCTAAATGCGGAGAGACAAAGCAACCTATTTTTTCAACATGACTGTGCATTAATATTTCCTTTAACGCATTTAAAGTCGAGCCTTTACCGTTTGATCCCGCAACGTGAATTGTTTTAAATGTACGCTCGGGGTCGCCAAATTCATGTAAAAGTGATTTAACGACTTCTAATGGAATAGAAGTACTATTACCTTTTTTTAATGAAGATAGAAAATCGACACACTGTTCTATATTTGTAAACACGATTCAACACTCCTGGTATGTATATTGTGCTTAATATCTAATTTGTCACCTTCCTATTATAAGGCATTTCAACGGTCAATACTTACATTACATCTTGGTTATAATTACCGCTTGCCTTTTCGTAATACGAGGAATCCTTATCGAAAATGAAAAGGTTTTACTTCATAATGACATCACAATACTTTTCATAATTTTCTGACCAATATTTGTTTTAACATTTTGCTCATTAAAAAAATTGCTCAAGCATTATGCTTGAGCAATTTTTTTCTTACATATTTTTTAATTCGTTAATACGTTTCTCAACTGTTGCATATTTTTCAATATAGTCTGCTTCTTTTTCACGTTCAGCAGCTACAACGTCTTCTGGCGCTTTTGAAATGAAGCGTTCATTGTTTAGTTTACCTTGAACACGTTTCACTTCTTTATCCCATTTCTCAAGTTCATGTGATAAACGTTCGATTTCAGCCGCTACATCGATTAAACCTTCAAGAGGTAAGAAGAGTTCTGCACCGGAAATAACTGCTGACATACATTGACCTGGAGCTTCAATGCCTTCGCCAAGTATTAATGGCTCTGGGTTACAGAATTTTTCAATATATGCTTTGTTATCTTCAAGTACAGCAAGTGTTGCAGCATCTTTAGCTGAAACATAAAGAGGTACCTTTTTGCTCATTGGTGTTTGTACTTCAGCACGAATGTTACGAACAGCACGGATAATATCCATTAATAATTTCATGTTAGCCGATTGTCCTTGTGAAGTTAATGTTTCATCAACTGTCGGCCAAGCAGCTACTGTGATCGATTCGCCTTGATGAGGTAGGTTTTGCCAAATTTCTTCAGTGATAAATGGCATAAATGGATGTAACAGGCGCATTGTATTATCTAAAACATATGCTAATACAGAGCGCGTTGTTTTCTTCGCTGCTTCATCTTCACCGTATAATGGCAATTTCGCCATTTCGATGTACCAGTCACAGAAATCATCCCAGATGAAGTTGTATAATTGACGACCTACTTCACCAAATTCAAATTTCTCAGCTAAGTTTGTTACTTGTTCAATTGTTTCATTCAAACGAGTTAGTATCCATTGATCTGCAACTGATTTTTTACCAGTTAAATCGATTTCATCATATGTCATGCCTTCCATATTCATCAATGCAAAACGTGAAGCATTCCAAATTTTGTTTGAGAAGTTCCAAACAGCTTCCACTTTTTCATTTGAATAGCGTAAATCTTGACCTGGTGAAGAACCAGTTGCTAAGAAGTAACGTAATGAGTCAGCACCGTATTTTTCGATAACATCCATTGGATCAACGCCGTTACCTAGGGATTTAGACATTTTTTGACCTTGTTCATCACGAACTAAACCATGAATTAAAACATCCTCAAATGGACGTCTGCCTGTGAACTCAATACCTTGGAAAATCATACGAGAAACCCAGAAGAATATAATATCATAACCCGTTACTAATGTATTTGTTGGGTAATAACGTTTAAATTCTTCGTTTGTTTCGTCAGGCCAGCCCATAGTTGAAAATGGCCATAACGCAGATGAGAACCATGTATCTAAAACGTCTGTATCTTGATCCCAATTTTCATCGTCAGCTGGAGCATCTTTACCTACGTAAATTTCGCCCGTTTCTTTATGGAACCAAGCTGGAATGCGATGTCCCCACCAAAGTTGGCGAGAAATACACCAATCACGAATATTGTCCATCCAACGAGAATACGTATTTTCAAAGCGTGCAGGAACAAAGTTAACTTTGCCTACTTCGTCTTTTTGAAGCTCTAATGATGCATCTGCAAGTGGTTGCATTTTAACGAACCATTGTGTAGATAGATATGGCTCAACAACCGCACCAGAACGTTCTGAGTGCCCTACCGAGTGCATATGTTCTTCAACTTTGAATAATACATCCATATCTTGCAGGTCTCGAACGATTTGCTTACGGCATTCGAAGCGGTCCATACCTTCGTATTTACCAGCTTTATCATTCATAGAGCCGTCTTCGTTCATCACAAGAATACGTGGTAAATCATGGCGGTTACCTACTTCAAAGTCATTTGGGTCATGAGCTGGTGTAATTTTCACAACACCTGTACCGAATTCCATCTCAACATATTCATCACCAACGATTGGGATTTCACGACCTACGATTGGTAAGATAACGTTTTTACCGATTAAATGTTTGTAGCGCTCGTCTTTCGGGTGCACGGCAATTGCAGTATCTCCAAGCATCGTTTCAGGTCGCGTAGTCGCAAGTTCTACTTCACCCGAACCATCAGCTAATGGGTAACGCATATGATAGAATGCCCCTTGAATATCTTGATAAATAACTTCGATATCAGATAACGCTGTTTTAGCTGCTGGATCCCAGTTGATGATATATTCACCGCGATAGATTAAACCTTTTTCGTACAGTTTTATGAATACTTCTTTAACCGCATCAGAAAGGCCTTCATCTAATGTAAATCGTTCACGAGAGTAATCTAAAGCTAAGCCCATTTTCGACCATTGCTCACGAATATGACCTGCATATTCTTCTTTCCATTCCCATGTTTTTTCGACGAATTTTTCGCGACCTAAGTCATAACGAGAAATACCTTCTTCACGAAGTTTTGCTTCTACCTTTGCTTGCGTTGCAATACCCGCATGGTCCATACCTGGTAACCAAAGTGCATCGTACCCTTGCATACGTTTCATACGAATTAGGATATCTTGTAATGTCGTATCCCAAGCGTGACCTAAGTGCAGTTTACCTGTTACGTTTGGCGGTGGAATTACGATTGAATATGGCTCTTTGCCACTTTCAGGTTGTGCTTTAAAAAATTCTCCTTTTAGCCACCATTCGTAACGTCCTTGTTCGATTGACTGCGGATCGTATTTCGTAGGCATTGTTGTCGTTTGTTGTTCTGTCAATTTGACGACCTCCTTTTAATTTTCTTGTTAACAACGAAGTGTTCTGTAGTTTTTTGCAAATAAAAAAACTCCTATCGCCTAAAAAGGACGAAGGAGTTGAATTCGCGGTACCACCTTTATTTCAACACAAAAAACGTGCTGACACTTCATTGTATAACGGCTTCTAACCGGCTTCTGCTAAGCTTTATAAGGTTCACAGAAACTGCTCCAGGGCGACCTTCAAATGTGTGTAAGCGGAAACTCGCACCAAACGTTTCCTCTCTTTGGCAAACACCATGCATTCTACTCTTCCCTATCTATGCATCTATATTAAGATGACCTAATTGTATCGAAAACCGAATGCATTTTCAAGTTTTTTAGAAAGGAGGTTTGAATTTCATGTCACGTCGAAGATATAACCCTTATTGCCTGCCACCTTGGCTACGAAGAACACGTTTTTACTGCCGGCATATAATCATCCCTATTTGCTGCTTTCAATGCATCCGCGTGATTATTATTCCCACGACATGGGATATTATTTTGCTCATGTTCTTAGTGTTACTGTGGTATTTACTATTTACGGATTTCCTTTAGTGCATATGATTTAATCGTATACGTATCTTCTAAATCCCATAAAAATACATCTGATTGTGGTTCCTCTATTACTTCCTGAACAACTGGTGACGGAGAATTTTCAATTATTACTTCGGCAACAGCTACTTGTGGTTCATCATAGTGGCATGTTGCTTGCCAGTTAAAGTGACAACTACCATCACCTTGGAATGTAGTCGCAATTTTGTCTACTTTTAATTGTACGGGTACATCACTATTCACTCGTTCTTTTGGTAAATTCACATGTAGTGGCACTGCATATTCAAAATAGCCTGACTCACCTTGCATATCTAAGTCTTCAATTGTAGTCCAAGTTGAAGTGCCATGATGTGGTTCTTCTCCTTTTGCAAATGCTACATTTGCGGAAATATGATAGATACCGGTTAAGAAAACAGATTCACCTGACTCCTCCTGTGTCCAGCGAGGTGTGATTTTTACATTTGACGCTTCTTGTGGTTTACCGAAACTTTCGGGGAAATTAAACCCCTCTGCGATTTCCCAGGAAATATGTTGCATAGCTTGCCCTCCTTCATATTCTAATAGATTATATGCTAGGTGACATTGTGATTATGCATTGCGGGATGGATGTAGAAGGGGTTGTTGTACTAATAAGGAGAATTGTTGTGCTACATCGGTTATTTGTTGCGCAAATAAGACCCTTTGTTGCGCTAAGTCAGTTGTTTGTTGCGTAAATAAGACCCTTTGTTGCGCAACTACCCTCCTTTGTTATTTATCTAAATATTCAAGTCCTAAAATGCACTAAAAAAGACCTTCTCATCGTTGAGAAGGTCTTTTTCATATATTTTAATTAGCGAGCAAGTTGTTTAAATACTTTTTGGAAGGCTTGAACAGTTTTTGCAATGTGCTCTTCAGTATGTTCAGTAGAAATGAACACGCCTTCAAATTGTGAAGGAGGTAAGAAGATACCTTCATTCGCCATTAAACCATAGTATTCAGCAAATAATTGCAAGTCAGATGTTTTCGCTGTTTCAAAGTTAATAACATTTTCATTTGTTAAGAAGTAACCAATCATTGAGCCCGCTCGATTTACTGTGTGAGGAATGTTATACGTTTCTGCAGCTTCGCGGAAACCTGCTTCTAATTGGTCTCCTAATTTTGTAAAGTAATCATATGTTTCAGGTTTTAAATGACTAATTGTCGCTAAACCTGCAGACATTGCAAGTGGGTTACCTGATAATGTACCTGCTTGATAGATTGGACCTGCTGGAGCAATTTTCTCCATAATTTCACGTTTACCACCAAAAGCACCTACTGGCAAACCACCACCGATTACTTTACCTAGACAAGTTAGATCTGGTGTTACACCAAAATGTCCTTGTGCACTAGTATAACCAACGCGGAAACCAGTCATAACTTCATCAAAGATTAGTAATGAGCCAGCGTTTGTTGTTAATTCACGTAATCCTTCTAGGAAGCCAGGTAGTGGAGGAACAACGCCCATATTACCGCAAACTGGTTCAACAATTACAGCAGCGATCTCTTCTCCGAATTTTTCGAAGACAAGTTTAGCAGCTTCTAAATCGTTATAATGAACAGTTAATGTATTTTGAGCGATTCCCATTGGCACACCGGGGCTGTCTGGTAAACCTAGCGTTGCTACACCTGAACCAGCTTTAATAAGTAAGCTATCACCATGTCCATGGTAGCTTCCTTCGAATTTTAAAATTTTGTCGCGTCCTGTGAAACCACGTGCAGCACGGATTGCACTCATCGTTGCTTCTGTACCTGAAGATACCATACGGATCATTTCAATTGAAGGTACGCGGTCAATCACAACTTTTGCCAATTCATTTTCTACTAATGAAGAAGCACCAAAGCTCGTACCTGTTTCAGCTACTTTTTGAATAGCAGCTACAACATCAGGATGTGTGTGACCAATAATTAGTGGACCCCATGATAGTACATAGTCAATATAATCATTACCATCGATATCGGTAATAATAGCGCCTTTACCGCTAGCCATAAAGATTGGATCCATGTCTACTGCTTTAAATGCACGAACGGGGCTATTTACGCCACCAGGCATTAAATTTACAGCTTCTTTAAAAGCTTGTTTTGATTTTTCATATGAACGTGTCATTATTTACCCTCCATCCAACGAACTGCGTCTTTCGCGTGATAAGTGATGATTAAATCTGCACCCGCGCGTTTCATACCAAGAAGTGTTTCTAGAACAGTTTGTTTTTCATCAATCCAGCCATTTATAGATGCTGCTTTGACCATCGCATATTCACCACTTACATTGTAAGCGACAACCGGTAAGTCGTAGTTATTACGTACATCCCGTACGATATCTAAATAGGCTAATGCTGGTTTTACGATTAAGAAATCTGCACCTGCTTCTACATCTGAAGTTGCTTCACGCATTGCTTCTATACGGTTTGCAGGATCCATTTGATACGTTTTACGGTCACCAAATTTCGGTGCACCGTCAGCAGCATCACGGAACGGGCCATAGTATGCTGAAGCGTATTTTACTGCATAGGACATAATTGGAACATCTTCAAATCCAGCATTATCTAAACCTTTGCGAATAGCCGCGACGAAACCGTCCATCATATTCGACGGTGCAATAATATCTGCACCTGCTTCTGCTTGTGATACTGCTGTTTTTGCTAATAAATCTAGTGAAGGATCATTTAAAATTTGTTCTTTGTCATTAACAACTCCACAGTGCCCATGAGAAGTAAATTCACATAAGCAAGTGTCCGCAATAACAACGATTTCCGGATAATTCTTTTTCACAAAACGTATAGCTTCTTGGACAATACCATGATTATGGAATGCTTGAGAACCTACTTCGTCTTTTTCAGCTGGTAGGCCAAAAAGAATAACTGAAGGAATACCTAGTGATACTACCTCATCCATTTCTTCGCCTAAACGGTCAATTGAAAATTGGAAAACACCTGGCATTGAAGATACTTCATTTTTAATATTTTCGCCATCCATAACGAAAATTGGGTAGATAAAATCTTCTTTATGCAAATATGTCTCTTTTACCATTGAACGCATAGTAGCGGATTGGCGTAAACGTCTATGTCTTTTAAATGTGATTTCTTTCATTTTAGATGTTCCTTTCTATTCGCTAATTCTTGAATCAACGCTTTCATTGTATAAGTTGTTGGCATTACATCAGCTTTAGCACCCACTTGTAACAGTGCTTGTTCCGTTATATGACCTATTGCTAGGACCAAAAATGATTGCCAGCCTATCGTCTTTGCAATATGCTTAGCAAAAACGTCCACTGCAGAGGGGCTTGCAAAAGCAACACTTACATTCGTTGATTCTTTTAATAGTGTTAGAAGCTCTGCCGTATGCTCCATCGTTTGAACCGTTTCATAGACGGTCCATTCATCAACATGACAAGATAAGCCTTTGACAATCGTATCCTTTGCCATTGAACCTTTAAAGAACTGGCAGGTTACACGATCCCCTGCAACGGCTGGGAACTCTTGAACAAATACATCTGCACTAAAGATTGTTGGCATAAAATCAATGTCAAAGCCGATTGCTTCAAGTACTTCAGCTGTTTTCGTTCCAACAGCAGCTACTTTACAAGACCAATCTGAAGCTTGAAAATGAAAACGCTGTATTTTATGTGTAAAGGCAAGGACCGCATTTTGACTAGTGAAAATCAACCAATCGTACTGCTGACTTTTCTCTAGCTGTTCACGGTCCATGTCGTTTTCTATTTCATGAACAGTAATAAGCGGTAGGTGTATAGCCTGACCGCCTAGTTGTTCAATTTGCTTCTTCACTGATGCTGTAATATGCGTGCCTGTTAATACGATTTTGTCTCCGCTAAGAGGTAAATCAGTTAGCATCTTGCTCAGCCTTTACTTTTTGAATTAAATCAAAGGCTCCTTGCTTAGTTAAAATACGAGCAACTTCTTCACCAACTACTTTAGCATCTTCCATTGTCACTGTTTCTTTATAAATAACAGAGGCATCTGGAGCTGCTACTAAACCAGTTAACTCTATTTGTTTTCCGTCATATTTTGCATAACCTGCGATTGGCACTTGGCAACCGCCATCCATTGCCGCAAGATAGGCGCGCTCTGCATGTGCTTCTTCCCAAGTTGCTTTGTCTGTTAGTTTTGCAAGTTCTATTAATAATTCAGTATCTTCACCGCGACACTCAATACCTAAACAACCTTGTCCAACAGCTGGGACGCACATTTCAGCAGATAAATATTCCGTTACAACATCTTCGCTCCAACCAAGACGATTAAGTCCTGCTGCTGCTAAAATGATTGCATCGTATTCGTCTGTTTCAAGTTTCGCTAAGCGTGTATCCACGTTCCCTCGAATCCATTTAATCTCGATATCTGGACGTTGCACTAATAATTGTGCACTACGGCGTAAACTACTTGTTCCGACTACAGCACCTTTTGGTAGATCGGCAAATTTCACATGCCCTTTTGAGATGAATGCATCACGTGCGTCTTCACGTGGTGGGATACAGCCAATAACAAGCCCTTCTGGAAGAACTGCAGGCATATCTTTCATACTGTGAACGGCGAAATCGATTTCTTTATCGAAAAGTGCTTGCTCGATTTCTTTTACAAATAGCCCTTTACCGCCTACTTTAGAAAGTTGGACATCTAAAATTTGGTCACCTTTTGTAACGATTTCTTTTACTTCAAATTCAAATGGTACACCCACTTGTTTTAATTGATTGATAAACCAATTTGTTTGCGTTAAAGCGAGCTTACTTCTTCTTGAACCTACTACTATTTTTCTCACAATAAACCAACCTTCCCTTTAATACCAAAGATGGAAATTAGACAACTTACTTCCGAGGAAGAAATTGATAATTACGAATAAAAACGCATACACATGAGCCCATGCATAACTAGTCGTATGTAATTTCCCTTTTCGATTTCCATATATGATGAAACAATATACTAACAATGAAATAAATGAGCCAATAATTTTTACGTCAAATACAGATAGGTTATCTAATATTAAATATGCCCATTGTAAGCCTAAAATTAAACTTATTAATAATAACGGAATACCCGTTAATAGAGAAGCTGTCATTCCACTCTCAGTTTGCTGTAATGATGGTAGTCTCGTCCACTGCTTTGTCCATTTCTTTTTCTTTAATACATTATATAAAATCAAATATAATGTCGAAAAAACAAACGATAGTGAAAAAGCCACATACGAAAGTATTGCAAATGTGATATGGATAAATAAAAGCTCCGAGCTTAAAGCTTCTCCTACTGGTGATTGTGCAATTTGCGTTGGTGCAAATGTATGGATCGTCATAAAGATAAATCCTATTACGTTGATAAAGAATACAGGTAAATCTACACGATATACACAATGTAAAAGAATTGATATCGTGATTAATAACCATGCATAAAAATAAATTCCTTCAAACAACGATAATATAGGGAAACGATGTGTTTCCACTATGTACAGTACTAAAAATACTGATTGTAACATCCATACGATGGAAAGTAGCCAAAATGCAACTCGGTGAGCTTTTGCATCCTTATTTAAATAATCTATAAAATAGAATACAAGACTGATTGCATATAAGACGACCATCGCTTCATGGAGCCTTGCCATCGTCAAATCAGCCATAAACTTACTCCTTTATCTTTGACTTTCGCTCGAAAAAAAGACGTTTTCGCATCTATTAGTTTACCATACAGATACGAAAACGCCTCCTAGAAATGTTCATTAAAATGATAATCCAGGACTAGAAGATTGGTCTTCTTCTGCTATTTTTTGCATACGGTTTTTTTCTTCTAATTGGTGCTGTTTTACTTCATCTTGTACAGCATCTTCAATTCCGAAAATTTGTTGGAATAGCTGTAATTGTTCTTTTGCTTTCGCTGAACTAGCCATTTCCTTCGCTTGCAATATTGGTTCTTTTAATAATTGGTTAATGATGGATTTCGTATGTTTACTTAATACTTTTCTTTCCCTATCTGTTAAATCAGGCATTTTATTTTCAATACTTAGCATTGTTTCTTCTTGAATTGTTGCCGCTTTTTTACGAAGCGCAGCAATTACAGGAACAACACCAAGCGTTGATAACCAATCTTGAAATTCGACAATTTCTGTATCAATCATTGACGTAATTTGCTTAGCAGCGCGTTCACGTTCAGCTAAGTTCGCCTCAACAATGCCCTGCAAATCATCGATATCATAAAGGAAGACATTTGGTAAATCTCCAATGCGTGGATCTAAGTCACGAGGTACGGCGATATCTACCATAAATAAAGGTTTTCCTTTTCTTAAACGTTCTACAAATTGCATTAATTCAAAATCAATCACATATTCAGTCGCACCAGTTGAACTGATTAAAATATCAGCTTCAAGTAATGTACATTGTAACTCTTTCATTGATTTTGCTGTACCTTCAAATTTAGAAGCAAGTAATTCCGCTTTTTCGAATGTACGGTTAATGACAGTTACCTTGCCTACACCGCTACCATACAAATTTTGGATCGCTAGCTCACCCATCTTACCTGCGCCTAAAATAGCGACATGCTTTTGTTTTAGTGAGCCAAAGATTTTCTTCGCTAGCTCTACGGCTGCATAAGAAACAGACACTGCATTTTCGCCGATAGCTGTTTCACCATGCGCACGTTTTGCAAATGTAATCGCTTGCTTAAATAACTTATTATACACCGTACCTGTTGCACCGATTTCTTGACTGTTTAGGAAGCTTGTACGCACTTGTCCAAGGATTTGTGTCTCACCAAGTACCATAGAATCAATTCCAGCAGTCACACGGAATAAATGCTCCATTGACTGTTCGTCTTCACGAATGTACAAATGTGCTGAAAAAGTTTCAACAGGCACTTTGAACCAGTCAGCTAAGAATTGTTTTATATAGTGTCGTCCCGTATGCAATTGATCGACAACAGCATACACTTCTGTACGGTTACAAGTAGATACGATTACGTTTTCTAATATGCTTTTTTGACTTTGAAGAGCTCTCATAGCATTCGACAATTCACTTTCAATAAAAGAGAATTTCTCACGAATTTCTACTGGAGCTGTCTTATAATTCAAGCCTACTACAATGGCATGCATGAAATTATACACCTCTCACGTTCATCTAATTCAACGATTCCTATTATAGCATAAATGTTACTCACTACTAGTTCTAATTGTGAACAGCATATGAAATGCAAATAGGATAATGCGTCTTATTTATAATAATTATAATGTAAGTGTATCAAAAAAAATGTCGAACGACAACCTCCTTGCTCTAAATAGTAATTTCCCTACAATCGCATAACTATTCTTTACATAACAAAAGAGCACAAGAATCTAACCCTTGTACCCTTTCTATGAGACTCTTACATTCTTTTTTCAATCTCTGCCCAAGCAATGTCCATACCCATGCTTTTTTCAGATGAAAATAAAATAAGCGGATCACTTGGGTCCATATCTAAAACGTCTTTTACGACTTTTTTATGCTTATCCCATTTACCTTTTACAATTTTATCTGCTTTCGTTGCAACAACGATAACGGGAATATTATAATGCTTTAAAAAATCATACATCATACAGTCATCAACTGTTGGCTTATGACGAATATCTACAATTAACACAACTGCCTTTAAAATTGGGCGACTTGTAAAATATTGTTCAATCATTTTGCCCCAAGCTTCACGCTCAGATTTCGAAACCTTTGCATAACCATAACCTGGAACATCCACAAAAAATAGCTGCTCTTCAATTTTATAAAAGTTTAGCGTTTGCGTTTTCCCTGGTTTTGATGAAATACGGGCCATGCTTTTACGTCCAATCATACGATTGATAAAAGATGACTTCCCTACATTGGATCGTCCTGCCAAAGCGAACTCTGGCAGACCATCCTCTGGATATTGTGCTGGTCGTACTGCACTAATGACCATTTCTACATTGTGAACTTTCATACTTCTCCTCCGTCTAACGCTATTTTCAGTACTTCATCCGCGTTTGACACTATCTTAAATGAAAGCTGTTCACGAACACTCTCTGGTATATCATCAAGATCGCGTTCATTGTCTTTCGGTAAAATAATTGTCGTTAAGCCTGCACGATGCGCCCCTAACGTCTTCTCTTTCAAACCACCAATTGGTAACACTCGCCCTCGTAGTGTCACTTCACCTGTCATTCCTACTTCTCGACGAATTGGACGTTTCGTAATGGCAGATGTAATAGCTGTCACCATCGTAATACCTGCTGATGGGCCATCCTTTGGCACTGCACCTTCTGGCACGTGAATATGGATATCGTGCTTATCGAAGAATTCCGCATCAATATTCAGATCTTCTGATTTCGAACGAACATAAGATAACGCAGTTTGCGCTGATTCCTTCATTACATCACCAAGTTTCCCAGTTAACTGCAATTTCCCTTTACCTGGAGTTAAAGACACTTCGATTTGTAATGTATCACCGCCAACAGTTGTATACGCTAGTCCAGTCGCTACACCTATTTGGTTTTCCGTTTCAGCTTGTCCATAATGGAAGCGATGTTTCCCTAAAATATCTTCTAGGTTTTTTGCAGCCATTACAACGCGTTTCTTATCGCCTGCAACAATTTGCATTGCTGCTTTACGGCATAGTGTTGCAACTTGGCGTTCTAAGCCACGAACGCCTGCTTCACGAGTATAATAGCGAATTAAGTCGATAATCGCATCGTCACGAATTTGCAATTGCGTTTTCGTTAAACCATGCTCTTTTAATTGTTTCGGAATCAAATGTTTTTTCGTAATTTCATTTTTTTCTAGCTCTGTATATCCTGCAATTGAAATGATTTCCATACGGTCAAGCAAAGGTCCAGGAATCGCACTTAAATCATTTGCGGTCGCAACGAATAATACATTTGATAAATCATACGTTTCTTCAATATAGTGATCGCTAAATGTATTATTTTGCTCTGGATCTAACACTTCAAGCATAGCAGCTGAAGGATCACCACGGAAATCATTCGACATTTTATCAATTTCATCAAGTAAAAATACCGGATTCACTGTACCTGCCTTTTTCATTCCCTGAATAATACGTCCTGGCATTGCACCTACATATGTTCTACGATGACCACGAATTTCCGATTCATCACGTACACCACCAAGTGAAATACGGACGAAATTACGATTTAATGCTTCTGCAATTGATTTAGCTAAAGATGTTTTACCTACTCCAGGAGGTCCTGCCAAACATAAAATCGGACCACGTAGTGACTGTTTCAGTTGGCGTACTGATAAGTATTCAAGGATACGCTCTTTCACTTTATCCAAACCTTCATGATCACGATTTAAAACTTTTCCAGCCATTTTCACATCATGTCTATCTTCCGTCTTTTCTTGCCATGGTACAGCAATGAGCCAATCAATATAAGTACGAATAACTCCACTTTCAGCTGCAGCTGCAGGCAATTTTTCATAACGATCCAATTCTTTAAATGCAACTTCTAAAGTAGAATCAGGCATGCCCGATTCTTGAATTTTCTTTTTCAGCTCAGCCACTTCACCTGTTTTGCCTTCACGATCACCAAGCTCCGTTTGAATAGCCTTCATCTGTTCACGTAAATAAAATTCCTTTTGAGCTTTTTCCATCGCACGTTTTACTTTTGAGCTAATCTTTTTCTCAAGATTTAATACTTCTTGCTCATCATGTAAACGCTGGATTAAAATTTCTAATCGTTCTTTTACGTCAGTGATTTCAAGAATTTCTTGTTTACCGTTGATCTTCAACGGCAAATAAGAAGCAACCATATCCGCAAAGCGTCCTGGCTCTTCAATATCAGCAACTGTATCATAAGTTTCAGTTGTAATTTTGCTCGATGCTTTTGAGTATTTTTCGAAATAAGTAAGCAGTGTACGCATTAATGCTTCTGTTTCAACATCAACACTTTTTGCGTCATCAAAGTTTTCAATATCCACAACTGCATACTTTTCATCGTCACGGTAATCATTTACTTTCGCACGATTTAAACCTTCAACTAATACACGGATTGTGCCATTTGGTAACTTCAGCATTTGTTTTACATATGCGACTGTACCGATTGTGTATAAATCGTCTGACGTTGGATTTTCAATGTTCATTTCTTTTTGCGTCACTAAAAAGACAAGATTATCATCCAACATTGCTTGCTCAAGAGCTGCAACAGAACGCTCACGACCTACATCGATATGTAACACCATTGTGGGATAAACGAGTAAACCTCTTAAAGGTAATAATGGGATATTTTTCGTCTTTTTCACTTCAGTCATACGGGTGATCACCTCCATTAGATTTTGTCCGATTTACCCGCAAATCAAACATTCTTAAGTAAAGAAATGATTACCATTTCAACTTTGCACTTTTATGAGCCTTATGAACTGAATTTTCATTTAAAAAAAGCCGGCATTCGAGCAGTGCTAATTGGCACTTAATCGAAGCCAGCTTTTCAATCAGGGATTAAGCAGATGTTTTCTCGTTGTCTGTTTCTAACTCAGTTCCATCTTCAAGAAGAAGTTTTGGACGAGCCTTCTCTGTAATCGTTTCTTTTGTAATGATACATTTTGCAATATCATCACGAGAAGGTAATTCAAACATAACATCTAACATAATATTTTCGATAATTGAGCGTAATCCACGAGCGCCTGTTTTGCGTTCGATTGCTTCTTTTGCAATTTCCAATAATGCATCTTGATCGAAATCGAGTTCAACATCATCAAGTGCCATCATTTTTTGATATTGCTTAGAAAGCGCGTTTTTAGGCTCAGTTAAAATTTGAACAAGCGTATCAGCATCAAGCTGCTCAAGGCTCGCCAAAACAGGTAGACGACCAATAAATTCAGGAATTAAACCAAATTTTAATAAGTCCTCTGGAATTAAATGTTTCATCAAGTTATTATCTTCTGGTTCATTTTTCTTATCGTTTGAACCGAAGCCAATTATTTTTTGGCCTAAACGACGTTTAATGATTGACTCAATTCCGTCGAATGCACCACCAACGATGAATAGAATATTCGTTGTATCGATTTGGATAAACTCTTGATGTGGGTGTTTACGTCCACCTTGAGGAGGGACGCTTGCAACAGTACCTTCTAAGATTTTAAGAAGAGCTTGTTGAACACCTTCACCAGATACATCACGTGTAATCGATGGATTTTCTGATTTACGTGCTACTTTATCGATTTCATCAATATAGATGATCCCTTTTTCAGCACGTTCAATGTCGTAATCTGCAGACTGGATCAGTTTAAGAAGAATATTCTCAACATCCTCACCAACATATCCTGCTTCAGTTAAAGATGTTGCATCTGCAATAGCAAATGGTACATCAATAATACGCGCTAATGTTTGGGCTAGTAACGTTTTACCACTACCAGTTGGTCCGATTAACACAATATTTGATTTTGAAAGTTCTACATCGTCAATTACACTGTTTGAGTTAACACGTTTATAGTGATTATATACTGCAACAGAAAGGGCTTTTTTTGCACGCTCTTGACCGATGACATAATCATCCAAAATCGCAAGGATTTCTTTTGGTTTCGGAATATCTTTTAGTTCTACTTCTTCTTCTGTGCCTAGTTCTTCAACTACAATTTCAGAACACAACTCGATACATTCATCACAAATATATACACCTGGTCCTGCAACTAGTTTACGAACTTGTTCTTGTGGTTTGCCACAGAATGAGCATTTTAAATTGCCTTTTTCATCATTAAATTTGAACAATTATTTCACCCCTATTCAAGCAACAATGTTACAAGATTCCGTTGACATTATCAAATATAATGATTTCGAATACCTTATTTCATGTCGCTTCGTAATTCTCTTTATGTATCACAAAGTGCTTATTATGTATGTGATAAAACAAGGTACGCTAAAAATCACGCACCTTGTCCTATCACTTCATGTTGCTATATATTATTCAGTAATTTTTGCGTTGTTAGCTATGAATTCAACTGTTTTTTGGATTTTGATATCGTGTTCTAGAACATGAGTACCACCTAAAGCAGTTTGAATTTGTTCAACGTCCATACCAAATTGAGCAGACATTTTTTCTAACTCAGCTGCTAAATCTTCTTCAGTTACTTCGATTTTTTCAGCTTCAGCGATTGCTTCAAGTACTAATGATACACGAACGCGGCTTTCAGCATCAGCTTTCATTTGTCCACGAAGTGCTGCTTCATCTTGACCTGAGAATTGGAAGTAAAGTTCAAGATTCATACCTTGCATTTGAAGGCGTTGAGTGAATTCTTGCATCATACGATCAATTTCAGTGTTGATCATAGCTTCCGGAATATCCATTGTTGCATTTCCAGCTGCTTTTTCAACAAGTTCGTCACGTAGAGCTGTTTCTGAAGCTGTTACTTTCTCAGCTGCAGTTTTTTCTTTAAGTTTAGTACGTAGAGCTTCTAAACCTTCAACTTCGCTGTCGATTTCTTTTGCAAGATCATCGTTTAGCTCAGGAAGTTCTTTACCTTTAACTTCGTTAATAGTTACTTTGAAAGTAGCTTGTTTGTTAGCTAATTCAGTAGCATGGTATTCTTCTGGGAAAGTTACTTCAACTTCTTTCGCTTCGCCAGTTTTTGCACCTACTAATTGTTCTTCAAATCCTGGGATAAATGAACCAGAACCGATTTCAAGTGAGTAGTTTTCGCCTTTTCCGCCTTCGAATGCTTCGCCATCAACGAAACCTTCGAAATCGATTACAGCAGTATCGCCAGTAACGATTGCTTCATCTTCTTTAACAACTAGTTCAGCTAAACGTTGTTGTTGCTCTTGTAATTGAACTTCGATTTCTTCATCAGTTACAGAAGTTTCTTGTTTAGTTACTTCTAAACCTTTGTAATCACCAAGAGTTACTTCTGGGCGAACAGTTACTTTAGCAGTGAATGTGAACGCTTCGTTTTTAGCAATCGTTTCGAAGTCGATTTCTGGTTGATCAACTGGTTCTACTCCAGTTTCATCAAGCGCTAATGGATAGTTTGAGTTTACTAAGATTTCTAATGCATCTTGGTATAAAGACTCAGCACCAAAGCGTTGTTCGAACATTTGACGAGGCATTTTACCTTTACGGAAGCCTGGTACGTTAATTTGTTTTACTACTTTTTTGAAAGCTTGATCTAAAGCTTCGTTAACTTTTTCAGCAGATACTTCCACTGTTAATAATCCAGTATTACCTTCTTGTTTTTCCCATTTTACTGACATTTATAATACCTCCAAAAATAATTTCAAATGTTAGACAATTGATTCGTTTTTACGATTTTGACAACCATTTTAGTATATCATAGATAGCTATACTTTCAACTTATTTCATATGTCAGGTAGTTCAGAAAGTTGCTCCAACTTTTGGAAAAAGTCCATTAAGTCGTAGTCGGTTTCCTTCACTTCACCAAACATTGCATGCACAAAATCAGTGTAGCCATCCGCTATTTCCCGCGCATCATAATCAAACCATTCAAACGGATAAGTCACAGCAATATGCCTAGTGATTAAATACTGTACCATATCTAGTGCTGATGGCTCCTGCTGTAGCTCGTCCTCGACAAGATCCATAACTTGATGTGTAACCGGCAAGGCATTTGGTGCCATTAGTTCAGCAGGATTCACAGTAAGTTGCACATTGAATTTTGTCACTGTGACTGTCGTATTAACCTGTTGATTGACTAGCAGTAGTAGCGCTTCACTTTGTAATAAAGGATGCACTCGCTCATCTTCAATGATTGCTATAATCTCCTGTTCTATATGACGAACATTCACTTGACGAACAGTTTGCAACAATTGAAATTGTCTCATATACGATAGGGAGAAAAAGTGATCCTTTTGAAACTGAGCATCATCAATCTTCACCTCAACATCCGGTTCACTAGACTGAATGATATTTTCCGCAATGCGGGCATTTAATTCTTGCAAGCGAATAAATTTAGGAATTGACTCCTCAGGAATCACCTGTTCTTCAAGTAACGATTTGATCAATTCTTCCACCTGATTGAACTCTTTCAGTTCCATACAGACAGTAAGATATAGCTCCATCGCTTCTATGTATTTATTAGGTCCGACAGCGAGTAATTTCTCGCATGCCTCTTTCGCTTTTTCAAAGTCTCGCGTTTCATATAAGGAGAAAGCATATACACTGAGCGTACTTTCATCGCCTTCTGTATACTGTAAAGCTTCACTTAGAGCTTGCACAGCTAAATCATATTGATAATGCTCTGCAAAATGATGCCCATCCGCAATTAGCTTTTCTATAGTACCGGGAAATACGATGACATTGTCTTGTTTTTGAATATTGCGTCGTTTTTTTCGCAAGTATGCTCACTCTCCCACTCCATTTTATCATATGTTGCTTTTTCACAAAAACATTTTCTTTTTCAACGTCAAAATTTATTTCATAGTAAATGAACATAGGGAACGTAATATATGATAAAAAAGTATTGTGATTCCCAAGAGATTTTTCTTATATTTTTTATAGGTAGAAACTCGATATATCTATCGTAGTAAAAATCAAAATCATGCTATTTTATACTATTATTAACTTCTAGTGCTCTTAGTAAACATAATAGCTACATCCAGACTCTACCAGCATAATTATTAATAATATTTTACAGTCTAGAAATTTTGTTCAACTGCTTGTATGAATTGTTGCATCGCAATAGGCAGATGGCGATTTTTCATATAGGCAAGATAAACAGTTCGCTCAAGCATTGGGTGATCAATCGGTCTTTGAATAATCCTCTTATCCACCGCCCCATTAACATAGTTCTCAGAAACAATTGTAATCCCTAGATTTTCCCGCACTAAAGATAGCGCTGTCTCAAAGCGCTCAATTTCAAAATGAATCTTCAATTGCAAATTATCTGTTTTGAAGGCATTAATAACATCAGCCCTCGTTTGAAACCCATCCGTACTAATAATAAAAGTTTCCTGTTCCAAATCATCTAAATGCAACAACTCTTTTTGTGACAACGGATGATCATATGGTAGCACTGCGACAAGCCGCTCCGTATATAGCGGAATCGACACGATATCCTCATCATAAATTAGCTGATTCGTAATAATCGCATGTGATGAATAACTTTTTAGTGATCTAATGACATGCTCTGCTCCTAACACATCAAAAAGCTTAAATACCATTACAGGGTAGCGCTGTTTATATGAGTAAATTATGCTTGGCAACCAAGTCTTAATCGATTCAATAATACCAAGTACAATTACACCTTTGCCTTCTACAATCACTTCTTCCATCTCTTTGTTCATAATTTTCATCTGGGATAGCATGTCAGAGGCTCTCAAATACAACAGTTCACCAGCATCAGTTAGGACAAATTTCCGTGTACTTCTTTCTAGTAGCGGTGCCCCGATTTCCTGCTCTAATTTCTTCACCGCATTACTAAGCGAAGGTTGCGAGATATGCAGTTTTTCCGCTGCTTTTGAATAACTTTTGCAGTTAACAATTGTCACAAAATAATTTAATCGTTTTAAATCCATCTTTATAACCCTCACTATTTATAGCTATTAACTATCGTTTTATAATAATTATATATTAGGAATTATAAATAATGAAATATATAATGAACAAATGGTCAATTTTCATAATTCAAAACATTGAGGTGGAATATATGTACACAATGATAAATAAAGAACAATGGCAAGGACGTATAGATCATCCGACGAACAGAGTGAGTTTTCGATATCATCAAGTCGTCGAACCGATTAACATCCAAAATATCGCACAAAGCAATACACCTAGTTCTACCATTATAGGTTTTGAATGCGAAGAAGGTGTCAGAAGAAATAAAGGTCGTCTCGGAGCAGTAAGTGCTCCAAACGCTATAAGAAATTCCTTATCAAGTTTACCGTGGGTACTACCTGTGGACAATCGTTTACTAGATGCTGGGAATATAGCTTGTCAAGGAACGAATCTTGAGGAAGCTCAAATTGAACTAAGTAAAGCTGTTTCGAAAATCTTAGATAATAAATCCACTTGTATCGTTCTAGGAGGAGGCCATGAAACATTATATGGTCATTATTTAGGAGTAAGAGAATCAATTGGAGCGGATAAAAAGCTTGGTATTGTGAATATCGATGCGCATTTTGATTTACGCTCGTATGAAGTTGAGCCATCTTCAGGTACAATGTTCCGTCAAATTTTAGAACAAGATTCCGAGACTGACTATTTCGTAATTGGTATTCAGCGCTACGGTAATACATTGGAATTGTTCGAAAAAGCTGATGAACTGGGTGTCGAATATATTTATGAAGATGTACTACTTGGTGACACATCCCAACTTTATTTGAAACAATTAAAAGAATTTATCAACAACCATGATGCAGTTTTGTTGACTCTTTGCACCGACGTATTGAATGCCGCATTTGCTCCTGGTGTAAGCGCTCCATCTCCATTCGGATTATCACCCCAAATTGTACGTTCCATTATTCAGTTTGTGACAAGTCAAGAAAAGACAGTATCATTTGATATTTGTGAAGTAAATCCATCGTTAGACGAAGACGGCAGAACAACAAAACTAGGCGCTTATTTCGTCAACGAAGCAATAGTATCTTTTCATAAGGGGAATCATAGATGTTAGAGTTTAATCAAATTACAACTGTCTTTATAGCGGTTGCACTATTAACATTAGGCAATTTTTTCATTAAAAAGTTTGGCATTTTAAAGCGTTTTTGTATTCCAGCACCTGTTGTTGGAGGCTTAATATTCGCTGCACTTGCCACTATTTTAAAAGCAACAGACACATTAGAAATCGTATTAGATACTTCTCTACAAAGTCTATTTATGATTACTTTTTTCACGACAATTGGTTTAGGCGCTAGTTTTAAATTAATAAAACTCGGCGGTAAATTACTAGTTATCTACTGGATAGCTTGTGGATTTTTAGCACTTATGCAAAATATAATTGGTGTTTCACTGGCTTCGTTATTTGGCCTTCATCCCTTGATTGGTATGATGGCGGGTGCTGTGTCGATGGAAGGTGGACACGGTTCAGCGGCGGCATTTGGTGAAACATTAGAAGGTTTAGGTATTTCCTCTGCAATGACTATTGGAGCAGCAGCGGCAACATGTGGGCTTGTAGCTGGTGGACTTATAGGCGGCCCGATTGTAAAATATTTAATCACTAAACATGATTTAAAACCTTCAGAAGACGCGGAAGTTGCAAGCTATGAGGAGAATGACTCTCCAATTACATCTGAATCTTTCTTATTCCAAGTATTTATCATTACATTCTGTATGGCTGTCGGCACTTACTTAGGGACACTGTTCTCAGAAGCAACAGGATTTGTCCTTCCAGGATATGTCGGAGCGATGTTCACTGCTGTCATTGTACGTAATGTTTTAGACAAAGTGAATCCAAATTCTATTCATATGAAGAGTATCGACTTAATCGGTGACGTGACTTTGGGTATCTTCCTATCAATGGCATTAATGAGCATTAAATTATGGGAAATTGCAGATTTGGCTTTACCGTTATTTGCAATTGTCTTTGTCCAAGTACTATTTATCGTGGTGTTTGGGATCTTCGTATTATTCCGTATACTTGGAAAAAACTACGACGCAGCTGTTATGGTTGCAGGTTTTGCAGGACATGGACTCGGGGCAACACCAAATGCGATGGCAAATATGTCCGCAGTTGTAAACCGTTATGGTCCATCACGTAAAGCATTCTTAATCGTACCGATTGTTGGTGCATTCTTAATTGACGTCTTTGCTATACCAATCGTAATTACGACAATTAATCTATTTAAATAAAAAACTAAGCCGTCATCCTTTGGGTGGCGTCTTTTCATTTAGATTGTCACGATACCTTCAGCTAGTTAATTTTATAGACATTGCAAATGGATAAGGCTACTCATTGCGAGTGGCCTTTTTATATTTTTGATAATAATAATTCAGTAAATATTTACAGCAGGTGTGTTAATTAGGGTAATATTAGGTTGTCATTTACCATTAAAATAGTTTTTTTTATGTTCAATATTAACGTATGTAACTACCTGTTTTAATTGATTGTAGCGGAGGGTGCTCGACTCCTGCGGGAAATGCAAGCGAACCGAGACCCTGCACGGATCGGTGCTATCCCGTAGCGGATATCACCCTACCACTTTAATAGTAATGGTTTAAATTGGTTAATGAACACACCTGTATTTACAGATTACTTTAGTTACAAAAAAACAACAAGACTACTATTTAATAGCCTTGTTGTTTTAATTTCGTGCCAAATGTTTTTCATTATTAACTATTTTTAGGAGCGTTTTTTTGATTTTTAGTAGCAAAAGCAAGCAGAGAATAATCAATGTCCTCCCCCGTAATAATAAGGATTCTGTACCGCATTATAATAAGGGTGATAATTACTCATAGGGTCACTAGGTTGTTCTATGTTGATATTTTCAGGTTGTGCCCCGCAATTATCTGTCGGCCCAATAAGTATTGTTTCGTTATTTAAAGGAGCTAGCGTTTTTTTCAATTGATTAAGATCTAAACAATAAGCATATGCAAGCACTTCAATCGGTGTTTTTGTAAGGAGGTCTGATCCTAATATAGATTCCGGATAAGGGGCATCAAATATAGCAAGTAAATGCGTATTTTCTTTAGTACCTATCTCCCAATGCCACCAACCTTGAGGAATATTGGCGACTTGCCCAGGAGTAATCGGTATATGTGAGACTTTATTAGTAAAAGGATTTATTAAAGAAACCACTGCAGATCCTGAAATGCAGTAAACCAATTCTGAAGCATTTTGGTGATAATGTGGCTCAATAATCCGGTCTTTACTTAGAAAAATATCAAAGAGTGACACATTGCCTAGCGTATTTAAATTATTTCTCCCTAAACTATTAATAAAATTTTCATTGTTTCGCGTAAATAGTCGGTTTTTATTTATATCAAAGAAAAATTCCACATCCGGCTTAGTAAAATCCATATCCGAATTTGCCATTGACTAAGAGCCCCTTTTCCCAAAAGAATTTGTTTCAAAGTATTGTATGCGATTTTTATACGTGAGTGACAAATGCCTAGTTATTTTGTTTATTTCTCATAAATAAAAATCCAGGACACCCTTAAGTTAAGGATTTCCTGGATTATTCCGCTAAATTATTCGATTATTATCAGGCACGTTGCCAGAAACGGTGTATCGTCATCGCTTCTATAAATTGATTCGCAAACGTTGTTGGATTCTGTTCGACTAAAACGCCTGGCTTCCCTAAAATACCAATTGATTGTAAGATTGGTGCAGCCAACTTTGAAGCGCCAATCGGTTTGAAATGATTATATGTTTCTATCACATACGACTTCGTTTTCCACAGGAAATTGTCACTTACATCTTGCCCTGCCCCAATATACAGTCCATCATACAAAAGCGGTGATCCAGTTAAAAAGCTATCATCCACTTTCAATTCAACCCCGTCAGTACCTCTTACTACACCTAATTCATCATGAATAATAACAGGTTGAAGTCCTGCTTGTTTCCATTGCTCTAAGAAATAGGAAGTCTCTCTACCATTAAACCCGGTTTCAAGAATTACACCTACTTTTAAAGTATTTGGAAAAACTTTAGTGTTAAATAGACTTAAGGCCGGTGATGATTTTGTCACTTGAGACTCCTGTACATTCGGAACAATAGCACCTATAGCTTTAGCCACATATGTCGCCAATTCTGTACTAATTCTAGCTAACATATTAACGACTTGTTGACGCACAGAGACACTTTGCACCTTGCCTAATTCAAAGCTAAAAGCATGCATAATATGATCTTTTTCTATAGGTGACATGCTATTCCAAAACATTCTTGCCTGTGAAAAATGATCTTCAAAACTTTTAGCAGTTGCCCTCACCTTTCTCCCTTCGACGAAAGAAGGATAGGTGACAAATCCACCTTTTGAACCCGGAACAGTATACGGTGTATTTTCTGCAAGAGAGTTTTTATGATAAGCTATTCGATCTTTATCAATGATATATCGCGCAGCACCATCCCTTTGATTATTATGAAACGGACATATCGGACGGTTAATAGGTAATTCCTGATGATTCGTTCCTACACGATAGAACTGTGTATCCGAATAAGAAAACAGACGCCCTTGTAATAGGGGATCATTTGAAAAATCAATACCACGCACAATATTTCCAGGGTGAAGTGCGACTTGCTCCGTTTCCGCGAATACATTGTCAACATTGCGATTTAATGTGATTTTGCCAATTATTTTAACCGGTATATCTTCTTCAGGCCATATTTTCGTTGCATCTAATATATCAAAGTCGTACTTAAATTCATCTTCCTCTTCTAGTACCTGTATACCGAGTTCATATTCTGCATAGTTGCCTTTTTCAATATTCGTCCATAAATCCCTTCTATGATAATCCGAATCAGCACCACCTATTTTCTGTGCCTCATCCCAAATAAGAGATCGTAAACCGAGTACTGGCTTTATATGAAATTTTACAAACCTTGATTTACCCTGTTCATTAACTAAACGGAATGTATTTACACCAAAGCCTTGCATCATTCGGAAGCTTCTAGGAATTGTACGGTCAGACATGATCCACATGGCCATATGCGCAGACTCCTGGTTGTTTGCTATGAAATCCCAAAATGTATCATGCGCTGTTTGTCCTTGTGGAATTTCATTATTAGGCTCAGGTTTAACAGCATGGATCAAATCAGGAAACTTAATGCTATCTTGGATGAAAAACACCGGAATATTATTTCCTACTAAATCAAAGTTACCTTCTTCGGTATAAAATTTAATCGCAAATCCACGAACATCTCGATTCGTTTCATTTACTCCTTTAGAACCCGCTACCTGTGAAAAGCGAATAAATAACGGGGTTTTGACAGCAGGGTTTTGAAGGAAATTTGCCATTGTTAATTCTTTTTGTGAAGCATACAATTCAAATTCACCATACGCCCCATATCCACGGGCATGCACAACTCTTTCAGGAATACGTTCTCGGTCAAAATGAGCCATTTTTTCTCTGAATATAAAATCTTCAATTAACGTTGGACCACGGTCGCCTGCATTTAATGAATTCTCATCATCAGAAATTTTAACCCCTTCATTTGAAGTTAAAATTTCCCCCTCATTTTCACGTATGAACTGTTGTAGCTGTTGTTCCTTTTTATTCATTTTATTTTCTTCATTTTTTTTCATATAACCACCTCAAACATACTCTATGCACATACACTTTTCATTAGTAGTAAAACCATAAAAATACCACCTAGTTGATTTGATACGTCAACTAGGTGGTGCTATTTTCTACCTATAATTCTTTTGCAATGACCGTTACAATATCATCAATGGCAGGAATGGTGTCTGATTTATTTTGTACAAGGATGCTGAAAATGTACCACTTTCCGCTATCTGCTTGGACATAACCACTTAATGTATTGACATCATTTAAGCCACCTGTTTTTGCAAATACCTTTCCAGCTGTTACTGGATCCTTAAAGCGATTACGTAACGAGCCACCAATCATACGTTCAGAATTTGCCGCTACTGGTAAACTAGTGTAAAACGTTTTATACCAAGTTTTTTCTTTTTGCACTTTGTAAAGTAATTGCGTAAATTCATTACTCGATACACTATTCTTGTGGGACATGCCGGAGCCATCTTCAAAGGTCCATGCCCGAATATTTAGTTTCAATAATTCACCATATTTTCTTACGACTTGTAACCCTGCTTTCGTACTACCTTCACTCTTCTCCACTCGCCCCATTGTTTTCACTAAAATATCTGCAATCCCATTATTACTCAGCTTCATATATGGAATCATGATTTCTTTAAGCGGTATCGATTTTTTTCCCGCAAGTAAAGTAGCTATTTTAGGCGTCTTGGATAACTTAATCACATGCTCACTATTAAATTTAATACCTGCATCCTTTAAAACTTTTTGAAACAAAGATAATGTGTATAATGTCGGGTGCTCTACAGTGATCCATTCTCGCTCTGTTTGACCTATTGGTAAATTTCCACTAATAACAATTTGGTTGGACTTGTAGTGTCGCGTAATTTCTAATGTGTTCTTTTCATTTGCGTCTACCGTTTTCACCTTATTGATAAGTTTCATATTCCCGATATATGGCGTAACTTTAATGGTAGGAACTTTAGCACCTTCTTTTATCGCAACATCCACAATAACTGTTCCTGTATCGTAATCTGTATTAGGTGCAGTCGTTAGCGCTGTAATCGGAGCGGCATAATAATAGGGCTCATCATCCCATTCAATTCCCGGCGTTAGTAAATCATCATCAAACCAAGTATCATCCCCTATTAAATGACCATCCACCGTTTGCACACCTTTAGACTTTAATGTCTTTGCAAACTGCTCCAAATCCTCTTTAGATAATGTCGGGTCACCCTCTCCTCTTATGTACAAGTCACCCTTTAAAAGCCCATTCACAATTTTACCATTCGTATATAACTGTGTTTTAAAACGATAGTCGTTGCCAAGCACATCTAATGCCGCCGCAGATGTCAACAACTTCATATTCGACGCCGGTTTAATCTCTTTACTCCCTTTGTATGAATACAGCATCTGCCCAGAATCCTTCTGGCGTACAGAAATACTCACCTCTGCCCCGTCCAACTTTTCCTTTATAATGGTTTCAACGTCATCTCTGAGTTGGGATACATCCTGAGTACCAGCGTCAATCGTATTGCCAAATAGTAATACGCTAAGCATTAGCATGACTACTTTCAATAATAAGGAAAGCTTTCTCTGCATATACATCCCCTTTTTTATTTTGATCAAGTTCAATAAAAATCACCTTTGACCAATAGCTTATGCAGTCTATTTCCCTAAGATACGAGCAAAATTGTCTACAGTCGTTTTGAATACAGTTTATATAAAATTCTTATTAAGCAAATAGCCTCCACAATAGTCCCAAAAGAATAATTCATATCAAAATTCCCTAACGTCACCGTTACTTCATTTGTTAACATTTTTTCTACTGAAACATAATTAAATAGAGAGAGTGATGAGAATTTATACAATAGAAGAATATCATTTAGAAAGCACCCTGCATCTTAACCAACGCTCGTCATATTCTTGAAAATCAGATATAAACTACATCTTCTATTCTCCTTTTCAACAAAACCTATAACAATATTATTAAATCAAAGTTGTACAGAAATAAAAAATCTATCCGAATTTATTAGCTTTTACTTTTTGCACATAATGTAAATGTAGATTCGTCAAAGAAAATAATATTACCTACTTATAAGACTAGGTGTTAAAATAAAGTGGAATTTAATTTATGGTAATGGAGGATTAAGTATTGTTTGATACTCAAAGAATTAAAGATATTATTAAGCATCGCTATCCATTTCTTTTAGTAGATAGAGTTTTAGAATTAGAAGAGGGAAAAAGAGCAGTTGGCATTAAAAATGTGACTGCAAATGAAGAGTTTTTCAATGGGCATTTTCCTAATTATCCGGTTATGCCAGGAGTATTAATTGTAGAGGCATTAGCTCAAGTAAGTGCAGTTGTTATGCTCACGAAAGAAGGAAATCAAGGACGACTAGGTCTTTTAGCTGGTATAGATAAATGTCGATTTAAACGGCAAGTAAAGCCAGGAGATCAACTACGTCTCGAAGTTGAAATTACTCGTGTAATAGGTCCTATTGGGAAAGGAAAAGGAATAGCTACAGTTGATGGAAAAATTGTTTGCGAGACAGCTTTAACATTTGCATTTGGTGATTAATACACCGCTTGAATTCAATTGTTTTTTAGGGGTTAACATAAATTTACCTCAAAATTATTTCGCCCTATTCGGGTGATATATGTCCTTTTAAATTTTTCTTACTGAAATAGACGGATGCTTTAATTGGATAAAAATAAAAAAGGAAACACAAATTAGACATGTCTAATTTGTGTTTCCTCTAAACTCTAAAGAGATCGAGCCCCTAACCTAAATATAAAAATCTATAGGACTCGTATTATTTTTAGTTTTGTTAAATTGCATTATTGAATTTTTCATCTTATTTCACTAATGCATTCCATGTTTTTTTGCTACCGAAGCCTCATAGCTATCTTTCTTGGTTATCATAATATGTTTTATCCGCATATTTTCGATCATTTCCCTTTAGATAGGCTAAAATTATTTGCGGTTGTTTGAGTAAAGCCCAGTCTCCATATGCATCAAATCTTCTGCATGAAGTAATCATGCCATTTTTAATTGTACCGTACTTTTTATTATTCTTCTTGCCCCATTCTTTTAATCGTTTAGCAAAATCCGCATCTTCCGCCATAAGCATTCTTTCATTAAATCCCTTGATTGCCATAAAGTCTTTTTTATAGCACCAGAAAATCCCTACAGATATGGGTCCATACTTAAAGAGCAGTGGGACTATTATTAATATTGCAGATACGATGATTCCTAAAGAAACTCGTTCAAACTTCCCGTTTACCCCACCGCCAATGTATTTTCCTGAAGCTAAGTGCTTATCTACATTAGATAACATATTCTCTGTCATCTGGGTATCAGCATCTATAGTGATGATTATTTCACCTCTCGCTATTTCAGCACCCGCATTTCGGATTTTAGATAAGTTTTTATCGTTATTTTTTAATGTAATACAATTATAAGACTGTGCTATTTCCTCAGTTTTGTCAGTACAACGATTTACTACAACTATAACTTCTGTCTGATTTGTAAATGCTTTTGATGCCTCAGTAATTGAATCCAAACATTTTCCAATGTATTTTTCTTCATTATGTGCAGGGATTATTATGGAAAACTTAATATTCTCTTTAAGTTCACCTCTTGAAGATTTATTTGTTTCTGTCATACTTCACCTCTCCTTTATAATTTTACTTCCTATCACCATAATAATTGAATTATATATCTTTTATGTTAACTATTGTATATTATGAACGCGTTTTTGCCTTAAAACAACGATGAACCGTTTGTAAAAAATTGAGTAATTTGTGTATATAACGCAGGATTTTTTGAGTAGTAAAAAGAAGGTATTAAGGATGAAAAAGTTAATTTTTATTACACAAACATAAATTTGGGAGTATTCTTAATGATAAATTTTTTTTGAGTATAACTGGCAGGTAAGAGACGAATGGTTTGAATGGTGTAATCAATTAACAAGCAAAGATTTATTAAAAGAGCGCATCGGGGGAACAGGCAGTATTTTATATACTCTATTTCATGTCATTGACGTTGAATATAGCTGGCTTAATGCTATTCAAGGTAAAGAAGATATCGTTATTCATTTTAATAATTACAATACCCTTGATGCAGTTAAATCTCTCCCAGATACATTTCATGATGAAATAGTCGGCTTTTACAAACAAATTTAGAAAAGTTAAAAGATGAACTTGTAACTGTACCATGGGATAAAGATACATATACACTGAATTAGATTTTGCACCATATAATTGCTCACGAAATTCATCATGTTGGCCAACTTTCTGTTTGGGCAAGAGAGTTAGAATTAAATCCAGTACTGGCCAATTTCATTGGAAGATATATTGAAACCATTTGATACTGTCCGAACTAAAATTAATAGTTAGGAAAAATTTCCTAACTATTAATTTAATAAGTAAAAATACTAATAGCCTTTCTCCTTTTTTAACAATTCCTCATATGTTACAAGCCTGCGCCAACTTTTCCATATAGTAAAAAACACACCCTGTTCGATATGCTTTTATGATATTTTTTTGCTATTTCACTCTTAATACTTGTCCAACGTTTATCGTATAATTACTGTCAAGACTATTCCATTCTTTGATCTGATCAGCTGTACTACCATATTTTATACCCAACGAATAAACGGTATCTCCTGAAACCACTGTATGAAAAGTAGCTGAATCTTTATTTGGGAGATTAAAGCACTTAACCAAACCATTTACATGCCCACGTGCTATATTCGTAATCCAAGCATCACTTTTCATTTTAGCAGCATCATTTGCAGTATCGATAAAGCCATTTTCAGTTAAAATCGCAGGCATATTTGATTCGCGTAATACATGGAAATCGGATTGTTTTTTCCCACGATCCGTTAATTGGTTCAACTTTTGAACTTCTGAGTGAATGTAATTTTGATACGTTGTAGAGGGTGCGCCAACCCCTGGATATACATAACTTTCAAACCCAGTTCCTCCGCCAGAATTAATATGGACCGATAGGAAATAGTCCGCACTCCATCCATTTGCTGCGTTCGTTCGATCCGACAGACTTGGGAAAGTGTCTCCTGTACGAGACATTAAGATAGATACATTACTATATTCTGCTGTCAGAATGTTTCTAATTTTCATCCCAATTTTTAGCGTAATATCTTTCTCCTGAATCCCATTTGCTGTTGCTCCTGAATCGCTCCCACCATGTCCTGGATCAATAAAGATTTTCACCATACTAACATCCCCTTTGTTTGAATTTTGTAAGTACTTACAACCCAACAATATACGAACATTAGTTCTAAATCAAATAATTATTTAATATTTTACAAAATTAGTTATTAATACCTAATTATTATCTTCATTCTGCTAGTAGTGATCAATTAGATTTTATAGTGTTAGCGGTTTTTTGCTCCTTTTACATAACAATCTATCTTGTACTGACCATTCGAAATATAAAATGTATTCACCTACTTCTCTGCAAATCTACATAACTAATTAAATAATCAGTAGTTTCCACAACACCCAATTCTGTTGTCTCTTGTATTTGCTTCAACCATTCTTTATATATTTTATAAATCCATTTTTGTCCGTCTCTCATATGTTTAGAAATTAGCAACCAATAGTAGATTTTTTGCAAATGGTTCGTTTAAGCCACTTCTTGTGCTAATGAAGGCAATACTTGGAGCGATGATTCATTAATACATTAATTAATGAATAGATTTGTCTTGATAACCTCCTGATGAAGAATGATCTGTTCATTTTTTTAAGCGGTCCCTCTATACATGTAGCAACATGCATAGGGGCCTCTTTCGCTATATGGAATTATTAACTTTTGTTATTTCCCTCAAAAATCCTTTCAGTCTTATCTTGTAAACAAAACACCTCCACCCCATTATTTATAGCTGATAGTTTTGTATATCTTTCATCGAAATTTTCACTTGTATAATCATTAAAAAGTGACAAGAATGTATTATCTGTTAGCTGTATACTTGTACTATCTACTGCAAAATAATAACCAATAGCTTGTTGTTGGTAGGTCTTCTTATATGCATTCAGTTCTTGGGTCATTTCTATAATCGAGTGCAGGTTGTTGATAGTTAATTGTTCGTTGAGTTGATTGATGAGAGGAACATTGACTGATGCTTCACATACACCACATATTTCAAATACATCTGGAGCCGGATCTTCTATCCAACCAAGCACATCCACTTCATTACCTTCTTCGTCGAAATACAAGCCACCATCCATGTATCCACCAGATTTATATACTTTATAAATTTTCCCGTTCACAGTTTTCATTTCGAGACTGTTCGAATGAGGTAGATGATGAAAGCGAATATAGTCGCCAGGGTTGGATTTACGAAAAACTTTCCGCAGCTTCTTGCCCTTATAAATAATGGTTTCAGCCGCTTCCTCACTCTCCTGTATTGCAACATTTTGCGAATTTAATTGCTTATCCAAATTTCCTAAGACAGCTACAAACTTTGAATTTATTAAATGCTCAAATTGTTTCATGCCAATGCCTCCCTAAATTTACGGATTCATATATCCACTTGTAGTTTTCCATACACTGATGAAAAAATGCGCTGGAATTATACTTTAGAAACTGATCCATTTTAATCGCTTTAACTTAAAACTTGATCTGCCAGAAAGATGCTCGGCAATCTAATCCTCTTTTAAAATCCGATAAAATTCGGATTATATATCAAATAAAATAGAATCTGAATTGACTCGATATCATTTTTAGATACTTGACAATAAACTTCTAGATATATGTGTAGTGTTTTTTTATTCCGAAAGAGTGTCTTTGTTAATGCCCAATGCTTCTGCACCTTCAATAAGTGTATACCCTACATTCACTCTTCTAGCACATAATGCCGCCATCATATCCTCAGCTACTTTTTGTGCTTACCTGTATATTATCCGAAAAATACCGGATTGTAAAACGGTTTTATCCGGATGTTTTATATTAATTCCGAAATTTTACGGATTTTTTCTTGTTTATTATGAGGTTATACTTTATGATGAATTTATATAACTTGGATTATAGGAGGAAGCAAAATGCTAGACAGAGATTTACCGCTCAAAAAGGAGATTGCCAAAAATATAAAAGAACTTATAAAAATGAACAGCTTAAATCAAATCAAACTGAGTGAGCTTTCAGGCATCTCCAAAAGCACTCTTTCCGATTATTTGAATTGCAAAACGCTTATCAATCCTGTAAATGTCGAAAAAATCGCTAATGCTTTAAACGTTGAAAAATCCAAAATAGACCCATCATTCGCAACGAATAAAGTACTATCATTAAAAGAAAAAACGATTGAAACGATTGCAGCACATATTGATGATGACGTGACAGAAGAAGAAATGGAGGATATTAAAAACTACATCGACTTTATTAAATCACAACGCAAATAATGAGGTGAATATATGTCATACGAAGCTTTAATAGCGCAATATAAACATTTAATCATCACAGAATCTATATTAATGCCCAAAGGTTTATCTGGACTTTATATAGATAATCAAATATTAATAAATAAACGTTTAAGCCTTTACGAAAAACATTGTGTGTTAGCCGAAGAAATCGGGCATTATGAAACGACCTACGGGGACATTACAAAATTAGAAGATGTTAAAAATCAGAAATTGGAGCTTGTAGCTAGAAGATGGGGTTATGAAAAGATTGTTTCCTTAGACAAATTAATTGAATGTTACGTTACAGATCATACAACAGTGGAAGACATTTGTTTGCATTTAGAAATAACCCCACAATATTTGCATAACGCTATAGAAAAATACCAACAACGTTATGGCTTGTCCACTATTTATAATGGATATCGTATATTTTTTGATCCTTTGAATATGGAGAAGGTATTTTTCAAACCGTAAAAATATCATACGTTTCATCCGTAAAGTTAGTAAACATTGCCCTTATTATGAAACGTGACAAGATTTCGTGAATAGGTGCATGAATGTTTAGGTGAAACTATTAATAAAAAATTTGTGTTAAAACTTATGTATAGTAAAAAACAAACCTATGGACCAATTGAACTTAATCCAAACGTTTGTTTTTTTGTAAATCGGAAAATCATTGCTGTTAAAAATATCAAAATCAGTTAGCATTTAAGAAGTGTTTTTGGAATGGCATTTAACTTTAGTTGATAAATACCTTCTTATTTTGTTGCCGATTAACAGTGCCTAGGTAATCAGCTTTTTTATTGGTCATTTTACTTTAGTAGCTCTATGGCATCCGTAAGTGTTTTTAATTTACCAGGATCTGTCTCATACTGGATTAACTCCTTCAATCTAAAACGTGTCGCTATCACCTTTTCATCATAAGACTTGAACTTTTGAAAGATAATTTGATTACCTTCTACAAAAATTTCCAAGGAATCCTTATCCTCGATTCCTAATACATTACGTAACTCTATAGGAATTACAATTCTTCCTAATCGGTCAATTTTACGGACAATACCTGTTGATTTCATTTAGCTTCCTCTCCTCAACTAATTTTTGGTGTAAAAACTTTCTACATGCTAAAATTACACTGCACAGCTCCTCTTCGTTAAAGAAGAAATCATTGATTTTTCCACGTAATTTAATCTTTCTATTCACTTTGATTTTCAAAAATCATACCCCTCTCTTGAAAATCATATAGAGGTTATTCCCTTAAAATTCCGACATTTCAGCATTGTGAAAAACCCAATTCTAGCTGGCTATGAAACTGTGGACGGATGAGTATGTTCTCTTTGATTGATCACCGATTTCTACTAATTTCCCTTTCAAGTTTGACCATTAACCAATATATTCCTTATAATTATTCTTGCTTCAATTCTTCAAGCCCAACATTACCAATGAGTGCCTTCTTCAAGAATGAAATTAGAGGGTCAAGTTTTATGAAATTAGATTTTAATTCTATTTTATCCCCCGAAAAAAATATAATCAGTAGGGAATTTATACACTTTTTCGATAATTTTCTGTTGATTGGGTGTTAAATTACCCGGATGCTTTTCCCATTTAATCAATGTGGTTGGTGATATACCAATACGTTTTGCAGCGTCTACTAATGTTAGTTCAGCATTGACTCTCGCTGCCTTCAGTGAAATTTGGATGCCATCCATATGCTTTCCCCCCTTCTTGAAATCAATATTACTAGAATTTAATTCTACTTGCAAGTCTTTATATAATTTAATTCTATATATGTATAGAAAAATTGCACACAACTATAATTAAATGCTATAATTTAATTACAAAAAGAGGTGATTACGTGGCAGAAAATCAAATGGAGTCAATAATTTCAGCAAATTTAAAAAGAATATTAACAGAATATAATTTGAATCAAAACGAATTAGCAAGAATTGCTGGTGTAAGTGAGTCCGCTGCAGGTAAATGGATTTTAGGTAAATCCACACCAAGAATGGGTGCTATACAAAAAATAGCCGACCACTTTAATTTACCTAAAAGTTATATACTGCAAGAAAATCCAACTAACTTAATTGAAACATCTCCACAAACTGTTCGAATACCTATACTAGGAACTATCGCTTGTGGGGATCCAATATTAGCAGAAGAAAATATAGAAGGTTTTATGTACGAAATTGCCGATAGTTTACCAAGCGGCAATTTATTTGGTTTAATCGCAAAAGGAAATTCGATGGAACCTACTATACCAAACGGCTCTAAAGTGTTGATCCGAGAACAAAATTTTATTGAGTACGGAGAAATTTCTGCAGTGCTTTTAAATGGTGACACAGAAGCAACCTTGAAAAGAGTAAAAAAACAGGGCAATATAATAATGTTAATGCCAGATAATCCACAGTATGAACCGACCATCATAACCGAGGATAATCCAGCGAAAATTATTGGAAAAGCAATTCGACTAACACGTGATTTAATCTAGTTTCTAGCGTTAAACAATACAACAGGGGTAGCTATTTGCTACTCTTTCTTTATAACTTTTAAGGAAAGATATACATACGAAAAAACGCGGATTCACATTCCATCAATATTTCCTAGATTTGGCCATGAAAATATTCATGCGACTATTGACCATTCCAACCATGTCTCAAAAAAGACGGAAGAACTTGATGAAGCTATCTCTGCCAAGGTATTTTCAGACATGCGGATTGTTTTAACAATACCTATAGCTCCAAAAATGACAAAATGACATAAAAAATTCTTAAACACTGCGTTCATTTACGTTCTCCCATAGCTACTGATAAATTAAATCCAAAATAAAAAACTTCAACCAGAAAGTTCTGGCTGAAGTTTACAATACGGACGCACCCGTTAGTAACAGATGAAAATCAGCAACATCAATTAACACAGTTAATTATATAAATAAACCAACTAAAGTTGCGGATAGAATCGATGCAAGCGTCGATCCAAAGAGTAATTTTAGACCGAATGATGCAACTTCTGATCCTTTTTTATCATGTAAAGCTTTAACAGCACCTGTAATAATCCCGATTGAACTAAAGTTTGCAAAGCTCACTAAAAATACAGATACAATCGCAATTGTCTTATCCGACAAGTTTCCAGCCATATCTTTAAAACTAAGAATCGCTACGAACTCATTCGTGACAAGTTTAGTCGCCATAATACCACCAGCTGCAACAGCTTCAGACCAAGGAATACCTATGATGAAAGCAATTGGAGCAAACACATAACCAAGGATGTCTTGGAATGAAATGTGGAACACTAGGTCAAACAGATTATTTATCATCGTCATTAAAGCAATAAATCCAATTAGCATAGCACCTACAATAATCGCTACTTTAAATCCATCCATAACACTTTCGCTAATCATTTGGAAGAAAGATTCTTTTTCTTTGTGTTCAGCATTTTCACTTACTACCGTATAATCTTCCTCTGATTTTAACTTATACGGATTAAGTAAATTCGCAACAATCAATGCTGAGAAAATATTGACTATGATTCCTACTACAACATACTTAGGATCTAACATGGTCATGTATGCACCGATAACGGAAACGCTTACAGCACTCATAGCAGAAGTACATAATGTATACAATCGTTGCTTAGAGATTTTACCAAGTTGCTCTTTCGTAGTTAAAAATACTTCTGATTGTCCAAATAAGGCAGATGATACAGCTATGTAGTTTTCTAACTTACCCATACCATTCAGTTTACTCATACCTAGACCTATATATTTGATAATGAACGGTAGTACCTTAATGTAGTTTAAAATACCAATTAGTATAGAGATGAACACAATTGGTAAAAGAACATTTAAGAAAAACACACTTCCCGGCTCATTTTCCATTCCACCAAATACAAAGTTAACACCTTCAACACCATAGCCCATTAATGTTTCAAATAACTTTGAAACACCTCCAATAATGCTCAAGCCTATAGTAGTGTTAAGAATAAAAAAACTAAGCACTAATTGTGCTAGCAGCATCATAATAATCGGACGTATCTGTATTCCTTTGCGATCATAACTAAATATGTAACCCATTAGAAATACGAACAGTAAACCCGTGATTAAAAAAACAAAGTTCATATTTTCCTCCTACTTTTGTTAAACATTTTCCAGTGCAAGGTAAGACCTTACTCAAAAATAATATAAATCAGAAATAATTAGCATCTATATTTTTTACAGACATTTGATAATAACATAAAACATTTTGATATGTAAAGTATCCCCCACAACCTAGGAACATTATACTTAAAAAATGAATATTCACAATATATATATTTTTGAATATTCATTACATTTACCTATTATTATAGGTTAGGATTAATTTCTCAGTTGCTTTTTTAATTTATAAAGGATGAAAATATTATTTAAGTATAATAAATTTATACTCAATTACTTGTCAATTCTAGATGATGGTGCAAGACAAAGTAAAACACCTACAAATTTGAAATTAGTGTATCGACTACTCCTAAAATCATTTGTAGGTGTTTTCTATATTTTTAAATAAACTAAAAAATGCATCACATAAAATATGTGATGCCAACATCAAACGTAATAATTTTAGTAAGTAGTTGCAAATTCGTATTGAAATGCATCTACTTCAAACTATCCACAACTTCCACTAAACCTTAGTCTAGGCACTGCGTTATAAGCGTTATATCGTAGTGTACTAGAGCTTTCGTGATAAAAGCTAAACTTAGTTCTCCTTGTCCAGTAAATCCTTTGCATACCGCCTGCTACGTTCATTTGCATTTATGTTCTCTAATCCAAAAGCCCAATTATCAAGCTATAAAACAGATTGTTTCAAAAAACCACTATTCATATCCCAGTAATATTCACAATAAAAAAACAAGTTATTAGCGTGATACGGGTTGCGATATATATTCAACAGCTTCTTTTAATAAAGCAGTAAGATCACTAGGGAAGAAATGCCCTAATCCTTCTTTAACAATTAATTTGCACTGTATGTCGTATGCCTCCAAAATCGGCATTAGTTCAAGGGTTTTATTATAAAAAGGGTCTTTATCTCCCGTGATTATGCAACCCTTTAAATTTGTTACCCTATTTTCTTTTAATAGACATTCTATTGATGACACATCTTGAATTGCTGGTATTACAGCAATAAATCCTTTAGTGCCCAAACGATTATTATTCAGACTTAGCTCGATTGCTAATTTACCTCCTTGAGAAGCACCTGCAAGAATATCTTGTTTTGTGTTGTGATTTTCTTTAAAATCCTTAAATGATTTTGCAATTTCTTCAAGTGCAACATCTTGATTATCCCAACAATAAGCATTGTATCCATAGGCTTGAGACGATTGAAGAAATCCAAAGAGATAATCATTTAACCTATTATCGTCAAACCAATAAGGAGCAAAATCCTTTACACTCGAACCTCTCCAATGTAAAGAAAATATTCCTATATCTGATTTTTGATTACCATAAGTAAATAGTTGCGATTCAGAACTATGTCTATTACTTTCTTAGATGTCCTCACATTTCTTTACTATGTACTTAAATTCTTCGAGATTTTGTAATCTATTTAAATCTGGATCACGAGTTAATGTATGCGGGTTCCACCACACCCCTTGTTTTAAGCCTTCGTCAAGGACCGCAACAGCATTCTCTTGTTGCTCTTGAATAGAATAAACACAGGCTTTCCAATAAATTGTTTTTTCTAATCTTTCAGGAAATTCTATTTGTGCTTTATTAATAAGCGAATAGGCATCCTCAAAATTTCTTTTTTCAAATAAATAAAAAAGTTCTTTTTGAAGTTCAACAAATTTCACTTCCGACATAATAGCTCACCTCTTAATCTTTTCAAAATTATACCATCACTTTAGTTGGTTTGTTCTGTTTTTGGCGATAACTCCCTCATTGTATTGTTTGAAACGTTTTCTAATTGATCTGTATATTTGTTTGCTGCATCAATATTTACAACTTTATAATAGTCAAGCAGACCTTTTTTATTGTAATCATAGCGTTGCATATCATTACCATAAAAGTATATCTTCCCATCTTCGCTCACCGTTGCATTATAATCATGCATCCATTGGACAAATTCGATCATTTGCTCCGTTTTATAAATGTGATAATCAAGAGCGTTCACGGCTTCTTCAGCGGTTCCCTTCCCTTCTAAAATGAAGTGATTAATCTGCTGCCCACCTCCAAAATCACCCTCTAACACAAATACTTGAACACTTTCGTTTCTAATTAAAGCTTCGAATACATCTTTTTTCAACTCTTGAAGTTCAACGTTCCCATGTGTCGCTTCTCCTAAGCCAATTACTCTTACGTCATTTGGGATATCGATTTGTTCGACGGTTGAAATATATTGTTCAGCTTTGTCTATAGCTGTACTACGATTGCAACCGACTAATAATACCGAAAGAAATATTGCCGCAAATATAAAATAAAATTTGTTATTAGCCATCATTTTACATCTGCCCATTACGTTCTAGCATCGTCTTAAATTATTTTAAATATGCCCGTTAGTGCGAAATCTATATCGCGCTCTAATCCAACTTGAATAACCGAACCTACTCCCACTTCTTAAACGAAACTTCTAGTATAAATTCGTCTCCAGTAACATCAGCGACGGCGTTTCCTCCTTGTTTCTCGATAAGCTGCTGAACAATATGCAAGCCTAAGCCAAGTTGCTCGCCGGTGCGACTAGAGTCCATCCTGAATGTCCTATCAAAAATTCGTTGAAGTTCTGCAACATTAAACGTCTCCACGTCATTTGTAACCCGTAATCGGATATACTCATTGTCTTCTATCAAATCAATCGTTACAGTACTTTTGCTGTAGGCTAGCGCATTTTGAATGATATTGGCTACAATCCGATCTGTAGCTTTCTTATCTGCCAGAATAGGTGAAACTGCATGTTCATCTATCTGCACTTGCAATCGCTTCTTCTCAAACTCACCATAAAACGTCAGCATCGCTTCTACCACTATTTGATCCAGAAAATTCTTCTCCATGACCATTTTTTTGTCCAAGGAATCCAGTTGCGAGAGTTCATAGAACAAATCCACAACATTGGTCAGATTATCGATTTTCTTTTGAACAACAGCCAGATACTCGTCCTTTTCTGCTTCAGTTAACGATGGATTAGATAACAATTCCGAAAACCCTTTGATAGACGTTAAAGGTGTTCGCAAATCATGTGAGATATTGGTGATTTCTCGCTTTAGATTCATTTCTCTAGTGTGATTGTGCTGCTGATCTTGCTTAAACAAATGAATGAGCTGGTTGATTTTCGCAGCAAATCGGGCCAGGTTCTTATTATGGGTATTGGTGCGAACTACTTCATTTGTCCCGAAGTTCCCAATGATTTCTTCTAATTGTTTCGTCATCTTTTTAATATCCCAATGAAGTACTAGAGATATTCCAACCATAACAAGTAGCAGTGAAATCAGTAATATGATAATCAACCAGTTGCTCACGTTCATTCATCCTTTCTCAATCAATCGGTTGTTTCGCAAACTTTGTGACTCCAATCAATAAAGCTATCAAAGAAAGTAGCACACCTGTAATCCAGTGTTGGTAACCGAATTGTACGGTATGATTCATGAAATTTAGTAAGTTCTCATGTAACAAGGTATCTGGTGCATACTTATATACCTCATGTAAACTTGTAAACGGTCGGAATAAGATTCGCAGCAAGTCACCCGAAAACACAAAGATTAGCAGCATGAGAATAAAGATATAGACTTCACCGACCTTCAACATTTTCAACGAATGTATGAGGAAAAATGCACTGAATACAATCGGCAAAATATTGACGAGTGCTGTTAAAAAGTCTTTAACCGACTGACTATCACTCGTCATCAGCGTCTCTCCCAATCCAATCATTAAACCTATACCCAAGACACTAATTAATAAGAAATAACTTAAAGTCATGAATAGTTTGGACCAGAAGATCGTATTCCTGGATATACCAAAAGAAACTGCATTTTTCAGTAAGGCTGCATCCTTGCCGGTAAGACTGAAATTATAGAGAAAGCTTACAATGATAATAAGCCCACCGCTGCCGATGACATTCGAATAGAAAAATCGAGTCGTGGCATAAGGGAAATTCGGATCAGCCTTTTGATTATAGTACAGCACAGTTGCTGCGGCTACAATCAGCAATAAGCAAACGAGACTGGTTATATGCAGCGTTTTTTTACGCACTAAGCGGTACTGCTCACTTTTCAGATAATTAATCATGACCATGCCCCCCAACCAGTTCCAAGAAGTATTCCTCTAAATTCCGGGCTTCTATTCGGAACTCACTCACGGATACTCCATTATCCAGTAATAGACGATTGATGTCTCCGCTGCACTCGACATGATTGTGGATGATGATCACTTGATTAGGAAGCACTTTGAATTGGATATCTACATATGTCTGTTCCAATAATTGCGCTGTTTTAGCTGTATCATCGACCGTAAGTTGAAGTTGTTTCTGGCTTTTCTCTTGTAGTGAATCTTTACTTACATCCTCGACAATGACACCGTTCTTAATAAACACAAAACGTGTCGCCAACAATTGTAACTCTGTTAAAATATGACTGGAAATAAATATCGTTATCTGTTTTTCTTGATTCAGTTTTACCAATAAATTACGAATTTCCCGAATACCTTCTGCATCCAACCCATTGATCGGCTCATCCAGAACTAAACAATCGGGACTGCTCAGAAGGCAAAGAGCTATACCTAATCGCTGTTTCATGCCCATAGAATAGTCTTTAAACCGTTTTCTCTTTTCTTTTGCGAGGCTGACAATCTCCAAGACTTCATCTACACGCTTCTTTTCAACGACGCCGCGCTGAATTCGGAAATACTCCAGATTTTGAGAGGCAGTAAAATCCGGGAAGAAGACAGGCGTTTCTACTAAGAAGCCCATCCTTCTCCTTGCTTGTGCTACGTCTCTTCCAGTTTTTTCGAACAAGTGAATGTCTCCTGCAGTTGGACGTAATTGGCCTGCAAGCATTTTAAATAGCGTCGATTTCCCTGATCCATTCTGTCCGATTAGAGCACAAATTTCTCCTTTTCGTAATGAGAAATCGAGGGGTTTGATGATGGTCGCGTCTTTAAACGTCTTCGTTAGTTGATACGTTTGAATAATAGTCTCCATGTTAGTGACTCCTTTGCTAAACTTCTTGATACCTATACTTTAGCGCAGATCTCTTTAACATACTGTAAGCAAACCATAAAGAATTCATAAGGAATTACACAAGCATGAATCCGATCCCCCAAATCGTCTTGATATATTCGTGAGAAGTAAGTTCGGCAATCTTCTTGCGGAGATTCGAAATATGAACACTTATAGTGTTGTCATCTCCAAAGTACGTTCCTTTCCAAATGCTTTCATAAATGTCCTTTTTAGAAAACGCTCGCTCCGGATTACGCATAAATAAAGACAGAATATCAAATTCTGCATTGGTCAACTGCAGTTCTTGTTGATTTAAAGACACGGACAGTTTTTCTGTATTCATAGTCAGCTTTCGCCACACCATCTTCGTTGTCGGCAGCGGATGAAGACTCGACTTTCGCAATTGAACTTCCACTCTCGCTACCACCTCTTGTTGATTAAACGGCTTGGTTATATAATCATCCGCGCCCATCTTCAATACGTTCACTTTATTCTCGATATCCACTTTGGCTGAAATGACAATGATCGGAATTGAACTTTCTTCTCGAATCTCTTCTATCAATTCCTCACCACTTTTTCCCGGCAGCATTAAGTCCAATACAATTAAGTCGAAACTAGTAGTTTGCAACTGCAGCAGACCTTCTGTTCCCGAATAAGCTAACACCGTATCTGTACTTGCTGTTGTTAACATGACGCTTAGCAGCTTACTGATTTCTTGATCGTCTTCAATAATTAAAATTCTTTTACCTTCATTCATCATGATCACCTGTCTTTACATGTATAGTGTTTGGTTGTATTTCTATTGAGTATACCTAATTTTCGCTATTGTCTCACTGACTTATATATTCCCATTAACAGAACATGCAATCTCAAGTGAAATATATGAACAATAAAAAAGTACCTGTGCGTGAAAGTTTCTCACACAGGTACTTATCATTAAGCCTTATTACTAAAAAAACCAGATTCTTATTACAGAATCATATGGCCCTTATGTATAATATGGGCGCCAACTCTTGTTCAATAATGGCGCCCAATTGTAAAAATCCATTCATTCTTTACTTTTTTGACGAAGTAGATGTTCGTTTGGATGAATACAAAAAGAGCGTTCATCTTTTAAATGAAGATGTTTGGCAATCGTTTGGGAGAAGCCGATTTTTTCATCAAACTCACGGAATAAAAAATGTCCTGTATCAGAAGATAATTCGCCGCCATCATTGGATAATTTCAGTTGGCGATTGAAATGAAGCGTCGTTTGCGGTAATCTAATCATTAGAAGAATCCTTTCTTTTGGCTAGTTCTTAGGCGATTTAACCTTAACAGAAATGGATTCTTTTTTCATTTTTTAAGTGAAAAAGAGAATCCCGCCGAAAAGCTGACTAATCAGCTTTTCGGCGGGATTCTGTGTTAATTGATGAATAATCTAGGATTAAGTAACCTTTGTTCAGTTTCCATTTGCTGTTTTACATTAGCATTAATTTCATCTTGTAATTTAGCAAAGTCATATAGTATGTTACCTATGCCTATAGAATTACTTATACTACGTTTATTCCTAATATTATTTTTATAACGTGAGTAATACTTTAAGTTAAAGAGATACACCAGCATAGCTATTGTAATATTCCATATAAAAAATAATTTCAATATGTAATTTGGTAAGGTAGGTACCGTTTCATATATGTTAAATATAGTAAATAACATGTGTATTAATATCAAAAGAAAAGTAATGGCAAATATCTTATCTAACCATACTTTAATTCTAGGAACTAATATTCTCTCTAATTTATCAACAATACTTTTTTCATAACCTTCATATTTCCCATATACATCCCCAGTAATTTCTTGAATTAAAAACCAATAGTAATCTTCTATTCTATTAAATAATGTTCTAAATTCTTCTAAAATTTCATTGGTTATCGGAACATCTTTTATTTATTTTAATAAAATCCTCGTATGATAAAATCCATGAATAATCGATGGTTCAGAAATCTTATATAAAGATTCCTTTTCAGCATACTTGTCAATAAATTTGCGGATTTCATCAATATTATTCATATCCGTATTAACTAAATCATTATACATAGGGCTTACATATTCTTGTAAAATAATTGGTAACATTTCATTTACTTTTTTAGTTTTCTCTTTATATTTCCCTAAAAAATAAGGTCCGAACATTGAAATTATGACAGAAAGTATAACCCATACATTTCTTCCAATAACCAATTCTTTAATATTTTCGATAATATCTTGTTGTAACCCCAAAATCGCTATGCCCTCACGCTTTAGACACTAGCGCAATATCCCCGCCCGACTTCTCGTAAATATCCTTTGCAAATCCTCTACGCAGTGCATGGGCGTTAATATTCGTAAGACCATATTGTCGCTTGTACATATTCAACCGTTTTGAAATATTGTTGCTGGACTGCGAGGTCGCTATTTTAGTACCTTGTTGCGTAATAAAGATAAGCCGATTCTTTGTACATTTTTCACTTCTAATAATCGCATTTTGTTTCATAAGAGCGTCGAGTATTCTTGCAAGCCGATCATCAAACGGGAGGATTAGCATTTTACGATTCTTTAATATCGAGCCGTCTAATCGAAGTAACTTCGCGTCTAAGTCAATATGATGTTCTTCTAACTCTGTAACTGTCGCTAATCTAAGGCCAGTCTGATACTTTATTAAAATTGCCGCGGCATCACGTAACTGTACGAAATCAGTCAGATCGAGAATCCTCAATAATGTAGGCACATCGTCATTTGTCGCACCTTCTTTGACTGGGGTATCAACTCGAATATTAATATTTCGCCAAAATTTATCCGCAATCCAACCGTTATCGTAACAACGTCCCAAGAACGCCCGTAAACACTTAAGACGGAACAGCTTTGTTTGTGGCTTTACGTTCATTAGTGCCAGCCATTCGTAAATGGAATCCACCGACATGTCCGTTAGTGACTCAACACCTGTTTTATTCGAAAAATCCTTTACATACGTTTCATAATCGCTGATTGTGCGAGGTCGTAAGCCTGCCGTTGTCATTTGTTTAATAACGATTTCTAGCGCCTTTTCCACGGTCAAGCCTACGGATTTGGCAGCATTATAACGCGAATCAAATATTCCGTTTAAATCTGCGCTAACATTTAAGCCATCGCGTTTTTTAGACACAAAAAAACCTCCTAACGTTTTAGGAAGTCGATATGCAACGGTTTTAACGGAATCACATTCCGATATTTGACCGCCACTTTGACCGATTCTCTAAATCGTTAAGAGGCTTGATATAACGCGGTTTCCACCGCTTCTTTAGTATGTCCCAGGAGGGATTCGAACCCCCGACCAACGCCTTAGCTTACCACTATAGTTTTCACTACCTGCTTGTGCAGTTTGATGGTCTGGACTATAACTTCACCGTTTCAGGTGCGGTACGTTTAGTCTCTACGGAACCTCTCACTATGCATATGTATGTATAGCTTCAATGATTCTACCTACGAAGTCGTCCTTCGAATCATCTCGTTTCCTCGGTATTGCCATCAGCATGATCTGTTAAGGTTTCACCGATACGGTACCGTCCACTTTATACGTTTTTTTTCCGTATAAAGGCTCCTATTACTTAAAGGGCGTTGCTCTATCCAGCTGAGCTACTGAGACGTAATGTGCAATCCCGCGTTCCAACGGGAAAGACAAGACTTAGTATATAATGAATTTCAAATAATGTCAACACTATTTTTAAAATATAGAAAAACTCGTTTGTGAAATGTTTTCATGTGTATCTGTTTTGAATGTGACCTGCCATTTGGCACCGTCAAATTCGATGATGGCATAGCTCTTCTCCTTGCGCCCTCTAGGCAAGCGAAGGCTGCCTGGGTTAACAAACAGTGTATCATCTATTAACTCTGCTCCTAGCAAGTGTGAGTGACCAAATAACACGATGTTAGCGGATACTTCTGCTGAACGGTATGAAAGTGGTAATAATGTTGTTTTAACATTGTATAAATGGCCATGTGTCATATAGATTGTTTGGCCATCGATTTCGGCAATAACGTCGTCTGCAAATTGCTTATCGTAATCGCAATTGCCTCTAACTTTGTACATATTACGAAATTCAGTAGCTCCAAAAGATAATTCGCTATCGCCACAATGGAATACCGCATCGACATCTTGTTCATGTTGAACGACGCGTTCAATCACTGTGGCGTCGCCGTGCGTGTCACTCATTACTAGAATTCTCATCATTCATCACTCCACTTCTGATACCCAAGTTGGTAGCTGATCCGCTAATAAGCGAATGGCATTACCGCGATGGGAAATGGCTCCTTTTTCAGCAGGCGTTAACTCTGCCATAGCTTTGTTAAGTTGTGGGACGAAGAAAATTGGGTCATAGCCAAAGCCGTTTGTGCCGCGTTTTTCAGTTAAAATGACACCTTCACAAGTACCAAATACAGTTGTTGTTACTTGGTTTGGTCCTGCGATGGCTAATGCGCAGTAAAAGCGTGCTGTACGCTCTTCTACTTTTACGCCTTCTAGGTTTTTTAATACTTTTTGCATATTTGCTTCGTCATCATGATCGCCTGCATAGCGTGCTGAGTAAACGCCTGGTTCGCCATTTAGTGCGTCAATTTGTAGGCCGCTGTCATCTGCAATGACAATTTTACCGAGCAATTTAGCAACTGTTTCAGCTTTTAAGATGGCGTTTTCTTCGAAAGTTGTGCCTGTTTCTTCGATATCTAAATCTGGTGCTACATCAAAAAGTGTCACTACTTCAAAGCCTAAAGGACCGAAGATGGCTTCGAAATCCTTTGCTTTCCCTTTATTTTTCGTTGCGATTACTACTTGTTTCATTTTTGTTCCTCCATATTACGTTCAATACGAAGTGCTATTTCACCTAATACTTCTTTTTGAGCATTAATCAGTTGTTGAACACCTAATTCACCTAATGCTAAAAGCTCATTTAGCTGTTCACGTGAAAATGTAGATTCTTCTCCTGTACCTTGTAACTCAACAAATTGGCCTTTACCTGTTTGAACGATATTCATATCGACATCTGCTGCAGAGTCTTCAATATAGTTTAAATCCAAGATCGCGCCTTCTTCAGCTGCAATTCCTACACTTGTTGCTGCTAGGAAGTCTTTTAACGGGTAGTGCGTGATTTTCCCAGCATCTTGTAGTTTTGCTACTGCATCAGCCATTGCTACGAAAGCACCTGTGATGGAAGCTGTACGTGTGCCGCCATCTGCTTGAATAACGTCACAGTCGATCCAAATCGTTCTTTCACCGAGCTTTTCAAGGTCTACTACTGCGCGTAATGCTCGTCCAATTAAACGTTGGATTTCCATTGTACGGCCACCGATTTTACCTGCAGATGCTTCACGACGTGTACGTGATGCAGTTGCTCTTGGTAACATTGAATATTCAGCTGTGACCCAGCCTTTGCCTTCACCGCGCATAAATGGTGGTACTTTTTCTTCAATTGTTGCATTACAAATAACTTTTGTATTCCCTACAGTAATTAATACTGAACCTTCTGGGTGCATTAAATAATCCTTGTCCATTCGAATTGGTCTTAGTTCGTCTCTGTTACGTCCATCATTTCTTGTCATGATGTACCTCCTATTAGCTTGTTTTTATTCATAGGAAAACCCCGAAATGTTCATCATTTCGGGCTTTTCACTAGGTTATTGGCATTGATATCACTTATTTTAAAGTAATTCTTCTCACTTGCACATCATGAAGTGGTAACCAATTGCTCGCAATTGATTGGAACATCGGTACAGAACCCGTTGCAAAGAAACGATGCTCTGGTGCGGACTGCTCCTGTCTTGTAGTATGATGATAACTCAGTAAATCTTGCACGTCCTTTGCTGTTTCCTCTGCTGAAGAGACGACATGAACGTTCTCACCTACTATATGTTCAATATTACCTTGAATAAGCGGATAATGTGTACAGCCTAAAATAACCGTATCAAAACTTGTTTGTTGTAATGGTTGTAATGTTCTTTGTACTAATTGGTCTGCAAATTCTCCCGTATATTCGCCACTTTCCACTAATGGAACAAAAGCGGGGCAAGCGAATGATGTTACCTTACTAGATGAAGAAAGTGAATAAAGCGCTTGTTCATAAGCTCCACTCTTCACAGTGCCCTCTGTACCGAGGACAACAATGTCATGGCTTTTTGTCGCTTTTATCGCTGCTCTTGCACCAGCATTAATAACTCCGATAACAGGGAACGGACATTTCCTTTGCAAGCTTTCTAACGCAACGGCTGTTGCAGTGTTGCAAGCAATGACAAGCATTTTAATATTCATTTTCGACAATGCGTCCGCCATTTGCCATGTAAAAGTTCTCACTTGTTCTTGTGAACGTGGTCCATATGGGCATCTTGCAGTATCACCAATATAGTATATGGATTCGTTCGGTAGTAATCGCAGAATTTCTTTTACAACGGTTAATCCACCGACACCTGAATCAATCACTCCGATGGGAGCATTCACGTTAACCGCCTCAATCCTGATTCATTTCGTTAAATAATTTGTGTAATAATCTTGATAATTCTAGTACTTCTGTTTGGCTAAAATCTGTTACGATATCGTCTAAATATTTTTGTCGTTTTACAATTACTTCTGCAATTATACGCTCTCCTTCTTCTAACAGATGGATTCGAACGACTCGACGATCTTCATTATCACGAATGCGTTTAACAAGTTCGTTTTTCTCCATTCGATCAACAAGATCTGTCGTAGTACTAAATGCTAAATACATTTTATTCGAAAGATCTCCAATTGTCATGTCACCTAACTCATGAAGCCATTGTAAGGCGATGAATTGCGGAGGTGTAATTGTATAGTTACTTAATATTTCGCGACCCTTCTGCTTAATTAGTGCCGAAATATGTCGAAGCTCTTTTTCTAAAAATGCAACTTGTTCAGCGTCATGTCCGGATTGCGAATCTTGGTTTGTCATGTGAACTTTCACTCCTCAAAAGGATTACTTATCCTTATATTGTGAAGTGTTTTGGCGAAAATGGCAAGGGCACATTCATCCTAATGACAATTCTCCTAGCCGAAGAAGCTCTATCATCGCTTGTGCACGGCCTGACACACCGAGTTTCTGGATCGTATTGGAAATATGATTGCGGACAGTTTTTTCACTTATCTCAAGTTTTGTCGCAATTTCCTTTGTCGAAAAATCCTGTACAAGTAATTGAAAAATTTCTCGTTCACGTTTAGTTAATAGTGAACGATGATGTGAATGACTCATCACACGCGGCCCTCCAATCCCCTCTTCCTTGTAACGTATGTCGAAAGGAGGAATGCGGTGACGGCTATTCGAATTTTATACTTGAACTTGTGCTAATTGTGATTCGTTCCAACGCACAGACTTGCCCGTCTGACGATCCATTTGCACAATTGTTCCACGACCAGTAAAACAGATCTCTTCCTTATTATTCATCGCTAAATAATGCAGGTCTACAGATGAGTTTCCGATACGCTCTATTTTCACGAAAATGTTCAATTGTTCTTCAAAATACACTTGTTTTACATAATCACATTGAATATCTGCAACGACAGGAATACCTTCTCCGTCCTCACTCAGCCACGTTTCCATAAAACCAAGATGATTAAAAAATTCAATACGTGCATATTCAAAATAAGTTAATGGCACTGTATTATTCATATGTCCAAACATATCCGTTTCAGAAAACCTAACTTTAACTGGGACTGAAAATGAGAACCCCTTTTTCCATTCTTCCATATTGATTATATATGCTGATTGCATGATATTTTCCCCTTTACAGTAAAATGAATAACGATTCATTTTATTATAACAGAAAAAAGATTAAATCCACCACTTTACATAAATCATAGTTTAAACAAAAAAACAGCCTCACACCGAAGTGTAAGGCTGTTCTAAAAGTTGCTAATCTATCACTATACAGTATTAGATTAGTCAACCATACGGTCAGAACCAAAGAATTTTTTGAACATTTGTACTGTAGTAGCACGGTTCAAAGATGCGATAGAAGTAGTCAAAGGAATACCTTTTGGACATGCCACTACACAGTTTTGAGAGTTACCACAGTTAGCAAGACCGCCTTCGCCCATAATAGCTTCTAGACGTTCATCTTTGTTCATTGCACCTGTTGGGTGAGCATTAAATAAACGTACTTGTGAAAGTGGAGCTGGTCCCATGAAATCAGAGTGAGTATTCACGTTTGGACATGCTTCAAGACAAACACCACAAGTCATACACTTAGATAATTCGTAAGCCCATTCACGTTTACGCTCTGGCATACGTGGACCTTCACCAAGATCGTAAGAACCATCGATAGGAACCCATGCTTTCACTTTTTTAAGCGAATCAAACATACGGCTACGATCAATTTGTAAATCACGAACAACTGGGAAAGTACTCATTGGTTGTAATTTAATAGGTTGTGTTAATTGGTCAACTAATGCTGAACATGATTGACGAGGACGACCATTAATAACCATTGAACATGCACCACAAACTTCTTCAAGACAGCTCATATCCCATGAAACAGGAGATGTTTCTTTACCATCAACAGTTACTGGGTTACGTTGAATTTCCATTAATATAGAAATTACGTTCATACCATGTCGGTAAGGTACTTGGAATTTTTCCCAATACGGTTGTGAATCCGTAGAATTTTGGCGTTCGATTTCTACATCAATATATTTCGTTTCAACTGCTTGTCCCATGATTATTTATCCCCTTTCGATGAAGAATAGTCACGTTTACGTGGTGTAATTAACGAAACATCTACTTCTTCATAGCTTAATTTAGGCTCTGTAGAAGGAGTGAATTCTGCAATAGTTGTTTTCAAGAAGTTTTCATCATCACGTTCTGGGAAGTCCGGTTTATAGTGTGCCCCACGACTTTCATCACGATTTAACGCACCTAAAGTAATAACACGAGCAAGAGCCATCATGTTTTTCAACTGACGAGTGAATTGTACACCTTGGTTACTCCATTTAGCTGTATCGTTAATGTTGATGTTGTTATAACGTTCTTGTAATTCCATAATTTTATCATCTGTTGCTCTTAATTTATCGTTGTAACGTACAACAGTAGCGTTAGCTGTCATCCATTCACCAAGTTCTTTGTGAAGTAGGTAAGCATTTTCGTTACCGTTTAAGCTCAATGTATCATCCCATTTTTGCTGTTCTTCAGCAATAGCAGAATCGTAAATTGAAGAAGGAAGATCTTCAACATGTTTTTCAAGTCCTTTGATGTAATTTACAGCGTTTGGACCTGCAATACTACCACCGTAGATAGCTGAAAGTAATGAGTTAGCTCCTAGACGGTTACCACCATGTTGAGAGTAATCACATTCACCAGCAGCAAATAAACCAGGAATAGTTGTATGTTGATCGTAATCTACCCATAGACCACCCATAGAATAGTGAACAGCCGGGAAGATTTTCATTGGTACTTTATGTGGATCATCGCCAACGAATTTTTGGTAGATTTCAATAATACCACCAAGTTTAATGTCTAGTTCATGCGGATCTTTGTGTGAAAGATCTAGATAAACAACATTTTCCCCGTTAACGCCAAGTTTTTGGTTAATACATACATCGAAGATTTCACGAGTTGCAATATCACGAGGTACTAAGTTACCATATGCAGGATATTTTTCTTCTAAGAAGTACCATGGTTTACCGTCTTTATAAGTCCAAATACGGCCACCTTCACCACGAGCAGATTCTGACATTAGACGAAGTTTATCGTCACCAGGAATTGCTGTTGGGTGAATTTGAATGAACTCACCGTTCGCATATTTAGCACCTTGTTGATAAACGATAGATGCTGCAGAACCAGTGTTGATCATTGAGTTAGTCGATTTACCGAAGATAATACCAGGACCACCACTTGCCATGATCACTGCGTCAGAACGGAATGCTTTGATTTCGTGAGTAGTAAGATTTTGTGCTTTAATCCCTTTACATACGCCCGAATCATCAAGAACTAGTCCTAAAAATTCCCAACCTTCGTATTTTGTTACTAAGCCTTCTACTTCCCATTTACGAACTTGTTCGTCTAGAGCATATAGAAGTTGTTGACCTGTTGTCGCACCAGCGAATGCTGTACGGTGCATTAATGTGCCACCGAAACGTCTGAAGTCTAATAAACCTTCTGGCGTACGGTTGAACATAACACCCATACGGTCAAATAAATGAATGATACCAGGTGCTGCGTCAGCCATAGCTTTTACTGGTGGTTGGTTCGCTAAGAAGTCCCCACCATATACTGTATCGTCAAAGTGGATCCATGGAGAATCCCCTTCACCTTTTGTATTAACGGCGCCGTTAATTCCGCCCTGTGCACATACAGAGTGTGAGCGTTTTACTGGTACCAATGAGAATAATTCAACTTCTGTGCCCATTTCGGCTGCTTTCATAGCAGCCATTAAACCAGCAAGACCGCCGCCAACGACTATCAATTTACTTTTAGCCATGTTTGTTTCTCACTCCTCTTTCAATTAGTAATCAAGCGCTTACATGATGTTAGATGCATTCCTTTAAACAACGAATGCAAGAATAGCACTTACGCCGACTACAGATAACACTAAGAAAATTAAAACAGTAATGTAAGTTGCAATTTTTTGAGATTTTGGAGATTGTGTAATACCCCAGCTTACTAAGAATGCCCAAACACCGTTTGCTAAGTGGAATGTTGCTGAAATCACACCAGCGATGTAGAATGCTACCATCCATGGATTAGATAGAACCTCTGCCATCATGTTGTAGTCTACTTCAGTTCCAAGTGCTTTTTGAATACGTGTTTGGAAGATATGCCAAGCGATGAATACTACTAGGAATACTCCAGTGAAACGTTGTAAAACGAACAGCCAGTTACGGAATGTACTAAAACGTTTAGTGTTTGGTTGTGCCGTAAACGCAATGTACACACCATAAAATGCATGGAACATTAATGGGATGTAAATAATAATCCATTCTAGGGCCCATAAAAATGGTAGGTTCCCCATAAACTCACTTACTGAGTTAAATGATTCTGCACCATTTGTTGCTGTGAAGTTAATAAACAAGTGCTGCGTCAAGAACAGTCCAACTGGAATAATTCCAAGAAGAGAATGCAGACGACGCCAATAAAACTCTTGATCTTTCGACAAAACTGTTACCCCCCTTAATACTGAAAATAGGCAGACGAACAACTACCGACGTCATACAACGAGGTATCCATTGACTGCATATTTCATCATGGTACAATATTATGACAAGTTCATTGTACTCTCATCATGGCAGAGCGTCAAGGTGACTAGCACTATTTCTAGCTACTACTAATGTATGCTTTTTTCTCTTAAATACATAGATTTTCTACTAGAAAGCGCTATTTTCTAACTCTGACAAAAATCAGACAAAATTATATGAAAGAAGGCAAATCATGTCATCTACTAAAACTCAGAGCTTTCCATTATTTGGTTACGAATTAATACGGGATCATGTTCTCTCATCCGTTCTCGGAAAAAACGAGGAAGATATTTTATATTGGTGTGGCAAAGAGTTGGCACGCAAGTTTCCACTATATAGTATGGAAGAGGCCATTTCATTTTTCCATGAAGCAGGATGGGGAGACCTTACGATTGTGAAGCAATCTAAGGATGAGACTTTTTATGCCTTAACAGGTGACCCTGAAATTATGCAATTTGAAAAGCGCTGTTTTCGTCTTGAAAGTGGGTTTCTAGCTCAACAACAGCAAAAAATCAGTGGTTACTTAACAGAATGCTACGATGAAAAGAAATCGAAGCGCGATGTTGTAAGTTTCCAGGTTAAGTGGGATTTAAAAGACCATCAATAATAAGAAAAAGCTGGCTAAGCATCAAAATAACGATGCCAAGTCAGCTTCTTTTATTATTTGATTAAGCCTGGATAGCAAGACTTGCCGCTAATTCAAATTCATCATGCAATGCATTTGCGGCATGTAACATTGCTTCTTGAGGAATAACTACTGAAATTTTAATCTCTGAAGTACTAACCATTTTCACTAGAATGTTTTCCCTATGTAACCGATCGAACATTTTTGCCGCAACACCTGGATTCGATACAATGCCAGAACCAACAATCGATACTTTTGCTAAGTTTTCTTCAATATGCACATGGCTATAACCAAGTTTTGATTTATTTTCTTCTAATACACGGATCGTATCTGCAAGGTTCTCTTTAATGATAGAGAAAGACACTGAAGGCTCTACTCCTTCAATAATTGTTTGAACAATTAAATCAACATTGATATGACTATCAGCTAGAATCGTGAAAATATTTGCTAATGACCCATTGTAATTAGCATCATAGCTTACTGTTAAACGAATAATATCTGACTTAAATGCAATCCCACGTACAACTAAACCTTTTTCCACTTCAACTTCCTCCCTCATAATTGTTCCTTCATCAGCTACATAACTTGAGCGAACTGCTAATGGAATATTGTAGTTTTTCGCATATTCAACTGCTCGCGGATGTAAAACACCTGCTCCTAAATTTGCTAACTCTAACATTTCATCATATGACAGTTCCTGTAGTTTACGAGCTTTTGGAACATACCTAGGATCTGAAGTATACACACCATCAACATCTGTAAAAATATCACAGCGCTTAGCACCTAACGCTACTGCTAAAGCAACTGCTGTCGTATCTGATCCTCCGCGGCCTAGAGTTGTAATATTGTTCTTATCATCGACTCCTTGGAAACCTGCCACAACTGCAATGCGGCCTCTACCCAATGCATCTCGTACATTTTCGGGCTGAATATCCAGAATACGTGCATCAGCTGGAACTGCTTCTGTTAGGACACCTGCTTGCCAGCCCGTAAATGATTGCGCTCTTAAACCTAAGCTTTGCAAAGCAATCGATAATAATGAGCTAGTCACCTGCTCGCCTGTTGTTAAGAGCGTATCCATTTCTCGCTTTGATGGATTCGGCATAATTTCATGTGCCATATCCACTAACATATCCGTCGCTTTACCCATTGCTGAAACAACGACGATAATGTCATAGCCCTTTTCTTTCTCTTTTTGAATGCGTCTTGCTACATGCATGACACGCTCAATTGTTGCGACTGATGTACCACCAAATTTAACAACTAAACAACTCATTCATAGCCCCTCCCTTACATATTATGACGGCCGTATTCACAATGATTTCTAATGAAAAAAGCAGCATTCCACACATTTCCATGTGAAAAGCCGCCTCCGTATCATGCACGTTCAAAAGAACATTCATGTGAGATAGCCCTCCAGAACCGAAACGGATCTGACAATTCTACACTTGTTCAATGTAGAACCAGTAACAAATTGGAATAGTCAATTTGCCACTTCGGCGGCCTCCCCTTTCATCAACAGTCGTAGGATCTATACATCCTCCTGCTGATTACTCTTGAATTCCGCACCTCTATCATCACTTAATAGTGATTATCTTTAATAGTTATAATACCTTAACATAATTTTCTGACTAATACAATTACTTTTTAGAAAAATAGATAATTATGGTATTAGCTAGGTTTTTTGGTACATTTGCAGCTAGTAGTTCTTCATAAGTTGCCTCACGAATTTTCTTCACAGAACCAAATTGCTTCAATAGCTGTTGTTTACGTTTCGGACCGATGCCTTCAATCTCATCAAGTACAGATGTAATGGCATTCTTCTCATGCAACTGCCGATGAAAGGTGATGGCAAAACGGTGAACCTCATCTTGAATACGTTGCAATAAATAAAACGCCTCACTTGTTCTTTTTAACGGAATAATTTCCGGTGGAGAACCGTAAAGAAGTTGAGATGTTTGGTGCTTATCATCCTTCGCTAAACCCGCAATTGGTATATCTAACCCTAGCTCATCTTCTAATATTTCTCTTGCTACTGCCATTTGCCCTTTACCTCCATCAATAACGATTAAATCGGGTAATGGCAAGCCATCTTTTAAAACGCGGGTATATCTACGGCGAATGACTTCTCGCATTGCACCGTAATCATCGTGTTTAGCAGCTGCTTGAATTTTATATTTACGATAATCCTTTTTACTCGACTTACCATCGACAAAAACAACCATTGCTGAAACGGCGTCGGCTCCAAAAATATGCGAGTTATCAAATGATTCAATACGTAGTGGTGTCGCTATATTCATAGCTTTACCTAAATCTTCGCATGCACCGATCGTTCGTTGTTCTTGACGCTCAAGCAACTGAAACTTTTCAGAAATGGCGATTTGAGCATTTTTGCTAGCTAAATCAACAAGCTCCTTTTTCTTCCCTCTTTGAGGAGCCGTCACCTTTAGCTCAAGCACAGTCGCTAAGAGCTCATCTTCAATATTAGTCGGAATGAAGATTTCCTTCGGCTTAATATGCTCCGCCTTTTCATAAAAGCGCCCGACAAATGTTAAGAATTCTTCCTCTGGATCACGATAAATCGGGAATAGCGAAACATCCCTTTCTATCAGCTTCCCTTGGCGGACGAAGAATACTTGGATACACATCCATCCTTTATCAACCGCATAACCAAAAACATCTCGATTCGTTAAATCTTTAAGTGTAATTTTCTGGCGTTCCATAACGGTTTCAATATGGGTAATTTGATCGCGATATTCTTTCGCACGTTCGAAATCTAATTTTTCGGCTGCATCAAGCATTTTCTTGTTCAATTCTTCCTTAACTGCCCCGTACCCGCCATTTAGGAAACTCGTAATATCTTGAATAATGTCATGATATTGATCCTTTTCAATCTCTTTCACACAAGGCGCTAGACATTGTCCTAAGTGATAATATAAACAAACACGATTCGGTATATTCGTACATTTCCGGAGAGGATATAGGCGGTCTAAAAGCTTCTTCGTTTCATTTGCTGCAAAGCTATTTGGATAAGGGCCAAAGTATTTACCATTGTCCTTTTTCACTTTGCGAACGATGAGAAGACGCGGGTGCTTCTCATTCGTAATTTTAATATAAGGGTACGTCTTATCATCCTTCAGCATAATATTATATTTCGGATCATGGGTTTTAATGAGATTTAACTCTAATATAAATGCCTCTAAATCCGACGATGTCACGATATATTCAAAATCTTCTATTTCGCTAACAAGACGCTGTGTTTTGCCATCATGACTGCCTGTGAAATAAGAGCGTACGCGGTTTTTCAGCACTTTCGCTTTCCCGACATAAATAATAGTTCCTTGACGATCCTTCATCAAATAACAACCTGGATTGTCTGGTAAAATCGCTAATTTTTGCTTTATTAATTCGTTCATCTTATCACCTTCTTAGAAAAGTGCAAGCGCCTTGTTCAGCCCCGACAAGCATAAGACGAATTGGCATGGAGGTTGCTCTTTAACCTCCATGTCGATTTGGGTTATGACCTCTAGGGCGGCGCTGGAACTAGATCATGTACAGAATAGTTTTATACTTTATTATTTCTAAAAAAAACCGGGCACCTTTGAAGGAACCCGGTTTTATATTCGTTTTTTCAAAGATTATGCGTGTTTTTGAATGAATTCAGCTAGCGCTTCTTTCGGTTGGAAACCAACTGCTTTATCAACTGGTTGACCATCTTTGAATAACACTAAAGTTGGGATTGACATAATACCAAATTTACTTGCTGTTTCTTGGTTTTGGTCTACATCAACTTTAACGATTTTAGCTGAACCGTTTAGTTCACCATCTAGTTCTTCTAAAACTGGAGCAATCATTTTACAAGGTCCGCACCAAGTTGCCCAAAAGTCAACTAGTACTAAACCTTCTTCGATATCATTTGAAAAGCTTGCATCTGTTGCGTGTACAATAGCCATATTAAATATCCTCCTTCAACTTACGTATAACGGTAGTATAGCATGGATAAAAAGCATGAGCGACTGTTATGCTTACAACAGCATTATTTTGCAATAACGATAGCAAAAACCGTACTTTCCACCTTTGTTTGTATGTTTTGGCGAAGAAAACCCCGTAAATGGTTATACCATTTACAGGGTTTTAGAACAGCTATTATGCGTTTACTAATAATTTTTTGAACTCTTCAGTAAGCATTGGGATCACTTCGAAAAGGTCACCGACGATACCGTAGTCAGCTACTTTGAAAATGCTCGCTTCCGGGTCTTTGTTGATGGCAACGATTACTTTTGAATTGGACATTCCAGCTAAATGTTGGATTGCGCCTGAAATACCTGCTGCGATATAAAGGTCTGGTGTAACAACTTTACCTGTTTGCCCAATTTGTAATGAGTAATCGCAATAATCTGCGTCACAAGCACCACGCGAAGCACCAATTGCACCACCTAGAACGTTAGCAAGCTCTTTTAACGGCTCGAAGCCTTCTTCACTCTTCACTCCACGTCCACCAGCAACAACTACTTTTGCTTCTGACAGATCAACACCTTCAGTTGATTTACGAACAACTTCTTTAATGATCGTACGTAGATTCGTAATATCTACTGAGATTGATGAGATATCGCCTGTGCGAGATTCATCTTTTGCAAGAGGTGCGATGTTGTTTGGACGAACTGTCACAAAAACAAGACCTTCTTTCACTTGCACCTTCTCAAATGCTTTACCTGAGTAAATCGGACGGATGAACAATGCTGAAGCGTCCGCGCCTTCGATATCTGTTACATCTGATACTAAACCGCTTTGTAATTTACTAGCTAGTTTAGGAGAAAGGTCTTTCCCTAATGCAGTATGTCCGAAAACGATGGCTTCTGGTTGTTCTTGATCAGCAACTGCCATGAATGCTTGACTAAATCCATCAGAAGTATACTGCTTTAAATGTGGGTGTTCAACAGTCACTACACGGTCTGCACCATATTTAATAAGTTCCCCAGCAAGATTCGCTACAGCGTCTCCGATTAGAACGCCAACAACTTCACCATTACCAGATACTTTTTTCGCTGCTGCAATAGCTTCGAATGATACATTTCTTAAGCTTCCTTCGCGTACTTCACCTAATACTAATACTTTTTTAGACATGTTATGTCCCTCCCATACAATTTAAAATCAGTTAAACTACTTTTGCTTCTGAATGTAATAGATTAACAAGTTCTTTCACTTGGTCCGATAAATCGCCTTCTAATACACGTCCAGCTGCTTTTTGAGGTGGTAAGTAAATTTCCACTGTCGTTGTTTTTACTTCAACATCATCTTCATCGATATCTAAATCATCTAATTCAAGCGTTTCAAGCGGCTTTTTCTTTGCTTTCATAATACCAGGTAATGATGGATAGCGAGGCTCGTTTAAGCCTTGTTGTGCTGTTACTAGTAGAGGTAATTCAGCTTCAAGAACTTCTGAATCTCCTTCTACGTCACGAACGATTTTCGCTGTTTTTCCATCGATTTCAAGTTTTGTAATCGTTGTTACATAGTTCATGCCTAATAATTCAGCAACTCGTGGGCCAACTTGACCTGAACCACCATCAATAGCAACGTTACCACCTAAAATCAGGTCTGCATCTTTGTCTTTTAAGTATTCAGCTAAAATATATGCTGCTGAGAATTGATCAAGTTCGTCTAAATCATCTTCTGTGTTGATTAAAACTGCTTTATCAGCACCCATAGCTAAAGCTGTACGGAGTTGTTTTTCTGCATCTTCACCGCCGATTGTAACAACTGTTACTTCTCCGCCCTGTGCGTCACGAACTTGAATAGCTTCTTCGATTGCGTATTCATCGTATGGGTTGATGATGAATTCTGCTCCATCTTCTTGGATCACGCCACCAGTTACAACAATCTTTTCTTCCGTGTCAAACGTACGTTTCACTAATACATAAATGTTCATTCAACAAACCTCCTAATACTATTTTATTATTTTCCTGTGAAAGTTGGTTCACGCTTTTCAATGAATGCTTGAATACCTTCTTTAGCATCTGCAGACATGAAAACGGTACCAAAAGCTTGCGCCTCAGCTTCAACGCCTTCATAAAATGAAGTATGCTTTGCAAATTGCAACATATCAATTGCGGCTTTTAGAGTAACTGGACTTTTCTTCGCTATGCGCTTCGCTGTCGCAATCGTCTGAGGTAGTAATTCCTCATCAGAAAAGGCAGCGTTTGCTAACCCCCACTTCACAGCTTCAGTGCCGGTAATCGGATCACTTGTGAACATCATTTCTGCAGCTTTTGCCACCCCAACATAACGAGGTAAGCGCTGTGTTCCACCAAAGCCAGGAATTAACCCTAATTGTAGTTCAGGCAATCCCAATTTCGCTTTTTCACTCACATAGCGGAAATGACAACTCATCGCTAACTCAAGACCCCCACCTAAAGCTGCTCCATGAATGCCGGCAATAACCGGCTTCGGAAATTTCTCTAAACGTTCAAAAACATCTTGTCCATTTGCGGATAATTTCGTAAATTCAGCGCCTGATGAAACATCTGTAAATTCTTTAATGTCTGCTCCGGCTGAGAAGAATCGTCCATCTCCATGTAAAACAATGACTCGAACTGTATCGTCATGTTCAACCGCATTTAAAAGTTCGTTTACTTCTAAAATTAGCCCACGTGATAAAGCATTAGCAGGTGGGCGTTGAATTGTTGCTATTGCTACCCCTTCTTCAACCGTCCAACGTAAAAATTCCATACTCCCAATTCCTCCTTTGCATTTTGGCTATGTAAATTAGTTTATTCGTTTAATTCTAGTAAAAAGTACTAAAAATTCAACTTTCTATTTTACAATTGCCTATGCTTTTATACCACTAAGTATCAAATGTTGTACTTTCGGTGCTAGCTCTACTAAGTCGTATTTATGATCATTCATGACCCACGATGTTGTCACTTCATCGACCGTTCCAAAAATGAGCTGACGAGCAAGTCGAATATCCATTTCTGGATTGAATTCTTTCGTCTCCATACCTTCGATCAATATGTCGTCAAGTAATATCAAATATTCTCTTAAAATCATATTGATTTTAAGCCGCACCTCTTTATTGGACTGACGAAGCTCTAACTGTGTGACTGTTGCCAAATGATGATCATTAGCTAGTACCTGGAAATGATTCTCTATCATCGCCTTCAACTTTTCAGACGATGAAGTTCCATCTCTAATTATATCTTGTAAATTACCTACAAATACAGCCATTTTTTCCTTAAAGACGGAAATTAATATATCTTCCTTGTTTTTAAAGTATAAATAGATCGTGCCATCAGCGACGCCTGCCTGTTTAGCAATTTTGGAAACTTGTGCATGGTGATAACCATTTTCCGCAATTACAATAACGGCCGCATCGATAATTTGTCTATACTTTGGTTTATCTTTCTTCAATACGATCACCACCATATAAAAAATGAAATTATGAATGACTATTCATTCATAATTTCATCTTATAATTTCATTCTACACTTGTCAAGCAAACTTGTCATTATTTTCACATAATTTTCAGTGTCTTTGCCTTATCTTCATCTTGTAATGTACGGCGCAATATTTTGCCGACAGCTGTTTTTGGTAATTCTTCACGGAATTCATATATACGTGGCACTTTAAAAGCAGCTAAATTTTCACGACAATATTTGTTGAACCCCTCTTCTGTTACTGACATCCCCTCTTTTAAAACGATAAAAGCTTTCACCGTTTCACCTCGATATGGATCGGGTACGCCAACTACTACACATTCCTGCACGGCTTCATGTTCATACAATACTTCCTCAATTTCCCTCGGATAAATATTAAAGCCTCCTGCAATAATAATATCCTTTTTACGATCGACGACATAAAAGTAACCTTTGTCATCCATATATCCAAGATCTCCCGTTAAAAACCAGCCATCCCGCATTGTCATTTCTGTTTCTTCAGGACGATTCCAGTAGCCTTTCATCACTTGGGGTCCTTTTATCGCAATTTCACCAATTTCTCCAATCGGTAATGATTCTGTTGAATCCATTTTGAAAATCGCTGAATCTGTATCTGGCCAAGGAACACCAACGGAGCCTCTTATCCGCTCACCATGCCAAATGAAATTCGCATGTGATACTGGTGACGTTTCCGTTAAGCCGTAACCTTCTACAAGCTTACCACCTGTAATTTCCTCAAATTTCTCTTGCACTTCGATTGGTAACGGTGCGGAACCACTTAAACACGCTTTAATAGAAGATAAGTCGTATTCACCAACATCTGGATGATTCAATAAACCAATATAGAGCGTTGGAGCTCCAGGGAATAAAGTTGTTTTTTGTTTTTGAATTGTTTTTAGCGTTGTTTCAACATCAAATTTCGGTACTAGCACCATTTTATCACCCCGCATAACAGATAATAATAATACCGTCGTCATGCCATAGACGTGGAAAAATGGCAATACCCCCATAATCACTTCTTCACCTAGTATACATTCAGGCATCCATGCACTACACATTTGTACGTTTGTTACTAAATTTTTATGCGTTAACATAACACCTTTTGGATAGCCTGTCGTACCACCTGTATATTGCAACAATGCAATATCCTCTTCAATGTTAAATTTTTGTACAATAGGTTCTGCTGCACTTACTTTTATGACTTCCGTAAATAAATGATTGCTACCACTATGCTCAACAGTCACTTTGAATCCATATTGCTTCTTTTGAATAAATGGATACACTAGACTTTTCGGGAAAGGTAAGTAGTCCTTAATCGCTGTAATTATAATATGTTCTAAGTGTGTATCCTTCATGACCTTAGCAATTCGCGGATATAAAATATCCAATGATAAAATCACTTTCGCTCCAGAATCCTTTAATTGATATTCAATTTCACGCTCTGTATAAAGTGGATTCGTTTGGACGACAATTCCTCCAGCATATAGCACCCCAAAATAACCTATAACAGCTTGCGGACAGTTTGGTAGCATAATTGCTACGCGATCACCTTTCTCGATGCCAATTGATACTAAGTAATTGGCAAATTTCAATGATTCTTCATATAATTCCTTGTACGTGATATCCTTCCCCATAAAATGAATCGCAATTTTGGAAGGCGCCTTGTTACTCGCTCTCGTTAAATACTGCTGTAGTGGAATTTCTTCATATTCCAAAGACGTAGGAATATTATCCGGGTAATTCGACAACCATATCTTTTCAGTCATGCTCCATTCCCCCTTTGTTATGAAATTATAAGAATACTTCTACAGTTAAGTATAAATAAAACTGGTAACGCTTTCAAATTTTCCCTCTTTTTATTAGGAATAATCTTTTTTCTGACATTTAGAATAATAAAAACCTTACCGATTATGTTTAGGTCAAATAATCTAAACATACAAAAACAATAAAGTTTTCCCCAATCGTACAAAAAAATGACTCCAATTTATTATCGAAGTCATGTTTTTGTATTTTGAGATACATATACTTATTTATCTAGCTCGCGAATTAAATAGATACCGGATGCATAGCCTTGCTTTCCATTCTGTAATTTTACTTTAAACCAAGTTCCACTCATAATTGGCTTATTATTTTTATCTATTACAAGTTCAACAAATTGATAATTTAATAATTCACCCATTTTAGAACTAGACGAGTTTCCTTCAGAGCGAACATTTAATGCGATCCCATTAGCTAAAGAAGTATTAACACGTGCTAAGTTCTTCACAGTAAAAAATTTATTGTAAGTGCTGAACTTTTTAACATTAATATAATACGTTTTACCTTTATAAGATACCGTTAGCCAGTAATCATTGTACTTCTCTAGCAAGTTGAATGTTTCGCCTTTTGCAATAGTTGCTGAAACACTTTCTGTACTGCCTTTTTTGCTATATAAATTCAAATCACTATTTGCAATTGCTACCGTTCCATTTGGGAACACATCTTTAAGATCAGGATAATTTGGTTCAGAAGGAACATCTGTATTAGGTATTTTTGAAACTGCTCCTTCTTTATCATATGCAAGTATCGCGTTCATGTGATTAGCGATTGCATTCCCCCAATTAGAATCACTTGCATAATAGAAATTCATACCTTTACTTAAGGTATCAATACGAACGCCATTAATGTCTTTAACAGTATATCCTAAATAGGCACCATCATTATATTTCCAATTTAGAGGATTTAAATAGGTCGCTTTAATCGATTGAGCAATAAACTCCAAATTGTTGCCGATGGAATCAAACTTAACAGCACCTATGAATGGGGTAATATCATACGCTCCAAAGCCAAATACGTTATTCCTTGCAACTGAAATGTCGGAAGTTCCAAATCCACTCTCATGAATTGCATGCGCTGCTAAATATAAGGCGTTTACTCCATACTTATTGGCAGCCTTAATAATCGTTTGTCCTTGTCCTACTAAAACGTTTGTTTTTCCAACAGTCTTGCTAGCAACATACTTATCGATTTGATCTGCTGTTACAGATGAATTGGTACGAAGATCCATAAATAGATAGCTATTCTGATTGGATCCTAGACTGGCGATTCTTGACTTCGTTGTTTCATCTATTAAATACGAACCTGATACAAAGCCTGTAATACCTTCGTGGCTCACTTGATACCAACCATTTTTTGCTTTATACGTTGTTTTCAACTTCGTATTTGCAGGAATCACCTTTAACAAATCCGATGATGTAGAATTTGATTGATGTAGTTGCAAATCATCAATGTTATAAATGGTTTTCTGACTAATTGATGAACCACTTGGTAATGTAGGGGTACTGTTGTCTGTATCATCAGCTGTCGTATCGGCACTTGCCGTATAGACACTAAATTTAGTACTGTCTATATAACCCGTTTTACCTTTGTAAGATACTTTATACCAATTACCAATTCGATCAGTCGATGTCAATTTTGCACCTTTAGGAATGCTAGTTAGTTTAGTATGTGAGACTCCTGCTCCTGCATATAAAGATGTTGCTGAATTAGCTTTATATTCCGTACTCGTCACTTGAGTAGGTGTTACTTTACTAACTACAGTAGATTGCACAAAATAAGTCTTGTCTTTATAGGATACACGATACCAAGTCTCTCCCTTACTATTTACAACTGATTGCGTTGACGTGAAGGTATTATTTGCTGGAATTGAGTATACTTGTGCTTTCTTGGTGCTAGGTGTTATACGAAGTGAAGCTGTTTTCTCTGTTAGGTAATTAGTGGTTGCAGTCTTTTTATAGGCATCATACTCTTTAACATATGAACTGCTTACCCAACCAGTTTTACCCCCGTATGTCACTTTATACCATACACCAGATTTCGCGGTGGCTTTCACCGTCTTTCCCTTTGGAATCGATAATAGAGTTCTCCCTTTTGTTGAGCTGCTAGACCGTAGATTAACCTTCGCTATTGTTTGATAATTTGTTGCAGTGAAAGTAGAAACTGCCATCGTCTTAGTTGTCACTTTAATATAGCTGGTAGTAACATAACCAGTTTTCGTGCCATATTTCACTTTGTACCAACTGCCGGTTTTAGAGATGTATGAAACAGATTTTCCTTTTGGTATTGTTAAGAGAATTTCCCCTTTTGTTGAGGCTTTAGATCGTAAACTAAGCTTTGCAGTTGCTGTATATGTTTTTACGGTAGCTGCTTCAACTTTTTTTGGTGATATAGTTGTTTCAAACGGAATCACACTTGATGCTAAAAGAATTCCTACTGATACAAATGCACAATTTGTTAGATATATGAATGTTTTTTTGTTATATATACTCATTTTGAACGCCTCCCATATTTTCGAATAATTAATTCATCAAAAACAAATGGTTACCTAGTTTTTTCTAAATTAATAATATTTTACCTCAATTACTATTAAAATGGAATCATTATGTATAGACTATTTCACAAGTCTTTTATTCATATTTTTTGTATAGGTAAACTCTTTCATTTTGTTAAGACTTAATAATTTCTTCATTAGAAAAAATCATTATCTATAATGCTCCTTGTTTCATCATATCTTTAACGCAGTAATACAGTTAGCTAGTGCTTCAACATTTTTATATTCGATATCTAAAATAAAAAAAGGCAATTAAACCACGTTATGGCCCAATTACCTTTTAAGTAAATATCTACTTTGAAATTTAGCTTTTTTAATTCATCATTAAATAAACAATTCCTACTAAAACAAACATAATACATACGCCGATTAGTATTTTCGATAAAGTTTCCATATACTCTCTCCTAAGAAATACTCGCACCGATAACAAAGGACAGACCTACCGAAATCGTAAATGAGATAAATCCAACTGACCGATTATCCTTCTCAATTTCATCGTCCACCTTAAATCTCGGTGTCATAAATTCAAATAAAACATAGGCAAAAATTAGCAAAGTAAATCCGAATACGCCCCAGCCAATCATCTCTATAAGCGAATTATGGCGTTCAATAGAATAACGAAAAATATTACATACCCCTAATATTTTCCCACCAGTTGCAAGCGCAACCGCTACATTGCCATTTTTTATTTCCACCCAATTTTTGTATTTCGTCACAATTTCAAAAATCACCATTGAAAGAACTAAGCATAGAACAACTACACTAAAGTAACCAGCCGTCTCGACAACAGGATATTGCCAAAATCCATTTAGTAACATAAATATCCCCTTTTCAATCACAATTTTTTTTTCTAATTTTGATTACTAGAAAAGGTTTTATTTTAGTTCGGCTATTGTGACACCGTAGCCGCCTTCTCCTGCTTCACCAAAACGATAGGATTTTACGCGTGAATGTTTTTTTAGCAAAGCTTGAATCCCTTGGCGCAACGCCCCGGTTCCTTTACCATGTATAATCGAAACACGGTGATAGTTTGATAATAACGCATCATCGATATATTTTTCCGTACGTGCAATAGCGTCTTCAAAACGTTCTCCTCGAAGATCTAATTCTAGTTTAACATTAGAATCTCGATTTCTAACACTCGAAACATTAACTGTCTCTTTTTCTTTCTCAGCTTTCACATATTCTAAGTCTGATTCAGCTAACTTCATCTTCAGTATACCTATTTGTACGACCCATTCAGATTTTGATACTTTTTCAAGTAACACACCTTTTTGACCGTAACTCAACGCTTTTACTTCGTCACCCTTTTTCAATTCTTGGGTACGCATTTTTAATTGTTGTTGCTTTTTCAGTACACGATTCTCTGGTGCCGCTTTTTCTAAACGCTTACGGGCATCAATAATTTCATGTTCTTTAACAATTGTATGTGCATTTAAACGCATTTTGTGAAGCTCTGTAATGACTTCTTCTGCTTCTTTTTTCGCTTCATCAACGATTTTACGTGCTTTATCTTTCGCTTTTTGCTCTAATGCTTCTTTTTTATCGTCATACGCTTTTACTTTTTCATCTAGTTCCATCTGGAGTACTTCTGCTTGCTGGCGTAATTCTTTTGAACGTTCGGCATCTTCCTCTGATTGACGGCGGCTTTCCTCTAGAGACGCAATCATCGATTCGACTTCATGACGGTCTGTTCCTGTGAATGTTTTTGCACGATCTATAATCGCATCTGGTAAGCCAAGACGTGTTGAAATTTCAAATGCATTACTGCGTCCCGGAACACCGATTAGTAAACGATAAGTTGGGCTTAATGTTTCTACATCAAATTCCACACTAGCATTCGCAACACCTGGACGGTTATAGCCATATGCTTTCAATTCTGGATAGTGAGTTGTTGCCATAACACGAGCTCCGCGACCATGTACTTCATCTAAAATCGAGATGGCAAGTGCCGCCCCTTCTTGCGGGTCAGTCCCTGCTCCAAGTTCATCAAAAAGAATCAGTGAACGGTCATTGAATTGATTTAAAATATCCACAATATTGACCATATGTGAAGAGAATGTACTTAAGCTTTGCTCAATCGATTGTTCATCCCCGATATCAGCAAATAACTGATCAAATACGGCAAGATGTGAACCGTCAAGCGCTGGCACTGGAATACCAGACTGCGCCATTATTGTACAAAGACCAACTGTTTTTAACGTAACCGTTTTACCACCCGTGTTAGGTCCTGTAATAACGATTGAAGTAATATCTTTTCCGAATTCAATATCATTAGCTACTGCGACGTCCATTGGTAATAACGGATGGCGGGCTTTACCTAATTTAATATAACCATTGTCATTCATAATTGGTTTTGAGCATTTATTAGCTTGTCCGTATTTTGCTTTAGCCAAAATAACGTCAATTTCACCAAGTAATTGCACAGAGATGAAAATTTCATGTGCAACCTCTTGTACTTTTGCAGAAAGCATTAATAAAATGCGCTCAATTTCAACTTGTTCCTTCGATTTCAGACGATGGATTTCATTATTTGCTTGAACTACAGCATCTGGTTCAATATACAGCGTTTGACCAGATGAAGATTGGTCATGAACGACGCCACCGTAATGACTACGGTATTCCGATTTAACAGGAATAACAAAACGGTCATTACGAATCGTTACAATTGCATCCGACAACATTTTCGTCGCATTTGTACCGCGTGTTAAGCTCGCTAATTTTTCACGAACACGGCCTTCTTGCGCTCGTAATTGCTGACGAATTGAACGTAGCTCAGAACTAGCTGAATCCAAAATACCACCATTATCATCAACACATGCATTAATTTCATGCTGTAAGCCTGTTAATGTCGGGAATTCTTCTTTCTTCTGGATAAAATAAGGGATTTTAATATCCTCTTCCGTTTCAATACCTTCAATAAATTGACGAAGAATACGGCTAGCACGGATTGTACTTGAAATCTCCATCAATTCAACAGGGCTTAGCATACCACCAATTTGCGCACGTCTTGCATGTGGGCGTACATCGAAAATACCACCCATTGGCACGTTTCCTTTAACGCGTAAAATAGCTAAACCTTCATCCATTTCATCTAAAAGCTGCGTTACTTTTACAAGATCTGTTTCAGGAACAAGCTTGTCTATGACTGCTTTTCCTAAAGAGCATGTACAATATGCTGCTACTTGAGCACGTACTTTATCAAATTCTAGTGTTTTCAACGCGCGTTCTGCGATCATCCAAAACACCTCCCATTCATTTCTTCTGTATAAAGCGGATAAATTCTTCTAATGTCCATGTATTCACGATGTTGCTTTTCTTTAACCAAGCTTTTTGCGCGTATTTCGTACCAACTTCCATAAAACGCAGCTGGTCAATGGCATGGGCATCTGTGTTAATAGCAATTGGTACTCCTGCAGCGGAGGCCATTTCTAAATGCTCTTCACATAAATCAAGACGATATGGATTTGCATTCAACTCTAAAATTTTACCATATTCTTTCGCCCATTCAATCAATTGTGGTACATCTGGATTATAACCTTCGCGATCACCAATAATACGGCCCGTTGGATGAGCAATCATATGGACATATGGATTTTGCAGGGCATTATGTAATCTTGCCATAATTTTCTCCTGAGGCTGTGAAAAGCTAGAGTGAATCGATGCAATGACAAAATCTAACCCCTTTAGTACTTCATCTTCAAAATCAAGTGAGCCATCGGGTAAGATATCCATCTCTGACCCTGCAAGTAAACGGAAATCTGGATGTTTTTCGTTGAATGCCCAAATTTCTTTCCGCTGTTCTACTAAACGTTCAGGTGTTAAACCATTTGCTACTTTCAAATATTGCGAGTGATCTGTAATGACAGCATATTCATAGCCTTTTGCAATGAGTGCCTCGCCCATCTCATGTACAGCGTAAGCGCCATCAGACCATGTTGTATGCAGATGCAAATCAGAACGAATATCTTCTAATTGAACGAGTTCTTTAATTTCATCTATGCGGTCGAATTCTTTATTACCAACACGTATGCTTGGCGGGATAAAAGGTAAGTCAAAATGAGCAAAAAAGTCAGTTTCAGATGTAAATGTTGTAACCGTTCCATCTGCTTGTTCTACACCATATTCACTAATTTTCTTTCCTAAGTCCTTTGCCAACTGGCGCATTCTTACATTATGTTCCTTTGAACCTGTAAAGTGATGAAGTGCTGTGGCATATTCATCTTGTGACACGAGACGGAAATCGACGCTAAATGGTTCTGCCGCATCTAATGTTACTGAAATTTTCGTATCCCCTGCAGCAATGGTTTCAGAGATGACAAGCTCGCTTAAAAGCTGCTCCTTCACTGCCCCGCGGTTTGCTGTTGCAATGATGAAATCGACATCCTTACTCGATTCCTTCACACGTCGGAAACTACCTGCAACTGAAAACTGCTGCACTTCAGCGATTCCACTTAGTATATTCTCGATTTCTTGCACAACCGTATCCAATTGCCAAATAGGCAGTCGTTCTGAGCGTGAGCCAAATGCTTCAAGCTCTTTTAAAATTTTCTCTTCTGTCTTCTTGCCAAATCCCGCTAGCTGTGACACTTTACCTTCTTCACAAGCTGCTTTTAAGGCTTCCGCAGAATCGACCCCAAGCTCTTGATATAACTTTGCAATTTTCTTACCACCTAAACCTGGTAACTTCAATAAGGGCGGTAATCCTTTTGGTACTTGCTCTTCAAGCTCTTTTAATACAGAGGATTCGCCTGTTTCTAGTAAATCTTCTATAACAGCTGCTGTTCCTTTACCAATGCCTTTAATGGCTGTAATATCATCAATTTCACTTAAGCTTCTCGTATCTGCCTCTAATGCTGCTGCGGCTTTACGGAATGCCGAAATTTTAAAAGGGTTAACACCTTGCAGTTCTAAATACAAGGCTATTTTTTCAAATGTACGAATGATAGTTTTCTTATTCAAAAAATGACCTCCTTTTTCGTGAAAAAACTGCTCTCAGCTGAGAGCAGTTACTTCATATATACAAACCACATTTTTTGGAATACGTTCGAAATAATCGGCGTATATTCAAGCATTAATTTCGTTAATATTGAGCTATCTACATATTTTTGAATACTATCTAGTGGTAATAAAGCTAAAATATATAATAAAATAAATACTAATATATAAGCTTCTATAAATCCTAAAATCCCACCGAAGAAACGGTTGAATGGACCTATAATCGGCACATATTTCAGGAAGTCAAATATTGACGCGACAATTTGCATCGCAAATTTCACAACAAAGAAAATAAGTGCAAACGCTAGTAGCTGATAAAAAGTTTGACTAAGGTCCAATTGTTCCATTGCAAATGTTAACGTTGTATTGCTGTCCACTGCTGGAAATGGAATCCATAGCACAAATTTCTCAGCTAAAGGTTTATAATAAATATAAGCGACGATCATCGCGATTAAAAATCCAATGATATGTATCAACTGGACGACTAAACCTCTTCTTCCTCCAGTGATGATGCCGGCGATTAATAAAATAATTATGAGTATATCGATCATTTACTTCAATCCTTTAGTTTTTTCAGTTCTTCTTCCAACAATTCAAGTTGCTCTTTTAATTTCAATCGGTCATTTACTGCATTTAATGCTGTTAGGACGGCCAGCTTAGCGCTGTCAAGGCTCGGGTTTGCCTGTTTAATCTCACGCATAGTATCGTCAACTGTCGAAGCGACTAAGCGCATATGTGTTGTTGACTCTGTTCCAACCATAGTATATGTTTGACCATATATATCAACTGAAATTCGATTTTTTTGTTGCTCTGACACAGCTGCCCCCTCCTTAAAAATCCTAATTCTAATCATACCATGAAACGCTTTATGATGTGAATATCGAGAGTAGAAAGGACTATTAAATGTCTAATATTGTCATTATACTAACAACTGAAAAGCAAGCAGAACTTGCTTCTTATTATGCCTCATCTAGAGTAGAACGCAATGCGCCAGGAGTCATATTTGCAGCTAAGCTAAGCGATACTTCTATCACTTCTTATAAATCTGGCAAAGCTATGTTCCAAGGAAATGGCGCAGAACGAGAGTCTAGTAAATGGGGTAAACCAAATGCGGCTACTACTAAAACGACGTCATCAAAGGGTGATAAGTTGCCCCCAAACTTCGAACAGCTTTCTGTTATGGGCTCTGATGAAACAGGAACGGGTGATTATTTTGGCCCGGTAACTGTTGCAGCTGTCTACGTGCCAGCTGATAAAATCGCTCTCGTTCGTGAACTCGGTGTCAAAGATTCGAAAATGCTAACGGATGACTTTATGCGTCAAATTGCACCTGACCTAATGCAAGCACTGCCTCATAGCATTCTAACCGTACGTAACGAAAAATATAACACCATCCAAGCAAGAGGTTGGTCTCAAGGGAAAATTAAAGCGCTCATGCACAACCAAGCACTCCATAACGTACTTGGAAAGATTGCCCCAGAAAAGCCAGCGCATGTCCTAATCGACCAATTCGCTGAACGTGGCATTTACTATAACCATCTTAAAAATGAAAAGACGATCGTCAAAGAAAATGTATTATTTGCTACAAAAGCAGAACAATTACATGTCTCTGTAGCGGCTGCTTCCATTTTAGCACGATATGCCTTCTTAAAAGAAATGGACCGCCTTGGCGATCTAATAGGCTTTGACTTACAAAAAGGGGCTAGTAAGAAAGTCGATGAGATGGCTGCTCGCATCTTATTATCAAAAGGTGAGGCGACATTAAAATCGATGACGAAATGGCATTTTGCAAATACCCAAAAAGCACAAGCAATTGCTGCAAAAAAACGTTCATAAAAAAGAAGCTATTCCTCTCGTTTAATAATGAGTAGGAATAGCTTTTTCTTTAAATTTTAATATTCTCCACGTTTTTTCTTGTACCCCAAATACCGATAATGACCAACAGTAATATTGCAATAACTGTTACTACTACAGACAACCAGAAGTCACTACTATCAGGTTCTGCAACTAACCAAGTAATGGCATACGTGCCTAGCTTCCAAGGTGATACCGTCCAAAACTGACCGATAATACTATCAATTAACTGCATAAAATACGTCAATAAAAATGCAAGTGTTCCAGCAACACCCGTTGAAAATACTGCGCTTGCAGTAAGCGTCACTGTCACAACGAACAACACCCATAAACTATATGTACCAATAAGTGCTGCACATTTCCAAACATCCATCTCATCATATAAAATCATCGTGTAATAAAAACTTGCAAGTAAACCTAAAACAGTACTTAATAGCGCAACAATCGTTGCCCCTGATAATTTACTTAAATAATAAGCGCTAAAAGAAATCGGACGTACATACAATAAAGCTGCTGTACGATTTTTGCGCTCCTTACTAATGACTCCCATGAAGCTTAATATGACAATTAAAGCAACAATAAGATGAAACTGACCGACTGTCGAAGCCATCACATCAGCCGATGTCATATCCGTAATACCCATATCAACGCCCTCAGGCATATTACCAACAGCCTTCATAATATCTTCCATATAATAAAACATGACAGGCTGCATTATGCCATATAGCACAAAAACAATTGGAATCCATAAAATCTTCAAATTACGTACATGATCACGCCATTCTTTTTGTAACAATACTCGCCATTGCATCATCCATTCGCCACCTTCATGAAGATTTCTTCCAAGCTTGCGGATTGCTGCTCGACTTTTCTGATTGCAAAGTCCCCCTTAGCTAGCTCCTGTATAACTTGCTGCATTGTAGCTATTTGCAATGTCACAACGGCTCCTTGTTGCTCGGCGCTGAGGGTACTACTCTCTACAAATCTCGCAGCCTCTACTTTCTCTTTAAACTCCACTACAATTTGGTGATGTTCATACTTTGCTTTCACATCTTGTAATGAGCCTTGTTCAACTAAATGACCATCTTTTAAGAACAATAATTGGTCTGTCATTTGTTCAGCGTCATTCAGAATATGTGTTGAATATAAAATCGTCATCTCTTTTTGTAATGATTTCATCAAATGCATCATATCTAAGCGACCTGCTGGATCTAGCGCTGATACTGGTTCATCTAAGAGAAGCAATTTGGGTTTATGTATAATTGCCTGTGCTAAGCCCAGTCTTTGCTTCATACCACCTGAAAACGTGCCTATTTTCTTATTTGCAGCATCTTTCAAACCAACGAATTGTAGCAATTTCTCTGACTCATCTTTCGCAACTTTTGCCGGTAATCCATTTAACTGTGCAGCCATGATTAAAAACTCACTAGCAGTTAACCATGTATTAAACTGCGGATATTGTGGCAAAAATCCAATTGCTGCTCGTGGATCTCCCACTATCCCCTCATGCTGTATTTGCCCACTTGTCGGTTTTAATAATCCAGCAAGCATCGATAATATCGTCGTTTTCCCTGCTCCATTCGTTCCAATTAGCGCAGTAGCTGTACCTTTTTTTAGTTCAAACGATATATTTTTTATCACTTCATGCTGTCCATAATTCTTTTGCAACGCTGAAACTTGTAATAACTGGCTCATACTTGTTTCCTCCCGAAGATAAAGTAAATAATCGAACCAATAATATTTCCACAGACAATAACAATAGCCCACAGCCATTTTGGACCATTTGTTTGCGGGATTTTCACTAGATCAATTAAAGCAACAATCATCAAAATAAACTGAATAATTATAATCGGTAAAAGCATCATTAATAATGAACTCATCTTGCTCACCTCTCTTTTGTTATACACTTAATATAACAGATAATAAATTCCATGAAAAGGATAATAAAAAAAATACCTGACAAAGACAGTTCGTCTGAGCAGGTATTTAGTATACAAATTTATTTATTAACGAATTTGTGCATTCGCTTCTGCTAATGCTTTTAACACTTCGTCATGTGCCGCTACTACTTCTTCATCCGTTAAAGTACGCTCAGGTTCAAAGTATTGTAATGAGAAGGCTACTGATTTCTTACCTTCTTCCATTTTGTCTCCTTCATATAAATCGAAGACACGAACATCTTTCAATAATGTGCCACCTGCTTGACGGATGATTGCTTCAAGATCCGCTGCAGCTGTGCTTCTATCAACAACTAGCGCAATATCACGTGACATCGATGGGAAACGTGGAACTGGAACGTAAACTAGCGCTTCAGTAGATACTTCTAATATAGCTGCTAAGTTCATTTCCATTACGTATGTTTCTTTTAAACCATTTGCTTTTTGTTCAGTTGGATGCAATTGACCGATTAAACCGATACGCTTGCCATTTAATAATACGCTAGCTGTACGACCTGGATGTAAACCAGCAACTGTTGCACGTTCAAATGCTACTGCATCCGCTAAACCAAGACGATCAAATAATCCTTCGATGATTCCTTTTAATACGAAGAAATCCACTTTCTTCTGTTCACCTTGCCAAGCGTGATCTAACCAATTACCTGTGATTACTGCTGCTACATGCTCTTCTTCAAGCGGCAGCCCTTCCTCAGTTAAACCTAAGAATACAGAATCCACTTCATAAAGTGCTACAGTATCCGCTTGACGCGCGACATTGTAAGAAGCTGCTTCCACTAAATGTGGGATTAAGCTTTGACGTAATGTGCTACGCTCTTCACTCATTGGCATTAACAATTTTGTAACTGAAGCTGTTTCTAATGCATATTTTTGTGAAAGTGCATCAGATGTTAATGAATAAGTCAGTGCTTGGTAAAGACCTACACCTTCTAAGTACGAACGCACGATACGACGTTTTGCTTGGTAAGCTGTTAAACCACCTGGTGTCGATTCGCCAATAGGCATTGTCGTTAGAATTTCATCATAGCCGTAAAGACGTGCGATTTCTTCCACGATATCTTCTTCAATTTTAATATCTTGACGGCGAGTTGGTGCATCTACATAAAGCATGCCATTCGCAGTTTCAACATCAAATTTTAAACGTTTTAAAATTGATACCATATCATCTAAAGAAATCTTCATACCAAGACGAGCATTAATAAAGTCCGGTGAAACGATTACTTTTGAAGGTGTTTTATCTAATTCATCAAAAACAACTGATCCTGCTAATACTTCACCACCAGCTAGTTCTGCTAATAATTTAGCTGCACGTTCTGCTGCAGGAATAACGCGGTTTGGATCAAGACCTTTTTCAAAGCGGGCACTCGCATCGCTACGTAAGCCTAAATCTTTTGATGTGTAGCGGACAGATAAACCTTCAAAGTACGCAGATTCAATGACAACTGTTGTTGTTCCATCATGTACTTCTGAGTTTAATCCACCCATAACACCAGCTACTGCAACAGGCTCTTTTCCATTTGTAATAACAAGGTTTTTAGTATTTAAAGTACGTTCTTTATCATCAAGAGTCGTAATTTTTTCGCCTTCATTTGCAAGACGGACAACAATTTCACCTGTACCTAAACGGTCGTAATCAAATGCATGAAGCGGTTGACCATATTCCATTAAAATATAGTTTGTTACGTCTACTACATTGTTATGTGGACGAACGCCTGCAGCCATTAAACGTTGTTGTAACCATAATGGAGACTCAGCAACTTTGACGTTTTTCACAACTTTTGCTACATACATAGGGTTTTCTACTGATGCATCTACACGAAGTTTTAAATAATCAGAAGCTTTTTCAGCTGATTCTTTATAATCTAGCTCCGGTAATTTAATATCCTCAGAAAGGATTGCGCCTACTTCATAAGCAACACCTAACATGCTCATTGCATCCGAGCGGTTTGGTGTTAAACCAAGCTCAAGCACTGTGTCGTATAGGCCAAGTACTTCAAGTGGGTCCGCTCCAACAGGTGTTTCTGCAGGTAATACGAAAATACCTTCGCTGTATTCTTTCGGTACTAATTTGCCTTCGATACCAAGCTCTTGTAACGAACAAATCATACCGTTTGATACTTCACCGCGAAGTTTTGCTTTTTTAATTTTGCCACCTGGTAAATGTGCGCCTGGACGAGCAACGATGACTTTTTGGCCAACTGCTACGTTTGGAGCGCCACATACGATTTGTGATAATTCTTCTTCACCAAAATCAACTTGGCAAATATTTAATTTATCAGCTTCTGGATGTTTTACTTTTTCTTTCACTTCGCCGACCATTAGCTTTTTCATACCTTCTGCTAAGTCTGCTACGCCGTCCACTTCAATACCAGCGCGTGTAATTTTTTCTGCTAAAACTGCTGGCTCAAGGCCTTGTAAATCAACATATTGTTCTAACCATTTTAATGATACTAGCATGTTTACCCCTCCTTACTGTTCTGTGCGGTGGAATTGTGATAAGAATCGGACATCATTTGTGTAGAAATGACGGATATCATCCACCCCATGTTTCAACATTGCGATACGTTCTTGTCCCATACCAAATGCAAAGCCTGAAACTTTTTTAGGATCATAACCTGCCATTTCAAGGACGTTTGGATGCACCATACCAGCACCTAAAATTTCAATCCAACCTGTTTTTTTACATAAACTACAGCCATCTCCACCACATTTAAAGCATGAGATATCCATTTCTACTGAAGGCTCAGTGAATGGGAAGAAACTTGGGCGTAAGCGAATTTCACGTTCTTGACCAAACATTTTTTTAGCGAAAAGATCTAAAGTACCTTTTAAGTCGCTCATTGTAATGTTCTCGCTTATTACAAGTCCTTCAATCTGATTGAATTGATGCGAGTGAGTAGCATCATCATTATCACGGCGGAATACTTTACCTGGACAAATGATTTTCACTGCTGCACCTTGTTTTTTCTCCATTGTACGAGCTTGTACTGGAGATGTCTGTGTACGCAGTAAAATCTCTTCAGAAATATAGAATGTATCTTGCATATCACGAGCTGGGTGACCTTTTGGTAAGTTCAATGCTTCGAAGTTGTAGTAATCTTTTTCAACTTCTGGACCTTCCGCAATTTCATAACCCATGCTGATAAATAGGTCTTCGATTTCTTCAACAACCTTTGTCAGCGGATGTTTACTACCCACTTTTAAAGGTCTTCCTGGTAAAGTGACATCGATTGACTCTTTTTCAAGTTGTTCTTGGATTGCTTTCTCTTCTAGTAATTGTGCGCGTGCTTCAAGCACCTCAGTTACTTCTTGACGTACGACGTTTACTAGCGCACCCATTTTAGGACGTTCCTCTGCAGGAAGTTTACCCATCCCTTTTAATAAATCCGTAATCGGACCTTTTTTACCTAAATAAGCAACGCGGACATCGTTTAACTCTTTAGAGTTAGCTGCTGCTGCAATTTTAGCTAAAGCTTCTTCCTTTAGCAGATTCAATTGTTCTTCCATTGCCATTTAAATTCCTCCTTCCAATATAGAAAAGCAAAAACAAATTGTTTTTACTCAACATGTAAACCATCTTTTTATGTAGATTGTGTAAAAATCTGCACAAAAAAACTCGCCCCCTAAAAAGGGACGAGGACATATTTCGCGGTACCACCCTAGTTATTGTGCCTAAACACAATCACTTCATTGAAATAACGGCTCTAAACCGGCCTACCTTTACAGCAATTGCTGGTCCCGGTGGCTGCTAACGGAGTGAACTTCTATGTAACACAACTTTATGCACGCTTGCAGTCTTTGGCGTGTACTCCCTAAAAAGTGTAGATACATGTACTTTTTCCGATCGATGCATTTGGATTATATATTCATTATTATAACATTATACGCAACTGAAAGATTTTCTTCAAGTTCACTTTGCTGAAACTGCGAAGTTATATAACAAAATACCAGAAGCTACTGCTACATTTAAAGATTCAGCTTTCCCTAAAATTGGGATAATCACATTAGCATCTGTTTTTGCTAGTAAGTCTGGGTGAATACCATTGCCTTCATTGCCCATAATAAGTGCGAACTTGTCGCCTTTTTTTACTTCCGAATACACAACGGCGTTATCCAGTGCTGTCCCAATAACTGGTACTAAGCGATCTTGAAGACGGTCAATCCAATCTTCCAATTCACCTTTCACAACTGGAATATGGAAATGCGAACCTTGAGCTGAGCGTACTGTTTTTGGATTGAAAGCATCTGCTGAGCCTTTACCAAGAATAACCGCATCGATACCAGCTGCATCTGCTGTACGAATCATCGTACCGACATTACCTGGATCTTGCACTGCATCAATTAATAAAACTTTAGTCCAGCTTGCTTGTTCTTCCTCTGTTACAACACGTTGTTTACATTGCGCGAAGATTCCTTGAGGATGTTCTGTTTCAGACAATTCTTTGGCGATAGCTTGTGTAACTTCAACTACATGGATATCATCAAAATTCCAAGTATGCGGAATATCTACACCTTCACGAACAATAATTGTTAGCACTTCACCGTTGTTTTTAATCGCTTCTTCAACTAAGTGGAAACCTTCAACAAGAAATTCTCCCGAACGTTCACGTTCTTTTCTAGTTGTCACTAGCTTTTTCCAATACTTCACTAGTGAGTTTTGCGTAGATTCAATTCTTTTCATAAAATGTATACCGCCTTTATTTTTTAAATCGTTAAGGTTATTTTGCCAAACTGGTGATTTTCTTTTAAATATTGAAGCGCTGTTTCTGCCTCGTTTAATGAGAATGTACGGTCAATCACAGGATGCGTGTTAAATTCCGCTAAATGCGCAAGGCATGCACGAAACTCATCGCGACTTCCCATTGTAGTCCCATACAAAGTATATTGTCCATAGAAAAATTTTCGTAAGTCAAAATCGACAACGTCCTCAGTCGTTGCACCGAACAATACTATTTTACCACCCTTTTTCAAAACATCCAAAGAGCGGTTAAAAGTTGCGCGTCCAACACTCTCAATGACAACATCAATTTGCTCATCTTTTAACAGTTCTAGCCAATCTTCATTCGTATCAATCGCAACATCAGCACCGATTTCAAGCGCCGCCTGACGTTTTTCTTCGCTACGAGATGTGACAATCACTCTTGCCCCAACGTTTTTAGCCATTTGGATTAAAAATGTCGCAACACCACTACCTGCTCCTGGGATAAAGATCGTTTGTCCCGCTACTACTTGCCCTTTTGTAAATAATGCACGATAACCAGTTAATGGCGAAATACCAATAACAGAAGCCTCTTCAAAAGTAAGATGAGCCGGCTTGTGCTCTAGTTGTTCCGCTGAAATCGCAATCTTCTCTGCAAATGTACCGTGATCAGGAAAGCTTAAAATGTCAAAGTCAACAGGTGGGGTATCAGACTGTTCATACCATCGCAATGAAGGATTAATAATTACTTCATCGCCTACTTGCCAATCTGTCACACCTTCACCGATTGCTTCAATAATACCTGCAGCATCCGAGCCTAAAATTAGTGCCTCACTATCATCTCCTAAACGTCCTGGTGTATACAAATCACGACGGTTCAAACCTGCAGCCTTTATCGCTACAACCGCTTCCCCTGCCCCTGCTTGCGGATTCGGTAATTCCGTTACTTTTAAAGAACCTTTTTCATAAACGAATGCTTTCATCATGAAACAACCCCTAGTTATGTAATATTTTTTCGTAAAATTGGCAATATTAAATAATATTGACCATTCTAATTTTAACAAATGCATGTATAACAATCGAGCCTATCGGCAAAAATGATTATAGGAGGGATGAAGCATGAATTTTCAAATACGTGAGGCAATTAAAGCAAACGTTCACGGTCAAAGTGCAGATGAACTGAAGGGTATTTTGGTAGATGCAATTGATCGCGGTGAGGAACATTTACTCCCTGGTCTCGGTGTCTTTTTAGAAGCCTGGTGGACAAATGCAGACCAGCAAAAACAACAAAACTTTATGCAAGATTTAGCCAAAGCAATGGCGTAATAAAAAACTGTCCAAGCGGATTCAAATGCGCTCGGACAGTTTTTTGTTTTCAAGAAAATTCAGATACTTCCTCTTTATCTTCTTTTACATATTTACGGATTTCAAAATAATACATGAGGTTTTGTATAATAGCGATCAATAAAATGATGACAATATACCAAAAGCGATTCATTGGAATGAAGAACAGCGCAGTAGCTAACGGTAATGCAAAAGAAATGAAAGTATACACCTTTTGCGTTGCACGCTGCGTAACAGTACGCATCATTTCATCCTCTTCTAAGTACTCAGGCGGCTGGATACTAAACATAGATACTTTATGTTGTGGATTCAATTTGTTATGTTGCCTAAATTTATAAGCATAAGCAGGCAAATAAATTAGACTGAGCAACATAGCGGAAATTAGTTGCCAATTAATATGGCTTGTTATATAAATTTCAATCGCCCCGTCTTTCCCTTTGCTCCACTCAATAGGGAAAGAATGTGTAACACCATATGCCGCTATAACTAAAATAACAATACCTAAAATATTCCATAACGGGCTCTGTACACGTAAATCCTTTTTCATTCCTCTTCCTCCCCTTCTAACCAAAATAGTTCATCTACTTTAATTTGTAACTCTGTTGCAAGTTTTAAAGCTAATGTGATAGACGGTGAGAACTCCCCTTTTTCTATAAACCCAATCGTTTGCCGCGTCACACCGACACGATTTCCTAATTCAGATTGCGAAAAGCTATATCTTGCTCGAAGCTCCTTCACCCGATTATGGAGCATTTCATCACCTTCTTTAAGTTAAGTACACTATACATAATGTAATGTTTAATTAACATTATGTCAATAATTAATAACATTTTTTCTCTGAGAGGCATTTAAACAAATTGGGTAATACTTTTAAAATCACTTTTTTGTATAAACAGGTTAGCTCAAAAAGAAAAACTACATTTATAAAGAATAGTTGCAATAGTAATTACATCTACCAAAATACCCTAAAGTTCATCTGATTTTTTCGAAGTTGAAATGTATATAATAAATCTTTTTAGAAGCCCGGTGGACAAATGCAGACTAGCAATCCCAACAAAACTCTATGCCAAAGTAATGAAACAAAAAAAAATGCCCAAGCGATTACAAATACGCTTGAGCATTTTTTTCTTTTTAGTTCTGTTAAATTTTAATGTTGATAGAGCTATTTCGTCATTCAAATATTCAAAGAAAGTCTCAATTATTGGATAAGATTATTCATACCATCTGAAATTCCAAAAAGTACTTCTTTATTACCATTTTCAATTACCATTAATAAACTCGACTTCTAATTAGTACCTTTAGACACTAAACTCCAGCAAAACCGCTTACGAAAAGAATAACCTTAACCTAGTTTTCAAAAAATTTCGGGCTAACATAAGCTATCTTTTTCTGAACATAATACATATTAAAAGGTGGCGTGAAATATGAAAAAAGGTATTATTATTTCCTCTTTTTTGACATTTTGTTTAATGACATCAATTCCAACTAATGCCGAAAAACATTATTATTTACCTGCTGAAAAATCCAAAGAAGAACTAATGATGGACTTATTTCTATCAGTACTTTCGCCTAATATTGACATGGCTGTTGCTAATTATTATTCTGATTTACTTACTGAAAGGCCTGGGGTGTATCCTTATCAAATAAATATAATAAATATGGAAAGAATCGGGGAATATCGTTCCTTTGAATTTTTGATTACCCTTGAGGTTACTCCAGTAGTTGGTCCACATATCGAAGTTGGTAAAGACCAATTAACATTTAATATATCTCCAGGTAATGTAAAGCTAACGAAATTTAAGCATATAGAAACATATGAACTTCCTCCGAATTGGCAGCATATTAAAAAGAAATAATAAACAATTATTTAAGGTATTGAATCGTATTGATTTAGCCCCACGTTTTTGGGGCTTCTTTATTATTAGAAGTACCCGTTTAAAGTGATTTGCAACCCATCTTGACTTATTTTGTACTACATGATGTTCTACAATACCATAATTATGAATTACATTATTTATTCATCTGACAAGACATTCTTTATAATTGTCATTAAACCAATTAAGTCTATTTTTATGTCCAGAAGGTACATCGTATGGCGGAATATTAATTTCAAATGTTATTATATTAGAATAGACATTTCCAATTTCTTGTATAATTCGGATACGTGAAGAAGTTTTCCTAATCGGTCGACCTTCTTCTTTTTGGGGAATGATCACTTCTATACTTGCTCTAAGTTCCAACATATTTTTAACATGTTGCAGCTTAATTTCATGAAATGCCTCAATCACATCTGAATAGCAATGGTACTTAGTTGCTCTAACAGCCTCATCTATCAACATTGTTTCGTAAGGCGTAAATAAATTCTCGGTAATAGATAAGTATGTTGATGTTTTGATATTACTAAAAGCCGTTTCTCCTGCTTTGTATTTCCACCATGTCTTAGGCGTAAGTCCCGCTACACGAAAAAATACGCTTTCACTTTTAAATTGCCGATGAGCTTCATGTAAAACTAACTGTAATTTCTCATCCATTTTAACTACTCCTTAATAATTAGTATCAGAATTAACTAATCTATCAATAAGTACTAGACTAATCTTATTAATAGGAAGTTGCCGTAGTATTTTATGCTTACTTAGTAGATACAGATTTTTCTCAGATACTATCTAACCCAGTATAGTGTATGTTCTTTTTAAAGATGGTTATGCAATTATTTATATGTATATTCTTACTCTTTCTCTAATTGTAAATTTCCTGCCCAAATCTGTGCACATTGGTAGTCTGTACCCTGGCCTGTTTCATTAAATGCACACCCTTAATGCTCACTTGAAAACCATCTATATAATAGTAGGTAATGACTTTTAGGCACTCCATAACAATCGTCACTCGCTTGATGAATTTCACAGATACTCTCTGAAAGCAGTTCATTTTCAGTCGGTATCTCGAGGGCTTTTTTGTACAACTGGTTTATACGTACTTTTGGTCAACTTTAATACACGACACATCACTTGAACTGGATAGCGTGCATTTTCCTTATTTATATGTTCGATGTTTTTTTTGAATTCGCGATTGCAACTCTAAAAATTTAGAATTAATGGAATGATCATTACTGATAGGGGTATATCATTTCATTTTCCACGCCTAGTTTCTCCAAAACGAAAGTTTTGATAAAGTGTTCTATCTCCTGTAGTTCTGATGGAGAAGGACAAGAAGAAAGTTGAATTAGAGGGATTTGAAACTCTCCAATTGAATTTATATCAGTATTTATTATTAAGTCAAACTCATTATTTGTAATTAGATGCTCTAAACCCATATAATCTAGATTTGTGATTTCTAATTGCTTTTTAAAGTTGAAATTCAGCAATTCTTTAATATAATCTTGTTCACTATAAGATTGACATATTAATGCCACTTTTATTTTTGTGTGCATTAATTTCCTTAATATAGCCGCATTTAATAATAAGAAGATTTCTAACATCTCTAATCTTCCTATTGTTATTGAGGGACTTAGTTTCAATTTTGAAATAACATCCTCAATCATTTTGAATAGAGGGTTTGACTCAAAGTAGGGTAAAAAGTTTATTAATGAATTCCCCTTAATGGCAGCACCTAGTTGAGAATCAATAGAAATTCTTTTAGCGATCTGGTACAACTGGTATATCAATGTATCATCTTCAGAAAATTCAAACTTAAAATGAGAAGAAATGTCCTTTAAAAAATCAAATAATTGATCTTTTTCTTTCATCCATTTAGTTCGTATATAGTTAATCTCTACAGAACGATTAGGTGGTTTTTCCTCACTCATGATACATATAGCAAAATAAACAATTTCTTGAAGCTGATTATTTCTATTTGAACATTTAGCCAAATGCTTATATGTTAATAATTTGCCCATTTCAAAGTATTTGGTCTTATATATATCATTGGATATTATTTTATCAAAATTCATATTATAGCCTTGTTTGATACGTATATTAGAAATTTGTAAAGTTAATGCCAACCTTTGATAGGCTCCAGTGTGTAAAAAAATAGAAAAGCTATTTGTGAGTTCTATTATTTTAGTTTTAAATTCTTCAATATTAAAACTTTTATTATTTCCGTTACTATGAGCATTTCCCATTATTTCTAGATATTCTATCATCAAACCTCTTATTTTGATTTCATCTCCGATTAGTTTATAAGGACTAGACGATAGAGTAACTCCAGTATTCTGAAGCATTTGTTTAATATCTTTTATATGCCTGTAAGCTGTTGATCTACTTAAATGTATTATCGTTGTTATATCATTTATTGTTACGCCGTCATTATAAAACAATAATTTTAGCGTCTTATAATAAGTGTTTTGCTCATTAAAATGTGATAATAGTGTTTTAAGTGCCCCATTTTCAGGTTTTGTTAATTTAATGCCCTTACTATCACTCTTTTCAATCATCCAGCCCTCTGGTAATTTGGTTTCTAAAAACACAATATCTCTAGAAAGTGTACTTCTTGAATACCCTGTTTTTTGCGACAAATCCATTAAACTAAACCATTTATCCTCACTATATAAATAGTAAATTAATTCTGAAAAACGATCATATAATTTAATCCTTTCTCACCTCTAAGTTAAAAACATTATTTTTATTAAATTTCCCCACGTCTTGACTTATGTTAAAAATATGCCCTAACTTCAATAACTTCCGTTGATTCTTCAAAAATTTAGAGTGCAATTTTAAAGGCAGAACTATCCAAAAATATCCTCATATCCCAAGATTATTGGTATATAAAAATATTTTTTTATTTTCTAATACCAAAAAAGAAAATTTGCGTGCCATAAATGAAATATTTAATCCATTTGTTGCAATATTTTTAACATGTGAGTATATCGTCATTTTTGAATAGATTTTATCAATTAGAATAATAGTACTATAACTTTGGTTCATTGTTTCGATTTATTTTCTATCTAAGATTTTATTTGTACGATCCACGAATACCATTTATCATACTTTTCAATTAATTAGTCTGTCTATTTCAAAGAAAAGGTCACTATTATGTAACGACTTACATTTATGTAGAAGGTGAAATTAAGGTAAATGGTCGTTTCTTATGAATTACTCCTTTCCACAAATAATTGTTCGCCTTTTGCTACCCAGTAGTTTTCTATTGCTTTTTCCCTGTATAATCTCCTCTTTTTTTAGATTATAGTTTTTTAAAAGTATATAAATTTCATTATTGAATAGCTGAATCCCTAAATAAAAATTATTATTTCCAAATAATGTCTGAAATTTTGCTCGATCTTTTTTTATCTGCATTTGTTTATGTACCTAATTCATTAATTCATGAACTTGGCGAAAAACTAATGTTGATCATCCACTCATTATAGACATAAAAAGAAGGCATCCAATAATTACTTCTGGAAGCCTTCTTTTCCGAATTTAAAATCTTTAGAAATTATATCGCTTAGTGGTAGTTGTTACAAGAAAACTATCAACTGTTTTATAGATATGCGAAGTATTTATTACAAATCCTTACTGTCTAATGAATACCATTGTCTCTATACATTTAATCTCTAAGACAACAATGCACGACCATTGAAGTACTGTCTCTATCAAATTTCGTTTTATTCCACGAACCAAATATCTCGACTAATTCGAAATCATGTGAATTTAGCAGTCTTTCTAATTCTAATGGAAATGTATAGCGTAACGAAATGGAATCTTTTTTTGAATCGATTAACTTTTCATTTTTAATAATTTCACTTGTAGTAGTACAATGTAAAACTTGTGTGTGATGGTCGTATTCTTCATGATGTTTTTCTATAACGAGCTGATTATATTTATTTATAAATTTCTCTTCCGTTTCATCGACAACAGCCAGTTCATGCAAAATAGGATTACGTGTATCAAATATAAAAGTTCCTTTTGGTTGTAAGTGTTCCTTTACAGATGTAAACAAATCATCTTGACTTTCATTTGTCAAAAAGTGTTGAAAAGAATTACCTGTCATAAATATAAACGGTGATTTGATGGGTAAACTTAACTTTGTACAATCCTGTTGTAAAAATTGAATATATAAATTTTCTGTTTCAGCCTTCTTTTTAGCATGATTTAACATGCCATTATGAATATCTACACCATACATTTCAAATCCTAGTTTTGCCATCGGAATTGTCAAACGTCCTGTACCACATGCTAGATCGATAATTGGTTCATTCATATGTGCAGCATACTCTAAAATTAATTTCAAATCTTGCTGATAATGACTATACTGTTCATCATATTTTTTTGGATCAGTGTATTTTTCTAAATTACCTTCAAAAATATTTAAAGACATATAAACTTCTCCTCTTTTCAAAAAATCTTTAGTTGAATAGAAATAGTCTCCCAACTCATTTCGCACTAGTATTTTCCAGACAAAAACAGCTTGTTAAATTTTTAGAATCTAACAAGCTGTTTTATAAACTTTACTATTAACGATTACCTTTTTGTAAATTATTGTACGCGCGCTGCACTTGAGAACATAGATGGATTGTAAGATGCAATTTTAACGACATCACCTGTTTGTGGTGCATGTAACCATTGACCATTCCCGATATACATACCAACGTGGTAAGCTGGGCTACCGAAAAACACTAAGTCGCCTGCTTGTACATCATTTGGTGAAACACGAGTACCTGTGTTTTGTTGTTGACTAGACGTTCTTGGAAGGCTAATGCCTACAGAACTGTACACATATTGCATCAAACCTGAGCAGTCAAATCCTGATGGTGAAGTCCCCCCCCATACATATGGCACGCCAAGGAAGTTTTTCGCATAACTAATGACACCTGATGCATCGCCGCCTGTTGGTTTTTGGTTCGTTAAGTTTAGAACATCTTTTTGGTTTGATGTTTTTGTAATATTAGGTGCTACCGCAGCTAATTGCACTGGCTTTGTAGCCTCACTTGCTGCTGCCTTTTCGGCTTCTATAACAGCTTTTTCGGCACGTTTTTGAGCGGCTTTTGCTGCTCTCTTAGCTGCTTTTTCTTCTTTAATTGTTTTTTTCGTAGCTTCTAATTTTTTCTCAATCTTCTTTTTATCTTTTTTAATTTGTTTCATTTCTTTAGCTAAATCTTTTTTATCCTCTATCAGCTCTTCATTTACTTTTGTTAATGATGTCTTTGACTCGATTAACTTGTCTTCTTTTTCATTTAGTTCTGTCATTAATGACTCATCACTATTTAAAATTTGAGAAACAGCTGTCGTACGATCGATGAAGTCGGATATCCCATCAGATGAAAGGACGATATCTGCATATAACATAATTGTGCTTTTGTTTTCGCCTTGAATAGCTCTTAAACGTTCCTCATATAATGCTTTACGCAAATCATGTTCTGTTTGCGTTTGTTTAATTTCTTTTTTCGTTTGGTCAATTTTTTCGTTTGATCTTTTAATTTTTTTAGTTAGTTGGTCCACATTATCCATTGCTTCGATAATATTGTTATCAAGTTTTTGGATTTTTTGTTCAAGCTTTGCGGCTTTATGTTCAGCTTTTGTTTGAGTTGAAGGACTAGCGAAGGAAGGGCTAGTTTGTAATAATGCAACCGATAATATCGTTAGTGCCAATACGTTTCTAAATATCTTCTTCATTAAATATCATCTACTTTTCTATGTAATATATGGATATAATGCTATGTTTTTCCCAGTTGGCTAAACTTTAGTTTATCCTTTTGTAATTCAAAAAACAATATCTCTTAGTATACTGTAATATAAATGTAATGTATTAAACGAGGTATTTGTCTATTTTAATAGCAGGCGCGTCGATTAACCAATTTTAACCATTACTATTAAAGTGGTAGATTGATTTCCTCTACGGGATGCTCCCTTTCCTAGGGCAAGCACCCTCCGCTACAATCAACTAAAACATGTAGTAACATACGTTAATATTGAACATAAAAAAACATTTTAACGGCAAATAACAACCTAATATTCAACTTATCAACACACCTTTTTAATAGATTAGTTTCTAATATATATTCCCTTGAAATGTTATTATCCAATTTTTTTCTTGCTTAATATTTTGGCCATATTATAATAAATTCTATTACAGTTAGAATAGTCAGAGAATAATAAAAATTAAGGATTCTTATAAAACATTAAGTGAGGCGAATTGAAATGACCGTAGCAGTCAATACCATTGTAGAATCATTAAAACAATTCCTTGACGGAGATCAAATATCTACCAATGAGACCATTAGAGAACTTCACGGACAAGATGAATCATATCATGAGGCTTGTCTTCCAGATATCGTTGTATTTCCTAAAACGAAAGAACAAGTATGCAATATTATGAAGCTTGCCAATACGCTGGTTGTGCCAGTTGTACCTTTCGGCCGCGGTTCTAGCTTAGAGGGACATGTTATCCCTTATAAAAATGGTATTACAATCGACTTTTCTTTAATGGATAAAATTTTAGAAATTCGTGAAGAAGATTTGCTTGTAAAAGTACAACCCGGCGTTACAAGAATGCAATTAAATAAAGAACTAAAAAAATACGGCTTGTTTTTCTCCGTTGATCCAGGTGCAGATGCCTCCTTAGGTGGTATGGCTGCGACGAATGCCAGTGGAACTACCGCTGTACGATACGGCGTAATGCGTGATCAAGTACGTGACTTAGAGGTTGTTTTAGCCGATGGTAGGATCATTAATACCGGTAATTTAGCTGCGAAATCTTCATCAGGTTACCATCTAAACGGCTTGTTTGTCGGCTCTGAAGGTACGCTTGGCTGCTTTACAGAACTAACATTAAAAGTTTATGGTATCCCTGAATTTGAAATTGCTGCCCGCGCTGTTTTCCCAACTGTTGAAAATGCGATTGCTGCCGTTACTTCTATATTACAAGTCGGCATTCCAATTGCCCGTGTTGAATTAGTTGATGAAGAATCGATTCGCCAAGTAAATCATTATAGTGATATGGATTATGCTGAAAAACCAACCCTATTTATCGAGTTCCATGGTAATGAAGCGGGCTTGATACAAGATGTTGCCTTTACTCGTGAGATTATGGAGGATAATGGCTGCGTGGAAGTACAGTTCGAAACGGATAATGCCGCTCGTCACAAGCTTTGGGAAGCTCGACACAACCTAGCATATGCTTACACACATGGTCACCCTGGGAAAAAACAAATGGTAACAGACGTCTGCGTAGCCATTTCCGATTTAGCAGATGCTGTTCGTTTTGCACGAGAACAGCTCAATTCGGCGAATCTACCAGGTGGTATATTAGGGCATGTTGGTGACGGTAACTTCCACGCACTTGTCATGATTGATATGAAAAATGTCGAAGAAGTAAAAAGAGCAGATGACTTCAATGAATCAATCGTACAATTTGCATTAGATCGTAACGGTACTTGTACTGGCGAACATGGTGTTGGTGTCGGCAAACAAAAATACCAAGCAAAAGAACACGGTGAAGCTTTTCATGTCATGGAAACGATTAAAATCGCACTAGATCCAAAGAATATCTTGAATCCGGGTAAGATTGTTCGTATGGGAGAATAAGTAGTAGTAATGCCCATCCCCGTTTCTTCTAATTATGAAGAACGGGATTTTCTATTTTTTCAATAATTCTCTTGTAAAATATATAATAAGCATTATAATAAAATAAATTATCAGAATAATATTAATTTTTAATTAATTTAAAACTGTTTTAAGATACATATTTCTTTCATAATGCTTAGACTCTACCCTATTTTAATTATTACAAGAAAGATTCAGAAAGGATGTATATTCATATGAAAACGCTCGAAACTATCAGCTCTTTTGTTGGCAAATATTTTGCTGTGTGGGTAATGCTTATTGCAGTATCCGCCTATTTATTCCCAACGCCCTTTTTAGGTCTTGGCAGTTATATCACACTATTACTTGGTATTGTTATGTTTGGTATGGGACTTACACTAAAGGCAAGTGACTTCAAATTAGTTCTTACAAGACCCTTGTCTGTCCTTATAGGGATCATAGCACAATTTACGATTATGCCTCTTACAGCTTTGGCCATCGCTTACATTTTACAATTACCTGCTGAATTAGCTGCTGGTCTTGTATTATTAGGATCAGTTCCTGGAGGCACTTCTTCTAATGTAATGGTATATTTGGCAAAAGGGAACGTTCCATTATCAATTACAATGACTTCTGTTTCTACATTACTCGCACCCATTTTGACACCGTTATTATTATTACTGTTAGCTGGTCAATGGATGCCTGTAGATGCAAAATCGATGTTTATGTCAATTATCCAAGTCATTATTGTACCAATTGCTTTAGGTATACTTATTCGTAAATTTCTGCCGACTGTTGTTGATAAAAGCATTTCAATTGTGCCATTAATCTCAGTTGTAGCTATCATCATTATTGTGGCAGCAGTTGTTTCTGGTAACCAAGGAAAAATTGCTTCTGCTGGTTTACTTGTATTCTTAGCTGTATTTTTACACAACGGGGCTGGATTACTACTAGGTTACTACGCAGGAAAATTATGCGGTCTTTCTTTACAAGATCAACGTGCCATCTCTATAGAAGTAGGAATGCAAAACTCAGGTTTAGGTGTAGCACTTGCTGCTGCTCACTTTGGTCCATTAGCTGCCCTACCAAGTACGTTTGGTGCTGTGTGGCATAATATTTCGGGACCAATCCTTGCGACATATTGGTCAAGACGTCCAGTCAACGAGGTGACTGTTGAAAAGGTCACTTCCAAAGTGGCACAAAAGGCGTAATTACAATTGAAGAAAAAGCATAAACCTACTCTGTATTATTAAAGACAAGTAATTATACTTGAGATTGATTGACTCATGGCTTATTTCTAAAATAAACATACTAAATCCCCATCTGAATGTACAGATGGGGATTTAGTATGTTTTAGGTATCTTTTTTAAGACACGACAAGTTATTGTTGAGTAGCCAACTAAGGTCTTTACTATTCAAGTAAATTGTTTAATAGAATATGATTGGTTACAATGTGGTGACTGTTACAATTGCCTTTTTGGTGTATAGATGGTTTTACTATTTCCATCAATAATTAACAATGATTTCTCTGGTATTGTCTCGCCTTGAACGATAAATTCATCTTCTGAAAAATTTGCTATTACACTCAATGTTTCACCATAATTAGTCATTTGAATTAGTCTATCATCTGATAAAATTTTAAAATCTGTCATTTCTTCCTTTATAGCTTTTTTGCTAAAATTTGACCATACCTTAGAATGGTTTATTATTGTTTCTTTGTGCTTTTCCCACTCGTGTTTATCTATATGATATAAAGGCGGTACATTGTAAAGTATTTCATACAACATTCTATTTGTTATTTCATCTTCTATTTTCAGAGTTCCCCATCCCCACCAATAAGTCGTGATTACTGAATCATTGTAAACCAGTTTATACAATGGGATGGTGTAGTTTGAATCTAAAAATAGCTTCTTGTACTTATCCTTTACAGGGATTTGTTTAGAAAACAGCTCGGGAACTCCGCCAGTACTCGAATAGTATCTTCCTACATAATAATTACTCTCTTTATTTTTGCCCATATCCTCATCCATCCAGGAAAACGATGGCGTTTCTATTCCATGTGCAAAAGCAATCGTTTTGTTAGCAAAATCATTTCCGCCTTCAGTTCCAACTACCATACCCCATTCTTTTTGCAGATACTCCATTCTTTTAATTCTAGCTAAGGTATCTTCCTCTTCAGTAGTAACATGTTCTGGTGAATAGTCATCAAAGATTTCCCCAGTGCCATCTGTATCTAAAAACCATGAGTTAAATGTTACACCAGTATTTAAAATCGAAGTTACTCTTTCTTTTACACTAGGCATAGCTAGCGTCGGATTTAACTTTCTACCTAAACCTTGGAATCCTTCGATTTTACTTCCATCTTTATTAGTTACAGTTGCATGCTCAAAAAGTGAAGTATCCTTAAACTTAGCTGTTTCCCACTGCTCTTTACCTGGTTCATGTATTGAATGATACGAATCATAGGTACCTATTAGATATCCCAGATTTTCTGCTTCTTTTACTAACTCTGGTTTAATGAATCCTTCTTGCCAGTCATCCAAACCAATCCACATATTTTCTAACCCCGATTGCTTCATATCCATTATCACATCTACAGTATTTGCGTCTGCCCACCGCTCTATTGGGTCAACTACATTACCAAGTATGCTTTTTAATAACCTCTTATTTAGGTCAATCAATTCCACAGGGTTTAAATTGTCTACTCCCTTACTTAATATCTTTTGAGTTGCTTTATCTGGTTCAGTAAATATTTTTGGATTATAGAATTCTTTTAGCTGCATTACGGCACTTAAGCTTTTTACTAATCTATTTTTATTATATTTATCTACATAATCAAAGGTATTTAAATCATCATAGACGGATGCAAGTTCTGATCCATCTTCAATTTTAGTTATTAATAACTCTTGGATCCATAATTGCAGTTTTTCAGGGAAACTGCCTCTCAGTTTTGCCCATTTTATATTTTCCTCTGAAATCACAGTTCTGTCCCAAAAATAAGCATGAGGTGCACCGTAAAGTTTTTCGATATTACTATTTTCTTCAGCCTTCTCCTTCATGGATTTGAAGTCACCTTGTTCAACCAAATAATTTTTATAAGTTTTTGCAACATGTACTGAATTTTTTTTTGTTAAATATATTCTAAAGCCATATTCCTTCTGTTTATTAATAGATGGAAACTCATGATTAAAAGTAAACTCAATATCTTTTTTTGTATTGAAAGCAATTTCATTATTATAAGGATTTTTAATAATATATACTAACGAATACTCACTTTTATCAACTGCAAAAAACTGCATGGAGAAAGCCTCAATCACCTTCATTTTTTCTTCGCTTAAATAATCTTTCCAGATAGAATCATCACTTGGAATATACTTCCCTTGATTTAATGGGAGCATATATCCATCGCCCTTCACGTTCGGCCATGAAAACATATTTTCGTTATCTTTGTTGGATTTAATGGTTACATCTACATACTTATCTGTTTTTTCGATATCCACATCGATTTCTTTCTCTAAATAGGTCCAGCTAATGTTATCTCCACTGTCTTTTAAATTTGAAACTTCCATTTTCTCCAGTGGTTCCGATGCTCTTTCAGTAATTCCATTAGACTCCACCTTAAGCGCTAATGTTTCTGGATCCACACTAAATTTAAAATCTAAATTATCTATTTTTGAATCGACCTCTTTGTTTGGATTGTTTTTGTCGTTCACACATCCCGTAAGAACACTAGTTACAATTGTTGCAATTAACACGATTGATATTATTTTTTTCATGTATCACACCTCCATAACTAGACTAACTCGGGTGTGTTACGCGAATGTGACAAAAAACTCTAACCTATTATTTTTTAATTCAAACCCAAAATCCAAATGATGATTTTCCAAAATAGTCTTGATAATAGGTAAGCCCAAACCTGTTCCAGAAAGCTCCTTACTTCTTGATTTTTCTAATACATAAAAAGGTCTCCATATATTTTCTAAATCACTTTCTTCAATTTCACCAACCCCGTTAGCAACGGTAAGCTTTACAATATTATTTTTTTTCGTTAAAGCAATATCTATATTTTTGTCATTGGTATACTTAATGGCATTGGTAATTAGATTATCGAGTACAACATCTATTCCATCTTTTTCTGCATGAATAATATATTCCTTACCCGCATCAAAATTCAATAATAAATTAACATGGTTTTCCTGCAATATTAGCGTGTATTTCCCTGTAATATCAGCAAGCCTTTTGCCTAAATCAAAAGTGGATTTGTTTAAAGAGTTGCTTTCTAATTGTGTCCAAAACAAAAGCTTCTCTATTAATGCGTTCATTTTTTCAATCTGTTCTTCAATTGTATATCTATATGTGCCATCATCTAAGCCGTCCGATATTCCTTGTTCATATATTTTCACTAATGATAATGGCGTTTTTAACTCATGGGAGATATCTGACATTAAATCTTTCAAACGTTTATTTTGACTATTGATTTCATCATGTGCTTTTTCTAGGTTTTCACTCATAATGTTTATGCTCTTGGCAAGCTCCCCTACCTCATCATTGGTTTTAATCTCTTCTTTCCTAAAATTTAAATTAGCTATATCTTGAGACAAAGTTTTCAAAGATTCTAATGGTCTTGTAATTTTTTTCGATATAACCACCACTAAAAAAACAATTAAAATGACTGAAATGGTCATCAAAAGTATATTAAATCTATTCATTATGACGATCGCTTCTTCCATATGTGGTAATGGCAAACCTATGGCAATAATATTATTATCTATTTTTATAAATTTAGTCAAAACTTTATATTTACTTACCCCTTGGTCGTATATCTTATTAACGCTTCTCTCCTGCAACGTATTTAACGAATTCTCAGTAATCCAAAATTTGTTTAGCTTTATTTTTTTTCTGTCAAATTCGGATATTATTCTTTCGTTAATTTGATTCAAATTTCCACTTGTGTCTGAATACACAATCGTTACGGCGTATTTCTCTTCTATCTCTTTCAAATCGCTTAAAAGATTCTTTTTAGGTACGCTGAGTATATCGCTAGCTACTTTATCTAAAATCTTTCTTTGCTCATAAATGTAATATCTGTCCACTAAGAAGATATTCACAATTATTGAGAAGATAAAAATACAAATGACAACGGATGATATGCCAATTGAAAACTTACTCCTGATTTTAATCTTCCTCCACCTCCAGGCAATACCCAATGCCTCTATAGGTTTTTATCATATCATCACCAATTTTGGTTCTTAATCTTCGGATGTGAGTATCTACAGTTCTATGATCCCCTTCATAATCCATGCCCCAAACTAAATTAATAAGCTTATCCCTCGATAAAATAACACCTCTATTTTTAATGAAGAAAAGCAGCAATTCATATTCTATCTTTGTAAGTTGTATCGGTTCTTTGTGCTTATATGCTTTTTTTTCATTCTCTTTAATCATAATATCTCTCACCTTAATTTCTTCACTTAAATTCATTAGCTTTTTAACTCTTAGGATTAATACCCTTGGATCAAATGGCTTCTTTATATATTCATCTGCTCCATTATGTAAGGCCTTTATTTCATCTTCATTTTGACCTTTTGCTGTTAATATTAGAACTTTGGTTTGACTGTTTTCTTTTATATATTTACATACTTCTATTCCATCAACTTTTGGCATCATCCAATCTAAAATTGCTAATTCAATCTTAGTTGTTTCAAATATACTCAATGCTTCCTGTCCATCTTTAGCCTCTAGAATATGAAAGCCTTCCTCTTTTAAATAGACTGAAAGTATTTTAACCATGTGTGGTTCATCATCTGCGATTAGAATATTCATTTCCTGTTCTCCCTTCCGATTAATATACTTGCTGAGCAGAATCCTTAGTTTCCGGAGAATTTTTAGATATATAGATAAGCGCCAAATGATACCCCCGCGAATAGTTGGGCATTATTTGACGCTTACCTTTTAAAAGTCATTTTTACTACAAACGCATCTTATTTTGGGTAATCATAGAGTTATATTAAACACCGATATTTCTGAAGGGTTCAAAAACCGAATAGGTATCCTCGTAGTACCTATTCCGCTATTTACGTAAAGATACTTGTGTATGCCAAGCTGATATAGTCCTTTGGTGTATTTCTTTGCTAGTGGAGGCGTAATTAGAGGGCCAATGAATGGTACATCGACCTGCCCTCCATGACTATGCCCAGCAAGCGCCAAATCAATATTGTCATACCCTACTTCTTCCACAAGGTCCGGCTGGTGTAATATAAGAAGATTAGTTCCTTGACTATCAACACCTGAATACGCTTTTTGAACGTCTGGATTTCCGAGCATCGCGTCATCCAACCCTATAATATTTACTACTTTTCCATTTTCAAGCTCTATTTTGCTGCTATCGTTTGTAAGTAGCTTAAATTTTGATTCTCTCATAATATCTTCATAAAACCTTACTCCACCGCCTCCGCGGTCATGATTTCCCCAAACTGCATAATTTCCATATCTACTACTTAGTTTACCCAATATCTCACTAATTTTCGACCTATCCTCGAACTGCGATGGTACATCCATAAGATCTCCCGTAAAAGCTATTACATCAGGTTCAAGTCCATTGATTCTGTCTACAAGTTTCCCCAGCTGCTCTAGTGAATAATTTGGACCTAAATGGACATCTGAAAATTGTACTACCCTTATAGTATCCTCTCCTCCCACTATAAGCTCAAGATCATATTCCTTTGTAATAAGACGGTTCGGCTCTATTTTAAATGAATAAGTAACTATTCCCGCTACTGCTATGTTTAAGACAATCAGGCTTTTAATAATTCTAAAAATTAATCTCTTCATTTTCCCACTACCATTCTAACGTAAATTATTAACATCTATCTAAGGTCTATTACATAAAATATTTCATAGTCATTTGTGTCACAAGCCGCACAAAGCAGCCAGAGCAGGTTTTCATGAATATAGAATTCTTTCAGTTGCATTGCAGTACCAAGCTTTTTACTATCCTGTTTTCAGTGGACTTATTTACATAGACAAAGTCATTATGATTTTCATCAGCAGACGCAAGGTCTGTCCCACTTTCAAATTTAACAGTTCTTGAATCCCAATAACCTCATGAATTAGACTAAACCAGATGTGTTACGTGAATGTTACAAAGAAACTCTAAGCTATTGTTTTTTTATTCAAACCTATTATCCAAATTACGCTAGGCAATAGTTAAGCCCCCATCTTAGTTCCTTACTTCTTAATTTTTCTAATACAAAAAAGCTTCCTATGTTCTCTAAATCACTTTCGTCAATTTCGTTGGTGAATGAAATAAAAAAAGCGATACTTCTTAGAGAAGTATCGCATCCGTTATTACAAAAAGGTAGATAGAGAATAAGTTTCCTCATTTATCTATCCTTCTCTTTTGTCTCATATCATGTGCATAATGAATACTTATCCTAAAATTGAAGCTAACACAGCTTTTTGAGCGTGTAGACGATTTTCCGCTTGCTCAAAGATAAATGAATTTGGTCCATCGATTACAGATGTTGCTACCTCTTCTTCGCGGTGTGCCGGCAAGCAGTGTAGGAACATATAGTCCGCTTTAGCGTTCGCTACTAATGCATCATTAATTTGATAATCTTTAAAATCTGCTAAACGTTTCGCAGATTCTTCTTCTTGACCCATTGAAGTCCATACATCGGTATAGATAACATCCGCATTTTTTGCTGCTTCTGTTGGATCGTATGTAAACGATACAGTACTACCATTAACCGCTGCAATTCCAGCTGCTTTTTTCATCACTGCTTCACTTGGTTCATACCCTTTAGGTGCTGCAACAACAACATCCATCCCAACATGTGCAGCCGCTACTACTAACGAATGTGCCACGTTATTGCCATCACCGACATACGCAAGTTTCAAGCCCTTGACAAGGCCTTTTTCTTCCGCAACTGTTTCTAGGTCAGCCAATGCTTGACATGGGTGTGCAAGGTCCGTTAAGCCGTTTATAACCGGAATCGATGCATGCTCTGCTAATTCTTTCACCATCTCATGTGAATTAGCACGAATCATAATACCATCTAAATAACCTGATAATACATGTGCAGTATCATGGACAGATTCACCACGTCCGATTTGTAAGTCACGTGCATGCATGAACATCCCTTTACCACCTAGTTGGTTCATACCGACTTCAAATGAAATACGAGTACGTGTTGAATGCTTCTCGAAAATCATGCCCAGCGTTTTACCTTCTAATAATGGTGGACATTTACCTTCTTTTGTAATGATTTTCAACTGAATCGCAAGATCTAATAAACCTTGAATTTCCTCACTTGTATAATCTATAAGAGAAATTAAATCTTTGTCTTTCAAACTATCCACTAACTTTAATTGTACTAATTCTAAAAGTTTCATATGATCTCTCCCAATACTTTTTATTGTTAATGCCCATTATACATATGCATAAATATTAAATCAATTGTATTTTTATGTTTTTTCCAAAAAAACAAACTCCTTTACTCGTATGAGCAAAGGAGCTTCGATTAATCGTTATTCAAAAATAATTTTATTCACTGTTTCACGGTCTAATTTCTTAATCACTTCAATGATTAATTTGACTGTGTTTTCAAAGTCATCACGATGCAATATCCCTGCATTACATTCACAGAAATATTTATTTACACTGTATAAATGAAGGGTTTGACTGTATTAGAGTCATAGAACAAATTCAGAACTTAGTTATTAACTATCTTATTACTTCAAACATTTCTATAGTTAAATGTAAAGTTATTGAATACTTAGAAATTCAACCCCAAGTTACGGTGATGAACCCTTTTATTTAACTTTGTATTATTATATTTCTCTTTATAAATGAATAAAAGAAACTTAGAATACACACTAAAAATTGATTAACAAATTCAGTATTAGTGAATATTACTTATATTAATAACACTTTAGTTCTGCATTTAAATTATTATTGAACTAACGCCCCTGTTAGTTCAATAATAATTTGACTATAAGGTATTGTTTATTTCTTGACTTAGAAAACGAACCCGCTTGAAATAGTAATCCCTTTTAACAGAATCATTTATGTACGAAGTGAATAATATCGATAACATTAAAGCAGTATCAAGTCGATAAATTGATTGTATTACTTCATCAGTATTTTCAATAATGTCTACATCGTCGTAACCTTTTAGAAATTCTTCCTCGATTAACTCTTTCGATTCAGAAATTCTCATTAACTCCATAATTGGGTTACCAATGTATGCATTATCCCAATCTATAATCCCTTTAATAATCCCATTTTCCCTTATTAAATTTGGTGGTCTAACATCAAGGTGGAGTAAGGAGTTCTCTGTTTGTGATGAGTTCAGAATTGCTTCCATTTCCTCTGAACTAGGAATAATGATACTATTATTTATCAGTTTACTTAGTGAATGAACACGTTCTGTTATTCTGTGTGAAATAATATTCGTTAATGTTCGTTCTTTCTGGTCAATAATTGATAAATCATCCAACGGTATTTTATGTATTTTAGATGTGAGTTTTCCAACATCATAGGAAGGTATCTCTTTGGCATCTCCCGATACAAAATCAGATACTAAAAAGTTAATTTCTTCACCTAAATAAAGCTTATGAACTTTTGGTACTAGGATATATTTGTGACAATGTTCGCAGATAGTTGCTTCTTTTTTCAATGATATCATGCCACTTAAATTTATATCATTCAAGTTTCCTTCTGTTCTCCAAGGAGTTCTAATAGCAAGCATTCCTAAGTTTTTTTCTCTAATCAAAAAAACAGCGTTATTAACTCCATTACTTATAAATTTGATTTCTTCAATCTGCCATTCCAGAACGTTGTTTAAAACATTAGCAATGCTGACTCTTAACGTTTCGATTTTTTTATTTGTTAATCTCATAGACCAAACCCCTTTTTAGTCAGACAGTAATCAATATTTCATCTATTACCATAACATTCTTATTTAGTAAACTTCCCTGTTAATTGAATAAGAAAAAAGAGCCGTCCGAACAGCTCAACAATCTTCCACTAAAGTATCCGTTTGCGACATTTCGAGTTTCCATCACTCATTAGCTTATTATCCGTTAAATAGTCCTTCTTTATCCTAATTTCCTCCACTATGAAACTAAAATTTGTAATACCAAAAAATTGCTATTTCATTAGCTGTCGGAAAGTTCGAATATAGCATAGTATCAACTGAACCGATTACAAAATTGCTTCTAGCATAGAAACGGCAAGCTGAGACATTAACATCTTGTGTTTCAAGCATAAGACCACCAAAGTTATTCTCCTTTGCCCACTCAATAGCTTTATTTAGTAATTCTGTTCCAACACCATTTTCCCTATAATCTTTTGCAACAGCAATGTCCTCAATAAGTGCATCTCCATTCCAATTAGAACGAATCTTAATCTGACCTATGCAGTTGTTTTCAACGTAATAAAAAAATACAACTTTCCCCTCTTCTTCAATATAACTGATATCAATTTCATCATCTTCATATTTCTTGAAATAAGGTTCAGAAAATACCTCCTCTGTATATTTCCAAACATTGTTTTCATATGTAGGTATAATTCTCCCCGAAACAATGAAACCTTCGTTTGATTTATTAAAATCCTTCATATTAAATTGTGTCATTTTAATTATCATCTCAATCTCCTTCTAAACGAAATTATATGTAATGCAGTTCATATTACATCCTTATTTTCCCATTTAATAATCGCTTCCGATTACGCTTTAAATATTTCCTTCAATTTTTTCTTACTTATGAACCAAGTTAATATCGTTAGAACAAGTAGTATGATTGGAGTCAAACCAACATATTTCCAAGCATTATTCGCCCCTGAAAAATAATATGCTATCGGTATGAATGTAATTGTGCTAATTAATAAGAATACCCAAGATTTTTTTACACTACCTACTATTAAAGCAACAATTGAAACAAATAATGAAAGTTGCCATAAGAATAACATTTTATCACCTCTATTTATTCAAAATAATATTTCCATCTAATATTAACTAAGTTAAATTGTTTTTCATAATTGTATTCGCCGATTGTACGTGATCTTAATTCACTTAACTCCATTTTATTAACAACTTTCAAAGCACTATCAATCGTAATAGCATTGATGTTTTGTTTTTGTTTTTGTTGTTGTTGAGGATAAGGTGTAATTGGTTTTGATTTTATTTTAGGTAATGGTTGTCCTCTTGAACTTGACAATTGTACAAGCGCATTATTTACCTTTACGTTAAATATCCCTAATTTTCTTGACAAAAAAATACCCCCTAATGTAAGTGTTAGAAGGTAGTTAGTATCTAAGTTTTAATAGAATTTATGAAAGTGAAAAAAACAAATGGTTTTCCATCTGTTCTTTCCCCTTCATACGTTGTTCTATTACCCTTTTATTCAAAGATGATTTTATTCACTGTTTCACGGTCTAATTTTTTAATCACTTCAATGATTAATTTGACTGTGTTTTCAAAGTCATCACGATGCAATATCCCTGCATTTGAATGAATGTAACGTGTCGCAATTCCAATTGATAATGCTGGTACGCCATTAGCAGTTAAATGAATGGAACCTGCATCTGTTCCGCCTCCAGGAATTGCTTCATATTGGAATGGAATGCCACTTTCGTTTGCAGTATCCACAACAAGGTCACGTAAACCTTTATGTGAAATCATTGAAGCATCATAAATAATAATTTGCGGGCCAGCACCCATTTTACTTGTAGATTCTTTTGATGTAATTCCTGGTGTGTCTCCAGCGATACCTACATCCACAGCAAAACCAATGTCAGGTTGAATTTTATGAGTTGCTGTTTTAGCCCCGCGTAAACCAACCTCTTCTTGTACAACCCCACATCCATACACAATATTCGGATGTTTTTCGTCTTTTAGCCCTTTTAATACTTCAATAGCTATGGCACAGCCAATACGGTTATCCCATGCTTTTGCTAGTAAATGCTTTTCATTTTTCATCACTGTAAATTCGAAATACGGTACGACCATATCACCCGGTAAGATTCCCCAACCTTCAGCTTCTTCTTTTGAAGCAGCGCCGACGTCGATGAACATATCTTTGATTTGGAAAGCTTTGTTACGTACTTCTGCTGGTAAAATATGCGGTGGTTTAGAGCCGATTACACCGATAATTGTTTCGCCGTTACGTGTAATGACTTGCACACGTTGCGCTAGCATTACTTGTGACCACCAACCACCGATTGTTTGGAATTTTAAGAAGCCTTTGTCGTCGATTTGAGTAACCATGAAGCCAATTTCATCTAAGTGGCCTGCTACCATGATTTTTGGACCATTCGCATCACCGACTTTTTCAGCGATAACACTACCTAAATTGTCACTATCCATTCTGTCAGCGAAAGGCTCGATGTATTTTTTCATAACCTCACGTGCTTCACGTTCATTACCTGAAACAGCACGAGCATCAGTTAATATTTTTAACATCTTTAACGTTTCATCCAATTGTTGCATTACTTCGACCTCCTAAATATTCGATTCAAAGACTATTATAATCTAAAAATATAATATTTTCAAAAAATATATTAGTAGCCATTACGTTGACGCTCATAGTTTTTTTCGTTTTTCGCGATATAAGCTCCCACGATATCCTGCGCGGTAAAATCAAGTGCCTCCGCAAGTGCCCCGTATAAAATCCAAGCCTCTTCATATTGCGCTCTCTCAGGTTTCTGAATGAAGTTTAAAACAGCCGCTTCTGTTTGAATGAATAGATCTGTCATATCACCTTCGCGTTTAGCAGTTGGCCACTCTTCTAAATCATCAAAGCCTTTTTTAATACCTAATGATAATAAAAAGTGAATCGAATCCACGAATTCCTCTAAGATGATCGAACGCTCAGAAGGCCCCTTTGTACTCCAAAATTTAAAGCATCTCGTTTCATTCGCAAGCTCTCCTAATTCAACGAGCAATGCTAAACCTTTTTCACGGAATACATCCTTTGTAATATGCTGTGTTTCTTCAATAAATGCATCAAGTTGCTGCTGCATTGTAAAAAGTTTTTGTAAATTCATTTTAATTCCCCTAACATTTTTGAAACTTTTCAACCTTCTCTATCGTATAGGAAAGGATAATGTTTGTACAAGGGGGAACTGTAGATGATTGTTCTCATTCGTGTGTTATTAGTTGCGCTCATTTTATATGTTATGTATAAAGTCATTCGTTACTTTTTTAATCCAAAACGAAAATTCGATGATGCGGTGCAACGTAGAAGCTATTATTTCTATGATGATTTTAAAAATGCACGGAAAAACTTTTTTATTTCATATAAAGGGGCTATGTTTGAAGGCGAAAAATATTTAGGTACGGTAAATGACACATTAGATGTTGTCTCCATTTTCATTGATACTAAAAATATTATGGAACTACAAGGCCTAAAGAGAGATGATTTCCTTTTTTTAGAAAGTGAAATCCATCGCCATTATCCGACTGCAACAATTAGCTGGAAAAATCCAATTGAACAACTGATGAAGTAAAAAAAGCGGAACGTCTACTTGAGACTGACTCCTGTAAGTAAGACAGGGATCATAAAAGCATGTATCCAGCCAGTTGTCGGTATTGCACCGGCGGACTGGTTGTTTAGTTTTGTTTGAATTCGGAAATAATAAGTTATATAGTCTTTGACGGTTTGTTCTACGATTGCAGTCATAGTACTTCTTAAGCTGTCTAAGTAGAACGTTTCAGACTTTAATGCGGAATGCAACGATCCGATGGGGGCATTATCAGCGGGTGTACCTTTACGGGACATGCTAATGTCTTTTCCTTTGCTAGCTTGTTGATATCGATAAGACGTGTATACAGAACCTTGGTCGCTATGTAGCGTACATTCTTCTGGCAAAGAACCAAGCTGAGATACGGTATCCAACACGGAATCAATATCCTGGAAATCTCCAATTGAATACGCAATAATCTCGCCGTTAAATAGATCTTGCATACTTGAAAGATACAATGGTTTCTGACCAAATGGCAAGTAAGTAATATCGGTTACGAGCTTCCGCAAAGGCGTTGTTGCCTCGAAATTACGTTTCAATAAATTATCTGCAATGTAGTAAGGTTGTCCAGTTTGTTTACGTTTCTTCACTTTCACTCGACATTTCCAACTATATTTTGCATCACACGCTGCACGACTTTGTGATTCATTCTTATTTCTTGCCGTAAGAGTGCGGTAATTTTTCGATAACCATACCGGAAATTATGTTCACGACAGAGTTCATCAATACGTCGCTCAATTGCCTGACGAGACCTTACTTCAGTAGATACCTGTTTCCAACGATAGTAGGTAGATCTGGCAATCTCTAGTGCACATACATCCTTCGCACTCATCATTTCTTTTATTGCCTCCACTAGCTGTACAGCTACTTCTCCAACCACTCCCTCTCCAACTCTGCGTACTTTTTTAGGACCTCAATCTGTTGCTTTAAATAACGATTTTCCACTTCTTGTTTATTCTCATATTTAAGACCTTTACGAAAGGAATATTGTTTACCTACAGGTTGTTCAAACCGATGTATTTCTCCGTTTTTATACCAACACATCCACGTTTCCACTTGTGTTTTATGGCGTATATTTAATTCATTTAAAACGTATTTCATTGGTTTACCGGCTAATCTCATCTCACTCGCTTTCATTTTTAGTCTACACTTAGTTCGACAGTAAAATTAAGGGCAAGTAGAATAATAGATAACAAGAAGGAGAATCTACTATGTCCAGTAAAAGAAGAACGTTTTCAACAGAGTTTAAAAAACAAGTGGTGGCCCTATATGAAAATGGAAAAAGCCGTCAAGATATTGCCCAAGAATATGAATTAACCGCGTCTGCTTTAGACAGATGGATTACGCAATTCAAACAGTCAGGCTCCTTTAAAGAGAAAGACAACCGACCTTCGGTAGAGCAAGAACTGATTGACTTGCGTAAGAGAAATAAACAACTCGAAATGGAAGTCGACATTTTAAAGCAAGCCGCGCTGATCATGGAAGTAAGTTCAAGATTAAACGATCTCTGAGCCAAAAAGGGAACCCTTATGATAATGCGGTGGCAGAGGCGACGTTTAAGGTTTTAAAAACAGAACTCATCAACGGATCGCACTACCCTACCCTTGAACAGCTGTCTCTTGAACTTTTCGATTATGTCAATTGGTACAATAATATTCGGTCGCACAGCAAACTATGCTATCTAAGTCCGGTCACTTATAAAAACTTAGCCCTTAAAAAAGTTGTTTGATTTAGTGTTGACATACCAATTAATAAAAAACAACAGATATACGCTTTATTTGATATTAATTGCATTTAAGGGTGTATGTAAGATATCATCTCTTTTAAATAAAATAACTTAAAAATTAAATATAAAAAGCCAAACGAACTTAAAAAAATCACACTTAAAATAGAGGAGAGTACGATATGAATACAATCATGATTGTAGAAGATGATATAAAAATTGCTGAATTACTGGGAACTCATATTAAAAAATACGGATATCAAAGTATTATTATAGAGGATTTTGAAAATATCTTAGATACATTTCAAAAGATTAAACCAGATTTAGTGCTATTAGATGTAAATCTGCCTAATTTTGACGGCTATTATTGGTGCCGCCAAATACGAGCTATTTCTACTTGTCCAATTATATTTCTATCTGCCAGGAGTGGGGAGATGGATCAGGTTTTGGCTTTAGAAAATGGTGGTGATGACTACATTACGAAACCTTTTTATTATGAGGTTGTAATGTCTAAAATCCGTAGTCAACTCAGAAGAGCATACGGTGAATATGCTCCAAAAGTAAAAGAACGAATAGTTGAGCAATCAGGGTTATTCCTGTTCCCAGAAAGAATGGAACTTCAACTAGATGATAAGACCGTTTTACTTACCAATAAAGAAACAGCTTTATTAGAAATATTGATAACAAAATCTCCACTTCTTGTAAAACGTGAAGTAATTTTAGAACAATTATGGGATAGTACGTATATAGATGAGAATACATTAAGTGTGAATATAGGTAGGATTAGAAAAAAATTAAAAGAATTGGGTATCGAGAATACGCTCGAAACAGTTCGTGGCGCTGGATATCGCTTGCATGCTACTTGGGAGAAGGAAGGAAAGTAATAATGAAATTATTTTTACAAGAACATATTCCGCTTATTTGTTATACAATTGGCCAATTGCTTATCATCCTTTTTATTTATTGGTTTGATGGTTATCCACATATTTTGACTGCATTATATTCTGTGTTTTTGGGTATTTTTTTATTAATAGGTTATCTAATATATCGTTATTATAGTCATCGTTCATTCTACAAGCGTTTATCAACACCAATAAAAACGTTAAATGAGTCAATACAAGATAGTGATTTGACTCCATTATCAATGGCCCTAGATAAATTACTACAAACCCAATATCAATATTATCAAAACCAGTTAAAAAAATGGGAACGAAAACAACAAGAACAAATGACTTTTATGAATCAATGGGTTCATCAAATGAAAACACCTCTTTCTGTTATCGAATTAATTATACAAGATGCAGATGACTTTCGATTTGACAGTATTAATGAAGAAACGGAACGAATCCAAAAAGGATTAGAGATGGTGTTATATGTTGCTCGATTAGAAACATTTGAACAGGATTTTCATGTAGACAGAGTGCAATTATTAGAAATGATTGATTCCGTTATTCATGAAAATAAACGTCTGTTTATACGTAATTATGTGTATCCAGAAGTAAAAGTAGATCCTAACCTTACTGTAGAAACAGATAAGAAATGGTTTCGATTTATACTCAATCAAGTGCTGTCGAACGCAATTAAATATTCATCAAGTAAAAAAAAGAAAGTAATAATATCAGCGTATTCAAAGGGACGTGCAGTTATTTTAGAAGTAAGAGATTATGGGGTTGGTATCCCTACAGCTGATTTACCACGTGTTTTTCATCCATTTTATACTGGAGAAAACGGTAGGAAATTTAAAGAGTCTACAGGAATGGGATTATATCTTGTTAAAGAAGTATGTGGAAAATTAAATCATAAGATTGAGCTAGAATCTGAGTTAAGTAAGGGAACAAAAGTTAGAATAGTATTCCCGTATGCATCTCGTTAACCGATGAAAGGAAGATTATTCATCGGTTTTTTCTTTTGAATCTTACAAACTTAATGGATAAATGTTAGGGAAATCGATATGAGACAAAATATATATTGTTTATACTTTATGTATCAAATAGAGAAATGGAAGGTGGAATATTTGTGGAGATACTAAATGTTTCGAATTTAGGGAAAATTTATAATGGAGAAATTTCATATACCGCACTATCTCATATTGATTTAAAAATAAACAAAGGTGAATTTGTAGGAATTATGGGACCATCCGGGAGTGGTAAAACAACGTTATTAAATATGGTGTCCACCATTGATGCTCCAACATCAGGAGAAGTATTAATTCATGGAGAAAACCCATATCTGTTGTCTCCAAATCAGTTGTCTTTATTTCGAAGACGTGAATTAGGGTTTGTTTTTCAATCATTTAATCTCCTTAATACATTAACAGTGAAAGAAAATATTGTTCTTCCACTTACGCTTGATGGTTTAAGCCCTAGTGTAATGAAAGGGAAAGTAGAAGCTATTGCTGAAAAACTGGGGATAACTGAAATATTAGATAAACGTACATATGAAATTTCTGGTGGACAAGCACAAAGAACAGCAATCGCACGTGCTACTATTCATAATCCGAAATTATTACTTGCGGATGAGCCCACAGGAAATCTGGATTCAAAATCTGCTTGTGATGTGATGGAACTATTGACAAGGCTTAATAAAGAAAATGACACAACGATGATGTTAGTGACACATGACGCAATGGCTGCGAGTTATTGTGATCGAATCGTGTTTATCAAAGATGGACAGTTATACAATGAGATTTATTATGGTGATAATCGCAAAGTATTCTATCAAAAAATTCTAGAGGTTTTAGCATTATTAGGAGGGAATGCATATGACTTTTAGACAGTTCGCGATTAATAACATCATTCGAAGTAAACGAACATATTTGGCCCATTTTTTAAGTAGTACGTTTGCTATTATGATTTTCTTTACTTATGCATTACTTGCATTTCATCCTAATTTACAAGGTGATCTTGCTACCAGTGTAACAATCAATACATTTGCAAAATCAGGATTACAGATATCGCAGGGATTAATATTTTTCTTTTCATTCTTCTTTATCCTATATTCTGTAAGTGCATTTTTAAAGACAAGAAAAAAAGATTTTGGAATTTTAATGCTACATGGGATGTCACGTTCACAGTTGAATAAATTAGTATTTATTGAAAATATAATAATTGGCATCGTCTCTATTTTAACAGGTATTACAATTGGGATGGCGTTCTCTAAGTTTATCTTAATTATGAGTAACAGTCTGTTACTTATTGATAAAGGACTCCCATTTTACGTACCCTTTAAAGCAATTGGAATAACATTTGGAGCTTTCTTCTTTCTATTTTTGTTAATTTCACTTTTCACCTCCCGAATGGTAAAAGTGAATCAACTTGTAGAACTTATAAAATCAGAAGAAAAACCAAAGCCTGAACCAAAAGCATCGCTTTGGTTATCTCTATTCGCACTTAGTTGCATCGGATTAGGATATACAGCTGTGTTCCATAGTGTTAAAGCAATTCATTACAAGGATATTAATTATGTATTAGTCATGATGGCGACAGGGGTGAGCTTTGTTGTACTTGGAACGTACTTCTTATTTACACAGCTCAGTGTGTATGTGCTACGTGCATTAAAGAAAAGAGAAAATATTTTCTTTAAGAAAACAAATATACTCACCATCTCAGATTTAGTGTACCAATTAAAAGATAATGCAAAAATGTTTTTTATGGTAACTATTATTTCTGCCGTTGCCTTCACTGCAGTGGGGACTTGTATGGGATTAGGAAATTCGTCCATGGCTGAATCGGATAGTCCTTTTGCATTTTCTTATAAGTCTTATAATAATAACCGTTTAGAAAAAGAGCATCTAAAACAAATAGAAAGCGAGCTCAATGATGGCGAGTTTCATTTCAAACGGGTTACTTATTCAATAAAACAAATTCGAGATACCCTCTATAACAGTATGTTCTTATCAAACGTTATAAAATTAAGTGATTATAATAAACTAGCTGAGGCATTTGGTTTTGAAGAAGAAAATTTAAAAGGTGAAAATAGTAGTTTTGTCATACCTTCGAGGCAAATTGCTAATACAAAATCAAACCCTACTAAGTTTCAATTTTTGCATGGAAATATAAAAAAAGATATGCATGTAAATAAAATACTAAAACCCGAAGAACTACAAGATACAAACCAAACAATAATTATTGTACCAGACGCTGTATATAATCAAATGATTGTGGATCCAGAGGATCACTATGGTCAACCCACTATCAATGGTTTTATTGTGAAAGATTGGGAGAAAACAAAAAAAGTTGCTGAAAAAATCGTGGCTGCTTTTCAGACAGATAATGAAGGTATAAATGAGCCTACAGTATACAACGAACAATATACATTTTCGTCTTTAATTTTAAAATGGATAGCGATGAAGCAAGGTTTTGGACTTGCATCTATCATGAGTGTATTAATAGGCATTGTTTTCTTTACGTTTGCTGCAAGCTTTTTATATTTCCGATTATACACAGACTTAGAACGAAATCAGCAGCAATATAAAATGATAGCAAAAGTTGGTTTAAGCAAACCGGAATTAAAGAAAATTGTGTCACGTCAACTTGCATTGTTATTCTTTTTACCAATTGCAATAGCGATTACACATAGTACGGTTGCTTTTATGGCCTTACAAAAGTTAGCTGATTTTTCAGTCTTGGGTAGTTCCGTAATGGTATTGATTTGTTTCTTAGTTATGCAAATTATATACTTTTACTTTGTTCGTGCTCAGTACTTAAAAAAAATGTATAAAACAATATTTTAATTTAAAGATGAGAAATAGAAAGAGAATATAGGTGTGAAAATCTCAATATTAAACAAAAAATACTCAGGTTTATTCTAATAAAAAATGCTATTGATGTCTTTTAAAGCTCATATCAATAAAAAATAAGAGAAGGTGAGAAAAATTATACTGAAAATGGAACGTATTGAAATAGTGGATTACCTACGCGGATTTGCGTTACTAGGTATTACCTTTGTAAATGTATTTCAAAATGTCACACCGATTAGCACAGATTTATACCATTACATTCATGACTTCATCAGGAATGTAATGGAAACAAAATTTATTTATATGTTTCTGTTTTTATTTGGTTTATCTTCCACACTGTTTATGTCAGGTTTGAAGACAAAAGGCGAAAAGGTAAATTTAATTTATATCCGTCGTTTGGTTGTACTTTTTTTACTCGGAGGTCTATTAACATGTATTGGGGTAACTTCAGGTGGACTATTTATGATGTACGCCGTTTTAGGGTTGATAGGATTTTTATTTCAGTACATGCCACCGATTATTAATATCTTAGTTTTTAGTAGCATTTCAATATTGACCTGGTTCACACGTGGAATATATATGATTGCAGAAGATCCAATCACTATTCATATTGTATCTCTAGTGAATTTATTGAGCATGTTTTCAATGGTTATTTTAGGGATGTTTTTAGGACAAATATCCTTTTTTTACAATATTAAACGATTTAAGGGAATGCTTATTACATGTTTAATGATTTTTGGTTTTTTAACATATCAGTACTATGAATCTAGAAATGATTTAGAAAGCTTAGTAATGAGTCTATTTTTCATAATTTGTTTCACAATTTTAAGTATGAGTAGCACTATAAGAAATACTCTTTCATTTTTAACAGCTTATGGTCGAATGTCCATGTCAAACTTTGTTATACACACATCGTTTATTTATTTCTATTTGAATGGCTATAAAAACGAACAACTTTCATCCCTAACCTTATTGTTGATTAGTTTTATCATTATTGTTCTACAAATTTTTTATAGCAATATATGGTTGAAATCTTTTAAAATGGGACCTCTGGAGTGGATATGGCGCTTAGGAACATACGGCAAGAAGATGAAGAATATTCAGGAATAAATATTAAATTTGGGATTATGTTGCTGTACAAGAAGCATATTTCAATTCAAAAATAATAAAAAGAAGGAGAATATAGGATGAAAAAAAGACTTGGATTATTAATAGTAGCTGGTATTTCGATTACCATGTTAGGAGCATATTCATTATTTGGTACAAAAAACTCTCCAGCAAATGGACTTGCAATAGAGGTAGGAGCGATAAACGAACAAACAAGAAATTCTATAATAGACATATACAAAGATATAACAATATCACAAGACCTATTTAAAATGAAAGAAGGGACCATAGATAATAACAAGCTCAACATAAAGCTCCCGACAGAGTTTGGGGATGCTAGGGCGGATACTCCTAGTAATTTACTATTTATAAGCAGAACAACTGCTGAAAAAATGGACAAAAAGGGACTTATACGTGAAAGAGATAATAATGGGGGGCTCACATCTTCAGTCCCTATTGATTCGTTACCAAAAATAAAAAAAGATGAAACTATCTTATTTGCAAATAAAGAATATAAAGACTTGAAAGAAATAACATTTGATGAGAAAAAAATGAATGTTCAATATAAAGGGGATGTATGGCTATCTCCATATCGTGGTGGATCCAATGTAATCCTATTAATTGTAGATGATACATTATTTGAAGAAATAAATGGGAAAGAAAAAACAAGACAATTTCTATCTTTTAATAAATCTTTTGGGAATCTTAATTTAGCCTCTCAGGGGAAAGCACCAGAATTAACAAAGGAAGTAGATAAAGTGCTAGCGGTTTTGGGCAGTGAGGAAAAGAGATCCGTCGATTTTGTAAATATTACTGAATAGTAAACAAATACTTCTATATAGAATAGAAAAAGGTAAGAGCATATTAAACGATGAATGAAAGTTCATATTGGTTCTTTCAAAGATGATTATTTTTAAGGACACAAATAAGGGGATCTAATTTTTTAGTAATAATAAAAAAATTAGATCCCCTTTTGAAATTATAACCATCATCTAAATTTACACCCTTGTTCTTCTGTGTCTAAACGTACAGTTTTCCCGAAATGATATGGTGACCCCCATCAGGTAAAACGTAAACGTCATCGAGTTCTTTCCACCTGCAGTCAATACCGATCTTGGCCGTGTAAGCCTTCATACTTTCGGTGTTCCTTTGAAATGAATTTGCCGATGCCGTCTCTAAAGAAATTGGGAATGGCAAAGAGGAAATAGGGTACGGTGGGTCAGAGAAACGCCTCCGTGCAATCAGGGATGAGTTTGAACAGGGAACCCGGCAAGCTTGGGAAGGATTTAATAGTAAAAATCCCGATTTTTTAAGGAAATGAACGACTGCTTATCATAGAATAAGAAGATTGTTCAATTGGATATTTCGGGGATGGGGGTAACACCACTTCCCCTCCGCACTTTTAGTTTGATTCTTAGCTCCAATTCTCGAAACGATAAAAAGGCTGCACGTTGCAGCCTTTATCTCGAAGTCTTTATTCTTCATTTCAAGAGATATCATTCAAAACTGCAAGAATCCATACCTACTGTTTTTCTACTAGACTAAAGGTTGGGATGGACGAGTGATAATTCGTGGCCGAAATGGACGTTCCGCCTGCATTGGCTCCACTAAACTGAACATCTATCGCATTGTAGAAGGCATTGACTGTATCCGCGACACCCCATACAGCGAAGATGACATGATATCCAGTTCGCTGAGGCACGACGACTTGATGGCTTACTTTATTGGACGGTCTTGCACCATTATCATTCTTTTCATAAAATGGGACCAATTCCAATTGATCTCTTGTAAGTGGTTTTGATGTTTCTATTTTTAATTATTTTTGAAAAAACGAATGAAAACACCTATTTTTATTCGTTTTTTTACGATTTTTTAAGGTTCGTCGTTTTATGATACAAAAACAGATGGAACGGATTTTCTTTATGTTTATTCGTACCCGCTTTCACATGAGTTGAATAGACAAAAACGTATTCTGCACTAATCTATTTCTTTTCAGCTGCCGTATTTTTAATACGATAAAATGTCTGTTCAAAACGTTGTGTCCTTGAAGCGACGCCCGTATTTTTTTCAAAAAGTCGAGAAACAAGGTACTTTATCATGAAAGCCCTAGCCTAAAAACCAACGATAGACCATATTCGTTTCAATTTCTTCAATTGTTTTACACATCGATAGAATACCAAATGTATATTGAATAATACTTAGGTGATCTACTTCATTTTTCACCAAGTCATAAATAAAAGAAAAATCTATTATTTCCTCAATTTTTCGAACTAAATGATTCGCGAATACCAGTTAATCTAAAACAATCATTTCAATTTAATCTCGCTGAATTGAAGTATACTTCGTAGCATCGCCATAACCTCTATAATTCCCTTACATATATTTCAAAACAAAAAAGACCGTAGGCACACTCGCTGAAAATGGAGTTTGTTTACAGTCTGAGCGTACTGTCAACTTGAGATAGTACGCTTTTTCATTAATAAATAACTAACGAGATGCAGGCATATACAATTGCAATTGCTGGTAAGCCAAATACAAAGGACGTATGCTTCGTTTTATGGCGGAAAATACGCATACCTATGTACGATCCGATGCCACCGCCAAATAGCGCAACAAGCCATAAAGTTCGCTCTCGTATACGCCACTCCTTATGAATAGCTCTTTGTTTGTCAAAGCCCATTAGGATAAAACCGATGATTGACATTAATGCAATCCAATATAAAATCATTGTTTCCATTGTAGTCTCCTTTTTTAGCGAATATACTTCTTTATTATAACTATAGCTTATTGCCGCTATTTTATACAAAAAAATAGAAACAGCCATGAATGATATTTCTTTTAGAGCTTGACTTATAAAAAACTTATCAATATAAAAAGACAAGAAGAAACTCGGCAACAATCGCCAGTATCCTCTTGACTATTTAAGTTAAAAGTACTTATTATATTCTTGTTCTACTCTATTATTTTGCAACAACATATGATTTGTTTGCTGTAATGTACATACCATTAGACAGCTTTAAACGTGGTGTTCCTTTCGAAGTGAATACAATACTACTTACTTTTACTGTACTACCTTTTGTAATAGCTTTACCTTTATTGCTTGTAGTGAAATTTGTACTGCGATATTGGTAAACTGTTGATTTTGTTTTTATACTACCTGGATTGGTATATATATAGTTTTCAATAGATGATGTTAAAGGTAGGACATAATTTTTTTTCGCGGTAATGTAAGAGCCCGAAATTGTTTTTAATCTAGGTGTACCGCCTGTAGAATATGCAATATCATTAATTGTTAAAACAGAATTCTTCTTCACACCAGTTAATTTATTTGAAGTTGTTAAATTTGTACTGCTGTAAGCATTTAACCCTTTTTTTATAAGGACCTTTTTAGGAACTGTTGTGTAATATTGATCAATACTTGAAGTTAATTTCAAAACAAACTCTTTATTTGCAGTAATATATTTTCCGTTTGTTAGTTTTAAACGTGGTGTACCTTTTGAAGTTTTCTCAATCCCCGATACATTTACAACTGTATTTTTACTCAATGCTGCTCCTCTATATTCAGCTGTTAAGCTTGTTGAGCTGTATTGATAGACTTTTTTCTTTACGACAATCTTTTTAGGGTTAGTTGTATAATATGTCGCCTTATTTGCTGTTTCTACATCCGCAGCATCTGTAAAGTAATTCAGTGGTGTGTTTGGATTTAAACGATTTAAATCGACATAAGTCGAAATACCAGGGACGATTCCCTTATCAGTATATTGCCATAAATTATACTTAAAATCAGGTACCGTGTTTGTATTGTTGTATCTTGGAATCCAAACAAAATCAAATTTTGATGTGTCAATATTTAATTGATTGTATAGATGGTGAGCGATGTAAACGCCAATTTTTTTGTCTGTTTTCGTACGTAGTTGTTTCACATACGCATTGATGATTTCTCTCATACTTTCACCAGAAGTACTCGTAAATTCTTCTACATCTAAGACATAGAAATTTGCGTCTTTACTAGCACGGTTATAAAAGGTGTTAGCCTCTGCTTTCGCATCTGCAGTAGATTCAGCTAGACTATATGAATAAACACCAAAAGGTACGCCATACTTAAGAGCACCCGCTTCATATTCTTTATGTTTCGTATCTTCTAAGATTGAACCATACTGGGTACGAATAATCACTAAATCTAGTACCTTACTTGCTGTTGCCCAATCGATTGTACCTTGCCATTTTGAAATATCTGCAATAACAGGCTCAGCAGATTTTACTTTCAAATTGAACTTATCCTTAACTTCAGATTCTGTTTCCCATTTCGTTTTACTATCTGGATTAGCAGGTCCTAGTTCATCTGCCGAAATAGTTTGGGCTGCCACTAAGAAGACGGCAACTAGGCATAACAATGTTGTTAAATAACGTAGTTTTTTCATTATTGTATAGCTCCTTATGTATTTTCGAGCCATTTCGATAAGTTTTGTAACAACCTAGTAAATAGCCTCCTCAAGCATAACAAAGACTCTATAACAAAATGAACACAACTTCACATCAATTCCTTTACGAATCTTACATTCCTTTAACAGTTACATATCATGATAGCCTTAAAATGTTATATTTCAACTAAATCAGATAACAATATACATATAAAGATTGATTATACTTATTAATACATTTGATAGAGATAAAAACCTATGCATAGCTTTTTCCAATTACAGTTATTTTCATTATTTTATTCAATTCTATAATCTGAATTAACCAATAAAGCAAATGACACTTTTGTTAGTTTAGTTTATAACATTTCTGCATCAAAAAAACACTAAAAACACCGTTAGTAGCTCCACTACTAACGGTGTTTCATGTTCTTATGCTTGTACTTTTACTTGTAATTGCATTGCTGGGCCGAAAAATTCAAAATGTACTTGTGATTCTTTGAAGCCTAATGCATATAAATCATTGATGACAGCTTCCATAAATCCAACTGGTCCACATACATAAACCTTGCTCTCTAAAGCTATATTTTGTTTTATGAATCCACGATTGATAATGCCCTCTGGTTCATTAGAGTTCAATTTAATATAAGCTGCATTTGGCATTTTCTCTAATCTTTCTTGGATCTCTGTATCAAATGCATGTAGGTTTTCAGAACGCGCGCAGTGGATAAATGCGGTTTTTCGCTCAGCATCTGTAGTTGCGATTGTCTCAAACATGCTCATTAATGGTGTAATACCCACGCCACCACTTATGAATGCTACTGGTGCTTTTGAAGTTGTATCTAAATGGAATTCGCCAGCCGGAGCACTTACTTTTAATGTGTCCCCTTCTTGCAACTGTTCATGTAAGTAAACAGATACAATACCACTCGGGTTTCCTTCATCTTCGCGTTTTACTGAAATACGATATGCATCTTCACCAGCAGCTTGAGATAAGCTATATTGACGATTATGCAAGTATTTTTCACCTGGAATTGTTACTTGGACTGTAATATATTGACCTGGTTTGTATGCAGGCAATTTTTTATCATCCGCTGCTTTTAAATAAAATGAAACGATCTTGTCGTTTTCCTGTACTTTCTTAGTAACAATAAATTCTTTAAAATAGCGCCAGCCACCTTCTTGTGTTTCAGCTTCTTTATATAATGCTTCCTCTGTCTGGATAAATACATCTGCAATAACGCCGTATGCTTCTCCCCAAGCTTGGATAATTTCATCTGTAGCCGCATCGCCAAGTACTTCTTTAATAGCTTTTAGTAAAAATTCACCAACAATCGGATAATGCTCTGCTTTAATACCTAAACTGCGGTGTTTTTGAGCGATTTGTTGAACTACTGGAATAATGGCCGATAAGTTTTCAATATGAACCGCTGCCGCATATACAGTGTTTGCTAAAGCCGCTTGTTGACGCCCTTTAGATTGGTTTGCATGATTAAAGATATTTAATAATTCAGGATGTGCTTCGAATAGATTATGATAAAACACCTTTGTAATGGCATTGCCATGTACTTCTAATACTGGTGCTGTTGATTTTACAATTTTGATTGTTGATGCAGATAACATATTAATCACTCCTTTTTCTTTATATCTATAACTTACGCTTATTCTTCGATTAAAGCAATATATAAAATACATCTTTAACACAAAAGACACATTTAAAATACATCTTTTATATTTTAGACACATTTCTACGTTTTTCACCCTCATGGTATAATAAAGAAAGAAATGGTGGTGAATCAAATGCGTTTAACTTTGTATACTGATTATTCTCTACGCGTCCTACTGTATGTTGGCGCGAGGAACATTGAAGATCTGTCGACAATTAAAGAAATTTCTGAGGCTTATGGTATTTCTAAAAACCATTTGATGAAAGTAACGCATGAACTTGGAAAACTCGGGTATATTGAAACAGTTCGTGGCAGAGGTGGCGGTATTCGTTTAGCTATGAAGCCAGAGGATATTGTGATTGGAAAACTCGTCCGCCAAACAGAAGAGGACTTCTATCTTGTTGACTGCTTTAATCCGGAATCTGTTGGCTGTATTATTTCCCCTGTTTGTAGTTTAAAGGGTGCCCTAAATCGTGCATTACATGCATATATAGCAGTTCTTGATGAATATACATTAAATGATTTTCTACATTCCAAAGAGGAACTAGCTGCATTATTATTTCCTGAGCAAAAATAAAAAGAGATAATCTTCATAATCGACAAGCGATTAGAGATTATCTCTTTTTTGCATAAAAAAACTCATGAATCAAGTGATCCATGAGTTTTGAGATCATGCTACGAGGCATGAATTATTTTGCGATTGCTTGTTTAGCAGCATCTGCTAATTGAGCGAATGCTTGTGCATCAGTTACTGCAAGATCAGCTAACATTTTACGGTTAACTTCGATTTCAGCAAGTTTTAAACCGTGCATTAAACGGCTGTATGAAAGACCATTAATACGCGCTGCTGCGTTGATACGAGTGATCCATAATTTACGGAAATCACGTTTCTTTTGACGACGGTCACGATATGCATATTGACCTGACTTCATTACTGCTTGGTTAGCTACTTTATATAGAGTATGTTTAGAACCATAATAACCTTTAGCTAATTTTAAAACCTTTTTACGACGCTTGCGCGTTACTGTACCGCCTTTTACGCGTGGCATAGTGATTACCTCCTGCTATTCATATAATATGAATTTTATGTTTTAGAATCTAATTATTTCATGTATGAAAGTAAAGATTTGATGCGTTTGTAGTCTCCTGAAGATACTACTTTACCTTTGCGTAGGTGACGTTTTGCTTTAGTAGATTTATTTGCGAATAAGTGGCTACCAAATGCACGGTCATGTACTAATTTACCAGTACCCGTTTTTTTGAAACGTTTCGCTGCGCCACGGTGAGTTTTCATTTTTGGCATGTCGAATTCCTCCTAAACTGTTCGTGTAACTATAAAATTACTCTTTTTCGTTCTTTGGTTGTAAAACTAAGAACATGCTACGGCCTTCCATCTTCGGTTTAGATTCAATCGTAGATACTTCAGCACAAGCTTGAGCAAAGCGATCTAATACGCGTTGGCCAATTTCTTTGTGCGTAATTGCACGACCTTTAAAGCGAATAGAAGCTTTAACTTTGTCTCCTTTTTCAAGGAATTTAATCCCGTTACGTAATTTCGTTTGGAAATCGTGTTCATCGATAGACGGGCTCAAACGAACCTCTTTCATCACGATAACTTTTTGATTTTTACGTACTTCGCGATCTTTCTTTTGTTGCTCGAATTTAAATTTACCATGGTCCATAATACGAGCGACGGGCGGTTTGGCCTGAGGAGCCACAAGGACAAGATCCAGATTGGCGCGTTCGGCAATCTCCAAAGCTTCGTTACGTGTCTTAACTCCTAGCTGATCACCGTTATGATCGATAACACGAAGTTCACGTGCGCGAATACCTTCGTTTACATACATGTCTTTGCTAATAACAATCCACCTCCAAATAGTGTCGCGAATACATGGTTTGGGCTAGTTGCCCGAAGATCGGTACGAATATTTCGATGTCCACAAAAAAAACGAGCGGACATAGTCGAAATGTCCGCCCGCCGATATATGTACACGCCTAATTGCGTGATCCGTTCTATCATGTAACCTGTAAACATCAAATGCTGAGTCCAACAGGTGAGAAGCGGGCAGCCTCTACTTCAACCACAAACTTTGTATTCATTAACCTTTATTAATTTATCATGCAGAGAGATATTTGTCAACAGTTAAATAAAAACGAAGCCACCCTATTATGGGTGGCTTCTTCTATCTATATTAATCGAAAGAAACGTCAGCTTTTAAATTCGCTAAGAAATCTTCAATCGCAATGCTTTCAGAATCCTGAGAACCGTAGCGACGTACATTTACGCTACCTGCTTCTAATTCTTTATCACCTAGTACAAGCATGTAAGGAATTTTCTTCATTTGTGCTTCACGGATTTTATAGCCAAGTTTTTCTTCACGATCGTCCATTTCAACACGGAAACCTGCTGCTTGAAGTTTTTCTTCTACTTGTTTTGCATAGTCGAAGTGAACTTCATTTGATACAGGGATGATTTCCACTTGTACTGGCGCTAACCAAGTTGGGAATGCACCTTTGTATTCTTCGATTAAGAAGGCTACAAAACGTTCCATTGTTGATACAACACCACGGTGAATAACAACTGGACGATGTGGCTTACCATCTTCACCAACATAAGATAGGTCAAAGCGTTCTGGTAATAAGAAGTCGAGTTGAACTGTAGATAATGTTTCTTCTTTACCGATTGCAGTTTTTACTTGTACATCAAGTTTTGGTCCATAGAATGCCGCTTCGCCTTCAGCTTCGAAGTAATCTAAACCTAGCTCATCCATAGCTTCTTTTAACATGTTTTGTGCTTTTTCCCACATTGCATCGTCATCGAAGTATTTTTCAGTATCTGCTGGATCACGGTAAGATAGACGGAACGAGTAATCATTTAGGTCGAAATCTTTGTAGACGCCAAGCACTAATTCTACTACGCGTTTAAATTCTTCTTTAATTTGGTCTGGACGAACAAAAATATGAGCATCATTTAAAGTCATACCACGTACACGTTGAAGTCCTGATACAGCACCTGACATTTCGTAACGGTGCATTGTACCAAGTTCAGCGATACGTAATGGCAGGTTACGGTATGAGTGCATTGACGATTTGTAAACCATCATATGGTGTGGACAGTTCATTGGACGTAATACAAATGTTTCGTTATCCACTTCCATTGGAGGGAACATGTCATCTTGATAGTGTGCCCAGTGTCCTGAAGTTTCATATAGCTCTTTAGAACCTAACACTGGAGTATAAACATGTTTGTAGCCAAGAGATAATTCTTTATCTACGATATAACGTTCAATTGTACGACGGATTGTTGCACCGTTTGGTAACCATAATGGCAGACCTTGACCTACTTTTTGAGATGTAGTGAATAGTTCAAGTTCTTTACCAATTTTACGGTGATCACGTTCTTTTGCTTCTTCTAACATTTGAAGATGTGCTTTTAAATCGTCTTTTGTGAAGAATGCTGTTCCATAAATCCGTTGTAGCATTTTGTTATCTGAGTTACCTCTCCAGTATGCACCAGCGATTGATAATAATTTAAATTCTTTAATTTTCCCTGTAGATGGAACGTGTACACCGCGACAAAGGTCGAAGAAATCGCCTTGTTCGTAGATTGACACTTGTTCATCTGCTGGAATAGCTTCGATTAGTTCTAATTTATATTCGTCATCAATTGCTGTGAAACGTTTGATTGCTTCATCACGTGATACATCTTGACGAGTGATGACAATGTTTTCAGCAATGATTTTTTTCATTTCTTTTTCGATTTTCAGAAGGTCTTCAGCTGTGATCGGCTCTGCTGAGTCAATATCGTAGTAAAAACCACCTTCGATTACTGGACCAACACCAAGTTTTACACCAGGGAACATACGTTTAACCGCTTGCGCTAGAAGGTGAGCTGTTGAATGACGCATTACTTCTAATGCTTCTGCATCTGTAGGTGTTACGATTGCAATGTCACCATCTTCTTCAAGTGGTGCTGTTAAGTCTACTAATTGCCCGTTGAATTTACCAACGATTGCTTTTTTACGAAGTCCCGGACTAATTGATTGTGCGATGTCTTCAGTTGTTGTTCCTTTAGCGAATTCCTTTACTGCGCCGTCGGGAAATTTTAATTTAATCATGTCTGCCATTTTGCATTCTCCTTCAAATATTATTTATTTTGTCGATTCGAGAGTTTTGGGGGCCCGCAGGATGTGGGTCACGTAACCGTTGCAGCAGGACGCCGCGAACCTAGGTTACCTTTACAATGGATAAATTCGCCTAACAAGATACACTGCTATGCTCGAATTTCAAGGTTCTATGCTCGTTTAGAATGTGTTCCAGCTTCAGGCGCTAACGGCTCGAGGTCGTTTCCGTCTTCTCGGACAAAAGCCAAAGTGACGCTTTTGTTTCGGGCCCGCACGATGCGGGTCACGCAGTCGTTGCTACAGGATGTGGCGTTCTTAGACTGTGTTCCTTATACAATGCTTGTCGGGGCTAAAGGACCGCTTCAGCATTAAATCAGCATTTAGACATAAAAAAGCCCCATCCCAAAAGGGACGAGGCTGTATTCTCGTGGTTCCACCCTTCTTCCTTCTAAGCCAACACAAAAAATAATGTAGGTATAGATGAAGCTCTCGATCGGCTAACGGGCCGCTACCGTCGACAATTACTAAGAAGTTCACTGTCGCTGCTCCAAGGGGGTAAATAATTTGCCGTACTAAGAAGCTTCCAGCCATGGCTTCTCTCTCTACAAGTCGTACAAAAAATTGTTGTCCTTATCCAAGCATTTTTAATTATATTATGACTGAAAGTATACCCCCGATTAAGTTGAAAATCAAGTAGGAAATGAAAGTATCTAATTTGCGAGACTATTTCGATTCTCTGCGATTTTGGCCACTCATCCGAATAGGCATAGTCAATGCTTTAACTCGTTCCATAATTCGAGAAGCTTTTAGCATATCTCGATCACCTTTTTGGTTATACGCTAAATGGTCCTCTAATTCTTCATAACCAAGATTTGAGGTAATAAATGTTGGTAGCTGTTCCGCCATACGATAATGCATGATTGTCCCTAAAATTTCATCACGTGTCCAGCTTGATAATGTTTCTGCTCCTAGATCATCTAACATTAAAACAGGTGCCTTTTTTACAAAATCAATTTTCTCTTGTAACGATTGATCTTGAATTGAGCTTTTCATTTCACGTAAAAATTCAGGTACAAATACTACGACTGATTTGATTTGTAATGTCGCCAATTCATTGGCAATAGCGCCTAAAACAAAGGATTTACCGACACCAAATTCACCATATAAATAAAAGCCTTTATGCGGAAGTTCGCCCGTTTCTTTAAATTCACGAACAAAATCGGCTGCTTTATTTGCAATATTCACACGTGAATGGTCATCAATCATTAAATCTTTGATCGTCGCCTTTAATACTTCCTTCGGCATATGCATACTCTCAATCATTGAAGCAGCTTTACGGCGCTCGTCTTCCATACGTTTTTGCTGGCAAGGCGTATATTCGACATCTATTGAATCTCGAATAATAGACAATTTCGGAACAAAGCCTTTTAATGCATTTTGGCATTTTACAACAGATTGGCAAGCATCACAATCATGTTGCTGACCAGTATATTCATAAAGTTTAACGAGACCTCGGTCTACCATATCTTTGTTTACTTCTTGATCATTGTCAGCTAGAAATTGCTGGACACCTTTGTTTTCAAGAATTTCTCGCTTCATTTGATCGTAGCGTTCTTGAAAAGTTTGTGAATCCATCACTTTTCTTAACTGATTATTAATCGGTTCCATGTGAATCCACCTGCCCTTCTTCTATCCCTAGTTTTTGGAGAATTTTACGTCTTTCCTCTTCGAAATCAGTATCACTCTTAGAGACTTCTTTTGATACTTCTTTTTTAGGCATTTCTGTCTGCTGTTTCTTTTCTTTATTTTTGTTAAACCAGTCTGGCACTTTTTCTTCCCTACCACCACTGTAGCGTTTTTTCGCTGCAGGTTTTTGCTCTGCTGTTTTCCATTCCATATATTGCTTATGCTCTTTACGTGCTAAATCTATCGCTTCTTTCGTTGTTTTCACACCTTTTCGAATCCAGTGCGAAGCAATCTTTTCGACATAACTTTTGGATAGCTTCATATCTGTACGTAAAAGAACATACTGAAGTAGAGCATTCACAACGCCAATCGGCATTTGATATTGCATGACAAGATTTTGAGCCAGCTGAATATCCGCAGGGATTGGTTCCCTCCCATTAGCAATATCACGTAAGACATCGATAGGAGCTGTCGTATCGAGATAATGAATCAATTGCTCTTCTTTCGTCTGTACCGCTTTTTCCTTCGTTTGCTTTTCCTCTGAAACATGCACAGCCGATTGGAATGCTTGCTGCATCGCAGGCGGCTCTGTAGAAACAGTTAATTTATAATAATCAGCAGCTGATTTTTTTAATCTTGACTCTGATAATGTCATATGATCATCTAAAGAGAGCATGACAACCTTTTGCATATCAAGTGGTGTTAAATGATATAAGAAAGCGAGCTTCGCAATCGTCGCGTTGGCTTCAGCAGTAAGCGCAGAAGATGGGACAAGTTGCTCTGATAAACCCGCTCTAAGTAAAGAAAAATCAAATTCCTCATAGTTAAATGGCAGTTCCTTTGGTTTCTCTTTTTCTTCACCTAATTGCTCATTTGCAAAGGATGGTAAATGATGCTGCACAGGGCGATAAACATCTGTAAATGTTCGTGACACTTCCTGATAGTCATCATTTGATGGCCCCTTTTGAATGAAGCGTTGGCGTAACTGCCTATAGGATTGCTCACCAATTTTACTAAATAAAAACATCGATAATAAAGGATCATTGAAAAAAGCTGTTGCTTCTAAAGGTGGCATGACGTCGTACATAAACGAACGCACCTCATCAGAATCCTTCCGCCAAGTACGCATTAAACCAATCGCTTCTAATGCAATGCGCGATTCAAAAATTTTAGCAATTGGCATATCAAGTGAATTCATCAAATGATAGTGTGACATTTCAGCTTCAATCGTACTTTCCCCTTCAGCCCATAACATGAAGTACAAGCTAATGGGCTCTGCTCCTATTAAAGGTTGGTATAGTAAAGTAATGAGCTGGCGATCATAGCTCGATACAGGAAATGGCATTCGAATGGATAGTCGATCAACGGGCTGTAATTCTTTATATAGATGCACCACGCTCATCATCCTCCATATCGCATTTATTTTTCATCAGATTGTCTTTCTATTAATTCCTTTAACTCCTCAATAAAAACATTGATGTCTTTGAATTGACGGTATACAGAGGCGAATCTTACATACGATACTTCGTCAATTTTCGCCAATCGGTCCATAATCATTTCACCAACATCTTCTGTTTTCACTTCTGAATTTCCGATTCTACGTAAATCTTGTTCAATTGCAAATACTAGTTCCTCTAACTGATTTAGTGCTACTGGGCGTTTTTCACACGCTCGAATAAGACCTCGCAAAACCTTCTCACGGCTAAATTCTTCACGTGAGCCACCTTTTTTCACGACGATCAACGGCATTTCTTCTACTTTTTCAAATGTAGTAAAACGATATGCACATGACTCACACTCTCGGCGCCTACGGATTGCCTTATTGTCATCCACCGGTCTTGAGTCAATAACTTTGGTTCCATTAAATTGACATGCTGGACATCTCATATTTTTTCTCTCCTGATTGCAAAACATATTAGTTTATCTATTATATCAAATAATGCCTTAAAAAATCGAAAAAATGCAGTGGAATTTCTCCACTGCGTGATAAATTTACTGTATTCGGTCAATTTAAGGGTTCTAACAACATAAAAAATAGATATATTTTCATCATATATCGCTATTATTTGTTGATAAAGTATAAAAAACCCTTTCCAGCATCGCAACTAGAAAGGGTGATTTTGTGTATAAGTTAAGCGTTTACAGCCGCATTAAGACCAGCTGCAACTTTTTTAGTTAAATCTACTACACGAGTTGAGTAGCCCCACTCGTTATCGTACCAAGCAAGTACTTTCACTTTACGAGTCCCCATAACCATTGTAGTTAAACCATCAACCGTAGCTGATGCTGGGTTTGTATTAAAGTCAACAGATACTAATGGTTCCATTGTGAAATCTAAAATTCCTTTTAACGAACTAGCTGATGCTGCTTTGAAAGCTGCATTCACTTCTTCAACCGTAACATCTCTGTTTAAATCTACTACTAAGTCTACTAATGATACGTTTGGTGTTGGAACACGAAGTGACATACCGTGTAGTTTACCTTCTAATTCAGGTAACACTAGAGTTAAAGCTTTTGCTGCACCTGTAGAAGTTGGAATAATTGACGTTGCACATGCACGAGCACGACGCAAGTCTTTATGTGGATTATCAATATTTTTTTGATCATTTGTATAAGCATGCACTGTTGTCATTAAACCGTTGTCAATTCCAAAAGTATCATTTAATACTTTCGCAACTGGAGCAAGACAGTTTGTTGTACAACTTGCATTTGAAATAACATCATGTTTTGCAAGGTCTAATTTGTCATCATTAACACCCATTACAATTGTTACATCTTCATTTTTCCCAGGTGCAGTTAAAATAACTTTTTTAGCTCCTGCTTCTAGATGTAATGCTGCTTTTTCACGTGCATTGAATTTACCTGTTGCTTCAATTACGATATCTACGTTCATTTCTTTCCAAGGTAAGTTCAATGGATCACGTTCGCTAATAAGTTCAACACGTTTACCGTTTACGATTAGGGCTTTTTCTTCAGCCTGAACATCCCCGTCGAATTTTCCGTGATTTGTGTCATACTTAATCAAATGTGCTAACGTTTCAGCCGGGTAGCTCGCATTAATTGCAACAATATTTAGATCATCTTGAAGTATCGCTTGACGGAACACCATACGACCAATGCGGCCAAATCCGTTAATAGCAATAGAAACTGTCATGAATAATATCCTCCTGTAACTGCGTTATACTTATTTTATTTATTCGATAAATAGTATAACACATTTTCAACAAAGTAAAACCTATTATGATGAACATTTAAAAGTTATTCAATTCTGACATTTCAAAAACACGTTAGTTAACTACTTGCCATATTCGTAAAATCTTATGCAATTGCTCGCGTGTCGATTCAAGTGATTGATTATTATATATAACCGCATCAGCGCCTTTTTCTTTTTCAAATAGAGGTAATTGCGAACTAATTCTCGCCTTAGCTTCTGATTCAGATAAATTATTACGCTCCATTAGACGCCTTAATTGTGTTTCTTCTTTGACAGATACAACTAAAATATTATCAACAAAATGCTGTAGGCGACTTTCAAATAGCAACGGAATATCCATTATAATATGGCGCGCACCATTTTCTAGTAGTTCATCACGTTGGCGAAGCATTTCGCGACGAATGGCTGGATGTATAATGTCATTTAACGTTTTACGCTTTGCAGGTTCATGAAAAATAATATCCCCTAACTTCGGACGATTTAACGTACCCTCTTCTAACAACACTTCTTCTCCAAATGCTTCTACAATTTGCTGTAGTGTTTCTGTACCAGGTTCAACTACGACACGCGCCACTAAATCCGCATCTATAATGGGCAATTGTAATTCGTTGAGCATAGCAGCCACTGTACTTTTACCACTTGCAATACTTCCAGTTAATCCAATAATCATCTATATCACACCTTTAATGTTGACAATTTGGGCAATAAACAGAGTTTCTGCCCCCTATTATCTTTTGTTTCGTTTCCTCATTGCAATTTGGGCAATTCTTTTTACCATACATTTTCAAGCGATGTTGCATACTGCCAGCTTCACCGTTAATATTTCGATAATCCGAAATGGTCGAACCTCCAACATCAATGCTTTCTTGCAATATATGCACAATCATTTCAAAAAGCTCAATTTTACGTTGCATACTAATGCGTGACAATTTACGTGCTGGATGCATTTTCATTTTGAAAAGAGCTTCCGTTGCATAAATATTCCCGCAACCTGCAATAACATGTCCATCCATAATAACTTCCTTAACAGACTTATTTGCATACTTCGGAAGCTTGGCTTTTTCTAAAAAATACGGGAGAGCATCATCAGAAAAAGGCTCGGGTGCCATTTCAAGTAATGGAGGATGCTCCGCAAGTTCATGCAAAAAGCGCATTTCTCCAAAACGACGAATGTCTGAATAGACAAGCCAATCATGATCGTCAAATTGGATTAAAACATGCGCATGCTTCAAGAATTTCTCCTCCGTAATATCACTGAGTTGCGAAACGTGGAACCACGCGCCCGTCATACCTAAATGGTTGACGAGCAAATATGGTACACCACCCTTTTCCAAATGGAAAAAGATATACTTCGAGCGACGTTCAATGCTTTTAATCGACATTCCTTCAATCACTTGTTGAAAGAAATCAGGTTCAACCACTTTAATAATACACTCTTTCCCTTGTTCTTTCGATTGCTTAATGATATTTGAAATCGTCACATGACGAATCTTTTTACCTGTTATAACCGGTTGTAATGAACGCACAAGACCTTCTACTTCTGGTAATTCTGGCATGCGATCGCTCCTTATTTTGTATCATACCAAGTAGGGCCAAATGCAAAATCTGCTCTAAGTGGTACATTCAGATCAAATGCTTTCCCCATCACTTCTGGTACTAGTTTTTCAAGAATTGGAATTTCCTCTTTTGGCGCTTCGAAAATTAATTCATCATGTACTTGTAATAGCATTTTCGCTTGTAAATTTTGTTCTTTTAAGGCTGCGGCCATATCCATCATTGCTTTTTTTATAATATCTGCTGCACTACCTTGAATTGGTGTATTCATCGCCGTACGCTCTGCAAAGCTACGTAAATTAAAGTTCGAGCTTTTCAGGTCCGGTAAATAACGTCGACGATTTAAAATTGTAGTCACATAGCCTTTTTTCTTCGCTTCTTCCACGATATCCGTCATATATCCTTGTACACCTGGGAAGCTTTCGAAATAACGTTCGATGAAATCCGCTGCTTCTTTACGTGTGATGTCCAAGTTTTGAGATAGTCCGTAGTCACTAATGCCATAGACAATACCAAAGTTGACCGCTTTTGCTGCGCGGCGCATGTCCGATGTTACATCCGCTTCTTCTACATGGAATACGTTCATCGCTGTTTTCGTATGAATATCCATGCCATTTTGGAAGGCACTTATTAAGTTTTCGTCCCCACACATATGTGCTAATACACGAAGTTCAATTTGCGAATAATCGGCTGCGAAAAGTAACCATTCTGGGTTTGACGGAACAAATGCTTGACGAATTTTACGCCCTTCTTCAAGTCGTACCGGAATATTTTGCAAGTTTGGATCTGTTGAACTTAAGCGACCTGTTGATGTTAACGCTTGTTGGAAGCGCGTATGAATTTTGCTATCTACTTCGTGAATTTCTTTTAATAATCCTTCAATATAAGTCGATTGCAATTTACCCAGTTGACGATATTGTAAAATATGACGAATAATTTCGTGTTCTGGCTCTAATTTTTCTAATACATCCGCTGCAGTTGAGTAGCCTGTTTTTGTTTTCTTAATAACAGGTAGACCAAGCTTTTCGAATAAAATAACACCTAATTGCTTCGGTGAGTTAATATTGAAAGATTGTCCAGCAATTGAATAAATATCTTCTTCGATTGCTTTTAGCTTAATAGTTAAGTCATGCCCCATTTCAACGAGACGTTCACGATCAACTGTGACTCCTTCACTTTCCATTTCACTCAAAATAGCCGCTAAAGGTAATTCTAATTGTTTATAAAGCTCAAATTGTTCGTTATCATGAAGTAATTGTTCTAGCTTAGGTTGTAAAAGGAATACCGCATTTGCTTTACGGCAAGCATGTTCTGCAACTGTTTCAATTGCTGGAACTGCTTTTTTCGCACCTTTACCATAAACATTATCATTTGATAGAACATCTGTGTAACCAAATTCTCTTGAAATTGTTGCCACATCATCAGATGGAATCGCTGGGTTAACGATGTAAGCCGCAAGGAGCATATCAAATTCTACGCCTGCTAATTTAATATCATTACGTAATAATGCCGCTCGTGCAGCTTTAGAATCCACCATATATTTCTTTTTCGATACGTCCTCTAACCATTCTTTCAATGGTAAAGAAGCTACCGCTTTTTCATAAGGAATGTAAAAGGCATGATCTGCGTTCACCAATGCTAGACCGAGTTGATCACATGTATGGTAATGCTCATCTGCCAACTCAATATGAACAGCCATTGTATCTTGTAGATGTTCTGCAGTTACGTCATCTAAAATTTCGAAATTTAATTCCTTTGTCGTTGTCGCTTCTGACTCATAACTACTTTTTTCAATTAATGATTTGAATGATAAATCTTGCCATAATGCAAATAGCTCATCTACGTTTGGCCCTTCATATACTAAATCATCGAGTGTAATTGTAATCGGTGATTGTCGATCAATAGTTGCAAGCTGCTTACTCATTTTCGCTTGCTCCTCATTCGTAACAAGTTTTTCTTTTAACTTCGCACCGCTCACTTGATCTACATTTTCATATAGTTCTTCTACTGTTGGATATTGTTTTAATAATTTGATGGCTGTTTTTTCACCAACACCAGGGACGCCTGGGATATTATCAGATGCATCTCCCATAAGCCCCTTCATATCAATAATTTGGCTAGGAATTAAACCGTATTTTTCTTGAATATGATCTGGCGTGTATTTTTCGATATCTGTCATACCTTTACGCGTAATGTAGACAGTTGTATTGTCGGAAGCAAGCTGCGTTAAGTCTTTATCTCCAGAAACGACGATTACTTTAAGCTTTTGGTTTTCAGCATTTTTACTTAAAGTACCGATAATATCATCCGCTTCGTACATTTCAAGCTCATATTGCTTAATGCGATAAGCATCTAATAATTTACGCAAATACGGAAATTGCTCTGATAATTCAGGTGGCGTTTTTTGGCGGCCTCCTTTATATTCTCCGTAAGTGGAATGACGGAATGTTGTTTTACCAGCATCGAATGCTACAAGCATTTTCGTCGGTTTTTCTTCTTCTAGTATTTTTTGGAGCATCGTTGTGAAGCCATACACGGCATTTGTATGAATACCGCTATCATTTGTTAATAATGGCAACGCAAAAAACGCTCGATATGCTAAGCTATTGCCATCTAAAAGTAGTAGCTTTTCCTTTGTCATGAATGCACTCTCCTATTTCGTCTTCCCTAATTAGAGCTGTTTGCTTTATATGTTATTATGCACGGAATTTCTTTTTTCCTAAACGTCAAAAAGCCGTCTCTCTTTTCTATCTTACCACGCGTGTAAGTAGAAAGGAAAATGACGACTGATAAAAAATACGAAAAAACGTTCGTATTTTAAAATTGCTGTATTCTTCTATAAAAATTCATAAAAAAGAATCTAGGAAATCCTAGATTCTAATTTTCAAACAGGTTTGGTGAAGGGGGGGCTTCTAACATTATATTACCAAAGGATTATGAAGATTATATAAACAAATTGTAAATGTTATGTTAATTTGGTTGTTTTTGAGGTAAAATAACGCGCATCGTCGTTCCTTCCCCTACAACACTATCAACTTGAATTTTACCATGATGTGCTTCTATTAAATGCTTCACAATAGCAAGACCAAGACCCGTTCCACCTGAATTACGACTACGAGCACGATCGACGCGATAAAAACGCTCGAAGATTCTCGGGATTTCAGTTTTTTCAATACCAATACCCTCATCAATTATTTCAATAACGCCATTGTTATTTTGTTCATATAGCTTTACTTTAATTTTCGTATTCTCAAGTGAGTAAGTGGTCGCGTTCGTAATTAAGTTCATGACAACTTGAATTAGTCGGTTCGAGTCACCTTCCACTATAACATCCTGCTCTATTTCAGCTTCGAAAGACATGTTTTTCTCCTCAAGGCGCGGCACTGTCATTTCAGTTGCTCGTACAATAACATCCTTTAAACTTGTATGCTCAATATTAACGGTAAAGCCATGCTTTTCAACTTTCGATAACTCAAGTAAATCTAAAATCAGCATTTGTAGGCGATTACTTTCCTTATTGATAATTTCCAAAAATGATAGTAACGTACCTTGGTCTTTGTATGCTCCATCTAATAATGTTTCTGAAAAACCTCTAATAGACGTAATAGGTGTACGCAATTCATGCGATACATTCGCTACAAAGTCTTTACGAATTTGCTCCAATTTTTTTAGTTCCGTAATATCATGCATGATAATCACGATACCTAGCCAGTGACCATGTTCACCAATAACAGGGGCACCGTACACTTCCATATGGCGAAATTCTTGTTGAATTTCTAATTGCATTTGTTTACGATATGAAATTTCCGTCATAAAAACATGATCAACGAATTGCTCTAACTCATTTGGTAAGCCTAAATCGCGGAAAATTTGTTTATAGATAGCATCGAATGGCACATCAAATAATTCCAAAAACGATTTATTAACAATCGAAATATGACCTTCTCTACCAATCATTATAAGTGCACTACCCATATTTTCGATAAGTGTTTTTAGTCGCTCCTGTTCCATCTCACGGATCATCATAATATCTTGCAAGTTCCGCGCTAGTACATTGACCGCATTACTTAGCTTAATTGTCGGCGATTCTACATTTTCATATGCCCTTGCGCGGTAATTACCTTTCGCAAGCTCTAATGCAGTATTTGTTACATTATCTATAGGATGGACTAGACTTTTAATTAGGCGCGCAGTAATAGCCATTAGTAGCATAAAGGTTAAGATTAAAATGACGGTTAGTATGAGCCATAGGTAGACTCTTGAATCCGCTAAATCCTGACCACCAAAATCAAGTGGCATTGCATTCGAGATAGCCTGTTCTTGTTCTAGCGTTAAATCAATATTTTCCTTTTCAATCGCTCGTATAATATTTTCATGGGAATGCAGGGAATTTGTATGAATCGAATCTTCTACATATACAGGAAAAAGCTGGCCTAGTATAAAACCAAGACCAGCTAATACAGCAAAGTACAAAAATCCAAAGGCAATGAGCAATCGTATTCTAAGAGATTTCATCATAGCTTTGGCTCCTCAAATTTATAGCCTAAACCTCTAATTGTTTTAATAAATTTTGGCTTGCGACTATTTTCTTCAATTTGTTCGCGTAAGTGGCTAATATGCACATCAACAATTCGCGTATCACCCGCAAAATCATAATGCCAAACAGCACTTAGTAGTTGATCGCGTGTTAACACACGGTTTTTATTTTCCAATAGGTAGACAAGTAACTCGAATTCTTTAGGAGTGAATTCTAACACTTTTTCTCCTAAGAGGGCTTCAAATCGATCAGGAAATACTTGAAGCTGTCCAAAGCTAAATGTTTGTTCGACATGCTCTTCGTTCTCCTTCACTACTTCAGATACTTTTGAGCGGCGTAATACCGCTTTAACTCGGGCCATTACTTCACGTGGACTGAACGGCTTCGTCATATAGTCATCCGCTCCAAGCTCAAGACCAAGTACTTTATCGAACTCATCGTCTTTTGCTGTTAGCATAATAATGGGTGTATTAATTTTCTTCATGCGTAGTTCTTTGCAAACTTCCATGCCGTCCATTTTCGGTAGCATCAAGTCTAATAATATTAAATCTGGCTTTTCTAATATCGCTTTATGTAAGCCATCTTTACCATCATTTGCAATAACTACTTCATACCCTGCTTGTTGTAAATTGTATTGCAATAATGTTGCAATTGAAATTTCGTCTTCTACTACAAGTATTTTATTTGTCATGTTTGTATCCTCCGCAATTGATTTGAAACCCCCATTTCAAACCTCTGCTACTAGATTTTGTCTTTCTTACTTGCAGAATTATGTTGTTCACCTATCGGCGGGTTTGCGATTACTTTACCTTGCATGACTAACTCACCCACATCATTACAGCCTGTAATCCCCACAGTCACTTCATTGCGCTCTATATTCACTTTAGTTACCTCAAGCAAAATATGAATCGTATCATAATGATACAACGGCTGCGGATAATCAAATTGCTGAGCTGTAATATAAGAGCCTGGTCCTGGAATATATTTCGAAATAGCTGATGTGACAACACCATTCAACATGATTGTTGGCACTACAGGTTTTTGAAAACTCGTCTGTGAAGCATAGTCATTCTGTATGTACAGAGGATTACTGTCATTGGTTAAGCCGAGATATAAAAGTAAGTCTTTATCTTCGATTTTCTCTGCTAGCTGTAATGTTTCACCAACAGATAACTCTTCAATTTTTCTACCTAACTTTCTCTTCTTGCCAAGTAACACAATATTCCCCCTTAGACGATTTGTTAATTCAATAGTACCAATAATCAATAAAAAAATACAGTATGACTATATGCATCATCTATTATGAATATTTTCTCATAAAAAAATCGAGTAGGATTCACCTACTCGATTCTATAGAATGCTAATTAAGCAAGAACTTTCATAACATTTTTAACTGCTTCTGCAGAGTTATCTAAAGCTGCTTTTTCATCAGCTGTTAAGTCTAATTCGATAATTTCTTCGATACCGTTAGCACCAAGAATTGTTGGTACACCAAGGTAGATATCGCTGTAGCCATATTCGCCTTCTAAGTAAGCGATTGATGGTAATACTCGACGTTGGTCTTTAATTACTGCTTCAGCCATTTCAACTAATGCTGCCGCTGGAGCGTAGTAAGCAGAACCGTTTCCAAGAAGGTTTACGATTTCAGCACCACCGTTACGAGTACGATCAACGATTTCTTCTAAACGCTCAGGAGCGATTAGTTTTTCTAGTGGAATACCACCAGCGAATGAATAGCGAGTAAGCGGCACCATAGTATCACCGTGGCCACCAAGTACTACGCCTGTAATATCTTTAACTGAGATGTTTAACTCTTCAGCGATGAATGCACGGAAACGAGCTGAATCAAGAACACCTGATTGACCGATTACGCGGTTTTTAGGGAAGCCAGACTCTTTATATACTGTGTAAGTCATTGCATCAACTGGGTTTGTTAAAACGATAATTATTGCTTCTGGAGAGTATTTTACGATTTCTTTTGTTACGGCTTTCATAACGCCTTGGTTGATTTGAACTAAATCATCACGGCTCATACCTGGTTTACGAGCAACACCAGCAGTGATGATTACTACGTCAGAATCAGCTGTATCAACATAGCTAGAAGTACCCATTACACGTGCATCAAAACCTTGTACTGGAGAAGCTTCGAACATGTCAAGAGCTTTACCTTTTGTTGGGTTTTCAGCCTGTGGAATGTCTACTAATACAACATCACCAAGTTCTTTTTGTGCAGCTAAGAAAGCAGATGTAGCACCAGTGAAACCGCCACCGATTACAGAAATTTTATTTCTTTTCGAAGTCATTTGAATACGCTCCTTTTATTATAACTGTAAAGAGGGAAAAGGGAAAAGAACCCAATTCCCTCTTTCATCTAGTTTCATATTACAGGTTTTTGATTAATTCATCAGCAAATGCAGAACATTTAACTTCTGTAGCGCCGTCCATTAAACGAGCAAAGTCATAAGTTACAACTTTAGAAGCAATTGTTTTTTCAACTGATGCAGTTACTAAATCCGCAGCTTCTTTCCAGCCTAGGTGTTCAAGCATAAGAACGCCAGAAAGTAATACTGAAGATGGGTTTACTTTATCTTGTCCAGCATATTTTGGTGCTGTACCGTGAGTAGCTTCGAAGATCGCATGTCCACTAACATAGTTAATGTTAGCTCCTGGAGCGATACCGATACCACCAACTTGAGCAGCTAATGCGTCAGAGATATAGTCACCGTTTAAGTTCATTGTTGCTACAACATCAAACTCTTTTGGACGAGTTAAGATTTGTTGTAAGAAGATATCAGCAATAGAATCTTTTACTAATATTTTACCAGCAGCAAGTGCTTCTGCTTGTGCTTTATCAGCAGCTTCAGTGCCTTCAGCTTCTTTGATTGCATCATATTGGTTCCAAGTGAACGTTTTGTCAGCAAATTCAGTTTCAGCTAATTCGTAACCCCAAGTTTTAAATCCACCTTCAGTGAATTTCATGATGTTACCTTTGTGTACTAAAGTTAAAGATTCGCGGCCTTCACTAATAGCGTAGTTAATAGCAGCACGAACTAAACGTTGTGTACCTTCTTTAGATACTGGTTTAATACCGATACCAGAAGTTTCTGGGAAACGGATTTTGTTAACACCCATTTCATTTTGAAGGAAGTTGATTAGTTTTTTAACTTCATCTGAACCTTCAGCATATTCGATACCAGCATAGATATCTTCTGTATTTTCGCGGAAGATAACCATATCAGTGTCTTCAGGACGTTTAACTGGAGAAGGAACGCCTTCGAAGTAACGTACAGGACGTAAACAAACATAAAGGTCAAGTTGTTGACGTAATGCTACGTTTAGAGAACGGATACCGCCACCGATTGGTGTAGTAAGAGGTCCTTTAATTGCGATTAAGTATTCATTGATCGCGTCAAGAGTTGCTTGTGGTAACCATTCGCCAGTTTGGTCGAATGCTTTTTGTCCAGCAAGTACTTCTTTCCACTCAATAGATTTTTCGCCATTGTAAGCTTGTTTTACTGCTGCATCGATTACGCGTGATGCTGCTGCCCAAATATCTGGACCGATTCCGTCACCTTCGATGAATGGAATGACAGGATTGTTTGGTACGTTAAGTACGCCATTTTCAACTACGATTTTACCGTTAGACATGAATTAATTGCCTCCTAATATTCATAATCAAAGGGCAGGCGCCAAAACTCAGCACCGCCCTCGACTTTTTTATTATACCAATTATCTTTCGTTTACAGGTACATATTTTTGCATTCCCGGTCCAACATACTCTGCACGTGGACGGATTAAACGGTTGTTAGCATATTGTTCAAAGATGTGAGCTACCCATCCAGATACGCGTGATACAGCGAAAATCGGAGTGAATAGATCGTGTTCTATACCTAGCGAATGGTATACAGATGCTGAATAGAAATCTACGTTTGGTGGCAGATTTTTCTGTCCAGTTACCATTTCGTGAATTTTTACTGACATATCATAATATTCTGGTTGTCCAGTTAATTTAGTTAACTTTTCAGACATAACTTTTAAGTGTGGTGCACGCGGATCACCTTTGCGGTATACGCGGTGTCCGAAGCCCATGATTTTAACTTTGTTAGCTAATTTTTCGTTGATATAAGCTTCAACATTGTCAACTGAACCAATTTCAGAAAGCATTTTCATAACTTGTTCGTTAGCGCCACCGTGTAACGGGCCTTTAAGTGCGCCAATTGCAGCTGTAACACCTGAATAAACATCAGATAATGTAGCTACACATACACGAGCAGTGAATGTAGATGCGTTCAATTCGTGGTCAGCGTGTAAAACTAATGCTTTGTTGAAAGCTTCAATAGCGATTGGTTCTGGTTCTTTACCAGATAACATGTAAAGGAAGTTAGCAGCATAGCTTAATTCTTTTTTAGGTGCTACTGGTTCTAATCCTGCACGTACACGAGCAAATGCAGTTACAACTGTAGAAATTCTAGCTTGCAATTTGATTGCTTTACGATAGTTTGCTTCGTCAGACATATCCTCAGCATCTTCATCATATAAAGCTAGTAAAGAAACTGCTGTGCGCAATGCAGCCATTGGGTGAACAGATTTGATGTCATAAGTTTTAAAGTGATCTAATACCGCTTGTGGCACTTCCATGTTGTCAGCTAATTGTTGTTTCAATTCAGCTAATTCGTCTGCTTTAGGAAGACGTGTGTGCCATAGTAAGTAAACTACCTCTTCAAAAGATGCATTGTCTGCTAAGTCATCAATGTCGTAGCCAACATATGTAAGAGTATCATCAATAATAGAACTGATTTTAGTCTCTGCTGCTACTACACCTTCTAATCCGCGTGTTGCTGTCATAATATATCGCTCCTTCTTCAAATATGTTAGATAGCATCCAAAATATTACCGGAATACAACCTACTTTTTTCGATATGAACCTATAAGTAAATCGCTTACATTGCTATTATAATAAATTTTGACGGCTTTGTGAATGAAAAGCCTTCATTTCAATTGAAAAAGCACCATTGAAACAAGAATGTCGTATTTTGCAGAAAAAAAGCAACGTTAAATAGAGTGGAAAATCACAACTTTTAAAGGATGATGGCTTGTTACAGGAAAAAATTAATAAATCTACCATGCACCGTATCCAACTTTACATACTTATTGCTCTGCTTTTAGTTTTAAGTTGGTTAGTTTTACCTGTGTCTCTCGCAATTTTAACAGCTTACTTTGCACAACCATTACTAAAGTATTTAAATTCGACATTAAAATTACCTCGTTGGCTCGCTGCACTTACTGCTGAAGTTATTATTTTATCCATATTTATTGCAACTATACTCTTTTTGATATCTGTTTTAATCGAGACATTGCCGGAGATTAAGCGTATTATTTCTCAGATTGAATTATTCTCTGAAGTACAATCTGTATTGCTAATTAATTTGCAGGAAAAATTTATATCACTACTGGATATGATTATGACAACCATCGTGTCTGTCGTGCAATCTGCCTTTCATAACTTAATCGATTTCACCTTTTATTTAGTCGCCCTATATTTTTCCTTATATGAAACAAGCAGGAATAGACTATGGTTCTTCATCTATTTACCTGCCCGCTTTAAAAAGTCAATTCAACGTGTTTTTGAAGAGGCTACTCAATTATTCAGTTATTTCCTTTCAGTTGAACTACGATTACTTCTCATGACATTCGCCATTTTATCAGTTGGCTTAATGTTGCTCGGTTTTTCATTTCCGGTTGGAAAGGCATTGCTTATTTCTGTTGCAGACAGCCTACCATTTTTAGGAATCGGCATCTTCCTTATTCCAATGAGTGTTTACTTTTTTGCAACAGGTAATGTGTTACTTTGCGTATATTTACTTATTCTATACGTATTAATCCAGCTCACTAGACAGTTTGCTGAATCGTATATGTGGGCATCAACTTTACATATCCGCTCCGTTCATGCCTTTATGATAAGCGCCATTAGCTTATTGCTTTTTGGCATTGCGGGCATTTTAATTAGCCCGTTTTTATTACTGATAGCAGTAAAGATGAAAAAGCATCCTATTTTTGAATCAAAATAACTTGACCATTTTTCATCTTTTTACGCATCCAAAAATAAAGCAATGGTTTAAAGAGCTTTCTTGTCGGACTGATGATCAATAGAAGCCCAATAATATCAGATACAAAACCCGGTAATACTAAAAATACCCCACCAATAAATATGAGCAAACCGTTAATGACTGCCTCACCTGGTGGTTGACCATTTTGCAATGCTTGCTGAATATCTCGAAACGCTTTAATCCCTTGCGTTTTAGCTAAATATACCCCTAAAACCCCAGTTACTATAATTAATATTAGCGTAGGTATGGTACCTATTAATTTACCGGATAATAACACAACTGCAATTTCAATAATAGGAATTAAAATAAGAAACAATAAGATTTTCCGCAATTTATTCACCTCTTTTTAAAAACAACCTCAGCTAAATATGCTGAGGTTGTTTGTTTAACTTTAGACGATAACGGCTTGAGATTGTTTCCGTTCTCTTGGTCAAAGTCTAAAAAGCAGACTTTGTTTCAGGCCCGCACGATGCGGGTCACGCAGTCGTTGCCACAGGATGTGGCGTTCTTAGACTGCGTTCCTCTATACAACGCTTGTCAGGGCTTAACGGGCCGCTTCAGCATTTCAAATTATAAAATACTCGAACGGCCGTAATAAACGACGCCGGATACTGCATCTATTGATAACTCTTGTCCATCACTGATTAGTGAAGTAGCGTCTTTAACACCGACAATAACTGGAATGCCTAGGCTTAATCCAACAACCGCAGCATGACTTGTTAAGCCACCTTCTTCAGTAATTAAACCTGCACATTTAGAAATCGCTGGCATCATATCTCGATCAGAACCTATTGTAACAATTATTCTGCCTTCAGCATCTTGCGCTAATGCTTGCTTCGCGTTTTTAGCAACTAATGCTTTACCAATCGCAGCTGATCTTCCGATACCTTGACCTTTTGTTAGCATGTCACCGATGACATGGACTTTCATCAAGTTTGTCGTACCAGCTTCACCTACTGGAACACCTGCTGTAATGACAACAAGATCACCGTGATGTACATATCCTTTGTTCAAACTTTCTTGAACTGTTAACTCTAGAATTTCATCTGTTGAGCTAACTTTTGGTCCAACGATTGGGAATACACCCCATACAAGTGCTAACTTACGACATGTTTGTTCTGATGATGTAACAGAAATAATCGGAACACCTGGACGATATTTTGCAATCATACGCGCTGTATGACCACTCTCAGTAGGAGCTAAAATCGCAGAAACTTGTAAGTTGAGAGAAGTGTAGGCAACTGCTTGGCTAATCGCCTCCGTCATGCTAGCACCTTTCTCACGGCTACGTTTACTAACGATTGCACGATGATCTAATGAATCCTCTACACGATTAGCAATCTTATACATCGTTTTAACCGATTCAACTGGATAAAGTCCCGCTGCCGTTTCACCCGAAAGCATGATTGCATCTGTACCATCTAAGATTGCATTTGCTACGTCACTAGCCTCAGCTCGAGTTGGGCGAGGGTTGCGCTGCATTGAATCAAGCATTTGTGTTGCTGTAATAACCGGTTTACCAACTGTGTTACATTTTTTGATTAGTTCTTTTTGAACGATCGGCACTTCTTCAGCTGGAATTTCAACGCCAAGGTCACCACGTGCAACCATTAAACCGTCAGAAACTTGAATGATTTCATCAATATTATCGACGCCTTCTTGGTTTTCAATTTTCGGGATAATTTGGATATGACCACCGTTATTATTTTCTAAAAGCTCACGAATTTCCAATACATCAGATGCACGACGTACGAATGATGCAGCGATGAAATCTACACCTTGCTCAATACCAAATAAAATATCTTGTGCATCTTTTTCTGTAATACCTGGTAGTTGAACTGAAACTCCCGGTACATTTACACCTTTTTTATTTTTAAGTACACCAGCATTTTCAACTACAGTATGGATTAATCCAGCTTTAACATCTTTACCTGTAACACGTAGTTCAATTAAGCCATCATCTAGTAAAATGATTGAACCTTTTTCTACATCATCGATTAGTTTTTCATACGTAATCGAGAAAACTTCTTTGTTACCAAGCACTTCTGTCATTGAAATATCGATTGTTTGACCTGTAACTAATTCAACAGCGTCATTTTCCATTGAATGCGTACGAATTTCAGGACCTTTTGTATCAAGTAAAATAGCTACAACTTGTCCAGTTTTTTTCGCTGCTTCGCGAATTTGCTCGATTCTTACTGCGTGCTCTTCATGACTACCATGCGAAAAATTCAAACGAGCTACGTTCATACCTGCTTCGATTAACTGCACTAAAATTTCTTGTGTTTCACTAGCGGGACCAATAGTACATACAATTTTTGTTTTTCTCATCTGCTTGACCACTCCAATTTATTTAAATCGATAATTCTTTTGATAAAGTATACATCGACAAGTCTGTATTACGTTCTTTCTTAAATGCCTCTTCTAAGTCATAGTCTACCACCACATGATTTCTCATGCCAACTGCAAGGCCACCACGATTCTCAATTAATAGTTCTACCGCTCTCGCAGCGAAAGTACTTGCCAGTACACGGTCGCGTGCTGTTGGCGATCCACCACGTTGAATATGACCTAAAACTGATACTCTTGTTTCAATATTTTTTTCTAAAAGTTTTTTTGCTAGATCACTCGCTGACATAACCCCTTCAGCAACAATAATAATACTGTGCTTTTTCCCGCGCTCATAACCTTGCTCTAAACGTGTGACAAGATCATCTAAATTATGCGGTACTTCAGGAATTAAAATTGTTTCAGCACCACCAGCAAGACCTGCCCATAACGCTAAATCACCCGCATCACGGCCCATTACTTCAATAATAAATGAACGTTCATGCGATGTTGCTGTATCACGAATTTTATCAATGCATTCAATGACTGTATTTAGGGCTGTATCAAAGCCAATCGTATAATCCGTTCCAGGAATATCATTATCAATTGTTCCCGGTACTCCTACGCAAGGAAATCCACGCTTCGTTAACTCTAAAGCACCTCTGTAAGAACCGTCCCCTCCAATAATAACTAATCCTTCAATACCATGCTTTTTCATCTGTTCAATTGCTTTTAGCTGTCCTTCTTCTGTTTTAAATTCAAGACAACGTGCAGAATGTAGTTTCGTACCCCCACGTTGAATAATATCCCCCACAGCACCGCGGTCTAAACTTTCAATACGACCTTCAATCAAACCTTGATAGCCATAATATATACCCGCTACTTCTAAGTTATGATATAACGCCTTCCTAACAACTGCACGGACAGCAGCGTTCATGCCTGGTGCATCCCCACCACTTGTTAAAACACCAATCTTTTTCATATGATTCATCCTCCTACAAGCGTCACTACTAGAACATTAACACGAAATGACATTCTGTGTCAGTATTGTGGCGAAAGAAATAGGCCGTTTCATGTATCGAATTACTCGATACTGAACCAGCCTTCCCTTAAAATGAGTTATTCTTATTCAGCATAAACGCCAACTGTTCTGAATTTATCATAACGATTCTGTACAAGTTCTTCGCTTGTAAAAGATTGCAGTTGCTCTAATGAGTTGCTTAATACAGCTTTCAGATTTAGCGCTTGCTGTGCTACATCCTTATGTGCACCACCTAATACTTCAGGGATTATTTCCTCAATAATGCCCATTTCTTTTAAGTTCGGAGCAGTAATACGCATCGCCTCTGCCGCCTTTTGCGCTAAAGTTGCATCCTTCCATAAAATCGAAGCTGCTCCTTCAGGTGAAATAACAGAATACGTTGCATTTTCTAACATGTGGATTTGGTTTGCTACACCTAAAGCAAGCGCACCACCACTACCACCTTCACCAATAACTACGCTAATAACCGGTACTTTTAAACCTGCCATTTCGAATAGATTACGTGCGATTGCTTCACTTTGTCCGCGCTCTTCAGCTGCTTTCCCAGGGTAAGCTCCTTTTGTATCGATGAAGCAAATAATAGGTCTTGAAAATTTCTCAGCTTGTTTCATTAAGCGCAATGCTTTTCTATAGCCTTCAGGATGTGGCATTCCGAAGTTACGACGAATATTTTCTTTCGTATCCTTCCCTCTTTGATGGCCAATAATTGTTATTGGTCGACCTTCAAAAGATGCAATACCACCGACAATCGCCTCATCATCACCGAAGTTACGATCACCATGAAGTTCGATGAAATCTTCGAAAATAGCATTTATATAATCTTTTGTCGTTGGGCGCTCAGGGTGTCTAGCAATCTGTACGCGATCCCAAGGTTGAATATTATCATAAATATCTTTCGCTAATTTACTAAAGCGGTCCTCAAGTTGTTTGATTTCTAGAGACATATCGACATCTGCATTGGCAGTGAAATCTTTTAACTCATTAATTTTCTCACTAAGTTGCATAAGTGGTGCTTCGAACGGTAAATATTTCACCATAATTAATTAGCCTCCTTTACATGAAGCTTGACGATAGTTGAAACGGTTTTTCGCATGTCTTTACGATTGACAACAGCATCTAACTGACCATGTGCCAATAAAAATTCGGCTGTTTGAAAATCCTCAGGTAACTTCTCGCGTACTGTCTGCTCAATAACACGACGACCAGCGAACCCGATCAATGCTTTTGGCTCAGCTAAATTAATATCACCAAGTGACGCAAAGCTTGCAGATACACCACCAGTTGTTGGATGTGTCATGATTGAGATAAATAAATTTCCTTCTGCGCTATGACGTTGTAAGGCAACACTTGTTTTGGCCATTTGCATAAGAGACAAAACCCCCTCCTGCATACGAGCTCCACCACTTGCTGTGAAAATAATAAAAGGTGCACCCAGCTCAGTAGCATCTTCTATTGCACGTGTGATTTTCTCTCCTACAACAGACCCCATTGAACCCATACGGAAATGTGAATCCATTATTGCGACAACAATCTGCTTGCCTTCTAACTCTCCGACACCTGTTAATACTGCTTCATTTAATCCTGTTTTCTTTATATCTGATTTTACTTTTTCAATATAACTTGGGAATTCTAATGGATTAACCGATTGTAGATGATCATCAAGTGATTTGAATGTACCTTCATCAAAGAAAATAGCAACACGCTCTTGTGCAGTCATTTTATAATGGTGATCGCATTTTGAGCACACTTTCAAATCTTTCACTAAATCCTTTGTTAATTCTACATGCCGGCATTCTGGACATTTCGTCATAATACCTTCTGGCACATCATGCTCTTCATGCTTATTTGTATTACGTGCTTTATTTTTTATTTTATTTTTTTTAAACAAATCTTTTATACTCATAAAATATCTCTCCCCTTATGTAGCAATTCGGTCCACTCTTCAAACGAGCTAATTGCTTCAGCAGTGTTCCCTATCATTAATTCACTTATAAAGGCTTGCAAAATTGGCTGTTCCTGCTCTGTGGAAAATCCGTTATACGCTTCTTTTCCATATTGCTTTAACAGTATCCAAATTTTCAATACTAGGCGATTTTCTGAGGCAATAACGATTTCTCGCATGATATCCTCTCTCGCAATAATTCCTTCTAATTCCAAATTATCACACAAACTATCCCATACTGGCAACTTACGTAATGTTTCATTTGCTGACACAATACGAATAGCATCTCGTTCAAGAATTTTACGCGTTTCATTGACATTCTCGAGATCTGTTTCCTCATGCAATATGAAGGTGGACAATACTTCTACTAATTTGTGATTTCGGAAATCAGTTATGAACGTCCCGCCACCTCTACGCGTTTCAATGAGTCCAAGTAGTTCTAAACTGCGTAGCGCCTCTCGTACAGATGATCGACCAACATTCAATCGCTCCGCTAATACGCGCTCTGACGGAATCTTTCCACCTGCCGGAATATTTTCATCACGAATTAATGCACGTAACTCACTCACAATTTGTATAAACATTTTAGAAGTTGGTTTTTCTATACTCATTGAAATTCTCCTTGGACAAAATAAGTTTAGAAAAGTGGTCTGACCACTTTTTCTAATAGCATACATAAAATAATTCGAAGAGTAAAGTAAAAACAAAAAAACTGTGTAAAAATCACACAGTTTTTATCGTTCAATCTATTTTCCACTTAGCTCTGTCGTTAATTTCTTAACAATCATTTGCGGCTTGCCATTACGTTGTTCTACAAATCCTTCCGCTAAGACAACTTTCTCTTCTTGCAACCATTCTTGAATATGTATATATTCTCTAGGGAAAATGGTTACAGAAAGCAGACCAGATTCATCTTCAAGATCCATAAACGCCATTTGCTCGCCTTTTTTCGTCCGTATTTGCTTAATTCCAGCAACAATGCCTACTATTTTTACATATTTTCGACCTTGTACTTGTAGTATATCTGCAGCTGCCGGCATTTGTAACTGTAATTCCTTTTTCAACTTTAAAATTGGATGCTGCGATATATAAAATCCAAGCACCTCTTTTTCATATTGCAGCAATAATTTCTCAGGCATTAAGCTCGCATCCGCATATTTGGGTTTACCAAATAAAAAATCATCATCACTTAATAAGCTCTCTTCATCATTTGGTCGATATAGATTGGCATGCTTTACAACCGCTTCAATAGACGCCAAAAGCTGCCCACGATCACGGTCAAACTCATCCAATGCACCCGCCTTAATGAGAGGTTCTAGTGCTTTTCTCGTGAAGTGAACGCCAGTCATATCGAGAGCAAAATCAAATAAATCTGGCCAGTTGGCATGACCATTTTTGCGTAAGCTAAGAAGCTTTGTAAGAAATGATTGTGGCACACCTTTAATAGCAGAAAGCGCAAAACGGATAGCTCCATTTTCTACTCGGAATGAGCGACCGCTATGACTAATCGATGGTGGTAATAAAGCTATACCTTTTTGCTTCACTTCTTGTAGCATACGCATAAGTCGATCTTGATTCCCTATAGAACTTGTCAAAAGTGCGGCATAAAAATATGCAGGGAAATTAGCTTTTAAATACGCCATATGATAAGAAATGACACTATATGCCACTGCATGACTTTTTGGGAAACCGTAATTCGCAAAACGCACGATTAAATTATATACGTCCACTGCAACTTGCTCTGAGAACCCTTTTGCAACAGAATTCCCCACAAAATGTTGTTGTTCTGCATCTAAAATTTCTTTTTTCTTTTTACTCACAGCCCGGCGTAAAATATCCGCTTCTCCCATCGTAAAACCTGCCATTGCTGAAGCAATTTGCATGATCTGCTCCTGATAAACAATGACACCATATGTTTCACCCAAAATGGATTCAAGTACAGCATGTGGCATGATCACGGGTTCTTGGCCATGTTTTCTTCTACTATAAACAGGGATGAAATCCATCGGACCTGGACGATAAAGCGCGTTGACTGCCACGATATCTTGGAAAACAGTTGGTCTAATTTCACGTAATGCTTGTCGCATTCCATCAGACTCCAATTGGAAAACGCCAGTCGTATCCCCTTGCTGAAGTATCTGGAAAGTCTTTGAGTCATGCAATGAAATCTTCTCAAAATCAAGAAACTTATGTGTATCATAATAAATCATCGAGCGAATTCGCTCTAAAATTGTTAAGTTACGTAAACCGAGGAAATCCATTTTTAACAAGCCAATTGACTCGACTTCTTGCATCGGCCATTGTGTTAAATACAGTCCATCATTGCCTTGCTCAATCGGTACAATACTTACTAATGGCTCAGGACAAAGAACGACACCCGCTGCATGTGTCGAAGCGTTTCGCGGAAGACCTTCTAAATTTAATGCGACTTCTATCCATCTTCCTCGTACATCCGAGGCCGCAATCCATTCACGTAAAGCCGTAGATTGCTCTAAGGCTTCCCTCAATGTAATACCAAGCTTATTTGGAATAAGCGATGATATTGTCGACAGTTCTTCACTTGTGAAGCCAAATACACGTGCAACATCCCGCGCTACAGCTTTAGCTGATAATGTGCCAAACGTAATAATTTGTGATGTATATGTTTTCCCATACTTTTCGGCAACATACTGAATGACTTCCTGGCGTCGATGATCAGCGAAATCGACATCGATATCTGGCATTGTAATTCGCTCAGGGTTTAAGAATCGCTCAAATAGTAAACCGTATTGTAACGGGTCCACATCTGTAATACGTAATGTATAGGCAACAAGTGAACTCGCTGACGAACCACGGCCTGGCCCCGTCAAAATCTGTTTACTCTTGGCGTATTGAATATAATCCGAAACAATTAAAAAATAATCGGCATAGCCCATTTTTTGAATAACGCCTAGCTCATAGTACAATCTTTCTGAATAAGCAGCATTTGCATTTGGTACGCGCTCTTGTAGCCCTATTAAACAGTTGGCTTCAAGTAAAGAAGCGGCAGTCTCCCCTTTTGGAGTCGGAAATTTCGGCATGAAAAATTTGTCAAACGCCAATTCGACCTGACAGCTTAGCAACATATTCTCAGCTGTCATTAGCCACTCAGGGTGATCTGCAAACCATTCCTGCCACTGCGCGGTATTAGGTAAAAATTGCTGACGTTCACGAGCAGTCAATTGATCACTATTATTCATTTTCATCCCTTGCTCAATAGCTTTTGCTACTTCAAATGAAAAAGCATGCTCTTCATGTATGAAGGTGCTTAGTTGTGTCGCACAAATAGGTAACTTTTGCTCCTGGCAATAATCGATAATACTCTGTTCCATATGACATTGCACTCCACCTGGGCGGTCAATCCCTATATACAATCTATCTCCACCAAAAATAGCTTGAAGTGCTTGTACATCTTCAAATGACCCTTCCGTTGCCCATTCAGGTGAAGTCATAGGAATCATCAATATACAGCCCTCTTGATAACCTTCAAGCCAGCGTAAAGGTAATAACTCCCCCTCACGAACGGATGTAGCTGAAGTCATTTTCAATAAATGCTGATAGCCCTGCTGTGTCGCCGCATATAAAATGACTGGACGCACATGCCGCGTGCCAAACTGAACATGAACAGTTAGCCCAACAACTGGATGAATATTCGCCTTTTTCAAAGCGCGCCAAAAAGGCAACAAGCCGTACAATTTGGAATTGACGATCGCCGCTGCCTTGGCATCTTCTTGCTGTAAGAAAGAAATGAGCTCGTCAATGCGAATCGTACTTTTTAACATATCAGCAGCCGTCACAATTTGTGAATATACATTTTGCAACTTCATCTCTTCCCTTCTATTTTTAGTATTGTGCACAAAGTTCTTTTAATTTCGCGATAACTACTTTAGATTCTTCCCAATTATAAATAGTTGCGCCAGATGCCATTGGATGGCCGCCACCATTGTATTGTTTTGCTAATGTATTAATAATCGGACCTTTTGAACGTAAACGTACACGGATTTGATCTGCCTCTTCAACAAAGATCACCCAAGCCTTAATACCTTTAACATTGCCTAATGAGCCGACTAATAAAGAAGTGTCCGAAGCTGTAACGCCAAATTGCTCCAACACATCAATTGGCAATTTAATATAAGCTGCACCATTGTCATCCATCACAAAATTTTGGAATATATAGCCTTGCATATGCAGCAATTCACGACTTAACTCGTACATGCCATCAAATAATTCTGTGCGATTGAAATTATATTTAATTAATTCGCCAACAGTGTTGAATGTCGTTTCTGTCGTACTTGGATAGATGAAGCGCCCCGTATCTCCTACGATTCCGGCAAATAAGAAACGCGCTGCCTTTTCATCCATTTTCCAGTCTGCTACTTCTTTACCTTCAGTAAATAAATCATAAATCATTTCACTACATGAGCTTGCACTTGTATTAACCCACAGTAAATCTCCATATGCATCATCATTTGGATGATGATCAATCTTAATCAAAAACTCCCCTGTATTGTAGCGCTGATCGTCTACGCGTTCTGTATTTGCAGTGTCTGTTACGATGACAAGTGCATTTTCAAACATGTCATCAGCAACGATTTCTGGCTTGCCTAGAAATGCAAGAGATTCCTCATGTTCACCTGTTGTATATACTGTTTTTTCCGGATATGTCGCTTGTAAAATAGCTTGTAAGCCCATTTGAGAACCGTAAGCATCAGGATCTGGTCTAACGTGACGATGAATAATAATCGTGTCATATTTTTTAATTGTGTCAACAATTTCTCGTTTCATATTCGTTCTCCTTTTTACAATAGTGAACTCTTAATCGCCGTCTTCACAGAGGCTAGCATTTTGTTGATTACTGCAGTTTCACAGGATAACGTAAATTGCGACTACATTCGTCTTTAACGAATGTAGTCAGCTTTTCTTCTCGCTTTTTCCTGTATTTATCGTTAAACTATAATCAGCTTTGCTTTATAGGAGGAACACCATGTCTAATATTTTGAATGTTATTCTAGCAATATTAATTGCTATTACAGTTGTTTTCTATTTTTACCTAAAAACAAAACAATTCCGTTCTACATTACCTATTCGCAAAAATTGGTATGCGAGTCGTTCGGGTGTTGCTTTAGGTGGTTTACTAATTTTTTTCGGCATCAACCAAATCATTATGTACCACACCATTTTAACGTATGTTATAAGTACAGTTTTAATTCTATTCGGCTTATTTACTGCAGTAAATTATAATAAAAGAGTTCGCCACTATGGGCAATTTGTTGAAGAAGAATATAATTTGAATAAAAAGTGATGCACAGTTTTGTGCATCACTTTTTGTCGATTTCAATACGTTAGCGCTCTAATAATTGGAATGTCATCATCGCTTTACCAACTAAATTGGATTCACTATATACTTCGAAATCCATTTTCACGAATTTACGGCTCATATCCAAAATACGTGGTTTCACGATTAAAGATGTCTCCATTTGCACCGGTTTCATATGATAGATTGTCATATTTTCGACGACGCTTTCGCCGCGCTTGAATTTTTTTAGCGCACTAGCTCCCGCTTCTACTAACAATGTAGTAAATGCACCATATGAAATGGCACCAAATTGGTTCGTCATTTGAGGTGTTACTGTAAACTCTACAGTGATTTCCTCTTCGTCACGCGCCATCTTGATTTCATTTTTCACAAGATCATCAATTGTTTCACCATGCTGCGGCTGTCTTTGCGCCATTTGCAGCGCCTTCAGCACATCCTGACGGCTAATCACACCCTGTAATAATCCGTGATCATCCACGACTGGTAATAGATCAATACCTTCCCAAATCATACGGTGTCCTGCTGTTGCAACACTTGTTTTCATCGAAACAGTGATAGGATTACGTGTCATTAACCGATCGATTGGATCCACGTCTTGTTTGCCAATCACATCACGAGAAGTCACGATCCCAACAATCTTATGATGCTTATCCACTACCGGAAACCCACCATGGGTCGTTGAAGCATTTAACAAATGGTACTCACTTACAGTATCTGTCGATTTTAGGAAAGATGTGTCTTTCATTGTAACGAAAATATCTTCGATTAATAAGATTTCTTTCTTAATCAATTGGTCATAAATCGCACGGTTAATCATCGTTGCTACTGTAAATGTATCATAGCTTGTCGAAATAATCGGTAGTTCTAACTGATCAGCTAACCTTTTTGTTTCATCAGTTGCATCAAAGCCACCTGTTATTAAAACCGCTGCTCCTTCTTTTAATGCATTTTCATGCGTACGTGAACGGTTTCCAACGATTAGTAGACTACCAGCATCGGTATAACGCATCATATCTTCGAGTTTCATAGCACCAATGACAAATTTCGTAAGCGTTTTATGCAATCCGCCCCTACCACCTAGTACTTGTCCATCAACAATATTAACGATTTCCGCAAACGTTAGTCTTTCAATATTCTCTTTTTTCTTCTTCTCAATTCGAATCGTTCCGACACGCTCAATCGTGCTCACGAGTCTTCTAGTTTCTGCTTCTTTAATCGCTCGATAAGCTGTTCCTTCACTCACGGACATTTCTTTTGCAATCTGTCGCACAGAAATTTTATCCCCTACAGGAAGTGATTCTATATATTGAAGAATTTTTTCATGTTTCGTAGCCATAAAATCACCTATTTTCCAACATCATTGTGGCTTAAGTGTACCACATTCCGGTCATTTTCATTAGCCGAATAGAGTAGAAAGACATATTCTTTCTGTTTTTTTGTTCAAACCTCTAATTCGTCACCCGGATTCATCACTATTACTTCTGTAGTCGACACTATTTCGGCGAAATTATGCGGATCCTGAACGATTAGTGGGAATGTATTGTAATGTACTGGCACTACCATTTTCGGTTTCAAAAAAGCCGCCGCACAAGCTGCATCCTCTGGTCCCATCGTAAAGTTGTCCCCAATTGGTAAAAATGCCACATCAATCGGATGCCGCTCCCCAATTAGTTTCATATCACTAAATAACGCCGTATCTCCTGCATGAAAGATCGTCTTGCCTTCTGCGAAAAATAAAATACCCGAAGGCATACCTGTATATATAATTTCATTGTCCTCAGTCGTATAGGAAGACCCGTGAAATGCTTGCGTTAACTTCACTTTACCAAAATCAAACACGTACGAGCCACCTATATGCATCGGGTGTGTTTTAACACCTTGCCAAGATAAATAGTTTGCAAGCTCATATGGCGCCACAACTAAAGCATCTGCCGCTATTGCAATCTCGACCGTATCTCCAACATGATCATTATGTCCATGTGTTAACAAAATAACATCTGGCTTTTGGTCCTCCACTTTTAAATCTGTTAATTGATTTCCTTTAATAAAAGGATCGATTAAAATCGTATATCCATTCACTTGAATCTTCACAATTGAATGCCCATGATATGAAATTTTCATAACTACTTCCCCCTAATACTTCGGCTTACTAAAATTATTCGTTACCAATACGTTTATTCCTTCTTTTTTGGTATTATTGAAATGAAATGCTGAAGCGGCCCGTTCAGACTCGACAAGCACCGGATAAAGGAACACAGTCTAAGAACGCCACATCCTGTGGCAACGACTGCGTGACCCGCATCGTGCGGGCCTGAAACAAAAGCATCTCTTCAGCTTTTGTCCGAGAAAGTGGAGGTGACCTCGAGAGTCTGGCCGCTGAAGCTGGACAATAAATGCGGTGGCGCCCTGTCGCAACGGTTACGTGACCCACATTTTCGGGGCCCTGGCCTATTAAAACAATTCAAGGGGGATTAATAATGAGTAAAGTACAAACTATCTCAAACTATTTAAAAATGCAAAATCTTGATGCTGCATTTGTGACAACACCTGATAATGTGTTTTATGTTTCTGGATTTAAAAGTGATCCACACGAAAGACTTCTTGGTGTAATGATTTTCCAAGATGCTAAACCATTTTTAATTTGCCCTAAAATGGAAGTACCCGATGCCAAAGCAGCAGGCTGGTCACATGAAGTAGTTGGTCATGAAGATACTGATAATGCATGGTCATTATTCCATCAAGCTGCAGAAGCACGTGGACTTTCATTACAAAATATTGCAATCGAAAAATCACATTTAACCGTTGAACGTTTAGAAGCATTAAACAGCTTCTTCCCAGCTACAAAATTTGTTGGCTTAGATAACCAAATAAATAATATGCGTTTAGTGAAATCAGAAGAAGAACTTGAAAATTTACGCCAAGCAGCTGCTCTAGCAGATTATGCTATTGAAGTAGGTTGTAGTGAAATTGCTGAAGGCAAAACGGAGCTTGAAATTTTATCTGCCATTGAACTAGCAATGAAGAAAAAGGGCGTTTACATGTCATTCGACACGATAGTTTTAAGTGGTAAGAAAACAGCTTCTCCACATGGTAATCCTGGTGAACGTAAAATTGAAAAAGGCGATTTCATCTTATTTGACCTTGGCGTTGTATATAACGGCTATTGCTCAGATATTACACGTACTGTTTCTTTTGGTGAACCTACTTCCGCTCAAAAAGAAATTTACGAAGCTGTCTGCAATGCCAATGAATCTGCTATTGCTGCAGTAAAACCAGGTGTACGCGCGATGGACTTAGACAAAATTTCCCGCGATGTCATTACAGATGCAGGTTACGGTGAATATTTCACACACCGTCTAGGACATGGCCTAGGCATCTCTGTTCACGAATATCCATCTGTTCACGGTGCCAATGAAATGCCACTTCAAGAGGGTATGGTCTTTACAATCGAACCTGGCATTTACAAATCTGATGTGACAGGCGTTCGTATTGAGGACGACGTATATGTTACAAAAGATGGCGTAGAGGTCTTAACTAAATATCCTAAAGAGTTAATTATTCTTTAAGACATAAAAAAGCCACTTAGTAAATTCGCTAAGTGGCTTTCTGTTTAATTATTTTAACAATGCATCTGCATCTACATAAGTGTGATTTAATGCCTCTGCAACAGCTGCAAAAGTAACATGACCATCTAATGTATTCAATCCCTTTTTCAACGCTTCATTGTCTACGCAAGCTTGTTTATAGCCTTTATTAGCAATTTGCAAAGCGTAAGGAACTGTATTATTTGTAAGCGCCATTGTTGAAGTACGTGGTACAGCTCCTGGCATGTTTGCTACAGCATAGTGAACTACTCCGTGTTTAACATACGTAGGTTCATCATGTGTTGTAATACGATCAGAAGTTTCAAAAATACCACCTTGGTCAATTGCAATATCTACGACAACAGAACCTGGTGACATTGATTTAATCATTTCCTCTGTTACAAGTTTAGGCGCTTTTGCACCAGGAATTAAAACGGCACCAATTACTAAATCTGAATTTTTCACGGATTCAGCAATGTTGAATGGGTTTGAAACTAGTGTTTGCACATCGCGACCAAATTGGTCATCTAATACGCGTAATCGTTCTGGGCTTAAGTCGATAATCGTTACTTCAGCACCCATACCAATAGCAATTTGCGCTGCGTTTGCACCAGCCATTCCCCCACCGATAACAGTGACTTTACCACGTGGTACACCTGGTACACCACCTAGCAGAATCCCTTTACCGCCTTCCATCTTCCCAAGATATTGCGCACCAATTTGAGTTGCCATACGACCAGCAACTTCACTCATTGGTGTTAGTAATGGCAAGGATCTGTTTGGAAGCTGTACTGTTTCATACGCGATTCCTACAACTTTTTTATCTAGCAATGCTTGTGTTAGTTCTGGCTCTGGTGCTAAATGTAAATATGTAAATAGAATAAGTCCTTCATGGAAATAACCATATTCAGACTCAATCGGTTCCTTTACTTTCATTACCATTTCTTGAGACCAAGCTTCTTCAGCTGTCGCAACAATATGAGCCCCCGCAGCTGTATAATCTTCATCCGTAAAACCAGATCCTAGACCGGCTCCCGTTTCGATGAATACTACATGTCCGAAAACCGTTAAGTTTACAACTCCAGCAGGCGTCATAGCAACGCGATTTTCATTGTTCTTTATCTCTTTTGGAATACCAATCTTCATAATCCATCCTCCTAATTGTGAAAAAGATATTAACTCTTGTTATGTGAAAAAAACTCACAATTAACTCTAGTTAAAAACAAGTTCATTTTATCAGATTTCTATACTTATTTGTGTATAAATTTAGAAAATTGTATTATTTTTATTATTCTGCAAATATAAGTCTTATAGAAACCCAAGAAAAATGGATATTTTAACCCCTTTTCATATCTTTGTTCACACTTTTATTGGAAATCTTTCGTAAATCCACTGTTTTTCCGTTCCAATAGAATGATATAATGGTAATTATTAAAAGGAGGAATTACATATGACATTATCTTATAACAATATCATTGTAGCTGTAGATGGTTCTGAAGAGGCAAAATGGGCTTTCCAAAAATCAGTCGCAATTGCTAATCGTAACAACGCGACATTAAATTTAGTAAATGTAATCGATACTCGTTCATTCGCGGCTGTTGAAGCATATGACCGTTCTATTGCTGAACGTGCACAAGGTTTTGCTGAAGAACTACTTGGTAACTACAAAAAAGAAGCCCAAGAAGCTGGTGTAGAAAATGTTAATATATTGATCGAATATGGTTCTCCAAAAACAATTATTACAAAAGAAATTTCTAAAAAATACGACGTAGATTTAATTATCTGTGGCGCAACTGGTTTAAACGCTGTTGAGCGCTTCCTAATCGGTAGTGTTTCTGAAAACATCGTTCGTCATTCTAAATGTGACGTGCTTGTAGTACGTACGCAAGAACAAGCTGCTGAATAATTTCTACACAAGAAGAGGCCCCTATTGAATAGGAGCCTCTCTTTTTTACGGCTAATTACTTCTGCTCTTTTTTCCAAATTTGAACTTTGGCAAAGAACATTTCTAATGCCTGCTTATTTGTCATGCTAGGAACTTTTGCAAGTAATACTTCTTTCACAGGTTTCCCATCTGCACTTTTCTTTTGTAAGATAAATAAGCTTTTTGCATGCGCTTTATTTGAGAATAATGAGTCTGGTAATTGTATTACTGCTTGAATCCACGCTGTTTGTTGTAAATATTTGTACAATCCTTGCGCTTGTTCTGATTCAAAAATATTTTCAGGCACTAAGAAAAATAAATAGCCGCCATCCTTCGAGTATTTTAACGATTGCTCGATAAATAAATGATGCGCATATGTCATACCTTCAGCAGCCTTCAACTCAAAATCCTTCGCTACATCATCATTTGGATAATAGCCCACAGGTAAATCACAGACAATGGCATCAGCTGGATTAATCATTAAATTTTGTAATGCATCTTGACGGAAAAGCGCAATAGGTTGCTCCGTTAAATCCGCAGATGCAGCAGCTAGTTGAATAAGTAGCTCATCAACTTCTACACCCACTCCTTCAACTCGGTCTTCTAGTAAATTCATCACCGTTAACAATAAATTCCCGGTACCTACAGCTGGATCTAAAATCGAAATTTTAGAGCCCTCCGTTTTCTTGTTATCCATAAATTGTTCCACAAAATAGCCTACTAATAATCCTAATGCATCTGGTGTCATTTGATGATTAGGCTGTGCATTTTCACGCATACCTTTTAAAATAGATAATTGAATTGCTTTACGAATATCTTCCTTCGTAGCAACTTTACCAGTTGGTATTTTATCGCCATCAAGCCACGCATTTAAAACTTCTAAAACGCTATCTAAATAAGTTAATTCTTTTTCCTCTTCTATCTTCACGGCATTTTCATTAATAAAGGAAAAGAGCTTTTCAATTGTTTCCATATATACTCCTTCAAACGTGAAACCCACTCATAAAAGGCAGAGTGGGTTTCATGTTGTTATCATTCAAAATTTTTTATTTTGTCAGTTCTTTAACAGCTGCTAATGCACCTTCGTAATCTGGATGGTTTGTACCTTCAGACACATATTCAACATAAGCAATTTTACCCACTTGATCCACAATGAATATAGAACGTGCTAATAAGCGAAGTTCTTTCATATGTACACCATAAGCATCACCAAATGAAGTAGCGCGGTGATCTGATAATGTATGGATATTTTCGATACCGTTTGTTCCGCACCAGCGTTTTTGAGCGAATGGTAAGTCACAAGAGATTGTTAAAATGACTACATCATTGCCTAATTCAGAAGCCGCTTCATTGAAACGACGTGTTTGTGCGTCACAAACACCTGTGTCTAATGAAGGAACTACACTAATTAAACGTATTTTACCATCAAAATCATGTAATGTTTTTTCAGATAGGTCTGGAGCTAATACTGTGAAGTCAGGTGCTTGGTCCCCTACTTTCACTTCGTTACCTACTAAAGTTACTGGGTTATTAATAAATGTTACTTGTACCATTGTAAACGCCTCCTTAAATCTAATCTTACTAGAGTCTGTCAGGCTCTTGCAACTGAGAAAGCTCAGAAGCATCTGTTACTTTTTCGTTTGATTGAATTTCTTCAACCTCTGATTTAGTAACAGTTGGTTCAACGCGCTCTACTCGTACAACCTTATCATGTTTCTCATAAGTATTTTCATGAACTACAATTGTATCTGCAATAAAATCATGCAAGCCTTTTTTATTTGGTGTAAAGGCCACTGCCCAGTATATAAATGGTAATGTCGCCGAAAAGAAACGGCCAATCCATTCTCGGAAAAGAACCGTACCCCATGTTAATTTACCCTCTTTTGCTGATATAACCTTAAGTCCAAGTACCATCTTCCCTACCGTTTGGCTCCAAAACTTCGTCATGATGACAAAGTATAGATAGAAAATAAAACTCGAAATAATCGTCACTGGCGCATACCATATTGTATTCGCTAAATCCCATCCGAAAATACGAAAAAGCGGATTCACGGTTAAACCTGAAATTGCTGCAATGACAGCTAAATCTAATAAATATGCCCAAAAACGTACCCAAAACCCAGCTGGCTTCAATTTATATTGTTCTACTTTTCTAACCTGTACTGGCTCATGACTAATCGCGTTTACCTCAACAAATTCCGTCAATTTTCATCGCCCCTTACTCATCACCGTACATATACATCATGCGCGGTGCAGAATTATAGTCAGAAAGAATTTTACTAATCGCTTGTGTTTCAGCAGAACCGCCAAATAAATTATTCATTTTTACAGAAAATAAAGAAGTCCAAGCTTCTGTTGTATTGTATTCAAATACTTCTGCACCTTTTAATTTATGATCCTTTTTCATCGCTTCAATCGTATCATCTACATAGCCAAGTTCATCTGCTAAGCCCGCTTTAATCGCCTGTTTACCATTTAATATGCGACCATCAGCAACTTTTTTTACATCTTTTTCACTCATGCCACGACCATCTTCAATAACATCTACAAATCGTTCGTAGGAATCGTTAATCATTTCTTGTAGCATCGCACGCTCATCTGCAGTCATTTCACGTGTTGAGCTCATAATATCTTTGTATTTACCTGTTTTAATTGTTTCAAATTCAATGCCATACTTCTCTGCTAATTTACCATAATTCATGCCTTGCATAATTACGCCGATTGAACCTGTTATCGTTTCTTCATCTAAGAAAATTTTATCAGCAGGCGCTGAAATATAATAACCACCAGAAGCGGCCATTGAACCCATTGATACATACAAAGGGATTTTACGTTCTTTTTTAATTTCTTTAATTTTGTCGTAAATTTGTTTCGATTCAATTACAGTACCACCAGGTGAGTTCACTTTTAAAACGACACCTTTAATCGAAGTATCTTGTAAAATCGCCTCTAATTGTTCCATAAAAAATTGGTGGTTGTAGCTTGCAGCACCACCTAATAAAGAACCAGAGCCCCCACCAGCTTGAATTGTACCGTTCACTGTTAATACAGCAATACGTTTATTAAAATCGCCTGTTTCAATGCGCGTCTCAGTGTATTTACTACCACTTATATCGAACATATTTTCGAATTGTGATGTAAAATCTTTTGATGTTATCGTTAAAATAGTATTTAATCCAATTGAAGCAACGAGCAAAAATGCAGCTGCTCCTAAAGCGATCCATCTTTTTGCATTCATAATTTTTCCTCCTTTTTACCTTCTATTTGCATACGATTTACATTGCTAAATGTTTCATTTTTTTCTAAAAAAGCTAATATCTCGCTTTTCTCATTTCAACAATTTTGGAAATAGAGAATAATATTAATGCCGCCCAAATGAAAGAAAACGATAGTAAATCAATGCCATTAAACGTTTCGCCGTATACAATTACACCTAAAAAAAGCATAATTGTCGGCGATATATATTGAATAAATCCAATTAAATAGAGCGGTATCTTCTGTGCACCTGTCGCAAACAATATTAGTGGTACCGCAGTTACGATCCCTGTTCCAATGATAAATAAATCTGTTTTCATATCAATATTTAAAAATGAAATATTTCCTTGGAAATAAATGTAGACATAATAAGCTATCGCCACTGGTAAAATAAAGAACGTTTCCATTACTAATCCTCTCGTAGCATCCACCAATACTTTCTTTTTCAATAGCCCATAAACACCAAATGTTAATGCCAAACCTATTGAAACCCATGGAATTTGGCCGTAAGAAACAACTAAAATTAATACACCAATTGCCGCAATAATAAAAGAGAGCACTTGTGCTTTTGTCAGTGTTTCTTTTAAAAAGAAAATTCCTAACAGCACCGACACTAATGGATTCATATAATAGCCTAAACTCGACTCGACAATATGATTATTGTTAACGGCCCATATGTATAAAAACCAGTTTAGAGAAATTAAATACGCTGCACAAACGAGTAACCAAAATGATTTTGGACGTTGCCAAAGCGCTTTAAAGTCACTTGTTAATACCTTTCCTTGCTTCACGATAAATACAAATAAAATTGTCAAAACGAAAGACCATACTACACGCCCAGCTAAAATCTCTTCGCTTGAAACATGCTTCAATTCCTTCCAATAAAGAGGAAAGACACCCCATATTATATAAGCTCCTAAAGCAGAAAGTATACCCTTCTTTTCTTCCTGCATAACAACACCTCATTTTATATTCAGTTATATGTAGACTGCTATAATTATATGGCTTTAGTATGTGAAAGTAAATGTAACACAAATAGAAGGTCTATTTCACCTTGATGAATAGACCTTCTTTCTCTATGACTATGCCTTATTTAATTCTAAATTTCTTAACTCTACACGACGAATTTTACCAGAAGTTGTTTTCGGTAATTCATCTAAAAATTCTATTGCTCTCGGAAATTTGTATGGTGCTGTTAACGCTTTGACATGATCTTGCAACTCTTGTACTAGAGTAGTTGAATTTCTATCTTCGCTATTTTTCAATATAACGAAGGCTTTTACGATATTCCCTCGAATATCATCAGGACTTGCGATGACGGCACATTCCTGAACAGCTGGATGTTTTACTAAAGCGTCCTCTACTTCGAATGGTCCAATCGTATAACCAGAGCTAATAATAATGTCATCTGAACGACCCTCAAACCAGAAGTAACCGTCCTCATCTTTTTTCGCTTGGTCACCCGTAATATAATAATCACCACGGAATTGCATAGTCGTTCTTTCTGGGTCTTTTAAATATTCTTTAAAAAGTGCCGGTGTTGTAACATGAACTGCAATATCTCCAACTTCACCAGCTCGACATGGCTTGCCAAATTCATCTACAATGTCAACAATATTACCAGGTGTTGGTTTACCCATAGAACCCGGGCGCGCCTCCATTCCTTTCATCGTACCAACCAATAACGTATTTTCAGTTTGTCCATAGCCATCACGCACTTCTAAATCAAAATGTCTTGCAAAAACATCAATGACTTCACGATTTAATGGCTCGCCAGCCGAAACTGCACTATGTAATGCAGAAAGATTATATTCTCCTAAAGAATCAACTTTTGCCATTATACGATATTCTGTTGGCGTACAGCATAATGCATTTACTTTATAACGTTCCATTAATTCAAGGTATTTTATTGCATCAAATTTACCATTATAAACAAAGCCAGTTGCTCCGCTCCCTAAAACAGATAAGAACGGACTCCAAATCCATTTTTGCCAGCCTGGACTTGCAGTTGCCCAAACAAGATCTCCATCTTCAATACCAAGCCAGTGAGTTGCTGCTGTTTTTAAATGCGCATAAGCCCATCCGTGCGTATGAACGACTCCTTTAGGATTTCCTGTTGTTCCACTTGTATATGATAAAAAAGCCATATCTGAATTTTTTGTCTGAACCATATCAAATTTCTCAGAAGTCGTTTCTGCTTCTTGAATAATTTCAATCCAAGGTTTGTGTGCTTGACCAATAACAAAAAGTTTTAAGCCGTCTAAATTTTTCACTTCATCAAATTGTTCAATATATGGCTCATAAGACACGATGGCTTTTGCTTCACTATGTACAAGACGATAATCGATATCTTTTGCACGTAGCATTTCTGAACTTGGTATAACAACTAAACCCGCTTTTAGTGCAGCAATATAAGTAATATACGCATCGATTAAGCGTGGCACCATTATTAGGACGACATCACCTTTTTTCAAACCATTATTTGTAAATACGTTTGCCACTTTATTCGCTTTTTTGATCAAACCTGCATATGTGATTTCATCAGTATTACCACTTTCGTTTTCATAAACAATGGCTTTTCTAGCCTCATCATGTATATACTTCTCAAATTCTTCAACCAAATTGTAATCTTCTGGTGCAAGTAAATCTTCACGTTTCATGAAAAACTCCCCCTCAGAATGGTTATATTGATAACATTTTATATTATACAGAAAATTCAAACTTCTAACAACCAATAGACAACACCTAGTCTTAGCACTAGGTGTTAAAAGTTATAGAAAAAGAAACCGATGACAAATTTGCCACCGGTTTCTTCCTTTGTTATTTAGTTACTTCATTACTTGTTGTAACCTTTTAATTGTTGCTCAGCCATTTGCACTAATCGCTTAGTAATTTCTCCGCCAACGGAACCGTTAGCACGCGATGATGCATCTGGACCAAGTTGCACGCCGAATTCTTGTGCGATTTCGTATTTCATTTGGTCGATTGCTTGTTTAGCTCCTGCTACTTCAAGCTGGTTTGAATTTTGATTTGCCATGTGTATCACCTCCTTGTGAATATAGAATGCGCTGAAGGAGGAATTTCATACGGGCAAATTACAGGAAATTTGTGCATCTTTTAGAGTAAATCTGCAAATTCATCTTGCTTCTTCTTAGGAAACGTATGAATTTCGCGGTTTTCCACTGCTTTTTTGATCATTTCATCAAAATCAGTGAAGCTTTCATAGTACATAACTTTCTCTAATTTCGGTTTTGTTTTCGGACTTGCTGGCGTAAATACGGTACAGCAGTCTTCATACGGTCGAATTGAGATATCATATGTGTCAATTTTTCTTGCTACATCGATAATTTCTAATTTATCGTAAGTAATTAACGGTCGTAAAATTGGCGTTGATGTAACATCATTAATAGCAGCTAAACTTTCTAATGTTTGGCTTGCTACTTGTCCTAAGTTTTCACCAGTTACAATTGCAGTTGCACCAATTTCTTGTCGCACGGCATCTGAAATTTTCATCATCATACGACGTGTTGAAGTCATTGTTACGTTTTCTGGCACTTGTTGTTGAATCATTTGCTGAATTTCAGTGAATGGTATGATATGCAGACGCACATTCGCACCAAAACGACTCATTCTTTCAGCTAAGTCTTTTACTTTTTCAAGTGAACGATCACTTGTGAACGGCGGACTAAAGAAATGAATCGCTTCAATTCGCACTCCGCGTTTCATCATATAATAGCCTGCAACTGGACTGTCGATACCTCCAGATAATAATAACAATGCTTTTCCGTTAGCACCGACTGGTAAACCGCCAACACCAGGAATTACTTCAACCATCATATATACTGCGTGTTCACGCACTTCAATACGAAGTTCAATTTCAGGTTCTTTCATTTGAACTTGTAAATTCGGAATATTTCTTAAAACATGTCCTCCCATTTCAAGCTGTAATTCGTATGTGTCTAACGGAAATTTTTTAAATGAACGTTTTGCATTTACTTTAAACGTTTTGCCATCTGTATCGATTGATTTCATAATATCTACTGCAAGTTCTTTCATTGCATCTATTGTTGGTTCACACTTTGCAACTGGACTAAATGAATGAATGCCAAAAACAGTTGGCAAACGTTTAATCAGTTCATTCATATCATCGTCGTTATCGCTGCTAATATACATACGATCTCGCTCTGCTCGAATTTTCATATTTGGAATATCCGCAAATGAAAAACGCAAATTTTCTCTTAAACGCGTTATAAATTGTTTACGATTGCGTCCTTTTGTCGTTAACTCACCGTAACGTATTAATATTTCATGCCATTTCATAATTGAATTGTCTCTCCTTTTAATTGTTTCATCATTTTCGCAAATACTATTTTAAATTGATCAATATTTGAATTCGTTAATCCATTACCAAGACTAATGCGAATAACACCTTTTTGAAAACTTTCTTCTATATAAAGTGCTTCTACAACATGACTTATGTCTGAATTTTTCGAAGAACAAGCACTCGATGTTGAAACGATAAAACCTTCGCTTTGCAATGCATTGACAATTACTTCACCTTTTAAGCCTCTTACACTACAACTCACAATATGTGGTGCACCATCATTATTGGAAATAACGTGAACATGATAAAATTTATTAAAAAACGCATGTAAATCATTGCGCCATTGTACGAATTTATCTGTATTTTCCGACATATGTTCTGCAGCTAATCGCATCGCTTTTGCTAATGAGACATTTTGCGGCACCGCTACAGTACCGCTACGATAGCCTAATTCTTGACCACCACCATGCATAATTGGTTGAATTTTAATGCGCTTAGAAAATGCGAGTAATCCTGTTCCTTTTAAGCCATTAATTTTATGGCCAGAAATAGTCATTGCATCTGGACCTACGTCGCCTTGAAATTGCACTGGTATTTTACCGAAGCTTTGTACCGCATCTACATGGAAAAATGCACGGCTATTCGCGCGTACTATTTGAGTGATGTCTGTAATTGGCTGAATCGCACCCATTTCGTTATTAACATGCATAATACTCACAAGCACTGTATCTTTGCGAATTTTACGTTGTAGATCAGCAAGTTTAATACGCCCATGATCATCTACATCGATGAATTCTAATTCAAAGCCTTCATTTGTTAAATGGTGGGCACTTTCGATGACAGATGGATGCTCGATTGCGGAGATTAGAATATGTTTGCCACGATGTTGGTTTGCTCTGGCAAGACCTTTAACCGCAAAATTGTTAGATTCTGTCCCACCTGAAGTGAAAATAATATGCTCAGATTCTGTGTTCAGAATTTGTGCGATTTGCTCTCTTGCTTTCATCAATAATGTATTGGCTTCCGTTCCCAATTGATGGAGTGAAGCCGGATTTGCGTAATATCGTTCATTCGCTTGTATAAATGTTTGTAAAACAGCTGAATCTGGTTTTGTCGTCGCGCTATGATCTAGATAAATCAATTGTGTAACCTTCCTTCCAAAAGAAAGCCACCTGCACTCTACCGTGCGGTGGCTTTATGCTTCTCTTATTATGAACGTCAATTGTCGTCTTTGGCAAGTACTTGAATTTTTTTCATAGCACCTGGTTCCGCCGATTCTACAGCTGTTGCCGCGTTTTCTAATGCTTTAGCATAGCGGAATTCACGGAATGCCTGCTCCGCTTCTAGTAAACGTTGATGCATTGTTGGATTGGATGCACGGTAGCGGTTACCATATTGAATAATTCTTTCAATTAATAAGACGTTTTCTAGCATTTCTGTTGCTGTATTATGTACATCCTGAATACACTTTTCAGCAGTATCCAAATTCTTATGTACCATTACCATATTCAGTGGCACTTCTTTTAAGCCTTGAACAACAATAAATAATTGTTCCTCAGCTTCTTCTAAGCGGACGTCCATTTCTTCTGGTATCCCTGGAATATTCGCCTTATTTAGCATACGATCTGTTTCATGTAATAGCTGCTTTAGTTTATCAAGTGTTGCTCTTGCTTTATTTTCATCGATTCGTAAGTTTTTCAAGCGGTCTGCAAAACGGTCTTGCTCCTCAAATAGGCGTTCCGTTTCTTCCTTAACTTCCTTTAACTCCTCTTGCAAGCTGGAATAAGCTGATTGTTCTTCCTTCACTTGTCTCGTTAACAATTCATAACGCTGACGGAGTGACATAAGTTGTTGCTTACAATTAGCAGGAAGTGCAGCGTCTTTTTCTGAAAGATGATATCCTTTTTGAACTTCTTCCGCTTCTTTCGCTGTATCAATAGTCGATAAAATAACTTTTTCTAAACGCGTGCCGATTTGTTCAAAGTTTTCATCGACATACTTTTTAGCCAATACTTCTTTTTCTAACGCATCATAAAATGATTCGATTTCATCTTTGATTTCATTTACACGATGCTGTACAGATGTAATATTTAAATCTGCAATTTGCTGTTTAAATTCATCGATACTTACTTCCATTAGGTCTAGCTTCTCATTAATTTCTAAATGTTTTAAGAAGAAAGACTGCTCTTCCATTTCACGTTGCCCATTGCGAAGTTCATGAATGTTAGATGGGATTTTGTGTTGAATATCCGTTAATAACGTCGGAATTTCATTAATCAATTTGAAAATTTGTTGACCTTCTTCATTTAATGTGATGACAATTTCCCTAGCTTGTAAGTAGTTTCCAGACTCCGTTAATGTGTCATACTCTTCAAATTTCGGATTGAATGTCTCTAACCGTTTTTCTAGAGGACCTGCTGCAGGACCATAAGAATATTGATGTGCTAACAACGTTTTTCTAGCAGAACGGTACTGGTCTTTCAATTGTTCGATCTCGATTCTGTTTTTCTCTTCACTGCCGATTAATTCATCTAGCTCTTTTAAAATTTGATTCATCTCTTGATCATATTCAGTAATGCGCGATTCAATTTCTTTTTCAATTTCAGTCGCTTTGCTGAAGTGGAATTTATCCACTTGATCTTCAGCATCAAATAATAGCACATCAATTTTCGGCATTTCGACATCCATTAACTCCGTCCATTTATTGCGCCAGCGCTCAAACATCTCTTCTGTTTGACCATTCATGTTCAGAGCTTTCACTTTTGTTAACTCTTCTAAAACTGGTTTGTTTTGGATTTGAAGTTTTTTCTGATCCAACCTCTGAATTTCCTTATTATGTTTTCGACGCAAAATGAAAATGAATGTTACTATAATACATAGTACGATGATGACGGGAATGATATACTGAAGCATCGTAAGACCCCCTGTTCCTAAATCACTATTTCAGCCAATTAATTATTCTTAATATTACCATGTTTTCGGTGAATTTGTTTACCGTTTACATGTATTTTCAAAAAATATCTACCTTTATTCTATATTGTACAAGTTGGAGGAATATTTATGAAACGAGATGCTCACATTCACTCACCTTTTTGTCCACATGGAACAACTGATGCTTTTGAAGATTATATCAAAAAGGCAATCGCTTGTGGCTTTACTGACATTACATTTACTGAACACGCTCCTCTCCCTATCGATTTTACGGACCCTACACCTTTGCAAGATAGTGGCATGAAAACGGAATATTTGACACCTTACATACAACAATTAACCGCACTAAAAATACAATACGCCCCTGAAATTCGTATTCGTATCGGCTTAGAAGTCGATTACATTATAGGGTACGAACGACAAACAAGAGACTTTTTAAACGACATTGGTCCACAACTAGATGATGCTATTTTATCCGTTCACTTTTTAAAATATGACAATACCTATACTTGTATTGATTATTCCAGTGAGACATTCCTTGAGTTTGCCGAATTAGTTGGCTCAGTAAAAAAAGTCTATAATTTATATTATGACACGGTGAAAGAATCTATTTCTGCAGATTTAGGTCCTTATAAACCAAAGCGAATTGGTCATCCTACGCTTATTCATAAATTTCAATTAGCTCATCCGCAAAAAATCGAAGACAACATGCAAATCGAAGAAGTTTTACACCATATTGCAAATGAAGGCTATGAGCTCGATTTAAATAGCGCTGGTTTGTCTAAAAAAGATTGTAAAGAACCTTATCCTCCTCTACAATATGTTAAACTTGCTAACGATTTGAAAATCCCTCTTGTCTTCGGCTCTGACGCCCATCAAGTTGCGGATTTACACCGGCATTATAATAAAATATTTCCCTTAAAATAAATTGGAATGGAGCGATATAATGTTCACACAGCCCACTTATAATGGTAATACAATAGACCAATACGCACTTTTAGCGAAACAGCTAGATGCATTATTAGAAGATGAAACGGATAATATCGCTAATTTGAGTAATGCCTCAGCATTATTAAATCAATTTTTACATACGATTAACTGGTGTGGTTTTTACTTGTATAAAAACGAAGAATTATTGTTAGGTCCCTTCCAAGGTTTACCTGCTTGTGTTCATATCGCAATGGGACGTGGTGTTTGTGGCACCGCTGCAGCTAATCAGGAAACTCTCGTTGTAGCAAATGTCCATCAATTTCCCGGTCACATTGCCTGCGATGCGGCTTCTCAATCTGAAATTGTCGTTCCAATAATTATTGAAGGTAATCTGTTTGGTGTTCTTGATATTGATAGTCCCATCAATAACCGCTTTTCTACCGATGACCGTGAAGGTATTGAACAATTCGTTCATGTATTAACTAAACATCTTTCTTTATAAAATATTAAAAGAGTTACGCCCGCAAACTCGGACATAACTCTTTTTTGAAATTTAACTTGTTACATCATCTGTTTGGAACAAACGAAATTGATTTTTACCGTTATTTTTCGCTTCATATAATGCAATATCTGCATTTTGAAACACACTTTGAAAGTTAGCTTGAAGTTCTTTATGCCAAACAGCAACACCTGAAGATACGGTAACAGATGGTACCGTTACTTTTGGAATAGATGCAATGATTTTCCCAACTAGATCAATCGACTCCACAAATGTTTGATTTGGCAAGTATACGGCAATTTCTTCTCCGCCCCATCTAGCGCAAATCCCTTTTCCTTGTACCATTTCCGTTAGATGACGGGCTATTGTTACTAAAATAGCATCGCCAGTTTGGTGCCCATAAGTATCGTTTACCATTTTAAAATTATCGATATCCATTAAAACAAAGACACCACTTTCATCCTTGTCCATTGACATTTCAACGTAGCGATCCAAATATTTTCTGGCAAATAATTTTGTTAAATGATCTCGATCGACCATCTCTTGTAACTGCTCACGTAAAATTGTATTCGAAATCGCCAAAGATGAGTGACGAATTAAAGATTGCATTAATTTAAAACTATCAAATGAGAAAAAATAAGGTTTATTATGCAATACAATGCTAAAGCCATGTACTTTTTCTCGAATAATAATTGGGATTGCCATCATGGACATAAACGCTACTTTGTCATCTACTAAATTGCTGAAATCAGCTACAAATAGCGGATCTGTAGAGCGTTCAAAATGATCAGTAACATGCTTCAAATACGGTTCGCAGGAATTTCCAAAGAAAAATGCTGTGCTACCGGTCGTTACTTGATACTCATCGTGTCCCTTTAATACAAAGCAGGTTTCATTAGGACTAAATGACTTTGTTAACTGCTTTGCTAGAAACACTAGCATTTCTTCTTGGTTTAATTTCATATTTAGACGATGTGATGTTTCATTAATAAGTTGTAGATCCGATACTAAACGATGTGATTGATGATAGAGTTTTGCATTTTCTAATGCATTGCCCGATGTTTGTGCTATATGCTTAATAAAATCCTTTTCACGTTTTACAAAGACATAATCATATGGTGCGAAGATTTGCAGTACAGCGTAAATCCCTTGGCGCCCTTTAATAGGTGCGTTCAATAGACGACATTTTAAATCTGTCGCCTGCTCAATCGTCATATCGCCAGAAACAAATGCTTCTATAGTAGAAGTTCGCTCAGACATATAATCAAACATATGCGTATCGACGGTTAAATGACGATCTTGGTCATTTGATAAAATAAGTTTTGACTTAAACGTCGGAAAAGCACTACTGACACCTTGAAGAACCGCTTTTAATATACGATCAATATCCATTGATGAATGGAAAATCCCAGTCATTCTAACTAGTTCCTTATTCAACTTTTTTTCGTAATTAGCTTTATAGTTTTTTTGTATTAACTGAATAACACTCGAAATTAACACTACAAAATCGTGAATATGCTTTGTAGTAGCGAAGTCTCTCCAACGTTCTGTCTTTTGCAAAATGATTATGCCAAACGGCTTTTGGTTTGCATCTCGTAACAAGATTGCATCATCTGCAAAGTCATATTTCTCTTTCAAAATGCTAATAAATGCGTTAGGGAATTGATATTGTTGATGGAAATATGGCTCTAATACTGCAAACGGAATGCCATTCGTTATATTGCCATTTTCTGCATCGACAGAAACAGGAAAATACATTCCTTTCCCTAGATATAAATATTCACTATTCGTAATATCAAAGTATTGAAAGAATATCTCTTTTAATAGTGTAAGGTATTCATCGTTATTGAGATTTTCACCAATTAAATCGGTCCACAAGTCTAGGATCTGACATTTTATATTCTGCATTGTTTGCTGATCTTGTGTCATGCAATCACCTTTTCCTTCGAAACATGATGTATACGATATTGACTATTTCCATTATACATAAAATAAGTCTTTTCAACTATAGTTCTTATGGAAAAATTTTCTTGAATTAAAATAACCATTCCAATACTCCCTGAAATTATCCTTTATCTCCTTGTTTCACTTTTTCAATCTATCATTTCCCTTGACACATTTATATGAAAAAGTTACAATTGGCTTTGTGTAAAATAAACGCAGCAGTTGTATGGTTTTATTGCTTTCATTTTATTCCTCCATTAATGGATGGTGTAACACGTAACCCTTTGGCTGCATGGGCGAAGTTACATGAAAATAAAATGTCAATAATTCTGGATACATCTGGTTTTTATTTTACAACAAAATAAAACCAATTGAAGGAGGAGACCCTCAATGTCTCGTTATACAGGTCCATCATGGAAACTGTCTCGTCGTCTTGGAATCTCTCTAAGCGGCACAGGTAAAGAAATCGAAAAACGTCCTTACGCTCCAGGCCAACACGGTCCTAACCAACGTAAGAAATTATCAGAATACGGTTTACAATTACAAGAAAAACAAAAGCTTCGTCATATGTATGGTATGAACGAACGTCAATTCCGTACTCTATTTGATAAAGCTGGTAAAATGCAAGGTATCCACGGTGAAAACTTCATGATCCTTCTTGAAACTCGCCTTGATAACTTAGTTTACCGTCTTGGTCTTTCACGCACTCGTCGTGGATCACGTCAATTAGTAAACCACGGCCATATTATGGTTGATGGCAAACGCGTTGACATCCCTTCATTCCGCGTAAAACCAGGTCAAGTGATTTCTCTTCGTGAAAAATCTCAAAACCTTGATGTTGTAAATGAAGCAATCGAAGTAAACAACTTCGTACCAGAATACGTAACATTCGATGCAGACAAAAAAGAAGGTACTTTTGTACGTCTTCCAGAACGCAGCGAATTATCAGCTGAAATTAACGAAGCTTATATCGTAGAGTACTACTCTCGTTAATATTCGTTCTTTTCAAAAGCGGATTATCTCAAAGCCTTGTTACCGTTATATCAACGGTCTCAAGGTTTTTTTATTTGCTTTAACTATCCAAAGTTACTCGAAATCCCCCAATCATTTGGGGGATTGTAATGATTGAAGCTGAGTAAAATAATTATGACAATGGTAATTTCACTAGTATTTTTGATTCCTACTACGAACGTCTTTGCTAGCGATAATAACGATGATAAAGAAATCCCGTCTTATGCACCAGGATGGCAAAAAGTTGATACACAACCTATATATTTGACAGCAAATAAAAATAGTAGTACAGGCGCGATTACTTCTGTAGATGGGGGAAATTTCAAACTTGAAGTTACTGCTCTCAACAAATCAGATTTCTTTAGTGCAACAATGTATGTAAATGGTGCATGGGCGGATCAGCAAGGCACCTCATTTTCTGGAAATAAACTCAAGCTAGAATTTAATGGGCTTGGAATTCCCAAAGGAGCCTGGATATACTTCGAAGTTTATTCAACCGTCACAGGTGGTTTCACCTTAGATTTTTACGACTAAAGAACATTAAAAATTAAATAGTAACTCCAATACTACATAATTTTCTGTATATGGAGTTACTATTTAGTATATGAAATTTAAATTACTTTTTCGTTTTTTATGTTGTAAACATGAATTTCAATTAATACGTTATTTGTTTTAAGTGTTTCAATTTCTTTTGCTAATCCCTTTCGTATTTCTTTTTCAATTTCTTTTCCTCGATTAATGCTAGTTAAGTCATTATTACTTAAACTTGTAAGGATATTTATGTTTACGAAATCGACCTCTGTCTCTTTTAATACTCTTTGAACTTCGTCATACCCTTTAGCTTTAAGACTTCTCTTAATTTCTTCAATATTTAATTCATTATATTGCTCAGTTGTTTCAAGAGTGGTAGTAAACGACTTGTTGACATGGATTGAATAATCTTTATATTTTGTTTTTCGTATCACCCCTCTAGCAATTTTTTTGATATCCTTTTCATTTTCATCTATATACTGTTGTCTCCCCTCAATCATTACATTAATTCTCTTCTTTGGGTAATTTATAAGGACTCCGTTTACAAATGAAATGTTTTTTTCTGCAAGTTTAGCCCATATGTCCCCAGGAGTCCTGTCAGAACCCGTTTTTTCAAGCTTATCTCCGAGCCCTTTCGGAGTCCAAGATTCGTTTGTCGTAGCCTCTACTTGATTTTGAAACTGCTGAATAAACCATACACCGCCAAATAATAAACAAAGAAGTATACCTAATGGTTTTATAAATCTTTTCATAAATTATTTCTCCCTTGATTCGTGATAAAATGATAAATTTTTTCTTTATCCATAATAGTATTCCCATTTCAAATGAAATATTAATTTTCTTAAAAATTACCATGCTTTTAATTAGATTTACATCTAGTCTAATCCCCCATGAGGAAGACAGGGCGAAGTAAGTTAATACTTATTTGATTTTAGACAATAGAAGAAACATTGCATGAGAGCATTCGAGAATGAGTTTACGTATAGTTATCCATCCCAAAACGTTTGAGAGACTATACTTTTTCAACGAATTCCTTTTTTGATTCGATATAAGCCGGTGCCATTTTTGTAGTATTCCTCGGTGTTGCTCGGCTTGCTAACTGGCTTAGACGGTTTTGACACGGTTGTTATTTCTTTCTTTTTGTATCCTAACTCATTAGCTATAACTGAAGCAATTGCTTGGCAAATCTCTTCAAACTTATCATTATAAATTTTTGCATCAGCTTTAGAATCTACGAAACAAACTTCAATTAAGATTGCTGGTTCGCTAGTGGCGTTAAGGAAGTATAAATCTTTTCTTTCCTTCGCTCCTCGGTCTTTTAATCCAGGGGCTTCACTAATAGCTGCACTCACTTTTACAGATAATGCTTTTGCATCGTAGTACAGGCATTCTACGCCGACTGGCTTATCTGTCTTTTTACTGGCATTTAAATGGACACTTACATCTAATTCACGTTTTTTGCCGTTGTGATAATCGACAATAGTGTATAAAAAATTCCTGTTTATGTTCATCCAATTTTTCTTCACCGCGATTAGTGAGATCTTTTTCAATATCCTCAATCGGAAGTGATACATCTTCAGTTGTTTCGTTGCCTTCTTCGTCAACGCCTTCTTGTTGCATCATTTCTTCTACGTCCCTAGCATCAACAAAGAGCTCATAACGATTATATCCTTCTGTTGTATCTTCATTAAGCGTGATTACTCTACATTCTATTCCTTCACCCTGACCTGCAACATATGCCATGTTTTTAAAATCTAAATAAGATTCTGTATAACCCATACTTTTTAATGAGTTATATTCAGGACTGAAAATAACTGGTGGATTAACTCGCTGTGTTGCTACCCTGTTAACACCGACTTGTACATCAAATACAAACTGCTTATTCTTGATATCTATAATGATATTCCAACCTAAACCACTTAGTTGTGAAATGGTGGTTAGCTCCTCTGCCAGCACATCAAAGCGAGCGCTACGACTGATTGTATCGCCACGCTTTAAGTCTGGTGAAATGACTAGGTTAGGGAATTTACGCTTCCTATCTACTGGATTAACAGCGTTATTATTCACGTTAATTTTAACGCAGATCAGAGTTCTATCAAAAAGTCCAGAAACCTTGATATATCAAGGTTTCTGGACTTTTCTTTTTACTAGTTTCTTGATTTAGTCATGATAATCGTTAATTTTGGGGCAGTTTTTTATTCAGATGAAAAAACAAATACGGATGGATGCTGAGCAGCTTCGATGACTTTGTAGCTTTGTAATAAAGTTTAATTATAAAACGTAACGAATCAATATTTGATAACAAACAAAAACACTCCAATTTGAGTACTATATTTATCTCGTGATACGATTCACCGTAACTTTGCTATATACGTTTTTTTATTTCTTATAGTCGAACATATTCCTCTAAATTTAAAAGATATTACCAGTTTTTATTTATAATAAATTAACGTTAATTCTAGGGGGAATGGTAAGTGGATTTAAAATTGAACGCTGAAGTATATAGAATTGGGCTTAATATAGGACTTTTCAGCATTTCAGACATTGTAAAATGGGCAGATAAAGTAATCGATAAACTTAATGTTCCACCTTATGAATTTATTGAATTAGCTATGTCGTCTAAAGAGACACCTGCTGAAGTAAATCTAAAGTTAATGGAGATTGAAGGAGATGTTGATAAAGATTTATCTATACATATTGTACTTGGCTTAATGAATCAATATTTAACATCACCAAAGGACTTATTAAATGCCATTAAAATATTAGACAAACTAATCGAATATCTCCCCGATGTAGGTAGTTATGATTGGATTGAAATGGAACTACATTCTTTTTCCGATGCTTTAGGAATTCATATTGAAACAAATACAGAAATTTATAATAGAATGCGTAAATTTCTTGCAAACTTTACTCCATATTTAAAATTTTATTTTTAGTCAAAAAAATCAGTAGCTTCTATTCTAATAGAAGTACTGATTTTCCTTTTTCTCACTTACTTATGATACGGTTCTCCGTGACTGATCTAAATGAGTTTTTTTATTCTTCATTAATACTTACAATACAATCAAATTGTATTCCTTGCATATCCCTTATAACAAGTTGTTGGATTGACTCTCCCAATATAAGATAAATACGCCCAATTTTGGACTGTCACATCCTCTATTTTCGTACTTCTGGTGCAGGGTAGTCAAAGCCTTTCGTATCCACTTCGACCTTTTTCATTTGCTGATTTTCTAACGGTTTATCTGCACGATCTCGTTCAGCGGCAACGATAGCACCTACTGTTTCCATGCCCTCTATTACTTTCCCAAAAGCAGCATATTCTCCGTCAAGATGTAGAGCTTCTTCTACCATAATAAAAAATTGCGATCCCGCAGAGTTTGGATCATTCGTTCGTGCCATTGAAATGACACCTCGTTCATGTTTCAGATTATTTTCAAAACCATTTTTAGAAAATTCACCTTCAATAGAATATCCTGGTCCACCTGATCCATTTCCTGAGGAATCTCCTCCTTGGATCATAAAATCAGGGATAACCCGATGAAAAATAAGACCATCATAATAACCTTCTTCAACTAAGGAAATAAAATTAGCTACCGTATTTGGAGCTGTAGAAGGCTCTAGTTCAATAACGATTTTTTCATTATTGTTCATAGTAATCGTCACAATTGGATTTTCTTTCACAGCTGATGAATAATCCGTTTTTTCGTCCGATTCCTTTACCGTCTTCTCCTCTGATTGTCCACTTTCTGTTGATGTTCCACATCCCGTCAAAATAAAAGCTACCGCCATCAGGCTAAAGACAAAAGAAAATACTTTATATCGCTCAACCATATTCTTTTTCAACTCCTCTATATAATCAGTTTATTAATTATATAACTATAAGATAATTCACGACAACTCATTAAAATGTGCATTGTATGAAAACTTTATATTCCTAATTCAGAAAAACCGCACCTACTTTTGATACGGTTCACAGAAACTAATATTAAACTGTATTACTTCTTTTTCTTCGTCCACCTATCTCAATTGTTAAATGATAAAACAAACACCTTATTAAACTAAACTGACCTTTGTCTAAATAAGAAAAACGCTAAATGATTAAACTATTGTCGAATTTCTTATTTAGGAGCTAACTCCACTTTTTCTGTTTTGCCATCCCAATTTAATTCTACAACTATGATTTCATCCTTCTGAACTTTGGAACCTTTATTTATTTCTTTTCCTTCCTTGAGCCCATCTTTGTTCAACTTTGCATTTGTTTCTCCAAAATCTTTCTGTGAAGGAGTGGCGGAAAGATTATAATCAAATGTTTCAGGTGCTGTATCACTACCAATATACACAATTGTATATGATGTATTTTGACTCGAAGAACCTGTATCTACAGAAGTAAAATTAACTTTCCAGTTTTCACTTTCTCCTTGAAAGTTTAAAGTCTCCCCTTCGTTGTTTGAACAAGCAACTAAAAATAGTAGTGTAAGCATCATAATTATTTTTTTCATAAAATCACTCCATACCCAATATTTTACATATGTTAGATACGTGAGAACTTACTAATAGTTTCATCTTCCTCAGAATTAGCCCTTATTGAACTAGTCGAGTAGAAGGGAACCTCTCTCCCCTTGAATTGGCTCTAGCCCATCGTTACAACGGATACGGATTGATTGACAATTCATATAATCCGACGAATCCATCACTTGAAAATGAACATGTGGCTCAGATGAGTTTCCAGAGTTTCTACATAATCCGATGATTTGATCTTTCTTTACAGCATCTCCCTCATTTACCATAATGAAATGTTCTTTAAAATGGGCAAGTAAACTATACTCCTTGTTTGAATGCTCTAAAATTACATAATCTCCTGCTTACTGTGATTCATTCATCTCACCGGGAATGTTATCAATAATATTATTAACTCCACTTTCGCACCAAATAAATTAGCGTTGTAAGTTACCCTGCCTTGCTTTATCCATAGTTTAATATGTCCCTTGACAGTTTCAGAAAATAAGAAAGTCGATTGAAAATCAACTACAACAGTGGATCAACGGCCTACCCAGTTATATCAAGGCTTATTTATCGATTTCACTATGCGAAAGTTGAGTGAATTAGTAATTTATTTTACTTCCCGTATGTGGATCATACTGATAGTACATAGAATGTGTTTTCGCCACTTCCTTTAGGATGAGTTTGTCTCCCTTCCAGAATACAGAATGGACGTTGGTAAAGTCTGTTTGCTTTCCTTTTTCTAAATCAAAGATGAACATCTTCGAATCAAAAGCGTCTGTAGAATAGTCTGCGGTTAAAAAGCGTCCAGTAGCATCCAGTGCAACTTTCTCCATAATGCCTCCTTCAAGTGTAACTAACAAGTTGAAGGCTTTTGTTTCACGATTAAAAGAAAGTAAGGTAAACCTACTCTTTTCATCCATTCCCTGCAAACTAAAAATAACGGTTTTTTCATCATGTGTACGGAGCAAGGAACTGAAACGAATATTTTCAGTTTGATTAAAAGATTGAGGAATGTCTTGTAAAGAAAAAAGTGCCTCCCCCTTGCCATCCTTCACCAATTCAACTTCGTTCTGTTCATTTGCCAAAAGTTCTGTGGTAGATAGCTCTTTCACTGTTTCAATTACATATCGCTCATTTTTCTTCATAAGAGTAAGGTCATACGTGGACACTTTGTAATAAGCAAGAGATGTGTCTGTCCAATAGACTTCAGCTTTTACTGAAGTAGACTGTTCATTTTTTGTCGTTTCCAGTATTTGAAAACCAATTTGTTTAGGATTCGAATACGTTAAAAATTCCGGAGGGTCTTTTAGTAAGCTTTTTGCAAAGTCATCATCTCGCACCATCAAAGCTTGTAAATAACTTTTCACCGTTTCAATCTCCGTACTCGATTGTTCACTCAATTCGATTTTCATAATTTTAGCAGGTCCGTTTTCACCATCGTTTCTCTTTTTCATAACATACAATGTACGTTCATCATTACCCCAAATGGGAAGATGATAACGATACATCCCTTCACCCGAAGGCTCATAGCGTGGAGGCGGATTTGTCGTGACCTTGTTTTTTGTCTCCAAATCCATATCCGAAATCCATACATCTTCAAACCCAGAACGCTCTTTCACATACGAAATGTAATTGCCATCGTTTGTAACAGATGGGTTCTTACCACGATCCACAATGGTTTCTTTGCCACTCTTTACGTTGTAAATAATAATTTCTCCATGGCGCTCGAAGACAAGTTTTTGTTCCTTCTCCACAAAAGAGGCCATTTCTCCACTTACAATGATGGTCTCTTCCTTTGTTTGCACATTCACTTCTACAATTTGTTTTTCCTTATCCGTTACTTTTGTTAAATAGATATGGTTCTGATCCTTCCATTCTGGATAAATATAACTAGAATCTGAAGTTCCATCTAGCACTTTTTCCGACTTCGTAGTTTTCACATCAAACAAAAACACATCTCCATTATACGTAAAAAGTAGCTTCTCCCCCTTAGACGAACGGCTAAAACTATCCGCAGCATCATTTAAAACTTTTTTCAATTCATTCCCATAAACAAAAATACCTCTGCCCTCTAATGAGAGATACAAACGTCCATCATGATACGTATAGGCTGTTATCTCCCCGCTCCCAATATCGAGAAACGAAATTGCATTCGCAATCTTTAACGAACTTGCCTTCACGTGTTGTGGCACTTGTTCATTCGACAATAAAAAAGCTAAAAACATGCTAGCTGCCGCAAGTAAAGGAATCCAAGCATTCTTCCATTTCCTCGTCCTACTTTTCTTCACAAATGTTTTACGCAATTGTTTTTTTAAATCAGTGTCAACTGCAATCTCATTTCTTAACTCGTAAAGTGTCTTCTTTATTTTTTCGTTCTCCATCATAATCCCCCCAAACACTTCCTCACTAAAACACCTAACTTTTTCGTAATACGATTTGACTTCACACGAAGAGACCCTTCCTCTTTTTTCAAAATGACCGCCATATCTTTAAATTTCAAATCCGCAAAATACCGTAACTCCGTAATTTCTAAATCTTCGTCTGATAAATGCCCTAAACTTTTCTGTAAACATTCCTTCTCCGTTGTACCATCAAACGGATCTTCAAATTGAAGTTGACTCAAATACTGTTCGAATTCATCTCCCATTAAGACACTCTTGTTTTTCCGATAGTAATCAATGACCGTATTCCTCGCGATGGTAAACAGCCAAGCCTTATCATTCGGATGCCCTTCCAACACAGAAAACTTCTCAAACGCCTTCCGAAACACATCACTAACCAAATCTTCCGTATCCCATTTATTACTCGTCTTCACATACACATACCTATAAATGTCATCAAAATAAGCATCATACAAGTCAACAAACTTCACATCCAACCACTTCCCCCATTTAATCTATCCAGTTTAATAAACGATTCATTTCTTAAAACGTAACATTCTATTAATAATTTTTTATATCCAAGTCGGGCTAATTAGCCACAAGACAATAGTGTTTTCTCGCTACATTGTGTTATCTTAGCAAAATCGGTGTAACACGGATCAATATATGGCCTCGCCGATTATAGATGAAAGTAAGGGACCTTCTGGTACACTGGTTTATGGATTTGAACCATCTTCTTCACCGAAAGAGGCATACAATGGCTTTATCGATACGCTAAAAATATATGATGCTAATGGTAATATCGAAAAAATCCAGGATTTTTTGAATATGAACAAGAATTAAAATGGGATTAAACAGGAATTTCAGGAGTGATGCTGACTGGCCAAACGCAAAATTTTAAAGCGTTAGAAAATCAAGATTTTGTTCGTGGAGCATCAGTAGGTGCTACTGCCCAAATTGTCCCTTATATTAAACCAGAAAAATAACTAGTAGTTATTAGAATTACATTTGGTCTCTCTTTACAGTAAGTGGATGGTATCTATAGACCATAACAATTAAAATTCCCTACTTTGCAGTTAGTTTATAAAAGTAAATGTATTAAGGAAAAAGAGGCAGTACCCAAAATAGGTACTGTCTCTTTTTTAAGTGCTTATTCAACTAAACTCCCTCTATAAACATTGATGTATCAACGGTTTACAACACTTCGTGATGTATAAAAAATATTTTTTCGCTCCTCCTACAAACAGGGTATTGAATTTATGGTTTTTATTAACAAATCAAGTGTAAGCTTCGCTAAAACTAATGGAAATCATTAGCTTTTTTTATCCACTACGTGATGCACAATGGATCTCTGCGATGCTTATGACGTACCCTCCCATGTCTCTTAGCGTCAGTACGCTTACATTTCTTCGTTCGGTCTAGTCATAAGGTAGAAGCCTGCTAAGCTGACCCGGTCAATATATTCCGGTAAAACCTTATTCACTTTTTGTATTTATAATGTATGAATATGATGATGATTGGGATGAATCAAACTTCAACTACTTTGAGTATTTTTCTACTGTTTTCGGAATGAAAATGAACGATATTGGTTTATTTCTATGTATCGAGGATTCAGGAGTACAATCAGAATTTGGCATGCACTATTTTGATAAGTATAAGGACAAAAAAACCTTCAGCCTATCCAATTAAAGGAGATATATGCAAAAATCAATTACAAGCAACTTTTAGCCATTTCCTCTCCCCGGTATATGACTATTGAAATAGATAATGAACGAGTAGTTCAGATTATTCAACCTTCTGGAGAGGTTTTCAAAAGTTGGTCACAGGAACAATATGCACGTGGTTTAGCATATATCTGGAGTACGTATCCAAATCATAGGTTTTGAAAATATTTATCTTACACCTAATAAGGTGATGAGTTACTTAAATAATGAAGATGGTTCCTTTAAGCAACTCCCAAAGCATATTTTAAAAAAATTAGATAGAAACAGAATTTGTTGTCAACTTATTTTCACTTTATATTCATCATCGTTTCACTTCAGACTCACATAAAAAGAGTGTAGAAAAACTACACTCTTTAAAAATATGTATTCTAATGTATTTAGGCCGAAGCCCCTGGATGCACACCAGACCCACCTATATTCATACCTGCAAATACACTAATTCCAAAAGCCCAGAGTGACTCAGTAATGATAGAAATAAGATTTTTTGCTGATAATTGCATTTGCATTGCCTCCATATATGGTACGTCTTCAGGTAATAAACTGATATATCGTAAAAAAGAGATTGTAATAAATACAAATATGAAGGTGCCGAAGAATCGAACTTTCGACCCAGGCCTCAATACACTATGGAAACTTTGTATATATCATTATCTCAATTCTATTAGAAAAATCTTGAAATATCAAGAATCTTAAAAGCTAGCACTATATAAGCTATAATGGTTTCCAATTTGGTCTTTCGCAATCATTTTTATTGGGCCTTCTTCCACTATACTGACCGTTAGTTGAAGAAGAAAAGAGCTGTCTGAACAGCTGCTCTACGACCTTGTACGAAAGCACCCGTTAGTCTCCATAGAGCTAACACCCAATGACCGCATGTCCAACATGTTTAATCCAAATTAGTTCACCTCACTCCCTGCACAATATATATATCTTAAAAAACCCTCATAACTCCTATTGCTAATCGTTTAAAGAATAATACACGGCCATCTATCGTTATTATTTTGTACGGTACGCCGTCGCCATTAACCCATTCGTTATCAGCTATGACAATATTTCAACTCGCTTTATGGAAAAGAACTAATGTTATCCCTTTCAAAAACTTATTTTCATCAGTAAGCATTTTTCCTAACCGAATCCCATTACCTATTAAAATTAGGTTTTTAACATAATATCCCTTCAATTATTCTCACCCCTTACTGGACAAAATTCTTCTCAAAATACTTAAATTGATAATATATTTTTCAAAAAAAAGTATTTATTAGACTAATACACCTCCCATTTTTACAACTATACATATTATAGATTGTAGAAAGGAGGGATTTTTATGGGATACTCTGGAGAATTTCGCGAACGCAACAATGGTTCAGCATTCGTTCTAATCGTTGTACTATTCATTCTTCTAATTATTGTCGGCGCTAGCTTCATGCATTAACAAAAACATCTTTTGCTAGCTATGATAATCAATTAAAAAGAGACAGTACCCAAAATAAACAGGTACTGTCTCTTTTTCTAAGTGCTTATTAAACTAAACTGCCCCGTTAGTTGAATTAATAAAGAGCTGTATGAACAGCTCTCAGGATCACCGATATATTGCAACATTAAAGTTACAAATTCCTCATCTGCTCACCTTAACGAAGTTGGTATTATTCCTCCTCAATTCTTTTCAAATCCGCCATAAATTTCAACCTTATATTGCTCACTTCCCCATCCCCTTTAACATTAATAAAATCTCTTCTATTACAATATCAGGCTCATCGTGATGTATATAATGTCCACTACGACTAGCAATCCGGAACTTACTTGACGTTGACAGCCATTGGAATTCTGCTTGTAGACTTTGTTCAATTTCTAATATTTCTTGAGAGGGCCATCCATCTTCACCATTATCGGGTAAACCTCTTGTAATAATTGAGAGAGGGATGTCACTTTGTCTTGAGTGATCAACAATTTGCTGATAACTCTGTATTTTATCAATTTTCTCACTATTCAACATAGGATTCTCGAAATATTCCCTATTTCCTGCAAGGAGATTTTCTGGTAGAGCCTTTTCATAGGCAAGTTCTTTATATTCCGGTGCAGCGTCAACCAAAACAAAACCACAGATATCCAGCGGATAAAGACTGGTATACAATCTGGCGACCAACCCACCAAAGGAATGTCCTACCAATATATAGGGCTTCTCCACGTCAAGCGCTTGCAACAATTCGGAGAGCTCCTCGACAAGATCACAGCAAGTCCGCGGGACTGCTACGTCTTGACTCCTGCCAATACCCGCCCTGTCATAGGACAAGGTTGACGTTTCATCCGATATTCGGTCTTGGACCTTTTTCCATGTTTCATGGCTATCGCCTAACCCTGCAATAAAGATTACGCTTGGTGTATTTTTACGTTGATATTTATTGAACAGTCTACGACTATCATAGAAATCGATTATCTTTTTATGTTGTATAGTCACTTTTAATCACCCAATCAAATTATAAGCTTTATATTATTATTTCCACAATAAAAAAAGAGCCATCTATGCAGCTCAGTAATCTTTTGCTAAAGCCCCCGTTAGCAAAAGAAGCGAATGCTCCTATTACGCAAATACCTTCCAATTCCTGTTTTATTTTACGATACCTATATTATCTAATGGATAAAATATAATATTGGCCTTTCCTAAAACTTTGTCCATTGGTATTAAACCGACTTCCGGATCCCTACTATCAGAACTATGTCTCCTATTATCCCCTACTACGAATAAGTAACCATCAGGAATCGTTAATTTGCCAGTGTATTCTTCGAGTCTGAAATCTTCTGTTAATGTACCACCGTCAATTAGTTTTTTCTTATATTCTTCTAAATATGGCTCAACATAAGGTTCTCTATTGACATATAAAATATCATCTTTATAGGCAATGTGCTCACCCGGTAAACCTATAACACGCTTTATATAATTATCTTCCCCTGCATCAAAGACAATTACATCATAGCGTTCATACTCTGCAATTTGTTTACTAATTTTATTTACAATGACTTTGTCCCCATCTTCATATGTAGGCATCATCGAAGCCCCATCTACCACTATGGGTGTAAAAATGAATGTGCGAATCGCCAAAGCAAAAATAATTGCTACTACGATTGGTTTAATCCATTCAATGAATTCCTTTTTATTTTCTTTTTTCAAATATATCATCTCCTTCCAGTATAATACGTTTTATACGAAGCAAAGTTTCAATGAGTACATTTTAAATTACCGAGTCGTTAGTAAAAAAGCGTCTCAACTTAATTTAGAAACATCCTCATTACTTGAATAAAGTTAATAACGTATTTCCTTTACTAAATAATAGTAACAAAAAAATTATAAAGTGCGTGCAATATAATAACCGACCATAATGAACCGGTCTTTTTGTACACAAACCCAAAGAGTAAGCCTATAATAAAAATATAAATATGCGTTCCAAAATGAAAGAATATTTCATTGTAAATCCAAATTGGAGAATGAGTGGAAAAATTAATGTAAAGATAAATTAAAAGCCAGTCCTACAAAACTTTCATAGGACTGGCTTGATTTATTATCTATTTACCTTCTCACTGTTAACCCCTATACGATAATCAAACCAATTGTTTTGTTGCATTATATTTTGACTCTTTTCTTCAAAATACAAATCAAAGAAAAACGATTTCTTTTCTGTTAATTTAGTATACAGTTTTTATTGGAAAATTTGATTATTTTTAGTAGCTCTTCTTCAACTAAAGCCCCCGTTAATTTAAGTGTAACTCTTCACAATTACTTGATATTATATAGGTAAGTAGAAATATAAATTAGAATTTAGTTTATAGTTATAAAAATAAGTTTTTTATACTCTTATAATTCTTCAAAAAGGAGGGTTTATGAAAAAGACTATTGTTTTTGTATTAACGATACTTATATTATTCTCAGGATTCGCAACACAAAGTTATGCGTTGTCAGATTCGAAATCTGTGGCAATACAAGCGTTGCTAGATGATGCCTGTCGTACATCAGGTGTGCCTGGAATGTCAATCTCAATACTTGCTAATGATGAAGTGTTCTATTTTTCTTCTGGGTATGCAGATCTTGAAAAGGGGTTGTCTGCAAGTGAAAATACACTCTATGAGTTGGCCTCGGTGAGTAAAGCTTTTACTGGTATGGGGATTCTGCTATTGGAAGAGAAAGGGCTGCTATCTATGACTGACCCTATCCAAAAATATTTACCTTGGTTTACGTTAAAGTATCAAGGTAAACCTGTTGATATGCAAAGCCTTACACTAAATAACTTCCTTCACCATACCAGCGGCCTAACAAATATTAGACATACTCAAAATATTCCACAAGGCAATACGCCTGATATGTTGCAAAAGACTGTGGAAACGCTGGTAGATGCTGAATTGGCGTTCTCTCCCGGTGAACAATATAACTATGGAACCGTTAATTATGACGTATTGGGTTTGGTTATTGAGATTGTATCACGACAAAGCTATGAAGACTTTATGAGGGAACAGGTATTTCTACCCTTAGGTCTTCACCAGACGTATGTTTATAAAGAAGATGCTCAAGCCACTGGACAGTTAGCGCAGGGCTACCGTTCTTCCTTTTTCATAACAACTCCATTTAACGCTCCGGATTATGCTGGGAATAAACCTGCCGGCTATATCATTTCTAATACAAAAGATATGGCGCGTTGGATGGGCATACAGATGGGTATCGTGCAGGACATACCCGAAATATTTCACAGGGTTATCGAAAAATCACATAGGGGTGATATGTCTGTTTCGGCTGTCAACGATATGTATTATGCGGCAGGTTGGTCGGTAAACGCCGAACAAACGTTTATAGAACACACTGGGGGTAATCCGAATTTTAGAACCGAAGTAGCCATACTGCCAAATGAACGAACAGCCATCTGCTTACTGAGCAACGGCGCAAATACCAATATAAACCTGGTACTAAAAGTTAAAAATATATTAAACGGCAATCTAACTCAGTCATATGAGATAAGCGGCACACAGCTTTTGGACATCATTTTGTCGTCTACCACAATTATTCTTTGCCTATTGGCCGTTCTGTTATTTCTCTTAGGATTAAGAAAAAGGAAAACGAATGAGCAGCAGCCAATGACAAAAAAGAGAACAATCGTAACAATTATTTTCCTAATCGCTACGATTGCCCAGTGTATAATGTTTTTTGCCTTCGATTGGTCAACGATACTTATTTGGCAAACATATAGTGTTCTTACAGCTTTGATTTCGTCAACATTATTAACAGCAAGCATTACTTGGTATATACTCACCGATAAGATGCCTCGCTCCGAAAATAAGTATAATGTTAAGTAATTAAATTCCAATTTATCAATATTCTTAATTTAAAAAACATAAGACACCTCGGTGTCTTCTTTAATGTCATCGACACTTCTCCTAGTTAAACCCACTTGCTATTTCTTCCACTAACCTGCCCCGTTAGTTCAATAAGCACATACTTTATTCAGAAAAGGTAACAATACAATCAATTCGATAAAGTCGTAAAGAGGTATATTGAAGAAAATGAAAAAGATGTTAATAGTTTTTATACTATCCCTTGAAGGGAGGAATTAATGAAGAAAAATCTTTTACTTCTCTTCATTTGTGTATTTATAGTTAGTTGTCAACAAAGTACAGACCAAGATACTACGATGGATTCGAACATAGAATCCGAAGTTTCTTTTTTCCCCTGATATAGAAAGGGGCTTAACATTAAAAGAAGCACTTGAAATCGCCCATAAAGAAGCACTTAAATGGAATAAAGAGTGCATGTGCCTAATGAAATGGACGCTATGCCTAATAGTCAATTTATTTCTAAAGTTGAAGATTTTAAGTATGATACACCTGAATTACTAAAAAAGGCACAAAAAATCACCAAAATATATCCAGGAGACACTTTTGCTAAGGGATATAATTTTGGTTTCACTAAACAACTGCAAAAAAACGTTCCAATTGTGATGGTTATCGGTTGGGATCATACCAAGGAAAATATGATCTATTTAATGTTCAACGCAGTAACAGGAGAGCTAGAAGATGATTTTGAAAGAGAACAATATAAAAACTAAAAGGGGTTGTATTCATGAAAAAAAATTCAGTTATCTCTACTACCATTTTATCGACTTCCATACTAAAGTACCCCTTTAATTGAAGAAGCTTTTGTTTAATTTCTCTTGTTCTCTAGCCGTTCAGTTAAATCATTAAAGTCTTGGACTACTTCTTGCATTGATGATTTTTTAGCTAACGAAATCCCCTTTTGAATAGATTTAGAAGCTTCTTCAAATTTATTTGCTTTAATTTGGGCATCTGCAAGGCAATACCAGTAAAACCAGGCATCCATTTCTGAAATTTTATCTTTATAAAACTTTTCGATTATCGGATAGTATTTAGAATATAATTCTTCGTTATAGACCAACTTTTCACCATTCCATTTTAGTACATCCACTAAATAACTATCGCCAATATACATTTGCCAAACTGCTATACCAACTTTTTGTTTTCCATTCACAAAATCCATTTTATGATAAGGAACATCAGCAATCTTTTTGAATGAGTTATCAACCCATTGATAAACTTCAAGTTCGCTTCCTGCTGCTGCACCAATTGTAACACCGAATAAGTATTCCTTTGTACCATCACCTGTAATATCTTCCAAACCCGAAAAATCCAAATCTACTCCTTGAATTTTTGTTTCCAAAACTTTTCGCCAATCAGCATTGTCCTTTTTCAGCACTATTGATCCAAACTGGGAAGGGGCTGGTTGATCTTTTGCTTTAATTTCAAAAGTAAAGATTATTTCTTTCTGTCCATCGTGGTCAAAGTCATAGAGTTGAATTGGCAGTGTGGAGGAAGGATTTTCAGGACTTATAAGTGACGCATTCGATGGCATAAATCTGCTAACAATTTTCATTAAGTCTTCTTTCTGGTCCTCGTTAGCGTGAACAAATATTGGACTAAAGCTAAATGCAAAGAGTAGCAATAATGTAGGTAGCATTATTTTCTTCATCAATATGTCTCCTTTTTATACCGAGATCAAAGATTGTAGTTCCTTTATATTATTTAGTGTAGAATGGGCGTATTTAGAAAAGTTCCATAATACAACCAAGAATTTAATACACCAAATAAAACCAATATAAGAGGAATACTTTTATCCAATTTCATCACCTTAAATATTAGGTTTAGTTTGTCCTGTTCAGCTACAATAATTCCTTATTCAACTATCCTGCCCTGTTAGTTCAATAAGAAAAAAAGAGCTGCCTATGCAACTCAATGATCTTCAAGTAAAGTACCCGTTAGTTGAATTAGATACAAAGCTGTATCAAGACTCATTTTTGAATTTTCGCTACTGAAACTCCATCTGTTGTTACATGAAAGGTTATTGTAATAGGACCTTCAGGTGGATTAAATGGACCTGTATACGTATCATATTTTACTTTCACAGTAAAATCATATTGAGAATACCCGCCAGTTAGTCGTTTTACTTCTAATATTTCTGCATTCCAAAGTGCATAACTACGATTTGGATATTCCTTATTAATCACTTTCCTAGCCTCAGGGTCTAATAAAACTAATAATACATCATAAAAATCGGAATGCTCTTCTTCAGAACTTACTTTTTCAGCTTCAGCTTTACCTGTATTCGACAACATCACTCCCGAAGTGATAAACGTTAATACCAAAACGAGTGAAATCAAAATAGAGGTAATTTGTTTTTTTTCATATTTGAATAACCACCTTATTTTATCAGTCAAGGTAGCTTGCCCAGTTCATAAAAATCATGTGTTTGTTCAACTAATCTGCCCCTTTAGTTAAATAAGTTCAACAAAACCGTTAGTTGAACAAAAAATGAAATTTTTAATATGCTAAACAACTATGAGAAATAAAAACACCTTCAGGTTAGAATAGCCATCGCTAAAACGGGTATCAATATAAAAAGGAGATGAATGGATGAAAGAACGAATATTCAAGTGGTTGTTAGTTACGGGGTTTTTATTTTGTTTGCATATAACAGATATCATGACTGTTTATGCGAATGAGGGACCCTTGGCAGATGTATCGAGGCAATGGTTGAAAGCGGACTTACGAGATGATCCGGAAGAAGATTTACCTGACCTTAAAGGAGGATCTGAAAATTCCGGGCGGGATCCTCTGCAGCCTGTTGACCTAAGAATTTTACAACAACGGTATCCAGAAATATTTTTCTTACAAGGTCCTACTGATCAAAAACGAGTTGCTTTAACTTTTGATGATGGTCCTGATCCACGTTTTTCAAATGATGTATTAGATGTATTAAAACAGTACAATGTACCAGCAACATTCTTCGTGTTAGGTTCAAAAGCCGTTGCTAACCCTGAAATTGTCAAGCGAATGCAAAACGAGGGTCATGTAATCGGAAACCATACCTACTCCCATCCTAACCTTGTCAAAGAATCCGACCTCGGAACCCTAGAGAGGGAAGTAACTAGAACGGAAGATGCTCTTAAGGACATTATTGGTTACCGGACAAAATTATTTAGACCACCATATGGCTTCTTATACAATGAATTAGTCGAGAAGCTTAGGGAAATAAACTATTACGTGATTGCCTGGTCGGTTGATTCGTTGGATTGGCAGGAAGACCCGCCGGAAGTTATTGCTTCGAATGTAGTAGACAACATTCATCCAGGTGCGATTATTCTCATGCACGATGGGGCAGAATCGGGTGGAGATCGAACGAATACGATCGAATCACTTCACCAAATTATTCCAAAACTACAAGAGCAAGGATATGAATTTGTCACAGTTCCAGAATTGTTGAATATTCCATTTAAGAAATAGAATGTATCTCTTACAATTACCTTTAATATTTTTTCTTGAAGGCTTTTTTTGTATTACTATATGGGGTACCACCAACATGTTTACAAAAAGCACATCTATTGCATAAAAAAGACAAAGAAGACATATTCCCCGCGCTAAAGGGAATATGTCTTCTTTTTTAAGACACTCAAACTCTCATTAATTAATAACCATATTTTCTTCCCCATATCACTACCCCAATCACTGATTACTGACACTCTATATAGTCGCTATTATCATTTTTCTTGTTCTACTAACCTGCCCCTTTAGTTGAAGAAGAAATAGATCTGCGTGAACAGCTCAAAGATCTTCTTACTAAAGCACACCGTTAGCTTAATAACTCTCCTCTATAATAACCGTTTCCAATTAGGGTCTTTTTCGTCTTTTTCATTAGGTTTTCTTACAAACTCAATACACCTTTCTTCACAAGCCCCAAATACAATAGAGTTTTTTGTGCTTGCCTTAAAGATGGAATATTAGCTCCTCCTTTACAATCAGGGTTTAAAAATTGTTCTTATGCAACTATTGCCCCTGAAATAAAAAATAAGTCAATTTACATAATTCTTGTAGTAAAAGTACAGAGGTATTATTTATATGTATATGTTACACCTTCGTAGGAGTTAAGTTTGTGCCCTTCAAGAAAATCTAAAACCATATCGTTAAATATGTCTTTTTTCATTATACTTAAAGGATCAAATGAATCTTTAAATAAAGCTAATACTGCATTAGGTATATTTTCAAAAATTATTTGAGAACCTTTTTTTTCGTCAACACCCATAATTTTTTTATCCCCACCCATTACGAGTGTATGAACGGATATATTCTGTAACTCTAGTGTATGACTTGGAAAATCACTCGTTTTTGCCATAATAAGTAATTCCTTATCAAATGAAAAAGATTCTCTTAAGATTTTTTTGTATAATTGTCATTCTTATACACCTTTAGCATTGCATTTATAATGGTTTCATAAGACAGCATCTTAAATATTGCAGTGGAAATTTTTAATACAAACCCTGATAGCTTCGTCGGAACCTCACTATAACCATTTGATAAAACCAATTTATTAATATAACTGCTGTATTTAGCTGCAAATAACTGTGCAACAACGGAGCCTTGTGACACACCTACAATAGAAATCTTTATTATTCCCATAGCATCAAGAAAGAATTTTATATCTTCTGCCATCACCCTTGGGTCAAATCTATCATTTGGAAATGCTTTGGTTGATCCTCCGTGCCCTCTCATATCAATCATTATCATTTTATATTTCTGCGAAAAAAATGGGATTTGTGGCTCCCACATTTTCCAACTTCCCCCTAGTCCGTGTAAAAATAAAATTGGTTCACCATCCCCTCTTATTTCATAATTAATATGAATATTATTTGCTTTTATTACTGTCATATCAATTCCCCCGTTATTCAAACTAAAACTCAGAATTAACTTACTTCGATAAATGACCAAATGAATAAATAGAAAAGTGCTTTTTGAAATAGATTCGCTAAAGGAAATAATACTCTTTCTTAAATCTAATCTGCCACGTTTGTTGACGAAGGTACATTTAAAATTAAATAACTTTATTAGTTTTTAAACGACTTTATTGTAAATGAAACAACTTTATTGTCAATCAACATTTGTGTCTAATGCGACATAAAAAGAATGGGATTTTCATATCTCTTGTTAAACTAAACTGCCCCGTTAGTTGAAGAAACTGACTTATTATTTAGTATTATCTATGAAAGATAAATCTAATGCCTTTTTGAGCTCATCAGGATTTTTTGAGCCTATTATAACAATTTCTCCTGAAGCTAACCTTAATTCGACACCCTCGCTTCCTGCAATATTATAAAGGCGTTCTCCATTTAGATTAATACGAATCCCCCAACCTCCAAACCGTTTTAACGAACTAAAAGAAACACTTTTATAATCCCGAATACTTTGATAACGAAAGTCTCGGTATTCAAAATGGAAGGGGACAAATTTTATATACACCCCATCTCCACGTACTTCAGTTATCATCTTAACTTGGAACGCTAACAAGGGTATCATCAAACCGAACAAAACCCAAACTATTACCAACCCAATATCCGACATCGGTTTGTCTCCGAATTGAATTCCGTAAATAACCTGTTGGATAAACCCCCACCACAAAATTCCTGAAACCACAATTATCACTATGATATATAATAATTGTCTTGGTCGTTGAACTTCTCGATACAAAACAGAATCATTGTCTTTACTAATTTCTATCCACTCCTTGCTTAACCTAATATCCTTTCTTCTTAAACAAATCTGCTCTTTAGTTGAATAAGCTCCTGTAAACAATATACCACAAAATGTAAAAAACCTTATTTTATTGAGAAAGCAACAATCCTTACGAAAAGAGCCTTTTATCTATTCCTCTTACTCAACTAAACTGCCCCGTTAGTTCAATAAGAAAAAGAGTTACCTAAGCAACCTTTGATCTTCAACAAAAGCCCCCGTTAGTTGAAGAAGAACAGAGACGCTTATTAAACACTCGCGCCTGATTGTTTAACAAGTACCCAGATGGAAATATAGACATACCTACAATAGATAATAATTATGCTATCTATATATTAGGGTGAAAACTTATCTGCTCTGGGTTCGCAAATAATTGTAATTAAACCAATTATAGAAAACATCTTTTCTTCGTGGTTTTTGAGAAGTTGTGCTATATTCAAAGTGTCAGGAGTGAGTTGATGAAAAAGTTTTTAACAATTACCGCAATAATTCTTGTTTTACTCGGAGCAGCTGGCTTTGCTGTGTGGCATTTTGGGACAAATATCGCTTCCGAAAAAATAATCGAAAAAGTGGAATCTACTTTAGATGACGAAAATCTAGAAGAAGTAAAATCCTATATCGAGAACGATTCGAAGGTTCAAGAAATTGTAAGCGAGGCAGCAACTATAAATCCGGATACTCTTCCCTTCCAAACTAAGGAAGAAGCGACACGTGTGTTAATAAAAAAAGTGGGCGTTAATCGTTTACTTGATATTCAGGAACAAGCGCAAAACGGTTCAATTAGTAAGGATGAAGTATTATCCGAAATTGAAGGTAAACTGTCTGAAGATGAAATTTCTGCTTTAAAATATGTTTTATATAAGGAATTGAATAAATAAGGCTTAGAGGAATCGAGTCCTTTTTTTCTTATCATTCTTCTACTGTTGCTTTATTAAACTAAAGCGCCCTTTAATGGAATAACTTTGATTTATCTTCGTTCTTAAAAACCACCTTTATGGTGCAAGCAAGCCAAGTGGGCTGTTCGTAATTTAAAGGAAGTTTTGCGTATGGAATCTGCCCAAGAAGGTACTAACATCCGCAAGCCACTATTTATCCAGCTGCGATCAACACGGAATTGTTGGATACGATTACTGATAAGAATGTTTCAGCAGGTATGACTGCGTTGTACGAACAATATGGTATTACACCTGATCGAGTGGCAAATGTTGTGGCATTCGCGATTGATCAGCCAGAAGATACTAACGTTAATGAGTTTACAATTGGACCGACAAGACAACCTTGGTAATAATTACAAGACAGAGTAATATTAAGTCATTCATTTTTCTAAAGCTTAGGCTGTCGATAAGTCCTCGACAGCCTTTTAATTTCTTCTTATTTTTTAATATAGGTTTTCTTAAGTTTCTTACTCCATTAAATGGCCCGATTGTTGAACAAAAGTTAAACAACGCTCTTCAACTAATCTGCCCCGTTAGTTGAATAAGAAGTTTTATGTGTTACGTATAGTAACTTTCCCTTCTTTATTTTCTTCGTGATTCCATTCAACTTGAATTTCAAATGTTCCATCTTTAAAAAACAAAGGAAATCTTCTCCGTATTGATGTCTGCATAGGAAGTTTATATGCTTTCTCTATATCTACCCAAACTGCTTTCCCTTCTGGAGCATCTTCCAAGAGTTCACCCTGGAATTCCTTTGTTATGTAATTAAATATCATGTATCTATCTTTAACGGCTGGATTAACATATTCATAAAGTCCTTTATAAATAAGGTTTCTAACATCTAACCCAGTTTCTTCTTTTACTTCTCTGATAGCACTCTCTACAATACTTTCAGGAAACTCAACTTTACCACCCGGTGGAATAAATCCTTTGAAATTGTCGTGTTGTCTGTCCAGAAGTAAAACCTTCTCTTCACTTTGAATCATACAAACAGTCCATATTTTATAATTAATAGAATTACTCATAATTCCCTCCATACTTTTCACATAAATATTACCATATAAATGTACTTCTTGTTCAACTAAACTGCTCCTTTAGCTGCATAACAAAAAAGAAGCATTTCAGCTTCTTTTACTTGAAGCACCGGTTAGTGGAAGAATAAAGTTTGATTTCAACTTTATATCATCTTCACTTCATCTTTACATGCTGCGTTTATTGTAGTACTTGTAGCACCCAATAAAACAATGAAAAGAGGTTTTAAAATGTTAAATCCTAAGACAAAATTATTCACTGCACTTGGAATTTCAACAGTATTATTAGTAGGAGCTGGCAGTACCTATGCTGCTCAAAAAGAAAGAAATGCGCCGGTAGAAACTGTGCATTCTATTAAAGCACCAACTCCTGAAGAAATTCAAACAGTATTAGAAGGTAAACCTACACCTCCAAATATTAAAGTCGAAGGTTTATTTTCTACAAATGGTAAACCTGATTATACTGCAGACTTTTATTTGAACGATGAAATTTTATTGTCTTTATTAAAAATAAACGCACAAGAATTAAAACAAGAATTGGCAACAGGAAAATCTGTGGTGGAGATTGCAGCTTCTAAAAACGTTTCTAAACAACAAGTAATTAATGTCATTGCAGAAACACAGGCTGATGCACAACTTCAGGGTGAAAATAATGGCGGTAGTAGACCATACGAGCAAATGTTAAAAGATATTGAACCAAAAGTAATACAAGTCATCGAGCATAAAACTGAAACTCCATGGTAGAAATAAATTAACCAATCAGTAATAAAACGATGGTTCTCCCTTACCACACAACAAAAGAACCCTATTCTTTAGAAGAATAGGGTTCTTTCCTTTTCCTCGTACAATTTTATGATTTTCTTATTGAACTAACCTGCCCCGTTAGTTGAACAAGAAAAAAGAGCCGCCTATGCAGCTCATTGATGTGACTAGCACCTTTTAGTTGAATAAGAAAAGTGACGCTCATTCAACAATTACGCCCATTTGTTGAAGAAGCATGTTATAAACTATAGTTAGTTGAGTTTCTTTTAAAACTCCTTATACTAGTTTATAGTCAGAACCATCAATCACAATACGAATTAAGCTATTAAACAATTTTTGTTGAGAAGAATTTTGCCAGTCCTCTTCATACTCAGCCATTAACCACATTACTTCATCAAGAAAGACGTGCTGTTTCGCCTTTTCCCAAAATACTTTTTCTTTATCGGTTAAAACAATATATTTTTTGTATCCTGATAAAAATAATTTCCATTCATCTATTGTAAAAACCTGGTCTGGGGCTTGATCATGCTCATTATGAAAAAGTAGTAATGCCAAAGCTAGGTCAAAGACTCTTGGTATCCAAGTGGCATTATCTGGATCAATTAGAAATGGTTCCGGAACTAAAACCAGATTATTTGCTTTAAAATCATGAGGAGTTGCAACATGTGGTAACCTTGCATGGTAAAGTTCCTCTTGGCTCGCAACACTTTCTAGTAATATTCTTTTTAACCCTGTATCAATTTCAACTCCAGCTTTGTCCACATGTTGTAGAATCGCTTCCATACTCTCTTCTACTTCTTGTAGATTAAAATCGTAAACATCATATTCAAAAAGATTATAAGCATTAGAATAAGGAGAAAAACTATGAATTTGTCCTAACAATTTTCCAGCTTCATAGATTTCTTTTTCTTTTCCTGAATATTGCTCGCCTTCTATAAACGGATAAACAACAAAATTTGTATCCTCATATTTTTGTGGATTATCTACTTGTAACTTAACTGGGGTTACGACCTTTATCCCTCTATCTTTTAGCATATTAGTATAAGCCATTACATTATCTGCTCTTCTTTGCGTACGTTTTACAACAACATCATTTATCACCATATTTTACTCGATATACTGGTGAAAATGGATAAATACTTAAAGGCTCGTCTTTAACTTCAAATCCAAATATATTCAAAATCTTTTTTCCATTCATTATTTTTAACCACCTGTTGATTTTTTTCTAAAGCCCCCAATTGCGGTATTGAAAAGCATGAAAGCTGAAAAGTAATCTCTCAGTCATTACTCATAGCCCTTTTACAATATTACCCCTTTATAGTTTAACGTAAATATCTAATTTAGTTATATAATGTTATTGTGGAAAATAGCCCGATTCTTGAATAACAGTTTAAACACAAACACACTATTCAACTATCCTGCCTCTTTAGTTGAACAAAAAAAATGAGCTGTATGAACAGCTCAATAATCTTTTGCTAAAGCACCCAGTTAGTAAAAAAATACATACAAAATAATAATTACTATTTCAAAAAATTCTTGTACAAAGACAAAAAAATCTAAACTAAAATTTCCTTTTTGGTTTCCACTGACTTACCGATTTACATGTGGGTTATAAAAGTATACTTAGCGCAATAAGAAATTCTAACATGCTATTGTTCTATGAGTAAAACCGCACTAATTCGGCTAGGTGTATCCCATAAATAAGAACGTCTATGACTGCATCTGATTAATGCCATTAGAATTTACCACTTCCGCCATATTTTGCGCTAGTATTTGACAAAAAATACCGCGATTTTCCAACCACTTCCCGAAAGTCGTTAATAATTTTATATGTGGAAGCAGCTAAACAAGAATAGAAACTTGAAGATGACGAGACACCGTCGTCATCTTCGGAAATTGGTGGATTAAATATTTCGTTCCTCACACTCGAAGGGTTCTTCACACGAGTAAATTTCATGGAAAAAACCTTTATACGGAATATCGTCCTCCAAGCATTTTATGAGATACGACAACTCCTCATCACACTCCGGTTCTTCACCATTGTTCCGCATTACCTCGAATGCATCCACAATACCTTCCATGACGGTTACTTGGATAAATAAGGGCAACTTATCCAATATTGAATTTTCGATTCTGGTCTCGGATTTATATCCCTCGAGAACTGTTTCAAAATAATTATCCATGAACTTTTTCCGTTTACCGGCGTCTGGTTCAAATTGTATCCAGCCAACTCCGTGTGTCCAAAGACCTGCCAAATCAAACATATACCAACAGTAACATGAATTATCGAAATCATATACGGTAATTTGCCCGGTATCAAAATCTATCGAATAATTCCCATCATTGTAATCAAAATGGACCATACCGAAAGACTCACGGTTCCTGTCCAATCCTTCTAAAGTGTTAAGAAGCTCTACCATCTTCTCCTTAAGCAGTGGTAACGTACCCGGTATCAGATTATCGATATACTCGACATTGTATTTATCAAAGAAACTATACCGGCGATGAACAGGAGCATAGCTTTTCGACAATTGGTGCAGCTTCCCGAGAACTTTACCGCAGTTATAATAGTATTCCGTAATAGGAACTCCTTCGCGATACTGATAATGATTTTCTACAAGCATTTTTCCCCTAGCCTTTTCGAACAGGCAGACAAAAAAAGTGTGATTATTATGAGTGATCTCTTCCAGTAGATTCCCCTTCCGAGAGCTGATCACATTCGAGACACTACCGCCATGCTCGAATAAATATTGGATATATTCAACTTCGCCCAACAGATCCTCTCGGCTCCTGTCATTTAAAAAGGCGATTCTGAGTATTTTTGCACTAGCGCCCTCTTTCTCACAGTTATAAACGACATTCCGCCCTCCGGCATGAGCATTAATTAAACTTGTTTCATAGCCTTCCAACTCGTACAACTCTGATACTAGTGGACTTAAATAAGCTTCGTATATTTCAGCAACTTCATTATGATTCAATATATCTCCTCCAACTAACTTCATTTTCACCCAAGGCAGGTGTTTGTCTATATTGCTATATTTCAAGGCTCATGTTTAAGAAACTTACCTTCAGTAATTTCATTTAACCTTTTAACCAATAATTGCTTGGGTACTTTTTAGTTTACATTACAGATACGGCCATATTAATCGCCTGAATTACTTGACTTTCCGTAGCAGTAGCTGCTTTTTACCATTAAAACTTCTTTGTCCTCATTAATACAAATTGCTGCGGAACCAAACCATTCTTTCATCTTATCCCTCCAACTTCTTGTTCAACAATTTTGAATTTGTGCGCCACAACTCCAAAGTTCCCTCGTCATATTCCCAGAATTGAACGAGACTCTGAGCGACTGCATCAGAAGCTACTCCTCTTACCATGTTTCCTAAATTCATCATCTTTTATTTTTCCTCCCATTACCTTTGAGAGGATTAAACCTTAGTTAAGAAGTAATCCCTCTCATTAGCATGCTATTTTGAAATTCTATCATTTTCAATATGTCACCTCTTCCTTAAGTTTCGGCTATAAAAACTAAATAGCCCTATGTATATACTAATTCTACATAAAATTACAAATACCTCTTTTGTAATTTCTGCCCTGATAGGTCAATAAGACTTACTACAATAAGAAAAAGAGCTGCCGTATCATGTTTGTTCAGCCACTCTTGCACCGGTTGATTGAAAATTATTAATTATAAACCCTAGATCGTTTTAATGTATATTTTATGCGTCACAACGTAGCTTATAAAAAATAACCCCTTTGTTTGACTAACCTACCCCTTTAGTTCAATAAAAAAAGGCTCTACTCCTTATTGAAGTAAAGCTCCCCTTTAGTTTAATAAGAACAGCGACGCTTCTTCAACTAAAGTTCTTGTTAGTTTAAGTTGAAGTACCGATTAAAAAATACTAATTTACAGCGTTATAAATTGTCTATATATGCACGTTTTTATTCATATAGCATATCTGTAGAATTTTCTGCAAATTCTTAAAAAGTCTTATTGTAGCTATGTTTATATACCTTTGCATAAAAAGCTGCATAAATTAATGTCCATACAAAAAGCCACAAACGTTGATTTAACAACATTCGTGGCTTTTTGATGTATTTCCAAACTTTCATTTGGGAACGTTTATTAGGTTTATTTTGTATACGTTATAAATCTTTAATAAACTAAAGTAATTTAAAATAAAAACTTTTCTTAAACAATCGTACCTGATTGCAGTATAAATATTATATTTTTGCTAGTACAGAGTTAACAAAATCGGTGTTTATTATGGGGCAAGCCATGATAGCTTACATTTCTTTCTGAGAGATCCTATTCTACTAAGGATTCTGTTATTTTCCCATCTAGATTTTTAATCGCCAACATCGAATTATCCTGAACGATGCCTGTTTCTAAGAAACCAAATGAAGCGTATAATGTTTTAGCTGTGAGATTACTTGTGTGATAAAAGAGTGCTACATATTCTGCTTCGCCATAAGGCATCGCTTCAATATCCATCAACATTTTTTCAAAGGCAAGCTTGCCATACTGTTTCCCCTGATAACGCTTGTCAATCATAATATGCCGAACAAAATAGCCCATCTTCCTGTAAAAATCTTCATTTTCAAATGATTCATGATCCAATATATCATAAGAATACATCAAAAACCCTACCACAACTCCATCGGCATAAATGGCGAAGGGGATAGTTGGTTCGCCGTCTTCGTTCAACACATAAGCGTCTGCAATGCTTCTGAGGTTAGTAGTTAGTATAAAATCTTTCTGGTTTTCTCTAACCTCAAGTGCTATTACTTCATCTATGTTATCCCCGGTTATCTTTCGTAATTCAATCATTTTTATCTCCTCTCCTACGACAAGCCACTTCCACACCTAGTCTAAAACATTATAAATGTAATTTCCATAATTATCAATATGTGGTATATAAATGTTCACCCATGCTAACTCTTTTTCCCCTGTGATTTCTAACCCTTGTTCCGCAAAATGGCTCGATTGTTGGACACAAGTTAAACAACACTCTTCAACTAAACTGCCCCGTTAGTTCAATAAGAAAAAGAGTTACCTAAGCAACCTTTGATCTTCAACAAAAGCACCCCGTTAGTTCAATAAACAAAGTACTCCTTATTAAATAATCTCTCCTACTTACGGTTATCCTCGACTTTATTTCAAATCTACAACTTGTCTTCAGAATATGACTCTCTAATATGTAAAGTACCTGAAAAACAAAAAAACACGACCTCTCAATTAGTGGTCGTGTTTTTCATTTCATTAATCTTACTAGTAATAAAGGTAACGTCTTTGTATAGTTTATCACTAACACTCAGGATTAATTGGCGACGGTGTTGCTATTCCGAGTCGTTATGCAAAAGAAGATAATAATTGGTTGAATCTATCGCGCTCCTCTAAAAAAGCGCAATGGCCGCTGTATTGGAACGGAACTAGCTTCGAATTTTTGATCAGCTTATTTGTTTCCTCAGCTTGGGTAAACGGAACGACTTTATCATGAATTCCGTGAATAATTAATGTGGGTACATCGATCTGACCGAGATCGTTGTAAACATTTTCATCTCTAAGCGTGACCATAATGGCGGAAGTCGCCCAATTCGCCGCTTGTAATCCCATTAAAACGAACCAATCGGATTTCGGTTCGGAAATATACTGAAAGAAAAAAATTCCCGTTTGATCTTGCAGCATTTGCGGGCGGTCATGATTTGTATCTTCGATGATTTTATTTGTAAATTCTTTTGGAACGCTAGATGGAGAGGCAGCGTCGATCAGGACGAGCTTAGATACCCCATACCCTTTATAACGAGCCATATAACGAATCGAGATCGCGCCTCCTGTAGAGTGTCCTGCCAGTGTTATATTTTTTAACTGTAACGCCTCGATGACCATGCGGACATCATCTGCTAATCTATCGAAACTGTACCCGCTAAAAGGTTTATCCGAATTGCCATATCCCCTCCAATCCATTCCGATACAACGATATCCAAGCGTTGGAAGGAAGTTGAACTGATATTCGAACTGGTTATGGTTTAGCGGCCATCCATGAATAAAAAGTATCGTTTTATTTCCCTTCGGATTGATGTCCTCTATAAATACGTTGACGCCTGGTTCGACAGTTACAAAGTATCTCAAGTGTATCACCCCAATTATTAAAAAGTAATTTCCCATTAAGATATTCACCCAAGGCAGAGTGTATGCCTAATTTCGGCGAACTTTGTTGAAATTGTGCGAAGAGGTTTCTGATGAATACATGCTTAAGAAACGCCTAACAAAGGTAAGGGGATTTTTCGATTTTTGATGCACAGGCGGAGAGCCTCCTCAGGTATGTAAATACATAACGTAATTACTATACAAATAACTCCTGCAATTAAGGATAATACACCCATCATTAAACCTACCTTTTTATGTTTAAAGCTTTATGATTTTAACTCGAGCCAATAAAGTATACAATAGCTTCTTCAACTAAACTGCACCGTTAGTTCAACAAGAAATCCAACATTTTTATTCTTTATGCCAAACATTTTCACCAACTTGCTTATAACGATTTAGTTGTCCTTTCAGCTTCTGTTTCTGCATATTTTAGAATTCTTAACGTTCTTTCTGTATATCTCAAGTACTTTCCTCCTTATTATTTTTTCAATAATCCTATTTATTCGGAATTAATTGTAATAATTTTTCACCACGCTGTTTATAAGCATTCAAATGATTTTTTAATATTTCTTCATTATTAGTTTCTAAAACTTTAATTGTATTTCTTACGAAATTCCAATTTATGCAACCAGATAACCATATTAGTGAAGATAGACGGTCAAAATCATTTTCACAAAGAAAATCATTTATTTTGTAACCTTTTATAAAGGCATTAGCGACAATGGGAGACATTTCAGTTGAAGTTATTCCATTTGTTCTGGAATACCATTTGATTAGCCAAGCTAAACCCTCTATCCTATCACTGTAGCCAATTGATTCAAAGTCAACAATTCCTTTTATTTTTCTATTCTCATCCCAGATAATATTAAGTGGATTTAAATCTGATTGTATAATAAAATCAAATTGCTTCGTTTTGGCATTTTCTATATGATATTCGGTTGTTTCAAGATATTCATCTACCATTTTCAAATTTTCTAATGATATGTAAGATGTCTCAACCGTATTTCGGAGATTATCAACAAATTGGGAGTAACCAACAAGTTGAGATTGTTTCGGAAAGGCAGAACTTTTATATAAGCTTGAAATATCATGGAACTTTCTTACCATTTTACCAAATTCCTCTGCAATATACTCATCACAATGAGTAATATGTTCTCCTTCAATCCATTCAAATAGTATAAAACGATAAATTTCTTCTTCCTATTAAATGGTAGTGAATGGTAAATCTACTGAAACGGGTAATAAATTCATAAACGGAATTTGATTATTTACAAGGAATCGACAAAACTTTGTTTGTTCAAATAAAGTATCATTTGAGATTTTACCAAATACATTGTTGGGGGACGTTTATTCTTAATGAATCTTGCAGAAAAAGGTTTTCCGTCAGCAACTATTTTATAATGTAGGTCATTATTCCAACTTCCTATGTGTAACTATTTTTCTATAATTAGTGATTTGTTCCCTAATGAGTATGGTTCAAGTGCTTTTTTTATCAGTTGATACAATTTTATATCTCATTAGAGTTAAGTAGTGGATTACCTTATTTATTAAATTTCTCAAGTGTACATTAAAGTATCTTTATATCTTGTTGTTTGTTAACATACAGCTCACTTAACATTTGGTTCAATTTATCTTTTGAATCATATTTCACACTTAGATATAGTCAAGCCACGAATGACCAGTTGGAAATTGTCTTTTCAAATTCATTTTTAACCAATCCCTTTGTTCAGGCAGTAAATATGGAAGCATAATTTGTAAATCTTTAAAATCTTTTTCTCTAACGTTTGAGCTACCACCTTTATAAAGGAGTTGAATCTCGGGTCTCAGGTAAGGTATCTCCTCATCTGTTCTTAAAAATATATCCTCTAATCTTCTTCGAATAGATTTTTCTCTACTGTATATCCAAGATTGTTGCTCTGTCTCTACTAACATAATTTGAAAAACCCAGGGGGAACTACTGCTTTTGCTGACCCAGATGTCATTTGTGGTTTTTAAAAATTCACCTTCTTGCCAAAGAACAAGTTTCCCATTCTCTGCTTTGTATAACATCCAATCATCTGACAAATGATTATAGGTAGTTAATTGTTCCTCTCGAAGTATTATTACATCTATATCATCATGTACCCTTGACTGTTTGCCTAAATGTAAATCTAAAGCCCATCCCCCTGCAATACCCCAATTAATTGGGATAGTGGAAAAGAGCTTATAAATTTCTGTTACGTTGATTGATTCCCAATTATCTAAATCTGTCCTCAAGTAAATGTCCTCCTCGTAGCTTTGAAATAAAATTAAAAGTATCTTGCAAACGTTGATTCGCGTTTTAAAAACCCCACCGTTTAGAAAAAAAGATTAATCTAAACGGTGGGGTTTTATTAATTTAATAGGATGTTTTTTTAAAAAGGTTGAACAAATTTTTTTCATAAAGTTATCCTATATATTCTCTAAATGATTCGTATCATTTATAAAGTGAATTACCTTTTCCTTATCATTAAGTTCAATTAAACTAATTCCTGTATCTCCGATTTTAAAATAATACTCCATGTTGATTGGCATTTGGTAAAAAGCACGTAATATATTATTAATTACCCCGCCATGAGCAACAATCGCAATTCGTTCATATTTATTTCCTGTCACAATCTTAGAAAATATCGTTTCAATCCTCATTCGAAATTCTATGAATGATTCTCCATTTTCAAAACGTTCATGAAAAAATTTTGGCTCAGGATACTTTTTCGCTTCTTCAAAGGATAATCCAGCTTGTACACCATTATTAAACTCCATTAATTCTTCTTCCAATTGCACTGGGCACCCAATAGTTTCTCCTAATGTTTCAGCAGTTTCACGTGCTCTTTTTAACGTACTTGCCCATATAAAATCTGGTGGGAAATCATTTTTTACTTTTTGTGATAAACTTCCCACTTGCTTTCTACCTCTTTCCGTTAATTCAAAATCAGCTCTTCCTTCATGTACGTTTAAAATATCTGCTTCCGATTCTCCGTGTCGAATTAATAGTATTTGCATGTCTTTTCCCCCTTATATCTTTTAAATCCAAAAAGTATAAAACTAAACTGCTCCGTTAATTTAATAGGCTGTTTTCTCAAAAATTGTTGCTTCTGGTTTTGCTATCTTCTTCAATTAAAGCACCCGTTAGTACAATAAGGGGTCTAGTTAGATTTATGCGGATTTACAACGATAGGACTTCAATTTTTATTCACGTTTTTATTCATCATAGACGATGGTGCAACATTACTTCATATACTTCAAAACCTTTGCTATGACTGACTTTTAACAAAAGTGCATAAAACAACGCATAAACAATGTTCATAAGAACAGCCACGAATGTTGATGTATTTCCAAACTTTCATTTGGGAACGTTTTTTGTATCGAGATGAATATAAAATATGTAGTTAATTATAAAGCAACTGTACTTTTAAGGTTGATTGTATCCTTTAAGAACTTCTGCGTTAGTATTTCTCAATTTTTATTGCTATATCTTCTTTGCTAATTGTTACGTTTTCTGTTTCAGAAACTTTCTTTATAGAATCTTCAACTAGTTGTTGAATCATCGTATCATCAACTTTTACATCCTTTGGGAAACTTACTGATACATCAATAATTCCTTTAACAGGATTACCACCTAACATTATTGCTATTGACTCACTATCAATTTCTGTTTGTTTTGTAATAGATACTATTATTTCATTTTTTAATTCTGATAATAAATTTGTATCATTTTCCCCGTTTTTCGAATCATCTAATACTTCCGGCTCTCCATTACACCCAACTAACAAAATTGAAATTAATACAATTCCTGAAATTATAGCTTTTTTCAACACTTCTACTTCCCCTTTCGAAATAAATTACAAATTCTTCAACAATTCTCAATACATAGGTTTAACGATATATATTGGTGCAAAGTTTCAATTTAAAACATATTATTGTGTAACTAACCTGCCCCGTTAGTTCAATATTACCTCTATTTAATTAATCATAATACCTTCAACCGCCGAGAATAAAATGTATAACGAAGTGCATAAAATGAAGATACCCCACAATAGACTCTGAGTTCTTTTATATTCTCGTAACCCCATTATAAGTAACGTTATACTCAGAAGTATGAGCATCAATGGTAGTAAGTTGTAGTTTTCCGTAACCTTACTGTAAATACTAATTAACATAACAAGGATTGCAAAAATTATTTGAAATAACATTAAAATATCAAACTTTTTTTCTTCCATTTATTTATTCCTCCCACTGATAATCTGTCACTTTCAAAAGATACCTTTTTTAAACTAAAATGCCTCTTAGTTCAATAAGGAAAAAGAGCCACCTAAACAGCTCAAAGATCTTCTACTAAAGCACTCATTTAGTGAAAGAGCGTTCCTACAAATCGCAGAAACGCACTCCGTTCAATCTAACTTAAAAATACAATTTCACCATTTTCTTTTTTTGCGCGAATTGTAATTTTACCTACACATTGCTTTGGGTTTTTGTATCCATTTTCGACTTCTTCAAATAGCGTAGATAATAGAGTTTCTAATTCACCTAGTGTTGTATCTTTAGAAAGATTATGTACGCTCATAAGTTCTACACCTTTAAAAGCATCTTTTGCACCTTGAACTTCTACTTCGCCAAATGCTTTTACTTCCATTTCAATTTTCATCTTTTCACCTCTTAACTCTTTACTTTAATACGGTTGAAAGGAATTTAAGTTCCAAAATTAAATAAATAACCCATCTTGAATATACAAAAGTCTTTGGCTTCTTCTTCAACTATTCTGCCCCTTTAGTTGAATAATAGCTGTCTGAACAGCTCAAAGATTTTCTACTAAATCAGTCCGTTAGTTGAACAACTTTAATTGTCTTAATGCTTCATTAACTGCCCAACTTTGATGTTCGTGGAATAAGTTTACTATCGCTTGGATTGGTTCAATCCATTTAAGGAAATTGTCTTCTTCTGTAGGTTCACTTATTTGCCTACCCGTGTCGCATAAATAAAAATATCCTTCGCTAAGGTAATATTTATATTCATTTGTAGAATAAAAGTATCTTCGGGCACACCCTACAAAATGACCTACCTCAATATCCATCCCCATTTCCTCAAGAGATTCTCTTTTTAAACACTCTTCGTGTGTCTCATTTTTTTCTATTCCCCCACCTGGAAGAAAATACTTACCATCACTTGTTTGAATAATTGCTATTTTATCTTTCTGACTATCGAACATTAAACAATAAACAGCGGGTCTCAATATGTATTCCTTACCATCTTCTTTTTCACCAAAAGTGATAATATCCATAATCAAACCAACCTTTCCTTTTATTAATTTTTATTAATTCTATCATTTCTACTTAAACTAAACTGCCCCGTTAGTAAAATATCAATATGTCTATATTTCAATAGAGTTGGCAATAGTCCCTTTATTAATAACCTTTTAGGAGGTAGAAACAATGTTACTGTCAAAAGCATGGGAAGCATTTGAATCAGACAAACGAATTGAAGGTTTTTCCCCACAGACATTGAAAGCTTATCGACTCCGAGCCTCATTACTTATTAAATATTTTAAGGATATAGAAATAACAAATATAGAAACAAATCTACTGAAAGAATATCTTTCGGTTTCAGGGAAGCATTTAAAACCATCTAGCCTTTCACATAGAATTCGCTTTATGAAGTCTTTGTTTCGTGTTACCTACAGATGAATCCCGCCTCCAAAATTAAAGAGCCTAAAGTAGGAAAACGAATACCTAAGTATTTATCTGAAAAGGAAATTGAACTTCTTCGTGAAGCTTGTCATACAGAAATGGAGAAAGCGATGTTTGAGTTTATGTTCTCTACAGGTTGCCGAATTGGGGAAATTGTTTCGTTGGAAAAGAACGATATTAATTGGTCCAATCGATCTGCGATAGTAAGAGGAAAAGGTGATAAGGAGAGGGAAGTTTATTTTAATATAAGGAGCGAAATATGGCTTAAACGCTATATTGATAATAGAACTGACACTGATCCAGCCATCTTCGTGACTGAAAGACATCCTCATAGAATGAGCGTCGCCCAAATGAGATATATCATCAAGCGAATCTCAAATCGTGCAAGAATTAATAAAGAGATACATCCACATCAACTCAGACATAGTTACGCCACTCATTTATTAAACAATGGTGCACCTATTGAAGTTATTCAAAGTCTGATGGAACATGAGAAAAGCG
>NZ_JAEOAH010000010.1 GCF_016612995.1 Viridibacillus soli
AAAAAGATAATTGGTGAATTATATCATTCAGACCAATCTGTTTAAGAGCTAAATAGAAAGCATATTATATCAAAAGTAAAATAAAGAAAAGTTCTCCTATATAACTCAGGAACAAATTTAAATACATCTTTTTTACAATAATGTGATATTATTGTATATATTATTAATTTTCAAAAAGGAGGCAAATACAATGGACACAGTACTATTAAATATCGGAATAAGTATGCTCATTGGTATAATTTTTATCTTGTCTGGATTAATGTTACTCTATAAACCGCCAAAAGATATTAATGGGCTATATGGTTATCGAACTAAGCGTTCAATGAAAAACATGACTCTTTGGAAAGAAGGCAATGAATATAGCGCTAAATTGTTGATTAAATATGGTGTATTAATTTTATTATTAGGAAGTGTATTAAGTTTTTTAGTTAAAAGAACTGAGTATGCTCTTCTTTCAATTGTTAGTTTGATGGTAATGCTGGCAATTTTTATAATACTAAGAGTCGAAAAGAGATTAAAACACCTAGAAAAAACTTCCGACACTGACCTAATATAATGAGACAACCCTAACTATTCATAGAGAAGATTCTTATCCAAAAATAAACCACGAAATGAATAGGATTTTGAAATCCGAGTTCATTTCGTGGTTTTGCTTTTCAATTTTCACATTAATCTCGGCAGATGAAGCTGAAATTTAAAATAATTAAGCATCATAGTCGAAAAACGGGCAGACTACTCCCTTGTATCTATCCGAATTTTAAAAATAAGAATTTAGTCTTCTGCTTTTATTGTATTTGGACTCGCAGTTGTTGGATATTCTGTAATGTTTGCCAAAAGACCTCTTTTTATAAACAACTACTACATAATTTGCAGGTAATGTAACGAGCAGAACGCGTCACTTTTCCTGCAATTTTGATGAGTTGACCGCGGATTGTTTCCATCGTTTGATTGCGCACTTTTTTTAGTAAACACATTCTCCGAAACCAATTATGAAAGTTATAGGCCAACACCGCCATTTGGAGACGTTTGCATTTGTTTTTTGTGAATGGCTGCTTAACCAATCAAACGCAAATCCATTTTTACCCTCTTTGATAAAGTTCTCCATTGCGCCACGGTTTTGATAGATGTTCATAATATTTTTAGTATTTGCGGTAAGGTTTGTCACGATAAATGTATAGGTACATAAGAGTTCATCTGCCGGTTTTTCTAGCTTGGTGACGACTCTTCTTGCTGTTTCCCACGAGGCTGCCTTGTAGCTTATTTCTTTATAAAAAACACTAGGTTCCAATGTTACGTCCAGATTTTTCGTTATCTGAGCCTCTAATTCTTGTGCGAAGCTATTTAACTTGGCATTGGCTTTTAGTCGAATGACAAAATAAACCTCATACTTTTCACATAACTTGTACAGTTCGGGTGTTGCAAAGCCACTATCTGCACGAATAATGATGGGACAGTGAGGATAGCGGTCTTTAAAATGAATGAGAACAGGCTCCAAAAAAGCTACCACACCTTTAGAC
>NZ_JAEOAH010000100.1 GCF_016612995.1 Viridibacillus soli
TAGCCAATGTTTTAAATCGTGAATTCCAACAAGAAAAAGAGTTATCAGTTTTAGTCAGTGATTTAACATACGTACGCGTCGGGAAAAAATGGCATTATGTATGCTTATTTGTTGACCTCTTTAACCGTGAATTAGTCGGCGCAAATGTGGGTCCGAATAAAGACTCAAACCTTGTATATAAAGCGTTGAGTAGCATTAAAGGCAGCTTAACCAATGTGCAATTATTCCATACCGACCGTGGTTCTGAATTTGATAATCAGCTAACGGCAGAAACGACAGAAGCATTTGGTATCCAATGTTCACTTAGTGCGAAAGGATGCCCGTATGATAATGCCGTGGCCGAAGCAACATATAAAAGCTTTAAAATCGAATTTGTGTACCAACGCACTTTCCTCTCTCTTGAACAGCTTGATCTTGAACTTTGGGATTATGTGAATTGGATTAACAATATTCGGATTCA
>NZ_JAEOAH010000101.1 GCF_016612995.1 Viridibacillus soli
ATTTTTTATTTTCGCCAAAAAGTTGAACAGTCTGCCTTATCGAAAATATTAAACTCAATCATTTTCTCAAGTAATGAGAAATCAACCGGACTATTCCACTGGATACGCATCAACTGCTTCGTGTGATCATAGCCAGCCTGCACAATTTCATCAGAAAAATGATTGATCCCTGCACTTTCAGGGGCAACAGCCAAATGTTGTTTGGCTACGCTAAAGCCAATAATAAATGTGTCGTGATCGGTAAACATAGGCTGATTCCACGCAATCTTTGGCTTTAAATTTGGAAATGTCTTAGCTACCCAAGCCAAAACTTCTTCCGTTCGTTCCCGATGTTGCGGGTTATCAATCTGTACTAAATACTCTGCAAAAACTTCCATATTGTTCTCTCCTAAACTAAAAAATTATTAAAGAAATAACCTCTTA
>NZ_JAEOAH010000102.1 GCF_016612995.1 Viridibacillus soli
TCCATCAGAACCGGTAGGTCCGGTAGAGCCAGTAACCCCATCAGCCCCGGTAGGTCCAGTAGGTCCAGTAGGTCCAGTAGAGCCAGTAGCTCCGGTAGCTCCAGTAGCTCCGGTAGAGCCAGTAATTCCATCAGCCCCCGTAGCTCCGGTAGGTCCAGTAGCCCCAGGAATTCCATCAGAACCGGTAGGTCCGGTAGAGCCAGTACCCCCGTCAGCTCCAGTAGCCCCTGTAGGTCCAGTAGAGCCAGTAACCCCGTCAGCTCCAGTAGCCCCAGTAGGTCCAGTAGAGCCAGTAATTCCATCAGTCCCAGTAGGTCCGGTAGAGCCAGTAGCCCCAGTTACTCCAGTAGGTCCAGTAGCCCCAGTAATTCCATGAGAGCCGGTAGG
>NZ_JAEOAH010000103.1 GCF_016612995.1 Viridibacillus soli
AAAGCTGAAATCTTATAATCGCCTGGTGATCCAGGTTAGTCTGAAGGGAGCAAAACAAATGGAGTACAAAATTGTTGAAAGAGAAAGTTTTCAAGTTGTAGGGGTTAAGCGTGAATTTTCATTAGTAAATGAAGAGAATCTTAAGGGGGTCCCTGGGTTTTGGGACGAAATTAATGGAAACGGAACAGACGAATTACTATTTAAGTTGAACAAAGGAGAAATAACAGGTGTTCTAGGAGTATGTGTAGATAAAAGAGAAACACAATCTGAAGAAAAAATGGATTATTGGATAGCTACAGAATGTGATGATAACCCCTCTGAAGGATTATCGGCACTTGAAATACCAGCATCAAAATGGGGTGTATTTGAAGTGCGTGGTCCAATGCC
>NZ_JAEOAH010000104.1 GCF_016612995.1 Viridibacillus soli
TTTGGAATAAGGATTGAATAAAACACAGCTACAAATGCTTATTCTAGTAGAAAATTATAGCCTCTATTTTGAACAAAGATTGTTCAAAACGGGGCTATTTTCAAACCTGTATAGGGCTTTTTGTAATAAAGATTGATTATTTCGGAAATCAAATATTTAACTAAAGCGCACCGTTAGTTCAACAACTTTTTCAAATCAATTCTTGGATTGTTGCTATTGCTTAATTTTATCTAATATGTAAAAACAGCCACCTCCGGATAGGAAGTAGCTGTACTTTTTATTGAACTAACGACCCGTTTGTTTAAGTGTATTTATTAACAAGCTTTAACTGATTTAGTTAAAAAACAAGCCTTAGAGAATTTAATCAATCTTTTTTATAAACA
>NZ_JAEOAH010000105.1 GCF_016612995.1 Viridibacillus soli
CTAGCTTGGTGACGACTCTTCTTGCTGTTTCCCACGAGGATGCCTTGTAGCTTATTTCTTTATAAAAAACACTAGTAACTTGGCATTGGCTTTTAGTCGGATGACAAAATGAACCTCATACTTTTCACATAACTTGTACAGTTCGGGTGTCACAAAGCCACTATCTGCACGAATTATGATGGGTCAGTGAGGATAGCGGTCTTTAAAATGAATGAGAACAGGCTCCAAAAAAGCTACTACACCATTGGACGTATACACACTTCCACTGCGTAAGACGGCTTTGATACAATGGCCTGTGATCCCCTCGAATAATAATAAAGGATGCAAGCCCTTCGTTTGGTGATGGGCATTATAAGTCGTATCCTCCTGATTACCAGTCGT
>NZ_JAEOAH010000106.1 GCF_016612995.1 Viridibacillus soli
ACTGCAGAAAGTGTAGTAAAAGAGATGAATGAAAGTTCACTTGAAGTGAAAGAAGGAAGCCTAGCGGTCAGCTCAATTGGCACAAATTTAAAAGCTATTTTACAATCCGTACGGCATGTGAATGAAGAAATTCAAGAAGATTCTGCTGTCGTAGAACAAATGTCTGCAAGTTCAGAGGAGATTCTTGCTTCTACTGAGCAGATGAATGACATCGTAGTAAACAATGCAAACCGTGCTACAAGAGTCGCAAGTGCATCAGATCAACAAGTCCAAATTGTTAATGAGTTAAGCAATATTAGCCAATATTTGGCTGACAATGCGGATAAAATGATGGCAGTTATTAAACAGTTTAAAGTGAAGTGAAAATGAGGAAAAGGGT
>NZ_JAEOAH010000107.1 GCF_016612995.1 Viridibacillus soli
CTTTTTCTTGTTGGAATTCACGATTTAAAACATTGGCTACGATCGCTTCATTGCTGCGGTTTTTTTGTGGTTTGTAATACGCTACTGTGTAATTGGAGACCAGGCCTAGTTGTTTCATAATGCGGCTAATGCGCCGTCTTGAAATAATTTTCTCTTCCTTCTCCAGTTCTTTCTTGATTTTACGAGTTCCATAGTTATCACGGCTGTGTTTAAAAATGACGTAAATACGTTCCTGTAGATCAACTTCTTCAGCTTGTCTTTCGTCATCTTCCCGTTTTTTTTACCTGATAGTAATAAGAGCTTCTTGAAATTTGCAGGACGTCACACATTGCTGATACCGAATATTTGTGAGCGTTCTTACGA
>NZ_JAEOAH010000108.1 GCF_016612995.1 Viridibacillus soli
GTCACTTGGTTTTACACCATGTTGCTTACGAAATGCTTTTGAAAAAGCCTCGGGAGTGTCATAGCCATATTTGTAGGCGACATCAATTATTTTGCAGTTTGTATTAGCTAATTCCTGTGCAGCTAATGTTAATCGTCTTCCTCGAAGATACTCACCAATAGACATATCGGTTAACACTGCAAATGTTCGTTGAAAATGAAATACCGAAACGTTTGCTTGTTTCGCGATACTTTCAATCGTAATTGTCTCTTTTAAATGCTCTTCCATATAGTCGATTGCTTTCTGTAATGATTCAACCCAACCCATGTCACTCACTCCTTAATTAAATAATAACAATCATAATTTGGTAAATCCTGTCC
>NZ_JAEOAH010000109.1 GCF_016612995.1 Viridibacillus soli
AGTAACCCCGTCAGCCCCAGTAGGTCCAGTAGCCCCAGTAATTCCATCAGCCCCGGTAGGTCCGGTAGAGCCAGTAACCCCATCAGCCCCAGTAGGTCCAGTAGAGCCAGTAACCCCGTCAGCTCCAGTAGCCCCAGGTATTCCATCAGAACCAGTAGGCCCGGTAGAGCCAGAAACCCCGACAGAGCCAGTAGGTCCAGTAGCCCCAGTAATTCCATCAGCCCCGGTAGGTCCGGTAGAGCCAGTAACCCCATCAGCCCCAGTAGGTCCAGTTGAGCCAGTAACCCCGTCAGCTCCAGTAGCCCCAGTTATTCCATCAGAACCAGTAGGCCC
>NZ_JAEOAH010000011.1 GCF_016612995.1 Viridibacillus soli
CGTGCACGAATTATGATGGGACAGTGGGGATAGCGGTCTTTAAAATGAATGAGAACAGGCTCCAAAAAAGCTACTACACCATTAGACTTATACACATTTCCAGTGCGTAGGACTGCTTTGATACAATGGCCTGTGACCCCATCGAATAAAAATAAAGGATGAAAGCCCTTCGTTTGGTAATGGGTATTATAAGTCGTATCCTCCTGATTACCAGTCGTCTTAAAATTAGCGGAGTCGATATCAAAGATAAAGCCCTCACTTGACTTCACCTGTTGTACGCGATCAAATAGGCATTGTATCGTCTCCTGAAATTGACCAATCGTTTCTTCGTCTGCCTTGGAGTTTAAACGGGAAATGGTGGGTTGAGAAGCCCGCAACATGGTTGGTTCAACTTGTAAATCATCGGCTGCGTTGTCCGTATGATAGCCAGCCAAATGTTGGTATACTTTTTGCATGATGAATTATAATTAAAATGGGTGTGATGAGAGGCGGTATCTGACACGTGAATTTTTTCTTTGACCGTTTTCGTAATACCGAGTTTCTCATCAAATTCTTTGTATAAAAGAAGTACCGAATCTGATGAAAGATGACCACCATCAAAATTAATTTTGACTCTTTTCTTGTAACTTACGCTTTTTTCTTGTACACTCTTCATATAGAACCTCACATTTTTTGTTTTTTTTGTGGTGATTAAAACATATCAAAAATGAGGGTTCTTTTCACTTAAAAGGTGAAAATAAAAAAGCGAGAGTTCCTTAGTCTAATAAGGATTTCTCGCTTTTTTCTTGTTTTCTATGAATAAAGTGGGATTGAACCATCTAATAAGGAGTCATAAAATAATTATAAAAGGTGGTCGAAGTTAGATGATAGAAATATATATTGTGAAAATTCCCTGCAAAAATAGAGAATAAATTTTTTCAACAGTTATTACAGTGTGTTTCTAATGAAAAGTGCGAGAAGATTCAAAGTTTCCGTAGAAAGGAAGATGCTTATCGAGCACTCATTGCGGACCTTCTTGTCAGAAACTTGATTATACGAAAATATAATGTATTAAATGAAGAAATTGAATTTCAAAATAATTTTTATGGAAAGCCCTATTTACAGGGTTTTTATAAGTTAGAATTTAATATTTCTCATTCAGGTGAATGGGTTGTTTGTGCTATTGATAAATTTTCAATTGGTGTAGATATTGAAATGATAAAACCTATTGAATTTGATATAGCAAAATGCTTTTTTACAGAAGAAGAATATGATGATTTACTTACCGTAGATTCACTGAAGCGGTTAGATTATTTTTATGATCTTTGGACTATAAAAGAAAGTTATGTATGGTTTGATTAGGGTGGTGTTTTAAGTGGGAAATTCCTTTTAATTACATAGTAATGCTACTCCTAAGGGGAACTGCAATTCAGCGCGAAACTAAAAAACATATGGGCTTTTAGTTTTAACAACTTTAATATTCGAGAACAGGCAATACGATTTTTCAAGATATTTGCGAAATTATTAATGTCTAAAGGTTAGCTTTATATAGGAATCTTTTAAAATGAAAGCCCCCAAATTGAGAATTTCTTCAGGTTTGGTGGGTTATTTTTTAAATCGTTGCCGTACATCTTTATTGTACAAACAGTGCAGAGGGTTTAAAATAGAGCATGTGAAATTATAGAATAAAAACAATTGTAGAGTGTTAGTGGTATGGCATGAAATGATATAGAGGTGTAATAAAATGAAGAGAGTTACAATTTTGGTAGCTGACGATGAGGCAGAAATTGCTGATTTAATTGCGATACATTTAGAAAAAGAAGGCTACAATGTCGTTAAAGTAGCTGATGGGCAAGAAGCTATTCGTGTTATCCAATCTCAATCAATTGAGTTGGTGATTTTAGATATTATGATGCCTAAAATGGACGGATATGAAGTAACGCGTCAAATTCGAGGGCAATATCATATGCCTATCATTTTCTTGAGTGCGAAAACATCTGATTTCGATAAGGTGACAGGACTTGTAATAGGCGCAGATGACTATATGACGAAACCTTTCACTCCGATTGAATTAGTTGCTCGTGTAAATGCTCAGTTACGACGATTTTTAATGTTAAATCAACCGCAAGCTACTGAAAATAAATCCATTTTGGAGATTAGTGGAGTAGTCATTTATCCTGAGCAACGGACAGTTAGTCTTTACGGTGAACATATTGAGTTAACTCCAAAAGAGTTTGATATTTTATATTTATTAGCGAGTCATCCGAAAAAAGTATACACAGTGGAAAATATCTTTCAACAAGTGTGGGCCGAAGAGTATTATGAAGGAGGAAATACGGTTATGGTACATATTCGTACCTTACGGAAAAAACTTGGAGAAGATAAGAGGAAGAATAAATTGATCAAAACTGTTTGGGGGGTAGGTTATACATTCAATGGGTAAAATGTTAAGAAGCTTCCGCTCTAAAATGATTGCACTATTTGCTTTAAGCATGATACTAGCTGGTAGCATCACGTATATGATCTACAAAGGGCTTCAGCTCTATTATAAAACTATGGTTCGTTATGAGGATCCTTTAACTCAATTCCGGTCAACGATTAGGAATATTGGAGATGTTAATTTCTTTTTAATTATATTTATCCCTCTGTCTATTTTGTTTTTCTTTTTTCTTACTAGACCGTATTCAAAGTACTTTAATGAAATTTCTAATGGAATTCATTATCTTGCTAACGGTGATTTTACAAATCGAGTTCATGTTTCATCTAATGACGAGTTTAGTGATATCGCACACGAAATTAATTTAGCAAGTGAAAAGTTAAAAGAAGCTGTTGAAAGAGGAGATTTTGCGGAAAGCAGTAAAGATCAGTTAGTCTTAAATTTGGCTCATGATTTAAGGACACCATTAACATCTGTTTTAGGTTATTTAGATTTAATTCTTAAAGACGAGAATTTGACAAAAGAACAAATTAAACATTTTTCGACGATAGCTTTTACGAAATCTCAACGACTAGAGGGTCTAATTGATGAGTTATTTGAAATAACAAGAATGAATTATGGCATGCTAAAGGTTGAAAAAAGGCCGATTGATATAAGTGAATTACTTATACAGTTAGATGAGGAATTATATCCTGTATTAGAGAAGAAAGATTTAGTAGCTAGAATGAATATTGCTCCTCATTTAAACATTTATGGAGACGGTAAACTGTTGGCAAGAGTATTTGAAAATCTTTTAACCAATGCAATCCGTTACGGCTATGACGGACAGTTTGTTGATATGAATGGGCATATTGATAATGGAGAAGTTGTCGTACAAATTATTAATTATGGAGATAGTATTCCAGAGGAAGAGTTGCCGTATCTTTTCGATATGTTTTATACAGGTGATAAAGCACGAACCCAGCGGCAAGATAGTACAGGGCTTGGTTTATTTATTGCCAAAAATATTGTAGAGCAACATAACGGAACGATTTCTGCCGAAAGTAATTTAATACGAACAATATTTGAAGTAAGATTACCAGCGGACGATGGTGATGAATCTAATTTAAAAATTTAATAAAAATTTTAAGTTTACCCCACTTTTTATTTAAATAGTTTTTTTTATCCTATACTAAGTAAGGTTAAGGAGGAAACAAGAAATGAAAAAGTGGGTATTATTTTCACTTATATTATGCACAGTATGTGTTGGTATTTATTTAGCACCATTAATTCAAAATGGTGTAGAGATTAAGGTTTTGGACAAGGATGATAAGGTAACTTCTACGCATACCGAAAAGAAAGAAATTACAAAAGAGCAAATTTATAAAGGCAATCTATTACTAGTTAACAAAAATCACCCGGTTAAGGAAGATGGTGTAAAATCTGATATTATAAATTTATCTCAAAATAAAGAGTTAGTAAGAGGTTATGGAGTACTTGATAGAAATCTTCGTCTATCAAGGGAAATTGTGAATAAATTTTTGAGGGTCGTAGATGCAGCAGAAAAAGAAGGTGTTCATAATTTTTTGATCAGCAGTAGTTATCGAGATTTTGAAGAGCAAAGGAAATTATATCAAAAAATGGGCTCTGATTATGCATTGCCAGCAGGATATAGCGAACATAATTTAGGTTTGTCACTCGATGTAGGATCTACTCAAATGAAAATGGAGAATGCTCCTGAAGGAAAATGGATTGAAGAAGAGGTATGGAAGTATGGCTTTGTTCTACGCTATCCGAAGAACAAAACGAACATTACAGGTATTCAATATGAACCATGGCATATACGCTATGTCGGTTTACCTCATAGTGCCATTATGCAGAAAAAGAAGTTTACTTTAGAAGAATACTTAGATTTCTTGAAAGAGAAAAAGGAGATTTCAATTAATGCTGAGGGGAAAAAATATACAGTATCTTATTATCAAATTTCAAAGAGTACGACAGTTAATGTCCCCGTGAATCAGCATTATGAAATTTCAGGGAACAATGTGGACGGAGTAATTGTGACTGTTCATGAATAGTAGCCTACATGAGGGAGTAGCAGTGTCGGTGCACGATTCATAGTTTTTGAAGTTTCCCTATTATTATGGAAATGTTGTTGTGACTTGTGCAGAAACCCTGTCACAAAAAACGCGCTGGAATATACCCTAACACGATTTTGCAATATCTATATAGATATAAGAATTTCTTCACTTAAACGCTTTCTGAGGGAATTATTAATCACATTGTTTGAACTGTCATAATGGCTGTTCAAACAATGTTACTGAAGTAAAAAGGGATAGAAGATGCGCCAATAATGAATCACAATTTTGAACTTGAGAAAAATTCTCTATTTATCATTTCATAAAAATATTGGTCCATCTGTTTTGCTGAAACCTTGCGGCCGTTTTGAACCCACCATGCACTAAGCGAAGAAAGAGCTCCAGAGTAAAACTCCACAATAATTTCAATTGGTACCGTAAATTTTTCCCCACGGCTATTCAACTCTAGAAAATCGTGCTTGAGTGCTTCTTTATTACGTAAATTCATATAGTTATTGAAAATTGCATCATTTTTATTAGATTGCACGATGTTGTCTAGTAATTCAATATTCGGAAAAACTTCTATGGATTGGAATGGTTTTAAAACGCGCTCTTCTAAGCTGTTTTTCACATATTTTTCGTGGAATTGTTCAATTCCATAATATAATAAGTCATATTTATCCTCAAAATGCTTATAAAAAGTTGTTCGGTGAACCATTGCTTTTTCGCAAATTTGATTGACGGTGATTGAATTAAACTCCTGCCCTGGTTGTGAAAGTAAGTCTTCAAGTGCTCCCCATAATAGTTTATATGTTCTTCTAACCCGAAGATCAATCTTTTTATCATTAAAATTCATCTACATTACCCCTTATTTTGTAGTTTATATAGATACTCAACTAATTTTGATTCTTACAACTTTAAAATTATATGTGTATATTATTTTGTAGACATATGTAGTTTTATCTTACAAGTGTAGCAAATAATTAGGAATGAGGAAATAAATTTGAATACTACCAAACAAGTATTGCCAAGTGACAATATCGATGTATCGAATATTAAAAAAAGACCTATTATTATTGCTTTGATTATTGGTGCTTTTGTTTCTATTTTAAATGAAACACTATTAAGTAATGCATTACCAGAATTGATGCATGAATTTGGAGTAATGGCACCAACTATTCAATGGTTGACTACGGCCTATATGCTCGTTGTAGGTGTATTAGTACCTGTCACTGCGTTATTACAACAATGGTTTACGACAAGGCAATTATTTTTATCTGCGATGATTTTATTTTTAGTAGGGACAATTATTGCCGCCTTTGCGCCTACATTTAGCTTTTTGCTTTTAGGACGCATTATACAAGCATTCGGGACGGGGTTAATACTACCGATTATGATGAATACAATATTAATCATTTTCCCACCAGAAGAACGTGGTGGAGCAATGGGCTTGATTGGTCTAGTAATTATGTTTGCACCAGCTATTGGACCGACTCTTTCAGGTATTATTATTGATACACTTAATTGGCGTTGGTTATTTTACATCGTCATCCCACTTGCACTGCTGTCAATTATTGTTGGAGCAAAGTATTTAAAGAATGTTTCTGAATTAACTAGACCAGCAGTAGATGTCTTATCAATTATTTTATCAACTCTCGGATTTGGTGGATTTGTCTATAGCTTTAGTAAGTCAGGGGAGCTAGGATGGGGAGATGCAGAAGTTTATGGCATTTTAATTATCGGTGTTGCTTCATTAATCTGGTTCATCTTTAGACAATTGAAAATCAAAAATCCCATACTCGATTTACGCACATTTAAGTATCCAATGTTTTCGTTAACGGTCATACTAATTGTCATCGTTATGATGGCAATGTTCTCAACTATGATATTACTTCCAATGTTTTTACAAGGAATTCTTTTAGTATCAGCATTTAAATCTGGTTTAATCATGTTACCCGGTAGTGTATTGAATGGTGTTATGGCGCCAATTTCAGGGAAGCTATTTGACAAATTCGGTGCGCGCACTATCATCATTCCAGGGATTTTACTAGTAGCTGTTGCAATGTGGATGTTTATAGGAATTGATGTTACAACAACAACTGGATATATTATTACGATTCACTGTATTTTACTTGTTGGGATTTCACTTGTCATGATGCCTACACAAACACATGGCTTAAATCAGTTACCTAAAGAATTGTATCCACATGGTACAGCAATCTTTAGTACATTACAGCAAGTAGCAGGAGCCATCGGAACAGCATTATTCATTAGTAAAATGTCATCTGGACAAACTGATTATTTAACACAGTCTGAAAATCCAAATGATCCTGCTGAAATAGTCGCAGCTCTGACGGCAGGTTTTGATGATGCATTTAAGTTAGGGTTTATCATTGTTTTACTTGCTATTGTTGTTTCACTTTTCATTAAACGTGCAAAATAAGAGGTGACTGAGATATCTTAGAAGGATAGTTTTACTGAAATTTATAATACCAAAATGCGATAGTTCAACATTGATGAATAAACAAAGGGGCGTCCAATAGTCGAGAAATTGACTTATTGAATCGCCCCTTTATATTTTTTTACTCATGTTCTTTATTATTAGCTATTAATGTTTCTACGATATCAAAAAAGTCGCTACTACTAGCTTTAAAATGTCTATTGCCCCAACTTTCAGTATCGGTAGCGATAATGATTTCTTTTTTATCCCCATATAAATATACAGTATCAATCCCTTTTTCAAAAACTAGCGATACACTATATTCGCAATCTAATACGCCAAAATCACTTTTTGTACGATGCACTTTTAGTTCCTTGAGCGATTTTATTATTTCTGTTTCGCTTTCATCAAATTGGTAAGTATTTTCGATTTTTAAATTTGCTATCTTATCTACAGTTATAGAGCTAACTTTACTATCTTCTAGGTGAGTAAGGATATCCGTTATTGGTTTTTCTTTATACTTATTATATTGAAAAACGCCATAAGACCCTGCCACTAATATAATACCAATAATGATGGTAATGAGTGCCTTTTTCATGAAATGTATCCATCCCCATTTCTTAAACATCTTTACATAAGGTTAGTGGAAATTAAATACAATTACAAGTGGTTATTAGAATAATGTAACCAATGTGAATCTCTTGGTTTTCTTTGCCACCAAAATTGGCTTTTACGAAGTCTAGTTGTTGTTTAACAACTAGGACCTGAACTTGTTGTCCTGACACTGGTTATGGTCATTAAGAGTATGCATAAACTCACGTATACCGACGATTTACATGGAGTGGGCGATATGATAGGATGGTTTGCCGCTAAGCTTGTTACTGAGGGTTCTTAGCCTAAATTATATCGCTAGGGGCTCCATGCACGCTGCTTATCGATACCGAAAATTTCTAAGATGCTTTTCCTTCCGATTACATCAACTGTCGTAAATCTTCAACCCAACCGTAACGCACTTCACCGAATGGAATAGTTGAAAGAATACCTCCGACATCTACGATTCTTGGTTTTTGCTTAACGTTTTGTACAACTGCAATTATAATATCGTCTTTTTTAACATATTTCATTGTAATAGCAGCCATTTGGTCAATTGTATCTTTTCTAGATCCAATAACTACATCAGCTTCACAATCATAAGAATGAATACGGAATGCGATTTTCTTACCTGTTAAAGAGCTTAGAGCATCTAAAATTAGTACGCCAGCCATTTCAAGGGGACTTAGTACGCGAATACGTCTAAGCTCTAATATTGCATATGGTTGATCCTTTATATGTTCAATACTTTTCCTTCAGATTGTAATCTCATTTTGTTTTGGTGTCGCTGTAATTACATCTTTCCAGTGCTTATCTTCTTCGGATAAGGCATGCATTTTTTCTAAGTCAAAACCATCCACTAAAATCTTCCAGTAAATTCTTCATTCAAAATATTTTGGCCATAATAATGCGAATTTATTGTCGACCACCTGAATTTTATATATTCTGATAATTGATGTGAAGAACAACATCTTACTCATAACTTGAGCTATAATACTACTAAACATTTCAAATATTGTTAAAGAAAAGGTGTATCGTATGTATAGTAATCTAAAAGAACTAACCAGTCATAAAGTATTTCATTATTTTGCGGAGATATCCAAAATTCCAAGAGGTTCAGGGAATGAGAAAGCAATTAGTGATTATTTAGTTCGCTTCGCACAAGAGAGAAACCTTGAAGTAATACAAGATCAAGTATTAAACGTCATCATTAAAAAAGCTGCTACTACTGGTTATGAAAATGTACCGACAGTCATTATTCAAGGGCATATGGATATGGTTTGTGAAAAAAATCAAGATACGATTCACGATTTTGAAAAGGACCCTCTTCAATTAAGAATAGTAGGGGACATGCTGTATGCTACAGATACAACATTAGGTGCAGACAATGGGATCGCTGTTGCTTATGCCTTAGCGTTGTTAGATGCAGATGATTTACCTCACCCGTCGTTAGAAGTAGTCATTACAACTGAAGAAGAAACAACGATGAATGGTGCTATTGCTGTGGATGCTAAGCATTTCAAAGGTAGAATTCTGATTAATATTGATTCAGAAGAAGATGGCAAATTACTTGTTAGTAGTGCAGGGGGAGTACATGTCACGCAAGTATTGCCGATTAAATGGGATAACTCTACAGACAATGAAGTAGCTTATAGGATTCGTATTAAAGGATTAAAGGGTGGTCACTCAGGTATCTCAATCAACAAAGAAAGAGGCAATTCTAATAAATTATTAGGTAGAGTACTACATGATTTATCATCTGAGTTCCATTATTCAATACAACAGATTAATGGGGGGGTAAAACCAAATGCGATTCCACGTGAAGCAGAAGCAATTGTCTTTATACAAACGGATGATGTTGAGCCTATAAATGAAAAAATTGAGAAATACAATGATATTTTTAAAAACGAACTACAGTTTTCAGATCCAGACGTATCGATTTTCTTTGAAAAAAGAGATATCAGTTCTACAAACGTTTTCTCTTCTGAAACAATGCATAAAGCCATTACATCTTTACTTTTAATCCCACATGGAGTACAAGGAATGAGTATGGCAATATTGGGATTAGTGGAAAGTTCGACGAATTTAGGGGTTGTTACGACAACTGATTCAACTATAACTTTTGAAAGTGAAATCAGAAGTTCGCTTAAAAGTGTAAAATCCAGTATGGTCACCCAAGTAAGAACGATAGCAGAAATGCTTGAATGTGAAGTGCTTATCGATTCTGATTATCCAGAATGGCCTTTCGACCCTAATTCAAAAGCAAAGAAATTATTTGAAGAAACATATAAAGAAAAATACAGCAAAGAGATGGAAGTAATTGCTGTACATGCCGGTATTGAGTGCGGAGTATTTATCGAAAAGATTCCTGGATTAGATGCTGTTTCTATTGGACCAGATATATTCTTAGTGCATACGCCAGATGAGCATATAAGTATATCTTCAACTATAAATAATTGGGAGTATTTCATTTATACGTTAAAGAAAATGAAAGATTTTCTTTAAGCTGAGTTGCTTAAAAAAGCAAGCTTGAAAATACTTAAATCAAATGAAATTGAAAAATGGAAGTATTGATTCGTGATAGTTTCTCCTTGTAATATAGTTAGTACTAAATATATAGAACATTGCATTCATTTGAGGATAAAAGCCTGTTATTTATTATCTAATATTCACATAGATATACTAATAATATGGTATTGGAGGGGATATAAGGTGGAACAGTATTTAGAGCATAACAAAAGTATAAGAGATGAATTACTGAATAGTGTAAGCCATTTATCGGACGAGCAATTAAATAAGGAAGTTGAAGAAGGTCGTTGGACGATTATGCAAGTACTTCATCACCTGTATTTAATAGAATTTGGAGTAGCAAAAGCAATTCAATATACTTTGAAAAAAGGTGAAAAGCAGTCTGGTAAAGCCATGCCAATTGAATTAACGGTTGACCGTTCTACAAAGATAAAAGCACCTTCATTTGCAGAACCAGATGAAAACTTTATTACATTGGAAGAGATGAAAGTTAAACTGAAACAGTCATCTAATGCTCTTCTTCAGGTTGTTTCAAATAGCAACAAGGATCAATTGAAAGATAAAGCCTACCTGCATCCGACATTCGGATTAATAAGTCTAGAACAATGGGTTCCGTTTATCGGGTATCACGAAAAAAGGCATATTGGACAGATTGAAGAATTAAAAGAAAAACTATAAATCAAGAGTTTTTCAATATGAGTAACATCAAATGAAAAATCCTCTAATTAAGGAAACAAGATCTCTTAAAGGGGATAAATTAATTAAATGATAACAAAACAGACCTATTAACATACTGGGATAGGTCTGTTTTGTTGTTAAATAGGAGGTCCTAGGAATGATGGATACTATTGTTGCTAAAAAAGGCTCGTTACTGGTTTCGTCTGTGGTCACTAAATTTAATGATAATGCTACAGTAAAAGACGAGAATACTTAGCAAGAACTTATTGCTCTAATCAACAGCATAGTGGAAGAAATAAATACATAGATAACATACGATATAATTAGTGTAGAATTTAACGTAATTTGTTTATCAATAGTACAAGGTTATAAGAAGTAGTGAAGCATCTCCATTGACAAAAATAGTTATTCGTGAGATACTATTATCTATGCTGATTAGCTAGTTTATAAATGTTGGCATTCTACTAAATGTTTTTGTAGATACTTATTCACACTGGCGTGACTTTGGGGTCACAAGGACGCAAAAGAAGGTAGGGTTTGCGTTGCTTAGGTTAGAAAGCTAACCAGTGGAATTTTACCGCGGTACAGAAAGCTTCAAGCTTTTGAGTAAATATTCCCCGGATGATCGGGTTGAAATTTGAGTTTTATTAAAATTAGCTAATTATAAATTAAGGGGTACTCTCATGCTGAGGGTACCCCTTGTCCAATTCTAGAAATGATTTTCATATATATAGCAATATACAATAGTCGGCACATATAAACTGGAAGGAAAACTGAAGAATGATGCAAATACATATGCCAGAGTAAACGACTATAGCTTAAGTAGCAGATAGTCTTTTTTTTATTAAACTGAACATGGGAAAGTATGGATGCATATAATAAAATTGGCTATGATATACAGCAAGTATAAGTAATACATAATGCTTTGAAAGTATTAATACAAAGGGGAAAGTGACATTGGAGTTAATTGATAAATACATTCATGAAGTAACACGTCGTTTACCAGAAAAAAATCGAGGAGCTATTGCTCTTGAATTAAAGGCGTCAATTGAAGATATGTTGCCTCTTGAGTTTACGGAAGATGACGTAAAAGAGGCACTAAAGAAATTAGGTGATCCAGCAGTTCTTGCAAATAGCTATCAAGAAAAACCAATGTATTTAATCGGTCCTTTATATTATCAAATCTATGTATCTCTTTTAAAAATAATAGTTCCAATTGCAATGACAATTGCGCTTATTGTATTTGTAGTAGATTTCGCCTTTAGTTATACAGGGGATGAAGCCTTATTAAAGGTAGTTTTATCAATTGTTGGTGAAGGTATTAGTGAAATGATAGAAGTTGCCATTCAAGCCTTCTTTTGGTTGACTTTAGTATTTGCTGTGCTTGAACGAGTCGCTAAAGAGCCGGATAAAGATTTGGTTTCGAGCAATAATAGAAAATGGACACCTGATGCATTAAAAAAAGTTCGGCTAACTACATCACATAACTCTATTTCAAAATATGCATTTTTTGGTACTTTAGTATGGACTGCAATTTGGGTTTCGATTTATTTTAATGCTGATCGTTTACTCGGGGTGTATGTGAATGAAGCAGATAATCTCGTTTTTAAATTCTCTACATTCAATCAACAAATTTTAAATGATTTTTGGGTTCTAATTGTGGTTATTGCGGTCCTCGGAATTGCTTTAGCTCTTTACAAACTACAGCAAGGTCAATGGACTAAAAAAGTAGTTATTTTTCAGTCATTCTATGAGCTAATTTCAACTGCTGCCTTTATCATTATCATTACACGACCAAATATTATTGAACCGGAATTTACGAAGTACTTATTGACTTATGTTGATATGCAAGAGGAACGTAGTGTTTTCTTAATCGTATTAGTTGCCGTTGTGATTTCCATCATCACTGCTGTTTTTTCTATAAAAGATGCAATAAGTAGATCGAAAATGTAATGATACTACCGAATATATAACAGGGAACGACTATCACTGAGTGGACTGATAGTCGTTTTTACATGAATTATTCTGAGATTTAAAGGTGTAAGAAGTAACACAAATCGAATTGAGATTATGCATTTTTTCTTTAATTGTAAAATGATTATTGACAGTTAAAAGAATCTGTTGCATGCTTATAATTAAATATTTAGCGAAAAGAAGACTAGTATGTGTGAACTTACTGTATAAGAGAGCGATGTCCACCGGCTGCAAGGCATCGTAACAGCAAACACACGGAACCTACTTCTTAGCTCCTATGCAAACATAGGCGCAGTCTCAAGCGTTATGAGGTTGAGTGGGATGCAAAATTTGCATTCAACTAAGGTGGTACCACGAGAAGTAACCCTTTTCGTCCTTGATTTGATCGGGGGCGAGAAGGGTTTTTTATGTTGTATTGGAGGAAATATAGATGGAAAAAAAGCGAATTGTCGTGAAAATAGGGAGTAGCTCTTTGACGAATGCTAAGGGTGAGATTGATCAAGTGAAGTTCCAAGATCATATTACAGCAATTGCAGCACTGCGCAAGGCAGGTCATGAAGTGGTATTAGTGTCATCTGGTGCAGTTGCTTGTGGTTTTCGTAAGCTAGGCTACTCCTCAAGACCCGTTACTTTAAAAGGAAAGCAAGCAGCCGCGGCTGTTGGACAAAGTTTATTAGTACAATCATATACAGAGCAGTTAAGTAAGCATGATATTGTAACGGCCCAGATTTTATTAACAAGAACGGATTTTTCGAGTAAGCACCGCTATAAAAACGCTTATTCTACATTATCAGAATTATTGGACCGCTCAGTGCTTCCGATTATAAATGAAAATGATACGGTGTCAGTAAAAGAGCTAACTTTTGGTGATAATGATATGTTATCAGCGCTAGTGAGTGGTTTAGTGCATGCGGATCAGTTAATCATTTTGACAGATATTAATGGTTTATATAATGCCAACCCAAATAAAGATCCAAATGCAAAGCGCATTGACTTTTTATCTGAAGTAACGGATGAAATGTTGTCATTTGCTAGTGGTGCAGGTTCAAAAGTGGGTACGGGTGGTATGGAATCGAAAATATTAGCTGCCAAAACGGCATATGAGATTGGTGTAAAAGTATTTATCGGGAATGGTAAAGGTGAGAGGAAATTATTGCAGGTGCTTGAAGGGGTAGGGGACGGCACATATATTGAGAAAGATGAACTGCCAGTTCTAAATAATAATAAACAATGGATATCATTATTTTCAGCAGTCGCTGGCAAATTGTTTGTTGACGAAGGTGCTGAGAAAGCACTTGTATCTCAAGGTAGTAGTCTACTTCCGGCAGGTGTATACAAGATAGAGGGCAACTTCCGTAAAGGCGATGTTGTCGAGGTTTACGGTGCAAGTGGCGTCCTTGGTCGAGGCGAGGTGCTCTATTCAACAGAGGAACTAAAACAATCAATGGGCAAACGAACGGACGAATTAGTCGTATCAAATATAGAAGTCATTCATCGGGATAGATGGGTAAAGCATAATTAATAGGAGGTAACACAATGAGCGAAGTAAAAAGTAAAGGTAAATTAGCGAAAACAGCAAGCTATCATATGAACGGTAAAACAACAGCCGAAAAAAACATAGCATTACAGAAAATTGCTGAACAGTTACTAATCGATCAAGATTTAATAATGAAGGAAAATGAAAAAGATATTGCAGCAGGTCGAGCAAAGGGACTAGCTGAATCCGTGCTGGACCGCATTTTTTTAAATGATAAACGTATTCAAGATATGTCAGACGCCATTCAACTGTTAGTGCAGTTAAATGATCCCGTTGGAGAAGTATTAGAAGAGATTAATAAAGAAAATGGGTTACATATTAAAAAGAAACGCGTGCCACTTGGCGTAATCGGCATGATATATGAAGCAAGACCCAATGTAACAATCGATGCAGCAACTCTATCGTTAAAAACAGGCAACGCCGTTATTTTACGTGGTAGTTCATCAGCGAAATTCTCGAATATCGCATTAGTATCATCTATTCATAAGGCACTTCAAATGACGTCTTTACCAGTAGATGCAGTGCAGTTAATCGAAGATACGAGCCGCGAAACTGCGAAGGAATTATTCCATTTGAAAGAGTATTTAGATGTGCTCATTCCTCGCGGGGGCAAAGCATTGATCGATACCGTTGTGAGTGAAGCGACAGTGCCTGTTTTAGAGACGGGTGCAGGAAATTGCCATATTTACATTGATGAAACGGCATCGCTTCAAATGGCAACAAGCATTGTGATAAACGGAAAAACACAGCGCCCATCTGTTTGTAATGCAACAGAAAGTTTATTAATAAATGATAAATGGTTTGCAGTGCATGGTTTGGCGCTATTGGAAGAGTTAAAAGAGTATGGCATTGAGATTATTGGAGACGAAACTGTTTGTAAGGCGTTTTCTGATGCAAAACTTGCAACAGACGAGGACTGGGCAACCGAATATTTAGCTTTAACAGTGAGTGTAAAAGTTGTTTCAAATGTTGTGGATGCAGTGGCGCATATTAATGTATACGGAACGAAGCATTCAGAGGCAATTGTAACTGAGGATGCGGAATCAGCGGCCCTATTCTTGAACGGTGTGGATGCAGCAGCGGTGTATCATAATGCATCAACTCGTTTTACAGATGGCTTTGAATTTGGCTACGGTGCAGAAATAGGCATTAGCACGCAAAAGCTTCATGCTAGAGGCCCAATGGGTTTACCAGCAATGACTTCAAGTAAATATTTTATTTATGGAGAAGGGCAAGTCAGAAGCTAATATTTCGTTATAAAAGGATTTTTACTAATAGAGCAACAGGTTACGATGGTGGAGGAACAAGGAAACGGTTTAATAAGATTCTTTATGTTTCTAAAATAATACGCAGATAACTACCTGCCCAAAGAAGATCTGCAAGTTGAGTTGAGGAAGGGTAGATTGTAGGCCTGCTATATTGTTCAATCAAGTTATACTTCCAATTATAAGCCAATCTCACATGAAATAACTAGTTTTTCTACTGTAGTTAACACTCACGAGAAAGTGCATTCCCACCGTGAAAATGCTATAGTTTGAGTAATGAACGTATAGATTTAAAGGAGCAAAATGATGCAAAGATATACTTATTTACACCCGAATTCAATTGAAACGACACCGAAGATTACAGTAATGGATGAGGCAGGTCAGGCTGTATACACATTTCAACGCCATTATTCAAATGGTTTAAAGCGTATGATCGATAAAGTGATGGATTATCGGTATTTTTTAAGATATGACGTTTTGGATGTGCAGGAACAACCCCTTTTTACTTGTAAAAAAGTAACACGTAAAGGTAAAGTTTTTTATGAAGCACAAGATGTAATAGAATCGAAGAAATATATGCTTGCATATGATGGCTGGAAAAGTATGATTCCGGATCTAGTCATTACAGATGGGCAAATGAAGATGATGTTACATAAAGAAATGGAAGGCTGGTCTCGCTTTGCAGTTGACGGCGTGGATGTAGCACGTTGGCAGGCTGTTTCAGGTGAAGAGTTTACGATGGAGTTAGAAATAGAAGACCATTCACCCATTCAAAATCCATCGTTTTTCATTGCGATTAGCCAGTGTGTTTTGTTTATTGGTGCATAAGAAAAAGCAGTAGGAAATGCTTACCGATATCAATAGTAAATAAATCTTGAAAAATAAAGGAGAGCACATATTTGTTAATGTAAAATATGTGCTCTTTCTTACTTGAATTAAAACTCGCTTTTGTGGAAGAATTATTAAGTTTAACCAGGCGTGTTGATTAACCAATTTAAACCATTACCATTAAAGTGGTAGGTTGATTTCCGCTACGGGATGCTCACTTTCCGCGAGCAAGCACCAAGCCGCTTCCTTCGCTACGCTCTGTGCAGGGTCTCGGTTCGCTTGCATTTCTCGCAGGAGTCGAGCACCCTCCGCTACAATCAACTAAAAAATGTAGTAACATAAGTTAATATTGAACATAAAAAACCATTTTAACGTTAAATAACAACCTAATATTTTCCTGATCAACACACCTGAAGTTTAAAATTAAATTAGCAATGATTTATGGTCGGTTCCAAATAAAGGTTGTGACAATATATGGGAAAAGTATGGCGATGAAAAAAATAAGTAGATTTCCTGATAGCCCTATAACTTTCAATTTCCCTTTAGAATAGACCAAAGCTAAGATAACACCGATTATCGGACAAATGATTAATACACCCAGCCATACCTTCCCTGGAACAAGATCAACATTAACGAAGGTTGATAGAACATAAAAAAGTAAATTAAGGATAAAAACATAAATTGATAATAGTGCCAAATTTGCACATCCTTCTAATTTATTTATTTTTAGTATAATATTACTAAAAATATAAAATGATTTCAATTTTGAAGTTTTTATTTATTTTGAATGATCTTAGAGAGTGTATGTTCTTAAATTGAGTATAGTATTCTCTAATCATGAATTTACTACGTCATTTTTTGTGAAAAGGGGATGTGTTGATTGAAAGAAAAAATGTTGTCAATAGCGACAGTTGTTGTATTGATAACATGTATTTATGTTTATTTTAGAGCAAGGCCATATATGTTTGTAGATGAGATGTCGCAATTCGCCTCGATACCAATTATGACGCTCAAAAGAATAGTCCATTGATTGACACGTACTAAAGGTCTAGGGATTGAAGGAACTGGACTCGAATTTAAAACATACCTTTCTTATAAGAATGATAATATTTTAAATAGAAAGAACATTTTGTGAAGTGAAAATTCCATGGAATAGAAAAAGCTGCTCCGTATAGGCAACAGCTTCAGCAATTAATATTGATATTTTTTCGTGTCCGTGATGATTTTAAAGTGAACACCTTTAATTTCCTTCGTAATCTCTTCTTTTACATCATCTAGATTAAACAATTTATTGGAACCTACAAAATTGGATAGCTCCTCTATTAAACGATTAAATGAGTTTGCGAATAAGCTTCGCATCGGATCGAAATCTAAGTTACGGAAGCTTCCATCTATTTCATACGCTTCGATTGAATTCATTTGTTTTGATGCACCCGCAAAACGGTCATCGTAAACAGTATATGTTTCATCAGAAAATGCGACGATGTATAATTTCTCGCCAGTAACCGTTCGTAATTCAATATTGTTTTTGTGTTTTTTGACGTCAGTGATGCGGTGAATACCTTCTGCGTGTTTAATATTAAATAAGCACATATAAAAACCAACCTCCTAAATTTTGCAACAATACTATGTCGTGTTGATAGAACAATGCTGTATGGCTAGTATATTGTTAATATTAGAATATCATATTTACCTTAAATTAGTAATTCATTATTAGTATTGGCACGTATATATATACCTATTTTCACAACTTGGACATATACAACATACCCATTATTACCATAATTTTATAAATAAAATATTTACAGGGAAAAATAGGGTGTATAATTATATACATAACTAATCATACGATATATAGACACCTCGGTAGTCTATATATAAAATTCATTCGTTACCCAATATCTTTTTGTTAAAATAAATGATCACTTTACCAATGCCAATAAAGGAAGGGCTGGATTCATGATATACCTTTCTAAATTTCATACTCATCCAAACATTGAAATTTGAAGCTTACTTAATCTGGTTAAAAAAATGTGTGCTTGAATAAGAGGAGGAAAAAGAATGGAATGTAAGATAAATAATATCTCTATCAATTATGAAGAAATAGGAGAGGGGAAGCCCATTATAATGTTACATGGTTTTTCTCCAGATCACAGATTAATGATCGGATGTATGGAACCTATTTTTAGAAGTAGAGATGGTTATAGAAGGATATATATCGATTTACCAGGCATGGGAAAGTCAGAGAGTGCAGAAGGGATTATTAATGCTGATGCGATGCTTGACATTATAATTGAGTTTATTAATAAGATAATTCCAGATGAGAATTTCATACTTGTAGGTGAGTCATATGGTGGCTATTTGTCAAGAGGTATAATCTACAAGATGGCTGATAGGGTAGAAGGCCTTTTATTAACTTGCCCAGTTATAATAGCAGATTATAATAAGCGAACTGTTCCAGAACCTATTGTTTTAATAAATGATCAGGAGTTACTACATGGCCTAACACCAGAAGAAGTAGAAGACTTTAGTTCAATGGCGGTGGTTCAAAGCAAACATATTTATGAACGATATAAAAACGAAATAGTAGCGGGTATTAAATTAGCTGATAATATATTTTTAGAAAGATTTAAAGAAAATGGATACGGGTTTTCATTTGATGTGGATAAACTAGGTAGAAATTTTACTAAACCAGTTCTTCTATTGTTAGGAAGACAAGATTCAATTGTAGGGTATGAAGATGCGTGGAACATTTTAAGGAATTTTACAAGAGCAACTTTTGCTGTACTTGATAGAGCGGGACATAATTTACAAATAGAACAAGAGGAATTACATAATTCTCTCGTTAGTGAGTGGCTTAATAGGGTAGATGAAATAGAACAATTTAAAGATCAGGAATTATTGAGTAAGAAGGAAAAATGAAAAAGCCTAGTATGAGGAACAGGTTTTGAGCTTGTAGCTCCTTTGTTTAAATATTGATTTTGAACCCCTCTAAGCACATCTTAGAGGGGTTTTAATGTTCTAACCAATGCAAAGTGGCAGCAAATACAGAGTGATGGTCTATTCATCAGTCGATCCAATTGAGATAATCAATGATTAAGTCAAACACCTAAAATGAACCCTATTTGTCGTTTTGCCTAATCGATCATCCAAATTTATTAGTTTTAATATCATTACAGTGCACTTTTACATAAAAGTGACTAATGAGCCGCATTCATTAATTTGTATCGGATTTTTTTTATGAATTACGAAAAAGTGAAACTATTATAAAATTATATCCGTCTGTAGGGTAAATGAGAGAAAGGAGGCTGCTGTTATTGAGAATTTAGAAGAGGTAATGGAAGAACACGGTGAATACTGCATGCGTGTCGCTTATTTATATGTTAAAGATTGGGCTACTGCTGAGGAAATCATTCAAGATGTTTTTCTAACATATTATCAAAAGCAAAATCAATTTGAATATCGAGCATCGTTGAAAACCTATCTAGTGAAAATTACGGTTAATAAATGCCATGACTATTTACGAAGTTGGAAAAATAAAAAGGCCTATTTATTTCAGAAAATACATGTAGGATCAACAGATTACTCACCAGAAAAAGTCATATTATTGGCCGATGAAAAAAGTGAGCTATTACAGAATTTATTTAAGTAACCCGTTAAATATCGAGAAGTCATTATCCTATACTTTTATCAAGAATATAAGATTACAGAAATTGCGATGATTTTAAACTGCTCAGAGAATACGGTAAAGACCAGACTGCAAAGAGCAAAAAAGCGACTACGAGAACAGTTAACACAGCAAAGTTGGGAGGTGCTGTTAAGTGAATAAGATGAAAAAAGAGGTGGATCGTTCAATAGGGGAGAAGCCACGATTTCACTCGAATTTAAAGAAGAAAATACTCCTAGCTGCAAAAGAACAGCAACCGACGAAAAAGCGTATGCAGTGGAAGTATCCCGTTATATTAACAACGTTTATCATAGTATTATGCTTTTTAGCTATAACGGAATGGACAAAGCACCAAAGTGACAATAGTGCTTTTAATCGAGCTGAGTTTGAACAGTTTTTTGAAGAGCAATTGAAAAAGGATAACGCGGGCATTGATCGTTCTATTAAGGTGAAAAATACAATTTTAAAAATGGATACAGAAACGATGAAAAATGGAGATGTCATTGTCTTATATAGTAGGCATTTAAAAAGTACAGGAGAACGCAATGAACTCAATAAATTGGATAAAACTGTGTATTTTCTTGGCTATTTTGAGAAAGGTAAAAAGCAGTGGAAAAGGCAATATGCAATGTTAGCGGATGATGACACAGTAAATTTCTAGATTGCAATGGATAAAGAACCTTTTATTACATTTGGTCATTTAACTGATGATCGCATTTCAAATGTAACGATTGACCAAAAGCAAGCTACAATCATTGATACGCCAAATGGTGAGCGCCTCTGGTACGGGCTTAGTGAGAGTGAAGAGAAGAAGGTGCGATTTATTGATCAAAATGGCAGTGGAAAAGCAATACCAAGTCGCAATGCTTTTTACACAAGGGCATATGATGGGCGCAAATTAAACATAGCTATCATCGGAGAGAATCTAGAACGAACCTATAATCAAGTGACATTTACAAATGTAGAAGCAGATGAACTAAACAATGCAAAAACGGCCTATGATGCTTTCTATATAACGGATCAGTATTTTAATGAATTGTCTCAGAAGAAATGGAAAAAGACGTTTCGAAATATCAAAACACCCGTATTTTTCTTAAATATGGATGAACATACATTTATTTATTATACCGGTGAATTGACATACGATAAGCATTCTTTCCCTTCAAATAGCAATTCTGAAGGCTTCGTAAATGTTAAAGTGAAAGGTGAGAAAAATGTACACTACTGGGGATATGGAGATCCTTCAGATTCAACAAATCCAAATGAGGTTCCTCAAGATATTATGAATTTCATGCTTCGAGATATTGAAAAGTTTACGTATAAAGAGAATTAGTACACTTTCAATCACGCCACTTTGATATACTAGAAGAAAACTAGGAGTTAGCCTTCATGTCATTTTTGAAACCGAAACAAATTGTTATTTTATGCGGATTTACGATATTATTCGTAATGGATTTTTTCTCGCAGCTACCGATATTTACAGTTATACCTAAAAAAGTTATTATATTACTTACTTTAGTGTTAATACTGATTAGCTTTTTACCGATTGGAAAACAGAAAACAAATGCATTGGATGATTTTAAATGGCATGCGTTTTTAACAGGTTATTTAGTAGTAGCTATCATAGTAATGCAGCTACTTGGTGGGAAATCATCAAGCGGTATTAGCTTTAATAATGGCTTTGTTTTGCTTGTAGCGGCTATTACGATTTGGGAATTACGTTCAAAATGGCGAAAAGTAAAGCAGGAAACAGCTGGAGTAGAAAAGTGAAAAATAGTTGAAAACCACCGTTTCTTTGAACTGGCCTGTAGATTGGAATCTAGAGATAAGTATACGCATAAAGTGGACCAAAAAGTTAGCCAACTGTATTAAGTAACTAAAGGACTGAGCCTTATATTGTATAAGGCTCAGTCTTTTTAGTTTGCTTTTTTTCTTTTGTGATTGTAGGATTTCATATTTTCCTATAGTTTTGTACAAAGTTTTAGAAAGAAAGCGTCTTTAATCAAATCGATAATTTTATTCTAGCGCCTTCTGTTGGTGGGAATTATCCCTGTTTCTTGAACTAAAGCGTTACATTTAGGGCGAGAATGCTTGTTTTTGTATAATGAATTGCCAATTTAGACTTGCATAATAAACGATGGGTTATCGATGATAAAGGCCTTAAAAGACCCCTATTGGAGAGATGTTGATGTAGGATTTTCGAAATTATTTAATTAACATATTTACGTAAAAGAATATTTGTGTTAACCTTTTTAAAAATATAGTTAACACAAATAACTGTAGGTTAACCTATTTTTGAAAATATAGTAAATGGGGGACAATACATGCAACATTTTTGGGTAGTGGGTACGGACACAGATGTTGGGAAAACGTTTATCACAACAATATTCATGCGTCAGCTACAAAAGAAAGGAGATAACGTAATGCCATACAAACCTGTACAAACGGGCGAAGTGGAGGATGAAGATGTCAAATATTATCATGATACAACAAGCTATTTACAGTACAGCTTGAAACCTTTAATAAAAGAGTCACTTAATACATATTCTTTCCCCACGCCTGCCTCCCCACATTATGCAGCAGAGCTTGAAGGAGAAACCATACAAGAAGATAGACTACAAAAAGCTATTGAATCATTAAAGCAACAATATGACACGATTATTTGCGAAGGGGCAGGGGGACTATATGTTCCACTTCATTCGGATACTACTTTGATATTGCTAGATGTCATCAAGCAATCTGGTTTACCAGTAATACTCGTAGCGAATACGAAGCTTGGTACAATCAATCATACATTGTTGTCTGTAGAGGCATTAAAAACTCAAAACATTGAATTACTTGGTATCGTGTTTAACCAATTCCAACAGAATGCGTTAGAACAAAATAATATTGATACAATACGCCGCTTTACTTCTGTGCCAACTTTGGTCATTGAGGCGAATCGTACGATTGAAAGCTTCGATCATGAATCAATTATAGAAAGGTTGATGACATGTGACGTATGAAGAACTTCAATCCCTTGACCTTGAACATATTTGGCATCCTTGTTCACAAATGAAAGACTATGAATCCTTTCCACCGATTATTATAGAGCGTGGTGAGGGGGTGTGGTTGTATGACGAGCAAGGCAAGCGTTATTTAGATGCTGTTTCTTCATGGTGGGTCAATTTATTTGGTCATACAAATCCGCGTCTCAGCAATGCTTTAGCTGAGCAAGCTCAAAAACTGGAACACGTGATTTTTTCAAACTTTACACATAAGCCTGCAATTTACCTGGCAAAAAAACTCGTTGCGTTAACACCAGAAGGTTTGGAAAAAGTATTCTTTGCCGATAACGGCTCCTCAGCAATTGAAGTCGCTTTAAAAATGAGCTTTCAGTATCGAGCTCAAACCGGTCAGCCAAAGAAAAAACGCTTTTTAGCATTAACAGGTGCATACCATGGCGAAACACTAGGTGCACTGTCTGTTGGAGGTGTCGATTTATACAACGAAGTATATGCTCCTCTTTTACTTAATGTTGTACGTGCACAGGGACCTGATTGCTTCCGCTGTCCTTTTGAGGAGTCACCAGAGACTTGTAACGCCTCGTGCACACAATATGTGGAAGAACAATTGAAAGAACATGCAGATACAATTTCAGCTGCTATTATTGAGCCATTAATTCAAGCGGCAGCAGGTATGAAGATGTATCCCCCTGTGTACATAAAAAAATTAAGAGCATTATGCGATGAATATGATGTTCATTTTATTGCAGATGAAGTGGCAGTTGGTTTCGGTCGTACAGGTACTTTATTTGCTTGTGAACAAGCCGGTATTACACCAGACTTTTTATGTTTATCAAAAGGAATTACGGGTGGGTATTTACCGCTCTCCGCTGTATTAACTACAAATGAGGTATATAACGCTTTTTATGATGATTACGGTACGATGAAAGCTTTCTTACATTCGCATAGTTATTCGGGCAACCCACTTGCCATTCGGGTCGCTGAGGAAGTATTAGATATATTTGAGGATGAACAGGTTTTGGTTCAGTTGGAATCTAAACAAAAAATATTGAAAGAGCTAGCTCATGAGGCATTTGCCCATTTACCTTATGTAGGTGAATACCGTCAAACTGGATTTGTTGGCGCAATCGAATTGGTAGCTGATAAAAAGACGAAGGCACCTTTCCAAAGTGAAGAGCGTATCGGTTATCAAATTTATCAACGTGCACTTGAAAAAGGTCTCCTTATACGCCCACTTGGTAACATTATTTACTTTATGCCACCATACGTCATTTCCGAAGATGAAATGACATGGATGGTTGACACAACTAAAGAAGTAATAACTCAATTTTTCAAGGAAAGAGGTAAGTAAATTGAAAAATGCACGTATTTTTTCTCTTTCACTCGTATCAATTTTTGCTGCGTTGACCGCAATTGGCGCTTTTATTAAAATTCCACTACCCGTTGTACCCTTTACTCTGCAAATTATTGTTGTGTTTTTAGCAGGTTCATTGTTAGGGAGTAAGCGAGGTTTACAGAGTCAATTAGTTTATGTTCTCGTTGGTCTAGCTGGGCTACCCGTCTTTGCAGAAGGTGGTGGTTTTATGTATGTATTAAAGCCGACGTTTGGTTATTTAATTGGCTTTGCTGCAGGTGCATATGTGATTGGTTGCATAATTGAACGAGTGGAACAACCTACACGTAAAGATTTTATAAAGGCGAATTTAGTTGGTACTGTTGTGATTTATGCTGTAGGTGTACCATATCTTTATATGGCATTGAATCTTTGGATGGATGTACCAACTAGCGTATCACATGTGCTCGTAGCCGGATTTTTTAGTACAGTGGGTGTTGACTTTGCGCTTGCTATTTTTACAAGTTTATTAGCTATCCGTCTATATCCGATAGTGAAAAAAATGCTTGCAACGAAAAGTGAAAAACAAAATGGACTTGCAAACACTAGCTCAAGAAGTTAGTAAAGATAAAGAATTAACAAATGAAGAAGCAATGGCTATATTAATGATTGAACATGTTGAACTTCTCCCATTACTTCACAATGCATTTACAATCCGTAAACTTTAATACGGAAAAAAGTGAAGTTAAATATGATTATGAATGAACAAAGTTGTTATTGTCCAGAGGATCTTGGCTATCTTCAACCATTAGGGGTATATGCAGCGAATAGTATTTTCGTGAGAGACTATTAAACAACTGAAGGTCAATAGTAAGTAAAACTTAGTAGTAAGTCATTAAAAATTTGTGCACATAATATCAAAAATGGTATGGCCTATATTCGTAATTTGGCCATACCATTTTTAGAGGATTTGCGTATAGTTTTCTCACCTTGTCCAGTAAAGTGAAATAATACCAGATATCGATTAATAAATCATAACTTTAAATGCTACGAGATTGAATATCCTCTAATGATTATTCGGTATCTTTCCATTTCTGAACTGTTGCTACCGTACCGTAAACGAAGTGTTTGTCAGAAACTTCATGGAATGAAGCGCTTTCATCTACTTCTTCATGTACATAAGGAATTCTCGTACGTCTCGATTCTGATAATGGATCCGGTAATGGAATAGCCGAGAGTAAGGATTTCGTATATGGGTGGACAGGAGAATGATAAATATCATCTGCTAATCCAATTTCAACGATTTTCCCACTGTACATAACGGCAATACGATCACTTATATATTTCACCATTGAAAGATCATGAGCGATGAATAGATATGTTAAGTTATGTTCTTTTTGTAGCTGTTTTAATAAGTTTACAACTTGTGCTTGAATCGATACGTCAAGTGCTGAAATTGGTTCGTCAGCAATGATAAAGCTTGGATTTAAGCTTAGCGCACGTGCAATACCAATACGTTGTCGTTGTCCGCCTGAAAATTCATGTGCATAGCGATTTGCATGCTCTTTATTTAGACCAACAGCTTCTAGTAATGAGGCTACTTTTTCACGACGCTCTTTTTTGTTTTTGTAAAGACCATGAATATCAAAGCTTTCACTAATAATTTCCCCAGCTGTCATACGCGGGTTAAGAGAGGCGTATGGATCTTGGAAAATCATTTGCATTTCACGATTGAATTGCTTCAATTCTTTCGCAGATTTTTTGCCATGTACATCTTTGCCATCAAAGATAACTTCGCCGCCTGTTATATCATAGAGGCGAATGATAGAGCGTCCTGTTGTTGATTTTCCACAGCCTGATTCTCCAACAAGTCCAAGTGTTTCACCTTCATAAATGTCGAAGCTAATACCGTCAACAGCTTTAATTGGGTTATTCGATGAGCCAAAGTGTTGTGTTAAGTTTTTGATTTCGAGTAGCTTTTTAGACATTCAATTGATCCTCCTTTGCCAAATAACCTTCAATACGCTTTGATACGGCTTCAGGAATTGGAATTTTAGGTGCATCGGGATGCAATAACCACGTTTTTGCAAAATGCGTTTCACTTATTTGGAACATTGGTGGTTCTTTTTCATAATCAATTGCTAGTGCAAATTCATTTCGTGCTGCAAATGCGTCGCCTTTTGGCGGATGGATTAAATCTGGTGGTGACCCTGGAATCGTACGTAATAATTCATCTGAATTACTATCAATATCTGGCATTGAGCCAAGTAAACCCCAAGTGTACGGATGCTTTGGATTGTAGAAAATTTCATTCACTGTCCCGTATTCAACGATTTGACCTGCATACATAACGGCAACACGGTCTGCGACATTCGCTACAACACCTAGATCATGGGTAATGAAGATGATTGATGTATTGCTTGTTTTTTGAATTTCCTTCATAAGTTCCAAAATTTGTGCTTGAATCGTTACATCAAGAGCAGTTGTTGGTTCATCGGCGATTAATAATTTCGGATCTGCTGCTAATGCAATCGCAATTACAACACGTTGACGCATGCCGCCTGAAAATTCATGTGGATACTGTTTATAACGTTTTTCTGGCATAGGAATACCTACTTGTGTTAGTAATTCAATAGCTCGCTTTTTTGCTTCAGAGCGTGAAATTTTCTTATGTTGTAAAATAACTTCCGTAATCTGTCTACCAATTCGCATCGTTGGATTTAAAGAAGTCATTGGATCTTGGAAAATCATCGCGATCTCATTGCCACGTACTTTTGACATTTGTTTATCCGAAAGGGGGATTAGATCACGACCATTAAATAGGATTTTACCAGATTCATATATGCCAGGAGGCTGTGGAATCAGCTTCATTAGCGCGTTACTCGTAACACTCTTACCGGAACCAGATTCTCCTACAATCGCAAGTGTTTCTCCTGCTTTTAATTCAAAATTGACACCGCGCACGGCTTGTACAATGCCCGCATACGTTTTAAAGTTGATTCTTAAATCTTGTACTTGTAAAATCGTATCACTCATTCTTGACACCCTCCTTATTTCCGTAATTTTGGATCTAGTGCGTCACGCAAACCATCACCAACTGCATTAAATGCGAAGATGGTTAATGAAATGAATATTGCTGGGAAAAATAGTCGCCAAGGCGCATTTGTGATTGCATTATTACCTTCAGATGCCATCGTTCCCCAGCTTGCTGTTGGAGCAGGAACACCTAAGCCTAAATAACTTAAGAATGATTCTGTAAAGATGGCTGTTGGAATCGTTAAAGTCATTGTTACTAAAATAGCGCCTAATGCGTTTGGGATTAAATGTTTAATAATTAAATGTTTTGTATTGGCACCTAAAGTTCTGGCAGCTAGTACGTATTCCTGATTTTTGATGGATAATACTTCACCACGTACGATACGGGCCATGTTAATCCAACCAGTAATCGATAGCGCGATAATCATTGGTACTAAGCCAGGCTGTAAAACAACTAATAGCACGATTACAACTAATAAGTACGGCACAGCTGTTAATACGTCAGCGATACGCATCATAATATTATCGACACGTCCACCTGCAAGGCCTGAAATACTACCCCATAGCACACCGATAATTAGATCAATGACCGCAGCAGTAATTCCGATGAATAGAGAAATACGTGCGCCTGCCCATACACGAACGAATACATCTCGTCCTAAATCATCCGTACCAAACCAATGTGTAGATGAAGGGGGAGTGTTATATAAACCTAGTTGTTCACGATAACTAAATTGTGAAAACATAGGTACGAAAGTGGCCATCAGTATGATGATGACTAGTGCAATTAAGCCGAAAATTGCTAATTTATTTTGAGAAAATCGTAAAAAAACTTCTTTCCAAAAGGATACGGATTTATCTGCAAGCTTTTCCGTTTCTTCATGTTTTCCTCCGACAATCTCAAACATTTCTTTATCTATTTTTTCAAATTGTTGTTGTGACATTATTTTTTCGCTCCTCTCAGCTTAATACGCGGATCGATAATGCCGTATAAAATATCTACGATAAATACAGCAAATAGAAGAATGATAGAATAGAACACCGTTGTACCCATAATGACTGTGTAGTCACGGTTCGTAATACTTTGTACGAAATGTTTACCAAGTCCTGGGATTGCAAAAATTTGTTCTACGATAAAACTACCAGTTACAACACCAGCAGTTAAAGGTCCAAGATATGTAACGACTGGTAAAAGGGCATTACGCAAAGTATGACGGAAAACGATTGTCCATTTTCCAATTCCTTTCGCTCGAGCCATTTTAACGTAATCACTGTTGTTTTGCTCTAGCATACTGGAGCGTGTTAGTTTAGCGATAAAACCCATATGCGACATGGCAATGGCAAGGGCAGGCAAAATACTATAGATAAATCCTTTCCATCCACTTATAGGGAATAAGCCGAGTTTATATGCTAATAAATATTGCATTAAACCTGCTAAAATAAAGGAAGGAACTGAAATACCAAGGACAGCAATTGTGGTGGATAAATAATCCGGAAAACGATTGTGGTATAGTGCAGAAATGACACCTAGGAGTATACCTAGACCTATAGCTATAAGCATTGCTTGAATACCTAAAGTTAAAGAGATTGGGAAGCCTTCTAAAATCATATCATTTGTAGAACGTGACTTATATTTCATGGACTCTCCAAAATCAAAAGTTACAGAATCGATTAAATAATCCTTATATTGAATATACCATGGGTTATCTAAACCATATTTCTCATTTAAACGTTCTTCAATTTGCGGTGGGAAATTACGTTCACTCGCAAATGGGCTACCAGGTGCCATTCTCATTAAGAAAAAAGTGGCTGTTATAATAACGAAAAGGGCAAGTACAATATACATTAGCCTTTTCACAATATAGTTAATCACATGAACATCCTCCTTTAAGTTGTCGATTGACAAACAGGTTAAAAAGTCTAAAAAAAGCTGTCCCATAAACCGAATGAACGGCAATGAGGCAGCTCTTTGCTGTTAGTAATAATGTCAAACTTTAATAAACGTTATTGTTTATACAGCTAGTTCTGCAATAATATTATTTAGTAATATCTACCCATTTAAGCTGTACGTTAGCAATCGGGTCAGGACCCATATCTTTTACCGATTCTTTTTTAACAGATAAGTTTGTGTAGTAATAGATTGGTGCAACAGGGAATTCTTTCATAGCAATTCCTTCAGCTTCTTTTAATATGTCAACACGTTTTTCATAATCTGTTTCAGCAACCGATTTTTTCATAAGTGCTTTATAGTCTGCATTTTCCCATCCAGTATCATTGTTGCCGTTATCGGCAGTTGAGAACATTTCAAGGAAAGTGTAAGGATCTCTATAGTCAGCATTCCATCCCAGACGTCCTACGTCATAATCTAATTTTGATAATTTATCTAGATATACTTGCCACTCTGCATTATCAATTGTTACATTGATACCTAAGTTTTTATGCCAACCTTCTTGAATGAATTGTGCAACAGCGGCATGTGCTTCACTAGTATTCATAGAAATTGCGATTTTGATATCAGATGCATTTTTAATACCAAGTTCTTTCATACCCGCTTCAAGTGCAGCTTTTGCACCTTCCATATCATTGTCTTTGTAGTAACCACGATCCTCTTCAAAACCAGCAATCGCACCTGGAATCATGCCAAGAGCAGGTTTTTGTTCACCTTTTGTTACGTTGTCAATTAAATCTTGACGATTCATTGCTAATGTTAATGCTTTACGAATGTTAGCGTTCTTAGTAAATTTACCTTTTGTGTTTAACTTATACCAATAAACTGATGAGACATCCATAATATTCAGTGTATTATTCTTTTTAAATTCATCAATTGAATCAAGCGCAACGTTTTGATAAGGAGGACCTAAATAATCAATTTCTCCAGCTTTAAATTTTTGTACAGCTACAGCTTCTTTTTCAACCATGCTGATATTAACTTGGTCAAGTTTTACAGTGGCTGCATCCCAGTAGTCAGCGTTTTTCTTTAATGTGACTGAAGTATCGTGTTTCCAATCATCAAAAGTAAATGGTCCGTTTGTTACATAATCCTTACCAGCTTCAGTGGACCAATCTTTGTTTGCTTCAGCTACTTTTTGGTTAACAGGCATATAAGTATAGAATGATGTTAATTCAAGGAAGTAAGGTGTTGGGTTTTCTAAAGTAACTTCTAACGTTTTTTCATCTACTGCTTTTACCGCAACATCATCAGCAGAACCTTTGCCTTTGTTATAAGCTTCGCCGCCTTTAACATAGTAAAGTTGAGTAGCATATTCAGAAGCATTGTCTGGATTTAGTGCGAATTTCCAAGCATATTCGAAATCGCCTGCAACGACTGGATCACCATTTGTCCATTTTGCATCACGTAATCTAAATGTGTAAGTCAATTTATTTTTACTAATTTTAATATCTTCTGCCATTGCATTTTCTGCTTTAGCTTCTTTGTTCAGACGAGTTAGTCCTTCAAAAACACTTGTTATTAGTGCACCAGAAGTACTATCTGTAACTAACTGTGGATTCATTGAAGGTGGCTCTGAAGGAATCACCAAATTTAATTCTTTTGTTTTAGCTTTGTCTCCGCCATCTTTTCCTTTGTCGTCATCCTTAGAAGTTTCGCCACCGAAGTTACAAGCAGCTAGCACCAAAGAAATCATTGCCAAAAAAGTTAACAATAAATAATTCTTCTTTTTAGTCATTTAAATCCCCCTTGTTTTTAGTAATAAGCCTTTGTGAGAAGCTCACTTTCAATATAACAAAAAAATAATGTTAGATAAACAAATAAATTACATAAATATATTTTCATAGATATCATACTATTAAATAACAATTATGTTTAATTCAATACACTAGTATAGTGAAGTAGAAATATAATAAATTTTTATCTTTTTTTTAAGAAAGGGAATGTTAATCATATAAATTTGAAATAAGACTTAAACGATTTTTAATTTACGTCATTAATAGAAAATTATTTATATTCAAAAAATAAGTCTAAAGTAACAGCTTATTTCATCTTGTTTTCGTTACTTTAATAGGTGTTTTTTTGTGAAATGATCTATAATTAGTATATGAATGTAGTCAATTAGTTATGAGTTAAGTGAATGTTATTTTATATTTCCGATAATATGCTAATTTGATATGATGAATCAGGTGTGTTGATTAGGGGAGTATTAGGTTGTTATTTACCGTTAAAAAAATTTTTTTGTTCAATACTAACGTATGTTACTACATTTTTTAGTTGATTGTAGCGGAGGGTGCTCGACTCCTGCGGGAAGCGGCTCGGTGCTTGCCCGCGGAAAGCGAGCATCCCGTAGCGGAAATCAACCTACCACTTTAATAGTAATGGTTGAAATTGGTTAATCAACACGCCTAATGATGAATTAAAGAGATGTGGTCCATTATCATTATTTTTGCTATTCTTGGAAACAGGTAAATTGAAAAATGGAATTATATTCAAGATGTTATAAAAGAAGAAGAAAATGCATTAATTGCTTCTAAATAAAAATCTAAATAGGAGATGACTATTTTGTCGAAATTACTTACTCCCATTTTATTTTTACTAGCAGGCTTCGTCAATTTGTCGATATTCCTTTATCGAGCGCTAGTTTTGGATCATGGATTTTCACCTAAGACTATAGTTTTTATCGTTGCTTGCATTTTTTTAATTGTATTTTGTGTTAGGGAAATTCAAAATGTAAGAAAGTATAATAAAGGAACTAAGAACTAGGGTATTAACTAGAAATGGTTAAGTGCTCATAATACTCGCAATTAACCATTTCTTAAAATGAAGTGATAGGAGGTAGTAATATGACTAATCATAAAGTAGTGATTATAGATTTTATACATAATGGACCGCAAACTTGCTTTGTAAAATTTTCTGGTTTTGACGGTGATAATAATAATGAATATGAAGGTATGGTACGTTTTGTAGGAGAGATGCCATATGGTGATATCATTCATCCAACAAAAAGTGAGCTATCTAATGACTGTAGAGAATTTTTAAAAGACTATTTATTGGATAAATATCAACTGGGCGAATTTAATGAATAAGGAGGGTTTTGATTCTGAAAACACCATTTATATAGGAAGGTTTTGCAGTTTTTCAACCATTTTAAGAACAATTATAAGCAAGATAACAGTTGCTGTAACAGAATTCGCTACGAATGCTAAAATTGCAGCAGCTTATAGGATCAACATTCCAGATACTATTGAAGACAAAATGCGACATTATATGAAATTAATAGTGTCGTGCAAGAACGAAGTGGCTAGTATTAGAGCTCCAAGCGTTGATATAAAGGTTTAAAGTATAATCATTTAACCTTAAAAACCTATCTCCTTCTTTTATAAAGAGGAGAATAGGTTTTTTTGTCTTTTTAATGAAATTTTTGGTAACTACTATTATTTATCTCCCGTATACTATATTATATATAATTATCTAAATAAATAGAATTTTTATGAAATTAATCACGACATTTATCATAATTTTGCAATAAAGATAAAAATGATTTGAGATGATGGGAGAGGCTATTTTTTGAATAAGTTAAAACATATTAAAATTGGTATGAAATTTACTACTTTGCAAGTGGGCGTAATTGTATTTTTATGTATCCTCATAACAATCGTAGCGAAATGGCAAATTGAACAGTCGTTGATGGTAACATTTGAAGACCAGGTAACTGAGGCATCTGTAATGGGGGCGACCGTTGTAAACGATCGTTTCAAAGGAGATTGGGCAGTAAAAGATGGCGAGCTGTATAAGGGGGAACATAATTTTACGAACGAAACTGAATTAGTTGATGAAATAGGCAAAACTATGAGTGGTGTAGTAACGATATTTAAGGGAGATACTCGTATTGCAACAAATGTACAAGTAGACGGAAAACGTTCAGTTGGCACACAAGCCTCTAAAACTGTCATCGATCAAGTACTCGAAAAGGGAAATACCTATATAGGAGTAGCAGATGTAGTAGGAACAAGCTACGTAACAATCTATAAACCTTTAAAGGATACCTCCGGTGAAATCATTGGGATGTGGTCTGCAGGGGAACCTCTTACGAAGATTGATGAAATTACTATGGACGTTTTAACAAAAATAATATTAGCTTTACTAATAGGTGGATCCATTGCTATAATTGGCAGTATTTTATTAACGCGTGCACTTGTGAAACCAATCGCTAAAATCAATCTCCAGTTAAAAAACATTGCGCAAGGTGAGGGTGATTTAACGCAGGAACTTGCCATCACTACGCATGATGAAACAGGTGAATTAGCGCAATCCTTTAATCAAATGCTAGGGAGCTTACGTAAAATGATGCAGCAAGTTGGGGATTCAGCAGTACATGTTGCCTCAGCTTCAGAAGAACTATCTGCAAATGCTGAACAAACAACTGATGCGACAGGCCAAATTGCGCAATCGATTCATGAAATTGCAGATGGCGCTGAAATCCAAGAAAGCGGAGCTCATTTAAGCTTTCAGGCAATTGAAGCAGTTCGTATCAATTTACAACAAGTCGTCGACCAATCAACTACAGTTTCAAATGTTGCGAAAGAAACGAGTAAAGAAGCACAAAATGGAAATGATTCTTTGCAAAAAGTGATTAACCAAATGGATGTAATAAATAATGCTACAACAAATGCTGCCGTATCCATAGATCAATTAGGCAAGCAATCAAAAGAAATTGGTAATATTGTAGAAGTCATTAAAGCCATTTCAGAGCAGACAAATTTATTAGCTTTAAATGCTGCTATTGAAGCAGCGAGAGCTGGGGAGCACGGAAAAGGCTTTGCCGTCGTTGCTGATGAGGTGAGAAAGCTAGCGGAGCAATCAAAAGTCTCGGCAGCGCAAATTATGGAATTGATTTCTCAAACGCAACAAGGGATGGACAAAGCCGTAAAAGCAATTGAGCTTGGTGCCAAGGAAACAGCTTCAGGTATGTTAGTTGTTGAAGAAACAAAACAAGGATTTGGGAAGATCATGCAATCCGTTAAACAAGTATCAGAAAGAATTCAAGAAGTGAGTTCGATCGCAACAAATATGCACGATACTGTTCAAAATGTCCATGCATCGGTAGAAGATACATTGAATATTGCGAAAAACTCAACAAGCACAACCCAAATCGTTGCCTCAGCATCAGAAGAGCAACTAGCTACTATGGAAGAAATTACATCATCAGCTGAAACAATGTCTAAAATGGCAGAAGAGCTACAGCAATTAGTGAACCAATTTAAATATTAATCATGCCAACCCTCTACATTTCGTAGGGGGTTTTCTGTAAGATAGAAAAAAGGAGGGGACCTTTATGACAAGAGGTATTTTCATAAGTATTCGAATAGCCTTTTGTAATCTCATAAAATTACAGGAAAAGGTCAATGAGTTTTGTTCGAAAATTCCAAACAAACCTATAATTTTGGATTTATGAACCAGCGCCTACTTCAGATCATAGGCAACGGCGATCAACTATTCAATGATTGTCATACAAAATTTACATATGCGTATCCTGTTTTAAATTTACAAGAGCTAGTTAAACCAATTTTATTGAACACTTTTAAAGGAAAGTAGCATTTCACACCACCACAAGGCTTTGCAAATTGTTCTAGTATCCAGAATTAGATATTTATTTAAAAAATAATGCACAGTGGCAAGAAATATTTTAACCAGACTGTGAAAAAGGAGTTCAAGCTATGAAGAACCTTGAATATGATAACGTAAATACATTTATAAAGCCGCTTTACTTTATAGGAATTTGTATTGTAATTGGAGGGTGTATGGCTAGTCGGAATTTTTCAAGTAATGCAGGTGAACTATGAGTGATTTTAGAAATCGCAAACGAGGAAAGAACATATGGTCCACTTTTAAATAGAGCTGAAGTCAATGAATATTTGGGAATTGATGATTCAACATTTGCAAGGTTAACTAGGCACAGTGGCGATACTTATAAGGCATACCTTATTTACAAGTAGACGAGGTATATTTAAAGTTTAGATACCTGGTTAAAGAATATAGATACCTATTTAAAAATGTATGAATAAAAAAGAGCTAGCACATGCCAGCTCTTAATCCTTCTCAATATTTTCAGCCTTGGCTTTTAATCGAAATTCTTTGATCAAATAGGTGATAAAAGCGATACAAGCAATTGTTACTGTAAGGTATAAAGTGGCAAGGGGATACGATTTAGTCGCGTATTTAACTAGTGCTTGGTTACCAAAAAATATCGTTAAAACAACAACAACCGTTATACAAAATGGGTTTAATAAATAGGGCACAATTTTTGACATGATGTTATGGAGCTCCTTTAACTAATCGATCATATAATTCAATTCTATCATATGGATCGTTATTCTAATATTAAAATCCTTATTAAAAAATCACCATGATTAGAAATAAATGAAATAGAGGGAAACAAAATGAGTATACAATTAATTGCATTAGATATGGATGGCACGACTTTAACACCTGCTTTACAGTTAACAAAAAAGACAATTGAGACCATTAAAAGAGCGATAGACCGCAATGTAGAAGTTGTCATTTGTACTGGAAGGACACTTGATGAATTAGAAGACGTCTTTTTACACTTACCATTTGTGAAATATGTAATAGCGGGAAATGGATCAGCGGTGTGGAACTTAGCTACCAAGGAAAAAATATACGAAAATACTTTATCACTCAAACAAACAATGCAAATTCTGCAATTGTTAGAGCAGATTGATCTACGCATTGAAGCATTCGCGGATGGTAAAGTGTATATTAGACAACATTGCTACGATCGACCTGTGGAGTATGGGGCAGGTGAATTTGCACACTTTATAATTAAAACACGTACACCCGTACCGAATATTCATGATTTTATTACTGAACGCAATTTACCGATCGACAAATTTAATTTGTATTTTAAAAAGGTAGAGGAACGGGCTGCTATGTGGAATCAACTAGAAAAGCTTGGCTACAGCATTACTACTTCGTTTCAGCAAAATGTTGAGGTCAATTCAAGTACGGCCAATAAAGGCAACGCATTAAAAGAGTTAAGCTCTTCATTGAATATGACATCTGAAAATGTCATGGCTATTGGAGATGCTATGAATGATTTGTCGATGCTGAAATTTGCTGGACTACCAATTGCTATGGGAAATGCAGTTCCTGCTGTTAAAGAAATCGCTCAATATATTACAGATACCAATAGCGATGAAGGCGTTGCAAAGGCAATTGAAAAATTTATATTAAAATAATGATGAGCACACAGGTGAAATTCATTTGTGTGCCTTTTTTATTAAGACTATGTTACATTTCAATGGTGTTTAAATAAAAGCCGTAAACGTTTATAGAATCTATGCTTTTTGAATTTATAAGCTATGTATCTTTGAAAGTTCTTCTTTAAATATTGCACATTGTTTGATAAATGTTTCCCAATCAACTAAAATAGTGGTTTCCATTTTTAAATCCGCTTTAATTAAAGCGTTATTTACTATCTTAGCTTTTTCAATATCTTCCTTTGACCATTCAGCAATAGCGTAAACATCGTTATTTGGAAGTTGTTGCAAAGTATTAGCTATAGTGACTAACATAGTAAGTTCTTCTTTATTCAATACTTTTGAAGGAAACGTATACGATGTAGTTCCATACCATAAATCATCAATGATTATTTGTAATTTATTTGAAATTAGCTGTGGATTTTCCCAGTTTTCATCTTCTTGAAAGGCTATAATTCCTTGTAATTCAACAAGTGATGATTGCGTGTTGTCCAGGAAGTATTGTTTTTGATGCCACTGATTTAGATATAAAACATATCCTAAAGAAATGATTAAGACAGCTACAAGACTACTTAATATAATCGTTGTTTTAGTTAAATTTTTCATAGTCATCCTCCTCGTATAGGAGTATTATACTGCACAACCCGTAAATATCCCAAATCATCTTATAATGTGATCATTTTCATTTGCGCAGAAAATTTCTTTAAATAGAGTGATATGTTCGTGTAAATCAATAACAAAAATTAGTTTTTACATAGTCTACTTTAAATAAACGGATGTATACGGCTATCATTTGCTATAATAAGCTTATCAAGTACTGTTTGATAGGGAGATTGAATCATGGAGATATTTTCACTTAGTGGACCGAGCGGAACAGGGAAAAGTTCGGCTGCAATTGAGTTTGCACATATACATCAAATTGAAGCCATTATCGATGATGGCCTACTTATTGTTAATGGTGAAAAGGCAGCGGGTACATCTGCGAAATTTGAGAAGTCGGTTTTTAAGGCTGTAAAGCGAGCAATTTTCATGGATTCTGATCATTTACGGGATGTACAAGAGGCTATTGATCATCATCAACTTCAGAAATTATTACTCATAGGTACTTCTGATAAAATGACGATGCAAATTGCAGAGCGACTTAATCGCGGAGAAGTGGCTCATTTTTATTACATTAGTGATTTACGTTCTTCTATTGAGATGAAGCTTGCGAAGTTTATACGTAAAACGGAAGGTAAGCATATTATGCCAATTCCAGTCAAGCAAGTCGAGCAAAATTTCTTTAAACGTTTTATCCAAAAGGGTGTTGAAATTTTCACATCAAAGCGTGAGAAAATTGGAGAAACGACAATTGTACAGCCAGATTTTCATGATGAAACGATTGTCATTCAAAAAAGAGCGTTCACAGATATCGTAAAAATTACTTGTGATCTGAGCCCGTATATTGCGAGATGCAACAAAATTCACTATCATCATCTGCCTTTACCGATGGTACATATTACAGTTATTTTGAACGGTCCAATCGATTATTCAGTTCCAAACGCTATGCTTACATTACAAAAAGAAATCGCCAAGCAATTTGATAAACATTTTGACTTGGAATTAGCAGAAATCCGAATGACAGTTAATCAAATACAGATGAGTTGAGGTTTTAATAAAAATGATTTATAAAATAATAAGTATGTTAGGTAGTATCCTTGTTGCAGCTATCGTATTTACTGTTGTAGATTCAGCACTAAATATATGGTTGAAGATTTTCTTAGTTCTTGTTATTGCACTTTGTTATATATGGCTTTACATTAAAATGGATAGTATTCGGTCGAAAGAGAAAGTGAGTGAGAGACAATAGTTATAAAAGAAGAAGCAGTCAAGTTATAAATATTGACTGCTTCTTTTTTATGCATAAAAATTTGGAATTTCGATACTTTCTTGAAAGATGCTTCAAAACGTTCAATTTGTATTTAATAGCTATATTAGGTGTGTTGATTAGGGGAATATTAGGTTGTTATTTATCGTTAAAATGGTTTTTTATGTTCAATAATAATGTATGTTACTACATTTTTTAGTTGATCGTAGCGGAGGGTGCTTGCCCGCGCCTGTAACTATATAGGTAAAATGTAACTATAAAATGTATTATATATGTAATGATGTTGATTGAAATGAATTATAAAAACGCCGTTTATATTCCAGAAAACTCAGTCTCACATTTTTTATTTAGTGATTCTCGTTCTGCAATCATATGGTTATTTATTCGACTTTATGTGGGGTATTGTTGGCTGAAGGCTGGATGGCGGAAGGTACAAAGTGATGCGTGGACGGGGAAAAACGCCGGAGCGACTCTCGAAGAATTTTTGAAAGGTACACTTGCAAAATCAGAGGAAACGGCGGATATGGCTGGATAGTATGCTACTTTTCTTGAAAACAATGTGCTTCCAAATGCAAAAATATTCTCGTTTGTCGTCGATGTATGGTGAATTGTTAGTAGGTTTGGTTTTCGGTTTTATTGACAGGGATTGCCGCTTTTTTGTGTGCTTTAATGAATGCCAGTTTTTTGTTTGCTGGAACACTTAGTACAAACCCAATCCTATTTATCCTTGCGACTTCGTTAGTACTTACTTGGAAAGTTGATGGATGGTATGGATTAGATCGATGGGCACTTCCGTTATTAGGAACACCTTGGAATAGGAAAAAGAGTAGTAGTGAGGTACGAGGTTATGGAACTATTCAAGATTGTAATAAGACTAGGTACCTTATTTTTTTGCCAGAACATAGAAGCAGTCAAGTGCTTATAAAACAAAAAATGATGGACTCCAATAATTTCAACCATTTTCTTTAACTCCAGTTACCAAAGATATAAACAACAAAAGAATTTCACGTTAATTCTAATGTGCTTAAAAATAAGAACAAACGTAATCTATTGAAGGTTCCTTTTAAAGACAAAAGTATACTTGTTCACTTGGATTAACAGAGAAATTATGGGCATCAGAAGAGAAAAAGTAAGGGGTTTATAGTCTACTTTTGCGAGTGTATTTACTAACCAAAAAGCTACAGTAACTATAATATTATTCTATTCGCTAAACTGCGCCATATTTTCTGTATTAATAAGCGTATATTCTACATCTACATGCTTCAAGAAATAAAGATTTACTAATTGAAAAAGTGTGATGCTGTATGATCTTTACCTAGAGAATTAGTAGGTTATGGAATAGGTTGCTCTGTTTTATTCTCTCAAGAATTGATGAACTAAAGTACAAGTCAAGAATTGTGGGTAAATGAGTGGAGAAATTATTTTACCCACAATATTTGAAGATATTGTTACAACGAAATTTTGCATCGCTTTTTTGGGGCATTTATAGAAGGTTTTATATTAACTAATAAATCAAAAAAAAAAAAATTGACATGATTATTAAAATCTATTAATATTAGCACCAACATAAATAAAGTCTATCTTATTAATAGCCGTTGAGACGAGGGGTCGAAGATACGGTGGCAAACCAATTTGGTTCAAAGTGAATCAGATCATGGGTGCCCAACCTGAGCGCAAAGCATTTTGTTTTGTGAACGATAAGAGGATAAGCAGCTGATATTAATCGAAGCTTTCCTTTGGTTGGAGGAGAGCTTTTTTTGTGCCTAAAAAATGTGTTTATTTGTTAGGAGTGTTTAATGTTGGTTGAAAAAATTTTATTTACTTCAGAATCTGTATCAGAAGGACATCCAGATAAAATCGCAGATCAAATTTCTGATGCTGTGTTGGATGCGGCTCTTGAACAGGATCCATTATCTAGGGTGGCATGCGAAGTGTTTGATACAACAAACACGGTAATAGTAGGCGGTGAAATCACCACTACAGCTATTTTAGATATTGAGAAAATCGCACGTGATACATTAATTGAAATTGGTTACATCGATGATCGCTTCGGAATAGACGGACGTACTTGTGATGTACAAGTATTGGTCCACACGCAATCTCCTGATATTGCGATGGGTATTGATTCATCAAGTGATACTAAGGCAATTGGGGCTGGTGACCAAGGTATTATGTTTGGCTATGCGACTGATGAAACGAAAAACTTAATGCCATTACCGATTGAAATGGCACATACACTTGTGAAAAAAGCATCACAGTTAAGAAAAAACGGAGCGTTTAAATGGGCACGACCAGACATGAAATCACAAGTAACAATCGATTATACAAATCCTAAGGAGCCAAGAATTGACACCATTTTAATGTCTATTCAGCATGATGGGGATTTTGATAAAGATATATTTGAAAATTATGTAATAGAGAACATTATTAAAGAGACTGCAAGAGAATTTAATCTAAATCAATCATTTCGAATTTTGATTAACCCAACTGGACGATTTGTTGTTGGAGGTCCTCATGGCGATGCTGGTTTAACTGGGCGTAAGATTATTGTAGATACGTATGGAGGAGCTGCACGTCATGGAGGCGGCGCATTTTCTGGTAAAGATTGCACGAAAGTTGACCGTTCAGCTGCATATGCAGCCCGTTATGTAGCAAAAAATATCGTTGCTGCGGGATTGACAAAAAAATGTGAAATTCAGTTGTCCTATGCAATTGGAGTGAGTGAACCTATTAGTATTGCTATCGAAACATTTGGAACTGAAAAAGTACCACATGAGCAATTACTGCGTGCAATTCGCCGAATTTTCAATCTAACACCAGATGGAATCATCAATATGCTGAACTTGCGTAAGCCTCAATATAAACAGGTGGCTGCCTATGGGCATTTCGGCAGAAGTGATCTTGATGTTCCGTGGGAAAGAACGGATAAAGTAGAGGAACTAAAACAAGTATTAGCAACTTATGAATTTGCTGGAGTAGGACAATGATGAACGATGTACAAGAGCTTGTTGCCAAGAGCAATACTTTGGTAGCTCAAGATAGGATGCCTTTATTTGAGGCATTAGTGCAATATGTCCAGCAAGATGTCACACCATTTGATGTACCTGGTCATAAAATGGGCGCACAAATGAATTCTTTGAAAATGGTTCTCGGGGAAATGACCATGCGAATGGATGTTAATTCCATGAAAGAACTTGATCTATTAAGTCATCCGCAAACTGTTATTAAACAAGCTCAGGAGTTGGCTGCGGAAGCTTTCGGCGCGGATTATTCATACTTTTTAGTTAATGGAACAACTGTAGGTATTCTGGCAATGATTATTGCCACTTGTAAGCCTGGAGATACTATATTGGTACCGAGAAATGGCCATAAATCTGTTATGAATGGGCTTATTCTAAGTGGAGCAAAACCAGTATTTATAAGACCAGAAGTCGATCACCATTTTGGTATTTCACATGGTATTTCAATAGCCAATGTAAAAAAAGCAATGTATGAACATCCCGAAGCGAAGGTTTTGTTTATTACTTATCCGACATATTTTGGCTCTATGAGCGATTTGCAAGAAATTTGCTGCATCGCCCATGAGCAGGATATAACAGTCATTGTTGACAGTGCACATGGAGCTCATCTTGGCTTTATGTCAGACGAATTGATAGACCCGATGTCCGCAGGGGCAGATGCGGTAACTGTAAGTATGCATAAAACAGGTGGATCTTTAACTCAAAGTTCTATGCTACTCCTCAAGAAAGACAGGATAGCACCAGATAAAATACAAAAAGTATTAAATATGTTGCAGACAACGAGTGCAAATTACTTGTTGATGAGTTCTTTAGATGCGGCCCGAAGAGAAATAACGCTTTATGGAAAACAGCGGTACAGTGATTTAAAGCCAGTTGTAGATGAAGCAGTGAAAGCGATTGAATCGGGTTCATGCTATGAAGTTTTGAAAGCTCGTTACTTAAAGGAACATTTTAATCAATCGTATGACTGGACAAAATTAGTCATACGAGTAAATGGTATCGGATTAACTGGTTTCGAGGTTTATACTGTTTTAAAAGAAAAGTACGGAATTCAGATGGAGTTGGCAGAAGGTTATGTAATTATGGCAGTAATTACTAGTTCCGATACGAAAGAATCGATTGGCAAGCTTGTTTTTGCTTTAAAGGACATTGAAAAGAACTTAGGTAAGAGTACAACGGTTATATCAACCTATGTAACAGCTGATCAAGTTAACGAGCTGGTTTTAAGTCCACGGGAAGCTTACTATGCTGAACATGAGTCGATCGCAATTGAAGCTGCTATTGGTAGGATAAGTGCAGACTCTTTGATGATCTATCCGCCAGGTATTCCTCTTGTTATTCCAGGAGAATTGATCTCTCATGATGTTCTTCAGCAATATCGTTATTATTGTCAGACATTAGGGAATGTTCTAACGGAAGCCAAAGAAGCAAATCATATTACAGTAATCAAGGAGGAAGCGTAAATGGGTTTAGAATTATCAACTTTAGGGAGACATGTTTTGATTGAGTTTTATGGCTGTCCAAGTGAAATAATTGAGAACAATGCATCGATTGAAAAGTATATGAGGGGAGCGGCAGATTACTCTGGTGCAACGATTGTTGAGTCGGTTTTCCATCATTTCAATCCATATGGCGTTTCAGGTGCGGTCATTATTGAAGAATCACATTTGACGATCCACACATGGCCAGAATATGGTTTTGCTTCTGTGGATGTGTATACTTGCGGCGATTCAGTAAATCCATGGAAAGCAGCAGATTACTTATTTGAAAAGCTGCAAGCTACAAAAACAGAATCTTTCGAAATTCCACGTGGCATGGCTGATAAAATACGCCAATTTGCTGAGAGAGAAATCGAGCAAATTCAAGTAAAAACAGAATTAGAAGGTGTTAAGTAATGAATTGGTATACAGAACAGTGGAGTAAAGAATGTAAATTTTCAATTGCTTATGAAAAAGAATTATACAGTGAAAAAACCCCTTTTCAACAAATTGATTTTTATCAAGGAACAGAATTTGGTACATTTTTCACTTTAGATGGTTTGATGATGGTAAATGAGAAAGATGAATTCATTTACCATGATATGATCGTACATCCTGCTTTTGCGACAAATCCAGGTATTAAAAAGGTGCTAATTATTGGTGGTGGAGATGGCGGAACAGCGCGTGAAGTGCTGCGTTATCCGACAGTGGAAGAAGTGGTCATGGCAGAAATTGATGAACGTGTTTTCCGTTTATGTCAGCAGTATTTACCGGTTACTGCAAGCGGTGTTGAAGAAGACAGCCGTATGAAGCTACATTTTGAGGACGGCTTGGAATATGTAAGGAATGCACCTGATCATTCTTTTGACTTAATTCTAGTAGATTCTACAGATCCGATTTCAGTCGGTGAAGGGCTCTTTACAACTGAATTTTATAAAGAATGTTATCGCGTTTTAAATGATGAAGGTATATTAATTAATCAGCATGAATCACCTTACTTTGAAGAATATGCTACTAATATGAAAAAGGCACGTAAGAAGATTAAGAGCATTTTCCCAATTACGAACGTTTACCAATACCATATGCCAACTTATCCTTCTGGCCATTGGCTGTTTGGCTTTGCATCTAAATCCTTTGATCCAATTAAAAACTTGGATGCCGAAGCTTGGGGGAAATTTGGTCTTAAAACGAAATACTATAATACAAATCTACATGTTGGCGCGTTCGGGTTGCCAAATTACGTAAAGGAGGCTCTTGAACGTGAGGAATAAAGCTATGAATGTTAGCACCTTTATCGGCTGTGAAAAATCTTATAGCGAAGCAGAAATTGTGTTGTTTGGAGTACCGTTTGACGGTACAACGAGTTTTCGTCCAGGAACCCGTTTTGCGATGCAAGCTATTAGACCAGATTCTTATGGGCTAGAAACCTATTCACCTTACTTAGATAAAGATATAGAAGATGCAGCGATTTTCGATGGCGGTGATTTGGACTTGCCTTTTGGAAATCCGGCTAAAGTTTTAGATCAGATTTTTGAGTACAGCCAAGAAGTGTTGGCAGATGGAAAGAAATTTCTTATGGTTGGTGGAGAGCATCTTGTCAGTTTGCCTACTATTAAAGCAGCGTACGAAAAATATCCAGATTTACACCTTATTCATATAGATGCTCACACAGATTTACGTGAGGATTATTTAGGAGAAAAACTCTCGCACGCATCGGTTATTCGCCGTTGCCATGAATTTCTTGGAGACGACCGTATTTTTCAATTTGGCATTCGCTCGGGTCTGAAGGAAGAGTTTACCTGGGCAAAAGAACATACGCATCTCGAACGTTTTTCCCTTGAAACTCTAAAAGAGAAGATACTTGAAATGCAAAATGTGCCAGTCTATATTACGATTGATTTAGATGTACTTGATCCAGGTATTTTCCCTGGAACTGGAACACCAGAACCTGGTGGAATTACGTATCGTGAATTGCTAGAAGCTATAAAACAATTTCAAGAGCTAAATCAAATTGTTGCAGCTGATGTTGTAGAACTATCACCACCTTACGATCCATCAGGGGCATCTACAGCAATTGCTTGTAAAACGATTAGAGAACTTTTACTTACACTTGCAGAATAATAAAATATGAAGTTGAGTTAGTTGTTTAGATTTTTTAGTAACCAATTCAACTGACTATAGTGCTTTCTTATTCCATTAAGAGTGTTGCAATAAAAAGGCGTTTTAAATTGAAAAATGATCTCATTTTTTATAGAGCTGTATACTAAAACACAGAGAATAATCCATTTTGAAGTCATATTTTTCAAAATGGATTCTTTTTATTTCCCCTTAATATTGGGGTTCTTGGAGAGCCATCGATCTATATTTAAAAATAACACCGTTTTCATGAAGTTCTACTTAAAATTGAAGGAAGTGGATTGATGGAATAGATATACTTGTAGAATCATACTAAAAGAAGGTGACTCAGTAAGGTCTTTAAGCCGTCTTATTTTCAATTAACTGCACTTCAAGGATTATTTCAGTAAATGTTTCACTAGTTCAATCAAAAAACGCAACGATGAAAGAGGCATTTTATAATGGAAAGAGAAGTAAGTGTCTAGTTGGTTCTTTAGATCTTATAAAAGAGGTGTCGATTTGGTAAATACAAAATCAGATGCTTCGACGAGAGGATGTTGTTGATTTGAAATAAAGTTTGTTCGTTTATAAAAAAGTTGTACCGTTTTGAAAAAAGATTGATCAAAATCTCAATGTTTTATAGACCATAATGTAGTTTAATCAAGGTTTGTAAGCTATTTCTATCCAATTTTGTTACAAATTTACAAGTGTTGCATAAACTACGTGAAGATGAGGAACAAGCACATAAATATATTGATGTGCGTTTAAATTATATTCGCTCGACAGCTGACAGTCTTTCCATTATTGGTATTTCAGGAATTGGTAAAACTACTGCAATCGAGCGCCTATTATTGATGTATCCACAAGTGATTAAACATGAAGTATACGAAGAACAGCCGTTTAATCGTACACAAATTGTTTGGCTCAAAATTGATTGTCCTTATGACGGGAGCCTTTCAACAATTTGCAAGAGCTTTTTTAAAGCAATTGATGATTTACTAGGTACACGTTATTTAGAGAAGTTTGGCTATTTAAATTGTGTTACCTATATTAGCAAACTTAATCAAGTTAAGGGATGGCCTATGTGGAATGATATAAAAACATATTGTGAAATCAAATCAATAGACTTGTATTCTGTAGCATATGATCTGAATTTTGATCTATTAGATTAAATTTTTGTAGTAGTAAAAATGAAAGGTGAACAAACTTTTTTATAAAATATATCGAATAGTAATAAGAGGGGGAGACTCGTTTTAATCAAACTTTATTCCAAACTAACACATATCATCAAATTAACATATAATATAAATAAAAAAATTGGTATTAATATAATATTAAGGTAACAATTAACATTTAAAGGATGGAACTTCATTGAAGAAAATAATATTAATTATGGTTAGCCTTGGTTTAATAGGATTTGGTATTTATTCAGTCAGTACAAAAATATATTTTGAACCTCCAATGCCAAAAGTGACTATAAAAGATACTAAGATACCCACTACTCAAGGCTCATATTGTTGGAAAGTTATTGGAATGGGTCGTTGTGTAGATAAAGTTTATGCATCCCCTTTTGAAATGGGTCAGGAACATACGCCAGTTGCAGTACAACCAAATTCTAAAATAGATATTCAGTTTAACAGTGAACCATTGCCAGGAAGCCTTGTAGTTGAAGAATGGGTGAACGAAAACACAAGTGATAATGTAGAAATTAAAGATAATAAAATTACAGTACCTTCACAAAAAGGAATTTATATTTATCACATTACGTCTAACTGGCAACAAGAGATAGCAGTTATGCTATTTTCAATAGAAATCGAATAAATATTATTGTTTCTATATCTTTTTCTGCGAAAAATTCTGAATATACTAAAAACTGTTCGATTTATTTACCTAGAAATGATATGTTATTTTAGTAAATAAAAGGTTCATCACCAAAAGTCGGGGATGACAAAATTAACGTCCGGTTTCCAAGCGAAATCGCAGGAAGAAATGGGCGTCGTTTCGATACCCAAAACTCCGTCTTTTGATGAGCTTAATTTTATTATTGGTGCCTTCCATTATGCCTGACGAAGCAGCTGTTCGTTTGGATGCATACAAAAAGAATGTTCATCTTTTAAGTGGAGATGTTTGGCGATAGTTTGTGAAAAAACGATTTTTCGTCAAACTCACGGAATAAAAATTGACCTGTATCTGAAGATAATTCGCCGCCATCGTTGGATAATTTCAGTCGGCGGTTGAAATGAAGCGTCGTTTGCGGTAATCTACTCATTAGAAGAATCCTTTCTATTGGTTAGTTCTTAGTCGATTTAACCTTAACAGAAGTGGATTCTTTTTTCACTTTTTAAGTGGAGTAGAAAAACCCACTGAAAACCTGACTCATCAGCTTTTCAGTGAGTTTTTCTGTTGATTGGTGAATAATCTAGGTATAAGTAAAGCAATCACCAATGTCATAAACTCTTGAGATCTAATATTATTGTAGATTTAGAATAAAGATTGATAATTTATAACAAAGATTGATAAAAAATAACCTCTTCAGGTATGATGCCTGTAAGAGGTTATTTCTTTAATAATTTTTTAGTTTAGGAGAGAACAACATGGAAGTTTTTGCAGAGTATTTAGCACAGATTGATAACCCGCAACATCGGGAACGAACGGAAGAAGTTTTGGCTTGGGTAGCTAAGACATTTCCAAATTTAAAGCCAAAGATTGCGTGGAATCAGCCTATGTTTACCGATCACGACACATTTATTATTGGCTTTAGCGTAGCCAAACAACATTTGGCTGTTGCCCCTGAAAGTGCAGGGATTAATCATTTTTCTGATGAAATTGTGCAGGCTGGCTATGATCACACGAAGCAGTTGATGCGTATCCAGTGGAATAGTCCGGTTGATTGCTCATTACTTGAGAAAATGATTGAGTTTAATATTTTCGATAAGGCAGACTGTTCAACTTTTTGGCGAAAATAAAAAATCGGATTATTAAGGGTTCAATTAATTTTAATCAAACTTTATTCTAAACCAACAGATGTTACCTGTAGTTTTTCTAAAAGAGCTATTGATCATTAGAAAAGAGTAAACCAACGCATTATTACAAACATATTGTATATCATGGTGCCGGACATGCAATAGGCAAAAGGAATACCAAATGTTTTTATAAATCAAGGCAATAAAAAAGACACCACTTCTGCTAGCTTAGATTCATGGAAAACAACTATAGCATTTTTATCAACAGAGTGTAGAGACTTTAACCAAGGAAAACAGTACAAATTCCTCTGGAGAGAAAAATTTAATTACCCCTAAGGCAACACTAGTGAACCAGTCTACTATTTTCCAAAATGAAGGTTTAGCCGGTTTTATGTATCGAGGAGGGCAGTCATTAGAAGTGAAAATCACAAATAAAGGAACTACTTACTTTAAGTGGGTACTCATTACTCCCGACGGTTCTCGTTTCCATACTGGGACGCTTCAAGAAGGTAAAGTTATGAAGTGGAATTACCCGGATGTGGATACCCCTAATGGATTTTATTCTCTCTATGTTTATAACGCAGGAGGGGAAGGTATTGTTGAATTATTTCCCAGAAATATCGAATTTAAATAGTAAAACCTAGTACATATGATTGTATAAAAAACCTTCTATTAATAAGGGGCTGACACCCTGCCTCAAACAGGGTGTCAGCCCCAAAGAAGGTATTTTTTTATTCTTCTGTTTTATGCAGTTGACGTGCGAATTTAGCTGGTCGTTTTTCTACGAATGCGCTAACACCCTCTGGAAAGTCTGTGGCATCTACAAATGGAGTGGATCCTTTCCATAAATCCGGTGCCGAATCCACGCATTCCTGTACAGAGCGTTTGACAGCAAGTAGTGAGGCTGGAGACATAGAGCCGACTAATTTACCCATGCGTATAGCGTAGCGATCTAAGTCTTTTTCAGCAACTAAATAGTTTAGCATACCAACACGATACGCTTCGTCAGCTTTTAGTATACGTCCTGTATAAACTAAATCTTTCGTCATACTTGGACCGATTAAGTTTACTAGACGTTGAGCAAATTTGTTGTTTAGTGTGATGCCTAATTTACCAACTGGGATGCCTAGTTTTGCTTTGTCCGAACCGATACGAATATCGCAAGCAAGTGCTAATTCAAGGCCAGCTCCCATTGCGGGTCCATTAATAACACCAATCGTTGGAATCGGTAAATGCTCGATTGTTGAAATGGTTTTTTCCATATGAATAAAAGCTTCTTCCGCTTTTTCAAGAGAAATAGAGTGGAATTCTTTAATATCAGAGCCAGCAGTGAACTGTTCACCGTAACCACGGATAATAAGTACGTTGTTTTTTGGATTTTCTAATGTTTGCAGCGCAATTTTACGTAGTTGATCCCACATATTAGCCGTTAACGCATTTTTTGCTTGTGGGCGATGAATGGTAATAATGGCTAAACCAGCTGTTTCTTGATAAACAATTTTGGCATCCTCTGCCTCAAGTCGTGTAGTTGTAACCTTCATAAAAATCCCCCTAAAATCAATGCTTTCTTCTATTATAGTACAGATAAATGCTGTTGTATTCCAAGTTGCTGAAATTGCACGAAAATACTAATTATTTGCAAGAAAAGCATGCGAAACATAGAAAAATTCCTTTCTCTCATTAATGAACAATAGAAAAACCGCTCTATTTGATTTCCATCAAATAGGACGGTTGATTTTACTTTTTCGGTAATGACAAAAAGGCGATGATGGCACCAGTTGTACTTGTTAACATAATGATGCCCATTGGCCAGGCATTCATCTCACCTGCAATGCCAACTAATGGTGAGACAATGGCACCACCGATAAACGGTAATAGGCCAAGTAAAGCTGAGGCACTTCCTGCATTATTACCTTGTTTTTGCATACTAAGTGAAAAAGCGGTTGTCGCAACGATACCGACTGTCGAAACAATGATGAATAATGATAACAGTATAAAGGCAAGCGGTAGCTTAAAGGCAATGACAGTTACTAATAGTAGACTGCCTGTAAAAGCAATTAAGATCCCAGCAAAAAGTAATTTAATTTCCGCGACTGTTTGCGCTAATTTTCCTGTCAATTGTGAGGCAATAATTATACCTATGCCGTTAAATCCAAAAAACAGTGAAAAGGCTTGAGGTGAGAGGCCGTATATTTTTTGCAAAACAAAGGGAGAACCTGCTATGTATGCAAACATGGCTGTCATAATAAAGGCTTGTGTTAGAGCTAAACCCATAAAGGAACGATCTTTCACTAAGCCTCCAAATGTTTTGACAGTAGCGAAAACACCGCCTGTCGCTCTGCGTTCAATTGGCAATGTTTCTGGTAAAATAGTGACGACGCAAACAAACATGATTAGTCCAATGATTGCTAAAACGATAAAAACGATTGGCCACGGTGCAAATTTTAATACCATACCACCAAAAATAGGTGCTAGAATTGGCGCCGCACCGTTCACTAATGCTAATAAAGCGACAAACTTCGTTAATTCTTTCCCGTCGTACATATCTCTTGCTGAAGCTCTAGCAATTACAATTCCCGCAGCTCCAGAGAAACCTTGCATAAAGCGTAACCCAATTAGCATCCAAATATTGCTGCTAAAGGCGCACAGTAACGAGGCAATCGCATAGATAATTAATGTGAAAAGTAGAGGTTTTCTACGCCCCTTTATATCACTTAATGGTCCGAAAATCAGCTGACCGAAAGCTAAACCTAATAAGCAAGCTGTTAAACTTAACTGTGCAAATGATGTGGTCGTACCTAAATCAGTTGCGACCGTTGGTAAAGAGGGTAAATACATATCCATTGAAAGTGGACCAAATGCTGTCAATGAACCTAAAATGAGCACGATCCATGTTTTAGAAATCGCACGCTCACTTAATGCTGTTTTTTCCATACTACATCTCCTTCAAAAAATACTACGCAACTACTAGTCTACATGAGTAGTATTCATAGTGTCTAACATGTTTTGCTAAAAATGACTAAGCTTTTTTCAAAATGGCTATTTTCCATGATAGAATAGGGAGTGATTATTTACGTCTCATCAATTGTCAGAATTGTTGAGCTGAGCAGAGTAGAGGAGGATTACCTTTGGATTCAAAAAGAGGACAATGGTCGACGAAAATTGGTTTTATATTATCGTCGGCTGGAGCGGCAATTGGGCTAGGTGCCATTTGGAAAATGCCGTATGTAACAGGACAAAGTGGAGGTGGAGCCTTCTTTTTATTATTTGTCATGTTTACGCTACTAATTGGTTTACCAATGCTAATTTCAGAATTCATAATAGGTCGCGGAACAGGTGCAGAAGCGATCACAGCATATAAAAGACTGGCACCAAAAAGTGCGTGGGTTTGGATTGGACGCCTTGGCGTTGCCGGATGCTTCTTATTGCTATCTTTTTATAGTGTAGTAGGTGGCTGGATACTCATTTATAGTGGCAAAGCGGTTGTTGGTAATGTTATTCAAAGCGGAACCACGCCAGATCAGTTGTTTGGGATGATTACAGGAACACCTTGGATTACATTAGTTGGACTAGCACTTTTCACATTGATCAACGTGCTTATTATTTCACTAGGTGTGCAAAATGGTATTGAAAAGGCAAATAAATATATGATGCCCTTATTATTTATATTCTTTTTTATTCTGGTTATTCGTGCATTATCATTGGATGGGGCAATGGAAGGAGTAAAATTTTTCTTAGCACCTGATTTTTCAAAGATTACAGGTAAGTCCGTGTTGTATGCGCTGGGGCAGTCGTTTTTTGCTTTAGCTGTAGGATTTTCTTGCATGGTGACTTATAGCTCTTATTTGAAAAAGGATGAAAGCTTACCTTATTCAGCAGGATCTGTCGTACTGATGAATATTTTCGTATCATTACTTGCAGGACTTGCGATATTCCCTGTTGTTTTTGCATTTGGTTTTGAACCTGCAGAAGGGCCTGGATTATTATTTATGGTGTTGCCCTCAGTATTTAGCCAACTACCGTTTGGTGAATTATTTTTAGCGATTTTCTTATTGCTATTTTTATTTGCGACACTGACTTCATCATTTAGTTTATATGAAATTATCGTAGCAGCTCTTGTTGAGAAATGGCCAAATGCACGTCGTAATATTGCGTTTGCTTTAGGGGGGGTTGTGTTTATAGCATCTATTCCAGCTGCTTTATCATCGAGCAGTTTGAGTGATTTTGCTATATTCGGTAAAAGTATTTTCGATGCGACAGATTATTTAGTAAGTAATATTATGCTGCCATTAGGGAATTTGTTAATCGCCATTTTCATCATGCATAAAGTAAAGAAATCACTTGTGAGAGATGAGTTTATGCAAGGTAGTCACATATCTCCGGTGTTTTTCAAAACGTGGAAACTATTAATGACTTGCGTAGTACCAATCGTTATTACAGTCGTTTTAGTATATTCAATACTTCAATATTAATCGTATTAATAAAGACCTAAGTCGTGAAATATTGGCTTAGGTTTTTTTATGCAAATCATTTGTGTTAACCTAATTTTAAAATAGGTTTACAAACAGCGTGAAAAGTTTTATTATCATAATAGTGTACGAAGATCATTTCCATACTTTACTTCCCTAGATCTCGTACACAATTCTTTGAAGCGCTTTAATTTAATTTACATTGTCGACGATGTGAGAATGATACATAAATATAAAATAACGGAGATGACATTTTTGAAGACAAAAGATATGGTAATGGCAGCACTTTTTGCCGCAATAATTGCAGTTCTAGGACTTATTCCACCGGTTACAATATCAATTATTCCAGTACCGATTACAGCACAAACATTAGGCATTATGCTTGCAGGGTGCATTTTAGGACGTAAAGTGGGTAGCTTGAGCGTCCTCGTTTTCCTCGTATTGGTTGCATTAGGTGCACCACTTTTAGCAGGCGGACGAGGCGGACCTGCAGTTTTTATGGGCCCAACAGTGGGCTATTTAATTAGTTGGCCAATCGCGGCTTTTGTTATCGGTTATTTAACAGAAAAATTATGGGACAATATGAAAATCTGGAAGATGATCATCGTGAACTTTGTTGGTGGCGTACTACTTATTAATTTAATTGGGGCACCGATTATGGCCATTATGACTAACACATCTATTTGGGCAGGTATTACAGGATCAGCTGTATTTTTGCCAGGGGATACTATAAAAGCAGTAGTCGCTGCAATGATTGCTGTTCAGCTAAAAGCAGTAAGTCCCATCACGAAAAAAGCACCTGTATTAAGACAAGGCATGCAACAATCTAGTTGAATTTTCGTAGGAGGAGACAAGAAATTCTCCTCTTTTTTTATAAAATTTAAGTTATAAGGCGTGATAATTCTATGAATATTGTCGATCAAATACGATCTTATGAACAGTTGACTCCAAGTAAAATAGCGATTCAATTTGCTGGAGCTTCTATTACATATAAAGACCTTATCCATTCGATTGACCTAGTTGCTATTGGTCTTTCAAGTATAAGTACACAAAAGCATTGCAAAGTAGCGATTTTCATGCGCAACAAAGTGGAGTTCTTTGAGATTTTCCTAGGTGCAATTGCAGCAGGTTTCATACCAGTTCCAATGGATCCAAAATGGAGTGATAAGGAAATAAGTTATGTATTGGGCATGTGTAAACCTGCAGTGCTTTTTATAGATGAAGAATTTGAAGAGAAGCTACTGAACAATAATTGTCCTATCATTTTTATAGGAAGAAGTTATTCAGAGTGGAAACAGCAATTTAAACGAAGCATTCCTACTATTCTACATCAACCATCGACACTATTTATAGGATTTACATCAGGCACAACAGGTACTCCAAAAGGCTTCATGCGGTCCCACCTTTCCTGGATCGAAAGTTTTTATGCAACAAATGATGCGTTTCAAATAAAACAAACAGATCACGTCATTGCACCAGGGCCACTAGTACATTCTATGACACTTTTTGCTGCAATACATACACTTTTCATAGGGGCTACCTTCCATTTAATCGATAAATTTTCTCCAGAGAAAGTGGTACATGTATTGCAAAAAGTTGAAAATATGATTCTCTATGTCGTTCCAACAATGATAGAAGGTATACTTCCATATTTAAAACAAAATGCTAGCATCTATTTTGCACCAAAATCGATACTTTCTTCTGGAGCAAAATGGTCTATCGAATCGAAAACAGATGCACAGCAATTCTTTCCCGGCAGTACTATTTTTGAATTTTACGGATCATCAGAAGCAAGTTTTATCGCTTATGTAACAGCTGCTGAGCAAATGCTTAAGCCCCAATCTGTTGGAAAACCATTTCCTAAGGTGAATATTTCAATTCGTCGTGATGATGGGAGTGAGGTTGAAACGGATGAGATTGGACAGTTATTTGTTTCTAGTGAAATGATGTTTGAAGGATATTTCGACAATGAAAAAGAAACAGCTAAAGTGTTGCAAAATGGTTGGTTAGCACTCGGAGATTATGCATCATTAGATAAAGACGGTTATTTATATATTGCAGGTCGAGCGAAAAATATGATGATTAGTGGTGGATTAAATGTTTTTCCTGAAGAAGTTGAAGGGGTGCTTCTTGCAGCAGATGAAGTTTCTGAAGTGATGGTATTTGGTCAATTTGATACGTACTGGGGAGAAAAAATTGTTGCAATCATCCAGTGGGAGGCAGGAAAAGAGATGACACATTCACAAATAAAAGCGTATTGTCTGAAGCATTTAGCCACTTATAAAATACCACAAAACATAATGTCCGTAGAGCAATTTACATATACGAGTAGTGGGAAAATTGCTAGAGATAAGATGAAAAAACAATTATTGGAGGCATTCTGATATGACAGACGTATTTATCATACTTGCTAAACGCAGTCCTATTGGCAAGCTTGGTGGCATATTAAAGGATATTGAACCAGAGGATCTACTAGCGCAAGTTATCCAAAATATTGTGAGTGAAGCCAATTTGCCAGTAAAGGAAATTGATGATGTTATCATGGGCAACACGGTTGGACCCGGTGGTAATATTGCACGACTTGCCTTATTAACAGCAGGTCTCCCTGTAGAAGTACCTGGTGTGACAGTAGATCGTCAATGTGGGTCAGGTCTAGAAGCAATCAATATGGCAGCCCGGCTAATTCAAAGTGGTGCTGGACATATATACTTAGCTGGTGGAGTAGAAAGTGTCAGTAGAGCGCCTTGGCGTATGAAGAAACCATCATCGCTATATAGTAATGGTGCACCAGAAATTTATATGCGCTCAAGATTTTCACCAGATACAATCGGAGATCCTGATATGGGCATTGCAGCTGAAAATGTAGCGGAGAAATACAATATTTCACGCGCGGAACAGGATGCTTATGCATATGAAAGTCATCAAAAAGCTCTTGCTACAGATTTCTCATCAGAGATTGTGCCCATCACGGTTAAGTTAGGGAAAGAGATTGTCACTGTGTTAGAAGATGAGTGTCCGCGGAAAACAACAGATGTAGAAAAATTGGCTACATTGAAACCGATTTTTAAAGAAAAAGGGGTTGTAACTGCAGGTAATGCATGTCCGATAAACGATGGTGCAGCAGTTGCTTTACTTATGTCAGGGGAAAAATGTCGTGAGCTTGGGTTGAAACCCGTTATGAAGTTCGTTGATGCAGTAGCAGCTGGAGTCGATCCAAACTATTTAGGCATTGGTCCAGTCCCGGCAGTTAAGAAATTACTAGATAGAAACCAATTACATATCGAAACTATTGAATATATGGAATTTAATGAAGCATTTGCCTCTCAAGTACTTGCATCATTAAAATGTTTGGACATCCCCAAATCGAAAGTAAATGCTGGAGGAGGAGCTATTGCATTAGGACATCCGTATGGTGCTTCTGGAGCCATTTTGGTTACTCGATTGCTTACCCAAATACAGCAAAAGCCATTTAAGAAAGCAATCGCTACTTTAGGAATTGGTGGTGGATTAGGACTCGCTACATTATTTGAAGGGGTGAGGTAATCATGCACTTTAAAACTGGAATGGTGTCAGATTCTTTTACTGTGAAAGTTGACCGACAAGACATTCAAAACTTTGCGAGAAGTATAAAAAATAGAAATCAGTTACATTACGATTTGGAAACTGCGAAAAAGGCTGGATTTCCCGATATTATTGCTCCTCCTACATTACCTATTTTATTTTGGCAAAATGCGAAACTGGATTGGTTAGAGCAAGTAGAAGCCCCGTTAATCCACGGAGAACAAAAGTTTACTTATATAAAACGAATAGTCGCTGGAGATATATATAAGTGCAGAATTTTTTTGAAAGATGTAATGAAAAAGCAAGGCTCTACAAGCGTTATATGGATTTTGAAACATGTACTAGAAGGCTATCAAAATGAAAGATTATGTTTCACATCAGAAACAACTTTGATTTTAAGAGAACTTGATGAAAATGAGGTGGAATAATTGGTTTCATTCACTGTAGGTGACTATATTTGTGCTAATGAGAGCGTGATTATTTCAGCAAACGATGTAAAAAAATACGCTGAAACTTCAAAAGATTTTAATGCAATTCATTTAGATTTTCAGAGTGCTGTAAAAGCGGGATTTGAACGTGAAATTGTTCATGGCATGCTTGTGATGGGAATTGCGGAAAGTCGATTATCTACCATTTTCCCAACAAGTGTTGTTGTCTCTTATGAAACAAAATTTATTCAGCCAGTATTGGTTGGCGAAGTATTAACTTTTTCATATGTAGTGATCGAAGAGGAACTAGACACGATTGCTATAAAAATTGAGGCAACGAAAGAAAACGAAAATACTGCGATCATCGGTGTTATTCAATTTACAGAGGTTAGAGGGTGATAAATTGCTTACGGGAAAAGTTGCTCTAATAACGGGGTCCACAAGAGGGATTGGTAAAAGTATTGCACTACAAATGGCAAAAGAGGGTGCTTTAGTTGCTGTAAATGGAACGAATGCGAATAGCGTTCAAATAGTAGTCGATGAGATCCATTCAATAGGCGGACATGCAATGGGTATTTGTGAAAGTGTTGCCACAATTGCAGGGGCAGAATATATAGTTAGCAAGACTTTGACACATTTCGGGAAAATCGACATTCTTATTAATAATGCAGGTATTACAAGGGATCAATTGCTAGTCAATATGTCAGATCAAGCTTGGCAGGAAGTACTAGATGTCCATTTGACAGGCACTTTTGCTTGTACAAGAGCCGTTGTACAACATATGAAGACTCGTGATGAAGGCGGGTGCCTCATAAATATGACATCAACAGCAGGTTTGATGGGAACGGTTGGTCAGGTGAACTATAGTGCTGTAAAAGCCGGTATATTAGGGCTTACTTGGACATTGGCAGAAGAACTTAAACGTTTTAGCATTCGTGTCAATGCAATAGCACCTGCCGCTTTAACAGATATGACACAACCCGTTATTGAGCGTATTCAAGCAAAATGTGAGGCAGAAAGCAAGCCGTTCCCTGATTTTTGGAAAGTGGGTTCACCAGAGGATGTAGCTAAAGTTGTTGTCTTAATAGCTGATGATAGCAGTACTGTATCTGGTCAAGTGTTTTCAGTCAATGGTTCCAAAATCGGTAAATGGGAAAAACCCTCACATGCTGAACTAACGCTGGAAGAACTAAAAGACATAGTTTGTAGAGAAAACTAATAAAAGAAGGTGCAAGATTTGCTTACTTTTGACAATGTATCGTTTGCATATGGGCAGCAAGCGGTGTTGAAAAATATATCATTACAAATAATGGAAGGTGAATTTCTAACAATTATCGGTCCAAACGGCTCAGGTAAATCGACGCTTTCAAAATTAATGAACGGCCTAATCCAGCCGTATCTAGGACAAATATTGGTGGATAGATTAGATACGCAAAGTCCACAAAACTTAAAAGAAATCCGTCAAATTGTCGGCTTGATTTTTCAAAATCCTGAAGATCAATTCATATCGACGACGGTTTTTGATGAGGTGATTTTCGGCTTAGAAAATATTGCGGTAGAACCGGATAAAATGCAATCGATTGCGGAAGATGCATTAAAGAAGGTCGGTATGCTTTCTTATAAAGATGTAGAGCCGCATAAGCTTTCAGGGGGCCAGAAACAGCGTGTAGCTATTGCAGCCATTTTAGCGATGAAACCAAAATATATCGTTTTTGATGAATCCACAGCGATGTTAGATCCCAACGGCCAAAAAAGTATTATGACACTCATGCAGCATCTACATGATGAAGGCTTCACGATTATTCATATAACACATCTTATGGAAGAAGCGCTTAAGGCCACAAGAGTGCTCGTTTTAAATGGTGGCGTCATTGTGGCAGAAGGGGCTCCGGTAGATGTTTTTCATAATAGTAGGGTGATAGAAAATAATGAATTGGATGTACCACTTCCTTTGAAATTAAAGGGCCGCTTAAGTGAAGCAGGAATTGTAGTTCCGAAGCAGCTAGTCACTCTAGAAGGGATTGTTGATTATATATGGACATCAAATTAGAAAATGTCTCTTACAAATATCCAAGTCTTTCAAATGACAGCTGGGAAAGCATACGAGAACTAAATTGTATGTTTGAAACGGGAAAATGGTTATCCGTAATTGGCCAAACAGGCTCAGGGAAATCTACTTTAATGAAACTATTAAAAGGATTAATAGCTCCTACGGCTGGAAGATTATTAATCAATGGACAAGAAAATAAGCTTTCTAAAAAGGGCAATGCCCAAATTATTCAAGAGGTTGGACTGGTGTTTCAGTATCCCGAACATCAATTATTTGAAACAACTGTCTTGAAAGATTTAGCATTTGGACCTAAAAATCAAGGCGTGAAGAAGGAAGAAATCAATGACAGAACAAAGGTTATTATAGAGCTAGTTGGTTTATCCGAAGCGTATTTTGACAAGGCACCATTTGAATTAAGCGGTGGTGAAAAAAGACGAGTGGCAATTGCAACAGTGCTAATGATGAATCCGGAAGTATTGATTTTGGATGAACCTACAGCTGGTCTAGATCCACAAGGAAGTAAGCTGATTTTACAATTAGTCCATGATTGGCAAAAAGCTGGAGGTGGACAGCGTACCGTCATATTCGTAACACACCAAATGAATGAAGTTGCCGAGTATTCGGATGAAGTACTCGTTATGAATGACGGTGAGATAGTCTTTCAAGAGAATCCAATCGCGCTTTTTCGAGAGCATGATCATGAATTAAAGGCATTTGGGTTAGATATACCTGACTCTGTAAAACTTCTGAAATTATTTGAGCATCGTTTTGGTAAACGTATTGAAGTACATTCATTACAGGAAGAAGTTGTTCTAGAAGAGGTTGTAGCATATTTTACGAAACAAGGGGATGACCTTTTGTGATTGAAAATGTGCTAGTTGGACAGTTTGTTGAAACATCTTCTGTTTTCCATCGTTTAGACCCTCGCTCGAAATTAATAAGCATATTTTGTATTGTCATCGCATTCTTTTTAATCGATAACGCTGCAGGTTATCTGTTAGCAGGCCTCTTTGTATTTGGCTGTATTACGTTGTCACATATTCCGTGGCGCATTTTCTTAAAGGGCTTAAAGCCAATATTATTTATTCTCTCATTTACGATTGTTTATCATATTTTGTTTACAAAAGGAGAGAACTTGCTTTTTCATTACGGCATTTTGTCTATATATATTGAAGGAATTATTAGTGGAAGTCGTTTAGTAGTGCGTATTATTTTGCTCGTATTAATAACCTCGCTATTAACCTTAACTACAAAACCACTTGAGTTAGCTTATGGCTTCGAAGTACTTTGCAAACCGCTGAAAAAACTACGTTTTCCAGTTGAGCAATTTTCTTTAATGCTAGCTATTACATTGCGTTTTATCCCAACAATTGTAATGGAGTTAGACAAAATTATTGAAGCACAAAAAGCTAGAGGCGTTAATTTTGAAGATAAATCACTTATGAAAAAGGTATTAAGTTATATACCGATTATCGTGCCACTTTTATTTACATCAATTAATAGAGCAGAAAACTTAGCGAATGCCATTGATGCAAGAGCTTATGGCGATGGCAGTGGACGCACGCGGTATAAGACATTGCGATTTGAAACCCGTGATTATATAGCGATGAGTATTAGCCTTTTTATGGTAGGGACTTTTTTAATATTGAAGATGCTAGGAGGTTAATAGGTGAAAGTATATGGAATGGTAGTTGATAATGAAACACGCTGTCTGCATTATCATACTCAAAAAGATATTGTAGCCTTGAAATTTAAGTGTTGCGATAAATACTATCCTTGTTTTGAATGCCATGCTGCATGTGAAGATCATATGCCGGAAGTTTGGTCAAAGAATGAATGGGCTGAGTTAGCGATTCTCTGTGGTGTCTGTGACAAAGAGCATACGATTGCGGAATATGTTGGGACGAATCATTGTTTACAATGTGGATCTGCATTTAACGAGCGCTGTGAGGCACATTATCATTTATATTTTGAAGTGTAAGAGAATCGAATTTTTCGGTTCTTTTTTTATTTTAGATTCTTATTAAAACCAACTCTGCTTTCACATTATATAGTGAATTTTTAAATGTATTTAAAGAAGTAGTTCTGAACAAACAATTGAAGAATATTTAAGACGGAATTTTGCAGCTAGAGCAACAACTAATCCTGAGCTTGTTCCAGAAGGTGTAAGTAGTTTATGGAATTCAGTTTGGTCCTATTTTCATCATACGCAACAATCCGATCAATGTACTCTTGAACTAGTTTACAGACGTCATTTGCCGCTCTCAAGTAAATGAGCTAACTGAACCATCGTATCAATTATATTTTCCCTTTTCAAAGCTCTGGTCGTTAATATATATATATTAACGTTCTAATGCGTATAATCTCTCAAAACATCTACAAATTGAAAGCTATTTGATAAGTTGAAATAAAAAGGAACACTTGTTCTGGTATTGTGATTATGTTACACTGAATTTACAATGAATTCTGTGTAATATTTTTCAATCACGACAATATCGATAGAGTGTTAAAATAGATAATACGATTTAAAAGGAGGAATTTTCATGAAAATATTTCATACAGCTGATTGGCATTTAGGTAAGCTTGTTCAAGGGGTTTATATGACCGAAGATCAAGCATATATTTTACAGCAATTCTTAGCTGAAATTGACCAAGAACAGCCAGATGTCATAATTGTAGCCGGTGATTTATACGACAGAGCTGTACCTCCGACAGAAGCGGTCCGTTTGTTAGACGATATTTTCGAGGAAATTGTGTTGAAAAGGCATATACCGCTTATTAGCATTGCCGGAAATCATGACAGTCCAGGTCGTTTACATTTTGGTAGTCATTTAATGAAGGAAAGTGGTTTACATATAGTAGGGAATCTTGACGACAAGCTATCACCGGTCGTGCTAAACGATGAATTCGGAAAAGTGCATTTTCACCTAATTCCATATGCTGATCCGTCGCAAGTTCGATATGTGTTTAATGATGACTCCATCAAATCTCACCAATCTGCGATGAAACGTATAACAGATGAGTTGAAAAAGAAGATGGATCCAACGGTTAGACATGTCTTTGTTGGACATGCTTTTGTGACTTCTCATGGGCAAGAAGAGGAGAATACGAGTGAATCTGAACGACCTTTAGCAATCGGCGGTACTGAGTGCATTGATGCTGCACTTTTTGAGCCGTTTCATTACACCGCACTTGGACATCTACACCAAGCTCATTTCGTTTTAAATGAAACAATTCGTTACGCGGGTTCACCTTTGAAATATTCGATTTCTGAGGAAAATCATAAGAAAGGTTATTTAATCGTGGATTTAGCTGAAGATGGACAAGTGACAATCGAGAAAAAATTACTACAGCCACGTAGAGATATGCGTACGGTAGAGGATCATTTAGATAATTTACTTAAAACAGAAGTAAGTGAAGACTATATTTATGTAAAATTACTTGACGATGCACCGATCATCTCTCCAATGGAGAAAATTCGCACAGTTTTCCCAAATGCTATGCATGTGGAGCGCAAATTGATGAAACAAACAATAGATGGTACTGAGCAACTAACAACATCAAGGCAAAAAATGGACGACTTAACACTCTTTGAGGCGTTTTATAAGGAAATAGTAGGTGCAGAAGTAGAAGATGCAACAAAACAACTATTCCAAGAAGTGTTACAAGAAGGCTTAGCGAAAGAACGTGAAGTAGGGAGCGATGTTAAATGAAGCCAATTCAACTGAAAATGACCGCATTTGGTCCATATAAAAAAACAGAAACAATTGATTTTCGAGAATTAGGCGAGCATCGCTTATTTGTTATTTCCGGTGCAACTGGTGCTGGAAAAACGACAATTTTTGATGGTATTAGCTTTGCATTGTATGGAAGTGCGAGCGGCGAGGATCGTGCAGATATTAAAGAAATACGAAGCGACTTCGCAGATGAAGATACACATACATCAGCAGAATTGATCTTTGAAATTCATAATAGACAGTATCGTGTTCTTCGCCAGCTAGCCCATCGTAAAAAGGGAAATAAAACTGCTACAGGCGAATCATTTGAACTTGTCGAAATTCTTCCTACTGGAGAAAAGCCAGTAGTTGAATCTCAAAAAGTCGGTGAAATTAATAAAAAAATAGAAGATATTATCGGCCTATCGAAAGATCAATTCAAACAAATTGTAATGCTACCTCAAGGCGAATTCCGTAAACTGTTAACATCTGAAACAGAAAATAAAGAAGCTATATTACGTAAAATTTTCAAAACAGAATCCTACCGACATATAGCAGATCAGCTTAAGGTGAAAAAGGATGAGGCTGATAAGCAATTACAACAGGCGAAAGCCGTCCGTGACTTACACACAAGTAAAATTGCAAGCACGCTCCCTAATAGGGAATCTAATCTTTTTCTGCTACTACAAACAAATCAATTTAATATGTACCAACTGATTGATGCGCTACAGGAAGAAATCATTTTTTATGAAAAGCAAATAGCAAAAGATGAAACTAACTATAAAGCTGTTGGAAAGCAACATGAAGATAAACAACGAGAACACTATGAAGCCATTACGTTAAATCAAAAGATAGAGTCATTTAAAGAGAAGGAACAAAAATTTCTCGCACTAAAACAGCAAGAACCACTTTTCTTAGAAAAAGAACGTGAACTGGCAGCGGCTGAAAAGGCAAGCCATATTATACCGATTGAGCAGTATTACCGAGAGGCGAAGCAAACGATTTTGCAGAAGGAGGTAATTTTCGAAGAAGCTAAAAATGCAGAGCAAAAAATGAAGCTTCAACTAGAAGAAGTGAACGTTCAATTTACAGCTGAACAACAAAAAGAGACAGAGCGTAATGACAGTTTGAAAAAGGTCATGCAGCTACAATCTTTTGAACCTGTATTCAAAGAACTAGAAGAACAGAGTCAGCTAAAAGATAGATTACAGCATGAAGTTAATCAGCTACAAGCTGTATTTACCGAGCAAAGTCAGCTATATGAACTGCGATTGCAATCACTACAAGCGGTGGAAGAGCAGTCTGCAACACTTGAAACTACAATACATCCATTAGATGAAAAGATAGAGCAGCTCGCACAACTGAAAGACCGCGCGCATGTTTACCATTCATGGTCTACGCAACAACAAAAGGTAATCGACTTAAAAGTAAAAGTGAATAAGCAAGAAAAAGAATTTAAAGATGCAGAACAAAAGGCGAAAGCTGAACAAGATAAGTGGGTTGCAAATCAAGCAAGTATTCTTGCAGCACAGTTAGTAGAAGGTGCCCCCTGTCCGGTTTGTGGTAGCACTGAGCATTCAACGATACATGAGGGAACGGCAGAAGTAATTGATGAGCGTCAATTAGAACAAGTTCGAAAGTATGCTTCAAATTTGGAGCAGCAATTCTTTGTAACAAACGGTCAGCTACAGGCTGAAATGGAGACATTTAAAGGGCTGGAAGAAAGTCTGCAAGAACTCAGTGTAACGATAGAACAAGGACCATTACTGACGGAGCGATATAAAGCATTATTCGCTAATGTTCAGCAATTAAAGAAAGAAAAAGAGCTATGGAATGAGTTAAAAGAGAAAACTAAAGCTCAAAAACAAGCTGTATCCGAATTCCAGATTCAATTGCAACAACTTGAAAAAAAATATCAACATCAATTAAATGCCTTGAACAATGCAGCGGCTATTTATGAAGAAAAACAAAAATCCATTCCGCAAAACATCACTTCGCTAAATCATTTATATCAATTAATAAATGAAGCGATTCAGTTGAAAACACAATTAGCGGAAAACTGGACATTGGCACAACAGTGTATGCAACAAGCCAGTGAGCAAAATACAACGGCACAAGCAAATTTAAATCATGCAACAACTGCTTTACTTGAGTCCAATAAATTACTTGAAAAAGCGCAAGAAGAGTTTAAACAAGCTGTTGAAAAAGCTGGGTTTGAAAAAGGGAAAGACTATATAGCTGCTAGAAGAAATGAATCCGAATGCCAGCAATTAAAAGATGACTGTATGCAATATAAAAATACAGTGTATACACTAGCAATTCAAATCGAAGAAGAAAAAGAATATGTAGCGGGCAAAGAAGTAATTGACCTCGCTATATTGTTAGCTTCTGTGAATCAGCTGAAACATGCTTATGAAGTTGCATTTGAACAATGGAATAACTCTAAAAAGCATCATCAAACAATCGTTCAACTGATCAATGATCTATCAGATATCAGTAAAAATATAGTTAATCTTGAGGCATCATGTGGCCGGATTATTGGTCTCTATGATTTACTTCGTGGTCAAAATAGTATGAAAATATCATTTGAGCGGTATGTTCAAATTGAGTATTTAGAACAAATTATTCATGCAGCAAATGAGCGTTTAAAACCGCTATCGAATGGTCAATTCAATTTAATTCGCAGTGATCGCCAAGAAGCAAGAGGTAAGCAAAGTGGATTAGGTTTAGATGTATATGATGCCTATACTGGGCAAACTCGTGATGTGAAAACACTATCAGGAGGGGAAAAGTTCAATGCTTCACTATGTTTAGCGTTAGGCATGTCAGATGTTATTCAAAGTTTCCAAGGAAATATCCGAATCGATACGATGTTTATTGACGAAGGTTTTGGTACATTAGATGAGGAATCTTTAACAAAAGCGATTGATACACTGATTGATTTGCAAAAATCAGGGCGTATGATCGGCGTGATTTCACATGTCGCAGAACTTAAAGCAGCTATGCCGGCTATTTTAGAAGTGAAAAAATCAAAAGAGGGCCATAGTCATACTACATTCCATATTAAATAAGGAATAGATCGGTGATTAATTTTTATGTGGAAAAGAACAGCTTGAAACCATAGGGAAGACTTCTTTTTGTGAATTGTGTTTTGATGATTTAATTTTACAAAAAAGGGTCTTTCTTTTTCTATTTATTCAGTTACACTCTCTAAACTAAAGGGCATTTGAAAAAATCATAAAAGAAATGTTATTTGTTTCAGTAATTTAAAATAATAATATGTAGTTGTCAAATTAATTATAGGTTGTTATACTTTTTATTAACCAGCGGTCAATAAAAGGGGGGAGAAAATGTCACCACGTAAACAATCATCACAAGAATTAACTAGGGAAATGATTATACATGAAGCACGTACTAAGTTTGTCGAAGAAGGTTTTCATCAAGTATCTATGCGAAGTATTGCAAAGGAACTGGATTGTAGTCATGGGGCAATCTATTATCATTTCAAAAACAAAGCCGAATTATTTTATGTTGTTTTGCAAGAGTATTTTTTGGAGCTAAATGGGATTATAGACGAGGTTGTTATTAACAGGGAAGAAAATTGTACTAAACTTTACAAATTGTTTATCAGCTTTATTGAATTTGGTTTAAACAATCAAAGTCAATATGAATCTATGTTCATGCTGAGAAACAGTGAAATAGATGTGTTGTCTCAAGAGGCAGCAAATTTTAGTTATCAAAAATTCGCTCAAGCTGTCCAAACCTTATCTAATAATACATTGTTAATTAAAGATATTTATGCTGTATTCATTTCTCTACATGGGTTTGTTGTCTTTTATCGAGGGTATGCTACCTGTTTTGAAGAAGTAAAAGATGCTGCATATGCACATGTAGATTTTTTAATCAAATCCTTAAGTTCAGAAAAAATCTCTAGATCTAATTTATAGATCTAGAGAAAATTTTTCATTTTTATTGACCAGTGGTTAATTAAAGGGAGGTAATATTTATGAAAAAGGCATTAGTGGTAGGTGCGTCCGGCGGAATGGGTTATGCATTAGTTAGGGAATTAGTTTCTAGAAATATAGATATTATTGCATTTTCTAGAGATAAAGATAAGCTAGAATCTCTTTTTAAAGATCAATCCAAAGTGACCATCTTTTCAGGAGATGCTTTAAATGAAAGTGAATTGTTAGAGGCCGCAAAAGGTGTGGATGTTATTTTTCATGCAATTAGTTTTCCTTATCAAGAATGGGCTCAGAAACATCTTAAATGCTTAGATATAATGATAAAGGTTGCAGAATCACAACATGCAAAAATTGCATTTGTCGATAATATTTATGCTTATGGAAGGCAACAGTCTAAACTGAAGGTAACAGAAGAAATGAGGAAGAACCCTCACACTAAAAAGGGGAAAATTCGTCTAGAGATGGAAAACAAATTAAAAAATTGTAATGTTCCAGCATTAATCGTCCATATGCCTGATTTATATGGACCAAATGCTGAAAATACTATACTTCATGAAACGATAAAAAACATGGTTCATAATAAAAAAGTGAATTTTGTTGGAAATACGAAGGTGGCTAGAGAGTTTCTTTATACATACGATGGTGCCAGAGCAATGGTTGAATTGGCGGAACGCTCCGATACGTATAATAAAAACTGGAATATTCCCTCAACTCACCCTATTACAGGAGAAGAGTTGATCATGATAATTTGCCATGCAACTGGATATACAAAAAAGGTTCGGAGTATTTCGAAAGGAATGATTCGCTTCCTTGGAGTTTTTTCGCCTTTTATGAAAGAAATGGTGGAAATGATGTATTTAACAGAAATCCCAGTCCTATTGAGTGGAGAAAAGTATGAAAAAGAAATTGGCTCTTTACCCAATACACCTTACAGCCAGGGAATACAAGAAACAATATTTTGGATGGAGGAAAGAGAATAAAAATATGAATTATAGCCTAGTAAGTAGAAAGGTTGCCAAACGGCTATAGGTCATGTTTCATTATAGTTAACCACGTTTTATAGACAAAATAGACCAGCCGCCTAAATCCGTGTTTATGTGTCAATTTAGGAGGTAATTTACCCTATTATTAAGCGCTATTTCGCTCGCTAATTATTTTACGATTGTTCCTTATTTTCCATAACATCATGAGCCGACACTAAATTATTTATTAGTGTCGGCTTTTAGTATTATAGATATTATAAAAGTAAGAAAATTCATTTTTAAAAATACTTGTTAAGATTTTGTAATACAAAGATGCTGTTGATCATAATGACTTAATCAAAGGAGTTGCCAGCAATCAGAGTAGATTTTCGTTGATACGATAGTTTTTTTACTGAGTTAACCATAATATACCCTCCTATATTATAATGTTGGTTTCATTTTAAAAGGAAGATTATAACTGGTCATTGACTTAAATCAAGGGGCCAAATCATTTTGGTGTTTTACAATTATATACAGTAGTTGGTGCGGTGAACAGTACCATAAGTAAGTGAGGTTTGAAAAATTGTGAAATAATCCTCTTTTAAGGTATTATTTCAAACTAAATATTATTTTTTTATGTAAGCGTCAAATATATCCCAACTGTTGTTTAGGAGGGTTGTAATTGACGCTTATTTTCTTGCTTTCCTGCTATATAATTTACTATTACGTGGCGACGTAGAAGAATTCTTTGAAGATGAGGTTGTTAAATAAGGTAGGACAATTAAATCAAATACAAATAAGGATTAAGTATCTCATATTTGGTTTTTAAATAGGCAAACATAATTTACACTTTAGGGCGAGTAACATAGATTGTAATAGTCAAGGAAATTCAATTTGAAGGAGAAACAACATTGACTAACCGACAAAATCCAAGCCTTAACCATTTAGTGTCGTACCATTTGGCAAAAGTAGATCATTACAAGCGTTTAAAAATGGCTTCTGCAAACAATCCGGCCTTATTTCATCAATACGCAGAACAGCAATATCTTAATAAAGCACTTGCACACAGATACGAAGCAACGATAGCAGAAGCGATGAAACCAAAAGGGGATAAACTCCTAACAAGTCCAATACTTACTTTACTTCGTAATGGCGGATATAATCTATATGCTAGGCACGGGGAAGCAACAATAGGAGAAGATCAAGCAAACATGAACTTCCAGGATTGTTCGACCCAAAGAAATCTCTCTGAGGAAGGGAAAAGACAAGCAATGACCTACGGAGAGGCACTTCGCTCTCTTTACATACCTATTTACTATCCTGTCCTCGCCAGCCCATTTTGTAGAACGAGAGAAACCGCAGAATTGGCTTTCGGTAAAGAAAACGTCCAAGTCGACCCTTTCTGGCTTGAAACATATAATTTAAGCAGCAACTCAAGCGCAGCAGAACAACAAAGAATCCTAAATAACCTCAAATCAGCCCTAGAAATTCCACCACCAGCAGGTAGCAATAAAGTTATCATTGCCCACAGCTTTCCGAAAGGGATTGGTTTGGGGGCAATCCCATACATGGGAACAGTTATTGTAAAACCTCGTGGGGTAGGTTTGGGGTTTGAGATTATTGGTCAGGTTTCTTTAAATGAACTACAAGTATGAGTTTAGAGAGCTGCTCCCCGGCTACAGTTATCATATATCGATATAAAAAATGGTCAACTAGAAATATCTGGCTGACCTTATAATACGAACGGAGTGCTTTAGTTGAACAAGCACACAATAAAAAGGACCTTAAAATTGGTCCTTTTTATTTATTATTGAAATATCAACAATATCAATTAACATAGCCAAACTATATAGTTAAATGACTTTATTGACATTTGCACAATGGCTATTAGTTTTTTATACGAAAGTTATTTCCAACCACGTTGATATGAGCCGTTTAGTGCTTCAATATCAACACCCAATTCTTTCGCAGCACGGTATGACCAATAGGGATTACGTAACAATTCTCTTGCTAAAAAGACTAGGTCTGCTCGGTCATTTTGTAAAATTTCCTCGGCATGTAGTGGGGAAGTAATAAGTCCGACAGCACCTGTTGCAATAGGTGTTTCATGTTTGATTTTTTCAGCAAATGGTACTTGATAGCCTGGGAATACTGGAATTCTTGCAAGAACAACTGCACCAGAACTAACATCTATTAAATCGACACCTTGCTCCTTCATCCATTGTGTCATTGGAATATAATCTGATGGCTCCATTCCACCATCTGCATAGTCTTTCGCAGAAATGCGGACGAATAATGGGCCATCAAATACTCCTTTTACAGCATCGATGACTTCACTTAAAAAGCGGTAGCGATTTCCTGCTGAGCCTCCGTATTCATCTGTACGTTTGTTTGATAATGGCGATAAAAATTCATTTATTAAATAGCCATGTGCACCATGTAGCTCAATCACATCAAAGCCCGCTTCTTTTGATCGAATAGCTGCTTTTTTGAATGCTTCTACCGTATTGTTTATTTCATCTGTTGTCATTTCAATTGGCGTTTTATATTCATCGCTAAAGGCAATGGCAGAAGGTGCATAAATATTGCTTTCAAGCTGTGCTTTACGGCCAGCATGTGCCAACTGAATACCTGTTTTGGAGCCTGCATCATGCATTAAGCGATTTAATTCAGATAAGCCATTAACATGTTCATCGCTCCAAATACCGAGGTCTTGTGGTGAGATACGTCCTTCTTCTTGCACGGCCGTCGCTTCCAAAATGATAAGACCTATTTGACCAACAGCCCTTGTTGCATAGTGAATTTTATGGAAATCCTGGACCAAACCGTCCTCATCAGAGCATTCATACATACACATGGGTGACATTACAATGCGGTTTTTTAATGTTACATTACCTATCGTATAGGGTTCAAATAATTTTGCCATGAATGAAATCACTCCAATTCTATTAATGACTATATTATAGCAAAACAGTAGGAATTAGGTTTATTAAAAAGACTTGAATACATTACAGTACTTTGATGAGAGTGTTCATTGAAGATGTAATATCGGGTTTTAGTTCACTTGCATCATTTCAATGACATAATATAAAGTATCGTGACCATTATTTGAATTGGTTCCATTTCTCAGTTGGTGTTAAACATTGTAGCGATCAAGAAGCAGAGAGTAAAATGATTGTGGAAAGTTCTTTAAATTCACCCAATGAACCCTATAATAGTTTAAGAGATGTAATTTGTTACTCGTTGAACTGAATTTAATGGAAAAGGTGAATTTTGATGGAACACTCTAACCGCTTGATAATAAAAATTGAAAATCAAAAATGGCTCTACAACGATGAAGAAGACTTATGCTCACACGGTGAAATTTACTTGAACGTTAATGAGACTATTATTACACAATCTGGTATATACGAAGAATGGGGGATTAGTGAGTCTGCATTAGCATTGTTAAGAACCCTTGATAAAGATTATATTTGTGACCCTAATCATGAAGAAGGGCTAATTCTCCATGGTTGCGGTTTAATTTTAATGATGGGTTGTCCGATTTCAATTCATTGGTCTGTAAAACATATGGACGACGAAGTGATTCTATCGGATTTTGTTAAAGTTACTACAACTAGCCCGGAATCTGGGAGTGTGCACTTTAATGGACTCGAAATCAGATTAAATAAAAACGACTATAAAAACCAAGTTGTTTCATTTGCCCTGGAAGCAAAAAAGCTATTTGAACAATCGAATGAAAAACAAATTATAGATGACTTTGATAAAGAAATGTATGAAGGTTTTTGGAATGAATACAACCAACTTTTAAGAAAAAATCAGCATTAAAACTCGACATAGCAATTCATAATGAAGTTATGGTTTTTAGAAGAAATACTTACGCTTTTTGCTTCAGCCCTGCTTGCTCATATTGAGAGAGAAGTCAGGTAAATATTGACTCGCGGCTCTTCTACTATGACTCAGGCATCAACTTCTATGACTCGCAGCCCGTCTATTGTGACTCAGGCATCAGCTTCTATGACTCGCAGCCCATCTATTATGACTCAGGCATTAGCTTCTATGACTCGCGGCTCTTCTATTATGACTCAGATCAACTTCTATGACTCGCAGTCCATCTATTGTGACTCAGGCATTAGCTTCTATGACTCGCGGCTCTTCTATTATGACTCAGATCAACTTCAATGACTCGCAGTCCATCTATTGTGACTCAGGCATCAGCTTCTATGACTTTCGGCTCTTCTATTATGACTCAGATCAACTTCAATGACTCGCAGTCCATCTATTGTGACTCAGGCATCAGCTTCTATGACTTTCGGCTCTTCTATTATGACTCAGATCAACTTCAATGACTCGCAGTCCATCTATTGTGACTCAGGCATCAACTTCAATGACTCGCGGCTCTTCTATTATGACTCAGGCATCAACTTCAATGACTCGTAGCCCATCTATTATGACTCACATCATCTTCTATGACTCACAGCCCGTCTATTGCGACTCAGGCATCAACTTCAATGACTCGCAGCTCTTCTATTATGACTCAGGCATCAACTTCTATGACTCGCAGCCCATCTATTGTGACTCAGGTATTAGCTTCTATGACTCAAAAAAACTATAGAATAAGATAAAAAATATAGTTGCAGGAAAGTTTTTAAGGAAAAGGGTATGTGTAAGTTGGATGAATTTGATAAAGAAATGAAACAGTTTATGGATGGCTAGGCGAAGTTTACAAAAAAGAAGCTGATTTTGAGGAAGTTGCTTAGTATCAGAAAGTAGTAGAAGAGCGTATGGAAATCTCTCAATGTGGAGAAATCCGAATGCTCTTTATACTTGTACTAATAGGACTAGATTCTACTGTTGGAAAGTCATTTGCAGTTCTTCTTGCTGCATATTCCCCCAAATAAATGCCAATATCAAAAGAGATAAAAAAACTCCCGTTACTAATATGCATAGGATTCAGCACATTATTTCATGGGAGTATAGATTTCTTTCCGAATGGAATTGAAAAATAGTAGCTTTTTAGAGGGAATAAAGTGACTGTTTTCAGTAATGGAGGAGTTTAATGGAGTAATTCGCTTTTATCCGAAGCGCATGTTCAACTTTCACTAAAATAATGAGGATATAAGTTCTTGTGTGTCCAGATCCATTCTTTCATCTCTATTATCATTTTTTCATAACTGGGTACTTCGAATGAAAAATCGTTTCGGTTATTGATCAATGTTTTATCAACATTAACGGAATGACTAGGCAAAATATTTACTTCATTTTCTTTGAAATTTTCATTGAATAATTTTAATAAATCAAACTTACTAATACTCGTATTATTCACAAGATTATATAGCCCGGTAACATTTTCAATTGCAGCTCTCTCCATCGCTTTGGCTAAAGTTAGGGTAGTAACTCCAGTCCAAATAGCGCCCGTATAGCCGCTAATGGTTCCTTTTTGTTTCATAAACCAATTAAATAAGCCAATACCTTCTTTTTTCATATCTGGACCAATGATCGAATTTCTGAAGGTTAAATTCTTATTATCATCAATTTCGCCTAAAGCTTTTGTTCTATCATAAAAAGTCTCACCATCATGAACACTATTTTCAGTATACGGTGCTGATTTTCCTGAGAAAACACAATCTGTACTCATATGAATTAGTCTAGTATGGGTGTTTTTCAATTGTTCAACAATGGAATGTGGAAAGTAACTATTTATATAGACAGCTTTTGATGGATCTGCATCACATGATTGGTTTAAGATACCTATGCAATTTATGATGACATCATAGTTGTTTAATAGAATAGAATGTAATAATAACTTTTCCGTAATATCACCATTTATGTTCTCGCAATATGGAAAAGATGTTCTCGAATAGGTAGTGACTTCATGACCTTTCTCATTTAAATATAATGAGATCGTGTGACCAGCCATTCCAGTTGCTCCAAGAACTAAAAATTTCAATTTATTCCTCCATTCCATTTGCGCAGTTCTTCTTGAATAAAAGGAAGTTTTAGCAATTTCTCTTTTATTTCTTCTACTTTAAGAATTTTAGTGTTATTTGAGTTGTATTCATCCGTTAAAGTGATTTTAGGAGAACCTTTTTCAAGATATTTCCCATAATTCAGATCGCGGTTATCTGCGGGGATTTTATAAAATTTACCCAAATCATTCGCTTTGGCAGCTTCTTCTTTAGTAAGGAGTACTTCGTAAATTTTTTCTCCGTGACGAGTACCGATAATTTCAATTTCATTGTCCACTTTAAATAATTCTTTCAGTGCTTGTGCTAAATCTGCTACATAAGAAGCTGGTGATTTTTGAACCATAATATCACCATTCGCAGCATTTTTAAAAGCATATAAAACCAATTCGACAGCTTCATCTAGGCTCATAATAAAGCGAGTCATCTTGGCATCAGTTACCGTTAAAGGTTTTCCAGCCTTAATTTGTTCTACGAATAATGGTATGACCGATCCACGAGATGCCATAACGTTACCGTATCTAGTTCCACAAATTAGCGTTTTGTCAGGATTGACCATTCTAGACTTGGCAATGAATGTTTTCTCCATCATCGCTTTAGAAATCCCCATAGCATTTACAGGGTATGCGGCTTTATCTGTAGAAAGACAAATAACTTTTTTTACACCTGCGTTTATCGCAGCAGTTAATACATTGTCTGTGCCAAGTATATTCGTTTTTACGGCTTCTATTGGGAAAAATTCGCATGAGGGGACTTGTTTAAGGGCTGCCGCATGAAAAATATAGTCCACTTCATACATAGCATTATTTAAACTACTAATATCACGTACATCCCCAATATAAAATTTGATTTTATCATTCTGATATAAAATGCGCATATCATCTTGTTTTTTTTCGTCTCTTGAAAATATTCTAATTTCCTTGATATCTGTATTTAAAAATCGTTGTAATACCACATTACCAAATGAGCCAGTACCACCTGTTATTAGCAACGTTTTATCTTTAAACATATAATTATATCTCCACACCTCTCTTTTCCGTAGGACGTTATAGAAATATCACAACACATATGCCATTATTTCAACCCTTTTAGATGCAAATCGGATTCGGAATTATCCCTAGGGAAATTATACCAATACGCTAATATACCAGTATATTTACATTTGGGTTTATTATCTAATAAGACTCTATTAAAATCCCAATCACCAGCAAGATCTTTTCTATTTGTGAATTTTGCATTACCTATAAAACTTCTTCTAATTATTTTAAATTGCCCAGCCCATCGATAACCATCTGTTTCCTTTTTAATAAATTCCTGACCATCTTTAGTTAGCATATTGTAATAATATAGGTCATATTCTCCGTCGATTTGTGCTAAAACTTCTCTAATAGCGGGCAAATATTTATCATCACTATCAATTATGCCTACATAATCACCAGTTGCTTCTGCAATACATCGATTATATGTATCACTAGCACCAATATTTTTTTCATTAAATAATATTTTTAATTGAGGACAAGTTTTTTTATATTCTTCTAATAGTTCTACTGTTTTATCAGTAGAACAATCATCACATACTATAATTTCATATGCATATTCTTTCGGAATACTCTCTAACATTGTCGTAATCCATTCTTCACTATTATAAGCTGGAGTTATAAAACTAAATTTCATAAAAGTACCTCAATTCTTGTAATATGATGTTTCCAAATGAACCAGCCCCACCAGTTGTTAGCAACGTTTATAAATGAATATCCGATTATATATACACACCACAATTAAGTATTTTGTTCAAAAAAATATCTATGCATATACTATTATTTCAGCCCTCTTATATGCAAATCGGATTCAGAATTTCCTCTAGGAAAGTTATACCAGTAGGCGAATATACCAGTGAACTTACATTTAGGATTTTTATCAACCAATGATCTATTAAAATCCCAATCACCAGCAACACCTTGTCTAATTGTGAATTTTGCATCACCTATAAAACTTCTTCTAATAATTTTAAATTGCCCAGGCCATAAATAACCGTCTGTTTCCCTTTTTATATAATGTTCTCCAAGTTTTGTGATCATATTGTAATAATAGATGTCATGTTCGCCATCTATTTGTGCTAAAACTTCTCTAATAGTAGGCAAATATAGATCATCACTATCAATTATGGCTACATAATCACCAGTTGCTTCGGCAATACATCTATTATAAGTATTGCTAGCACCAATATTTTTTTCGTTAAATAATATTTTTAATTGTGGGCAAGTTTTTTTATATTCTTCTAATAGTTCTACTGTTTTATCAGTAGAACAATCATCACATACAATCAATTCATATGCATATTCTTTAGGAATACTGTCTAGCATTGTCTTAATCCATTTTTCGCTATTATAGGCTGGAGTTATAAAACTAATTTTCATAAAAGTACCTCAATTCTTTAATCGTTTGTTCATAGTGCTGTATGACAAAATCATGCTTCTTCACGTTACATATGCGAAGGAGCGTAACTCACGGTGAATGATTCTTCACATCATACTAAATAAAAGGTATCGTATGAATAATTTACGTTGAAAGTGCGACTTTCCTCAATTATTATATGCGTGTAACCGTTTAAATGTTCTGAAGGCTATTGTTGCTTATATGGTTGACGGTAAGGAAAATCGTATTCGAAACGGGCAGGGGATGTAATGGCTTTGTATGAGGTTATATTTCAGAACAATTATGAGGATGAATATGTGAATTTCTACTGTTCCAAGTAAAAAAGCATCTTTCATTCGCATTTAGCTATAAGTATTGAATAAAATAACCCTGAAAGAGCATAGTAAATCGATGCTTTTCCAGGGTTAATGTCATTCATATTATTCACTTTTCGCTAATTCACGTGATTTTGCTTCTGCATCATGGATACATGCGATGATGGCGTCTTTGAAGTGATTTTCTTCTAAGGCTTTTATGCCGGCTTCAGTTGTGCCACCTGGGCTTGTCACTTTACGACGAAGATCAGCGGGATCATCGGTAGAATGTTTTAGCATTTCTGCAGCACCTGCCATTGTTTGAACGGCAAGTGACCGTACGGTTTCGCGTGATAGACCGTATTGCATACCGGCTTGTTCAAACGCTTCGATTAGATAATAGAGGTATGCGGGGCCACTTCCTGAAACGGCTGTTACTACATGTAGTTTATCTTCCTCTACTTCAATTACTGTACCGATTGCTTCTAACATTGTCATAAATTCTTGTTTTAAACTAGCATCAATTTGTTCGTTAAATGATACGCCACTTGCTGACATGCCGATTGTTGCCGATGTGTTTGGCATAACGCGAGCAATTGGTCGTTTCCCTAAACTATTTTCAATTGTTGAGATAGAAATACCTGCAACAACGGATAAGACAGCGGTGTGTTCTTGAATAAGGGGTGCTAAAGCTTCCATTCCTTTTATAACGTCTTTCGGTTTCATAGCCAAAATAATGCAATCTGCAACTTTTACAATATCGCGACTGTCAGAAACAATTTGTACGCCATGAGCATTAGCGATACGATTCAGTTTTTGACGATCAGATTTATTCATAATATGAATTTTTTTAGGTGATACGACACCTTCTTTTACCCAACCTTGAATCATTGCTTCTGCCATTGAACCTGCGCCAGCAAATACAATTGTCTGCATAATTGTCGCCTCCTGTTTTTTTCAATAAAAAAAGCCTTCCCATCCTTTATATAAAGGACGAAAACGCATGTTTCCGCGGTACCACCTTGTTTTGCTAAATGAATTAGCACAACTTTCGCTCCTTATTATCGCTAAGGGACGGCTATGTTTTCATAGCAGCTCTGAAGTAGGTTTCAAATGTTGAGCGGGTCATGTGACTTGCAGCCGGTGGTCACACTCTCTTTTCACCATCATCATTTGTAGTATTCTTCGTCTACGCTTTTTTGTATGTGATTGCAAGTATAGTGTCTTAACAATACTTTGTCAACATTTTCAGGTGACGGTTTCGTGAAAATCTTGTACAATGAGGTGAATAGTCATTCATTTTTTAGGGGGATTTTGTCATGATTCAAAAGATTATCACGCCAACGCCATTTGCAGTTGGGACTGTGAATTCATATGTACTAAAAGGAGACGCTTTATCTATTGTTGATGTTGGGACGAAAACGCCGGAAGCGTATGAAGCTTTAAAATTTGGTTTAAAAGAAGCGGGCTATCGCTTTGAAGATATAGAGCAAGTTATTTTAACGCATCATCATCCAGATCATATGGGCTTAGTTGATGCATTTCCAAACGCTAAGGTGCTGGGTCATGTATATAATGATGCTTGGCTACGTAGAGATCCGGTCTTTCTTGCGTCGCATTTTGATTTTTATACAGATCGCTTAATAGAAGAGGGCGTGCCAAAAGAATATTTTTCTTGGGTAAAAAAGATGACAAGATCTACTGATTTTGTCGGAACAAAACCTTTAACATCTATTTTGCATGACGGGGATGAACTACCGGGACATCCTGGTGTCATTGCGATGGAGACACTAGGACACGCGCAAAGTCATTTAGTTTATTGGCATGAAGAAAAACAAGAGATGATTGGTGGGGACTTACTGATTGCCCATGTTTCACCCAATCCTTTAATTGAACCACCATTGAACCCGAAAGCGAAGCGTGCAAAATCATTATTACAGCAAAATGCGTCATTGAAAAAGTTATTAACTTTACCTATTGATGTAGTGTATAGCGGTCACGGGGAAGAAGTTCGCAATGTGCATGAGCTTATAAAGGAACGCCTTGAAAAGCAGCATAATCGTGCGATGAAAGTACTTGGCATGTTGCAAGGTGAACCAAAGACTACGTTTGACCTCACTGTGCAGCTATTCCCATATGCTTACGAGAAGGAGCTAGGTTTGACTTTATCAGAAACAATTGGTCAGCTAGATTATTTATTAGCTGAAGGGCTGATTAAGGAGAACATGAATGAAGAAGGCGTCTATCTTTATGAACAAGCGTAAAACAATCCTCGTTACAGGAGCCACGAGTGGAGTTGGCAAATGTATCGTGGCTTTGCTTGCGACTAGTGGGCATACGGTAATTGCGACTGGCCGTTCTATAGAAGTTTTGCAGTCATTTACCGCACCGAACATACAAACGATTCAAGCTGATCTTTCTACTATAGAAGGAATTCATTTGTTACTTAAAAAATTACCAGCAATTGATGTGGCAATTTTTTCTGCTGGTGTTGGTACTTTTGAGTATGCATCTGACTTAACGGAAATAGAAATTGAGCAGATGCTTCATGTGAATATCCAAGCGCCGATCCTTTTAGCAAAAGAGTTGTCGCGTAATATGATGAAGCGAAAAAGTGGTCAACTTATTTTCATCGGCTCACAAGCGGGGAAGGTTGCTACTCCGAAAGCTTCTGTATATGCAGCAACAAAGCATGCGATTATCGGTTTTACAAATGCTTTGCGCATGGAGCTTGCACCATTTGGCATTCATGTGACAGCGATTCATCCAGGTCCAATTGATACACCATTTTTGGATCATGCGGATAAAACAGACACATATCGCGACTCGATGAAAAATGTGCTATTAACACCAGAGCGAGTAGCGGAAGCGACAGTGAAGACGGTTGGGCGAAATGTACGAGAAGTTAATTTACCATCGTATATGGCGATTACAAGTAAGCTTTATGCGGTTGCTCCATCTATTGTAGAAAAACTAGGGAAGCGATTTTTTAATAAAAAGTAAATTTATGAATATACATTATTGTATTTGGAATTATAGATGACTTTAATTATCAGAAATTATATTTATGCAGAAATAACTGTATTGAGTGTATAAATAGATTCATCCGTTAAAGGGATTATTCAAGTAGGGGATTTCTACTTTGAATAGTCCTTTTTTCTTTTATATATAGTGGTTTCAGATGAATGTAGTTATGATAGAAGCGTAATAAAAAAATATTAAAGTTTTTTTATAAATGCAAAAAAATACACTTGTATTCATTTTTATTCCATGCTATGATGAGTGCATAAATATAAAATAAATTCGCATAAAAATACATAATACGGAGGAATGTTACATGGCTAAAAAAGTAGTACTAGCATATTCAGGCGGTTTAGATACATCAGTTGCAATTCAATGGTTAATCGATCAAGGATACGAAGTAGTAGCATGCTGCTTAGACGTAGGTGAAGGGAAAGACCTTGACTTCATCAAAAACAAAGCATTAGAAGTTGGCGCAGTTGAATCTTACATGATCGACGCAAAAGACGAATTCGCTGAAGAATACGCATTAATTTCTCTTCAAGCACATACTTGGTACGAACAAAAGTATCCATTAGTATCAGCTCTATCTCGTCCACTTATTTCTAAAAAATTAGTAGAAGTAGCTGAACAAACTGGCGCAGTTGCAGTAGCACATGGTTGTACTGGTAAAGGGAATGACCAAGTTCGTTTCGAAGTTTCTATTAAAGCATTAAATCCTAATTTAGAAGTTCTTGCACCAGTTCGTGAATGGGCTTGGAGCCGTGAGGAAGAAATCGAATATGCGAAGGAAAAAAATATTCCACTTCCTATCTCTTTAGATTCACCATTCTCAATTGACCAAAACTTATGGGGACGTGCTAACGAATGTGGTATTTTAGAAGATCCTTGGGCTGCACCACCAGAAGAAGCATATGACTTAACAGTTGCTCTTGAAGATGCTCCTGATACTGCAGATGTGATCGAAATCGAATTCGAACAAGGTGTACCAGTAGCACTAGATGGCGTAGCGTATAAATTAGCTGACTTAATCTTAAAATTAAACGAAGTAGCTGGTAAGCATGGCGTTGGCCGTATAGACCATGTTGAAAATCGTTTAGTTGGTATTAAATCACGTGAAGTATACGAAATCCCAGGTGCACACACTTTACTAATAGCACATAAAGAATTAGAAGATATTACCCTAGTAAAAGAAATCGCTCATTACAAACCAGTAATTGAGAAAAAATTAACTGAATTAATCTATGAAGGTTTATGGTTCTCTCCATTAAGACCAGCATTAGTAGCATTCTTAAAAGAAACTCAGACATATGTAAATGGTACAGTTCGCGTAAAATTATTCAAAGGCCATGCAATTGTTGAAGGACGTAAATCTCCAAACTCTTTATACAATGAAAAATTAGCAACATATACAAAAGAAGATGAATTTAACCACGCTTCAGCTGTAGGTTTCATCGAACTATGGGGTCTTCCAACAGTAGTGAACTCTATGGTAAACAAAGGAGAAAAGAAGGTGCAAGCATGAGTGGTAAACTATGGGGCGGGCGATTCCAAAATTCTGCCGAACAATGGGTAGATGAATTCGGGGCATCCATCGGGTTTGACCAACAGCTTGTAACGGAAGATCTTGAAGGCAGTATTGCTCACGTTACGATGCTGGGTGCTTGTGGCATTTTATCACAGGACGAAGTCAACACGATTAAAGATGGTCTACATCAATTACAACAAAAAGCAACTGAGGGCTCTCTTGAGTTCTCGATTGCTAATGAAGATATTCACTTAAATCTAGAGAAAATGCTCATTGATTTGGTTGGTCCAGTAGGAGGGAAACTTCATACTGGCCGTAGCCGAAATGATCAAGTAGCGACAGATATGCACTTGTTCTTAAAAAAACGTGTGCATGAGGTTGTTTCTTTAATAGAAGCTTTCCAAAAAGCGATTATGACACAAGCAGAAGAAAATATTGATACGCTAGCACCTGGATATACTCATTTACAGCGTGCACAACCAATTTCATTTGCGCATCATTTGATGACATATTTCTGGATGTTAGAACGCGATAAACAACGTTTCGTGGAATCATTAAAACGAATCGATATTTCACCACTTGGGGCAGGTGCTCTAGCTGGAACGACCTTCCCAATTGATCGTGAAATGAGTGCAGAACTACTAGGATTCTCTGCTGTTTACCAAAATAGTATGGATGCAGTAAGTGATCGTGATTTCATCGTGGAATTTTTAAGTAATGGTTCACTTTTAATGGCGCATTTATCACGCTTTGCTGAGGAAATTATTTTGTGGTCAAGTGAAGAGTTCAAATTCATCGAGTTAGATGATGCGTTCTCTACAGGCTCAAGTATTATGCCACAGAAGAAAAATCCGGATATGGCGGAGTTAATCCGTGGTAAAGCAGGTCGTGTTTACGGTAATCTAATGGGCTTACTTACAGTATTAAAAGGGATTCCATTAGCTTATAACAAAGACATGCAAGAAGATAAAGAAGGTATGTTCGACACATTACATACAATTGTCGGCTCACTGAAGATCTTCGAAGGAATGGTTCGTACTATGACAGTTGCAAAAGAAACATTGCATAAAGCCGTGCATCAAGATTTCTCAAATGCTACGGAATTAGCGGATTATTTAGCAACAAAAGGCATGCCTTTCCGTGAGGCACATGCCGTTACAGGAAAATTAGTATTCCTTTGTATCCAACGTGGTATTTACTTATTGGACTTACCAATTGAAGACTTGCAAGAGGCGAGTTCATTAATCGAATCAGATGTATTTGATGTGTTAGCACCAGAAGCAGCTGTGAAACGTCGTCATTCCTTAGGTGGCACTGGTTTCGATCAAGTAAAAATTCAAATTGCAAAAGCGAAAGAATGTTTATAAAAAAATAGATTGGAAGAACGTTCACAGAGGAGAACTAATTCCATAAGCTATGGGCATACATATATGTTCCAGCAAAACCAACTTCCAGAGGGGAGTTGGTTTTTTGTTTTTGCTTAAGTCCATTCATTATGAAATGTGAAAAAGGGTTAGTTTTCAACTACATCTATCAAATCAGTGTGTATCTCTATGAAGAAAGACTCTAATAATTCTTCTAGTTGGTTGTTGAAGTTGTCATACGCTTCTTCTGCTCATATAACGTAGCAATGATTTGTTAAATAGGAACTGATTTAATCAATTTCCATCATTTTTAAAAAATATTTCAATATCCGAAATTATTTTCCTTTCACATCTTTTACCATTTCAGAATATTTGATAAACTATAATTTATGAAGAAAAGTGGGTGAATAGAGATGAAGGTATTTTTTGAATTAGGTTGGTTTTTTAAAGAACGCAAGAAGCAATATTTCATGGGGATTTCACTTTTAATCATCGTGGCGATATTACAGTTAGTGCCACCGAAAATTATTGGTGTTGTTGTCGATGAAATTGGTGCAGGCAATTTGACTGGTGGTTCCTTAGTAAAATGGCTGAGCGTATTAGCTGCTTCCGCACTCATTATGTATGTGATTCGTTATTATTGGCGGATTATGATTTATGGGTCGTCTATGACACTAGCTAAAAAGCTCCGCGCAGATTTATTTCGCCATTTTACATCAATGGCGCCGTCTTTTTATCAAAAGCGCCGTATTGGCGATTTAATGGCGCATGCAACAAATGATGTATCAGCTGTGCAACAAACAGCAGGTAATGGGGTTTTAACGCTTGTGGACTCTATTACAACGGGTGGCTTTGTTATATTAGCGATGGCTATTACAATTGATTGGAAGTTGACGTTAATCGCTTTGATTCCAATGCCATTTATGGCGCTTTCAACGAATTACTACGGTAAACTTTTGCATAAACATTTTCATCATGCTCAAGCTGCATTTTCGGATTTAAATGATAAAACGCAAGAGAGTATTACTGGCATTAAAGTGATGAAAACATTCGGTCAGGACAAAGAGGATATCGAGGATTTTAAACGTTTATCTGATGATGTTGTACAGAAAAATATACGAGTTGCAAAAGTGGATTCGCTATTTGATCCAACGATTTCGCTCGTTGTAGGTATATCGTTTTTCTTAACGATTGTGTTTGGGGCTAAATTTGTTGTTGCTGGAGATATGACGTTAGGTGATTTGGTCGCATTTACATCTTATTTAGGGCTCCTTGTTTGGCCGTTGCTAGCGTTTGGCTTGCTCTTTAATATTATGGAGCGTGGTAGTGCATCGTATGACCGGATCCGGAATTTATTAGCTGAAAAGATGGATATACAGGATAAAGAAGATGCTTTAGCCATTCGTCCACAAGGGAATCTTGCATTTAATATTCAATCATTTACTTTCCCAGGAGAGGAAACACCATCACTAAAAAATATACAATTCATATTAAAACGTGGTGAAACACTTGGTGTTGTTGGTAAAACGGGTGCTGGAAAAACAGCCATATTAAAGCTGTTAATGCGTGAATTTGATGGTTATGACGGTAACATTATTTACGGTGGCCATGCTATAGGTGATTACGAAACATTAAAACTTCGTGAGGCAATTGGCTATGTACCACAGGAGCATTTTTTATTCTCGGCATCAATCTATCAAAATATCGCATTTACAAACCCGGAGGCTACTGAAGAAGAAGTGATAAATGCTGCGCAAATTGCACAAATCCATGATGATATACTGCATTTTACTAAAGGGTATAATACCATTGTCGGTGAGCGTGGAGTGTCACTTTCTGGTGGTCAAAAGCAGCGGATTTCGATTGCACGTGCGTTGTTAATGAAACCTGAAATGCTCATTCTAGACGATTCGTTATCAGCGGTCGATGCGAAGACAGAAGAAGCTATTTTAGCGGCATTAAAAGGGGCCAGAACAGATGCAACGACGATTATTACTTCGCATCGATTAAGTGCACTAATACATGCGCACCTCATCATTGTGTTACATGAAGGGACAATTGTAGAAAAGGGAACACATGATGTATTAATGGCTCTAAGAGGACGCTATTTTGAAATGTATCAATTACAGCAGCTTGAGCAGTTAGTGGAAAGAGGGGGTGAGCCATCGTGAATGAAGATCAAAAAATCACCCTGACAGGTAAAGACCAGTGGCAAGTATTAAAGCGACTACTAATTTATTTAAAGCCACATAAAAAATCAATTTCGATTGCGTTATTATTGCTTATTATTACAGTTCTTGGTGATATTTTCGGTCCATTGCTGATTAAAATGTTTATGGATGACTATTTAACACCGCGTCATTTCCCTACGAATCCTTTGATCATACTAGGTGTTACATATATTGGTATACAAATTTTGAATGCCATTATTAGTTATTTACAAATGCTGCGCTTTCACGTATTAGCTTTAAAGGTCATTCAACAGCTACGTATTGATGTATATACGAAGGTGCATAAGCTTGGTTTGCGTTATTTTGACCGTACACCAGCGGGTAGTATCGTGTCGCGAGTGACGAATGATACGGAAGCGATTATGGAAATGTTCGTAAGTGTGTTAATCGGCTTTGTACAGAGTGGCTTTTTAATCATCGGTGTTTATATCGCAATGTTTACACTAAACTGGAAGTTAGCAATTGCAACGATGATTTTACTACCACTCCTTTATTGGATCATTTATGCGTATCGAAAATATAGTGCCGTTTATTATATGGATATGCGTGAACAACTAAGTCAATTAAACGCCAAACTAGCAGAATCGCTATCTGGTATGTCAATCGTGCAAGCATTTCGTCAGGAAAAACGCTTCCGCGATGAGTTTGACGATATTAATGAGAAGCATTACAAGGCAGTAATGAGTAGCATTAAGCTAGATGGCTTGCTTTTGCGACCAGTAATTGATTTGGTTTATGCGTTAGGGGTTATTTTACTGCTAAGCTTTTTTGGTATTACATCTTTTAATGATCCAATAGAAATCGGGGTTATTTATGCGTTCATCACTTATATTAATCGTTTCTTTGAGCCGATTAACCAAGTGATGCAGAGGTTGTCACTTTTCCAACAAGCTATTGTGTCAGCGTCTCGTGTCTTTACTTTATTGGATGATCATGAGCTTGACCCACGTCAGATGGAGGATACTACTGTGAAAATGGCAGATGGTCGCATCGAGTTTCGCGATGTGACATTCTCTTATGATGGAAAAACAGATGTATTGAAAAATATTTCATTCAACGTAAATCCTGGTGAGACGGTAGCACTTGTTGGTCATACGGGGAGCGGGAAAAGTTCCATCATTAACTTATTAATGCGCTTTTATGAATTTGAGAAAGGTGATATTTTAATAGACGGTCAGTCGATTAAAAATTATCCGAAACAAACATTAAGAGAGCAAATGGGGTTAGTACTACAAGATCCGTTTCTGTTTTACGGTACGATTGAAAGTAATATCCGGCTATTTAATGAGGAGTTACCAGATGAAGATGTGAGAGCTGCAGCGGAGTTTGTGCAAGCAGATAAATTTATCGAGCAAATGCCAAAGGGCTATAAACATCAAGTAACTGAGCGTGGGTCCACGTTCTCAAGTGGGCAACGTCAGCTCATTGCTTTTGCGAGAACGGTTGCGGCGAATCCAAAAATTCTCGTGTTAGATGAAGCCACCGCAACAATTGATACGGAAACAGAAGTAGCCATTCAAGCGAGCCTCGATAAAATGCGTCAAGGCCGAACGACAATTGCTATTGCACATCGCCTTAGTACGATTCAAGATGCGGAGCAAATTTTAGTGCTGCATCATGGAGAAATTGTTGAGCAGGGAACACACCAAGAGTTACTTGCGAAAAATGGTTTGTATCATAAAATGTATCAATTACAGAATGGGTTAGTTCAAGAAGTAGAATAACAATGGATGAGCAGGTCTCCTTAATAGCAAGCAGGTCTCTATATTGTCTATTAAGGAGATTTTGAATTGGTAATAGAAGTAAATGGAGTTTGTATTAAATAATGTAAGTAAAGGGGGATATAAGAAGGGCTGCTATTCTATACAACACGTTAACGGTATCATAAACGACTTAAAAAATGGATGGACAGGTTCCAAGGAGTGGCTACTAAACATCTCGACAGCTACTTGTTCTGACATCGCTTCCTTGGACTACATAGAAATTATCACTTCAAGATAAAACATAAGAAATGTTGTTTTTTCTTACCAAAGTGCAACATTTACAACTGTTGAAAGTATAAGGTGTGCTGTCTAACCTGTCCCAATTATTTTGAAGAATTATATAAACGCAGCTGATAGAAGTTTGTTCATCATTTACTTTTTATCAAAAATCCAAAATATTACTATTAACCCTATAATGATGATTAGGCAATATGTTATCCCAACAGTGTTTCCAAACAAGTATAAAAAGAATGGGAAAAGTATTGTTACTATACCTGATATGATAGCAACAATTCCTATTCCCTTTGCTAATTTTTCTTTATCCCCTTCAAAAGTTGATTCATTGTAACCCGCGATTAAAAAAAGCATCTTTTTAAACCAAATCAAATATCCTAAAAAAATACAAATCAATCCGACTACTGTGAATACGATAAGCCCCTCAGTATCCATAATCCATCCCCCTGATCCCATTACAATATAATAACCTGTCCAATGAAGATTTTTAATATCTAACCTCACTTTAACATAAAATGGAATAAGGAAACCAACAACAATAACTACGAACACGGCCTTTTTGTATGAAGGAACATATTATCTATTATATATTCCACTAACGTTTTTTTCTTGAGATACTTTGCCAAATTCAGTGCTTGATCCATGAATGCTTCTTATCGGAATTTTTTATCTGATTATCAAGTTTATTCGGCAAGTGCAATGGCAACAGGGTGGCACCACTCACACCGCCTTTAAGGTTGATATAAAAAAGAAATAACCTAACTGGACTTGTTTATTTTGTAACTTTACTTATGACAACGTATCCAATACAGAGAGCAAAGAAAAAGTAGCAGGTAAAACTTAAGAAGTAATAGCTTAAGAAAATGCTGTACTTGAGGCTAAAGAAGAGTAAGAACTTAGAGTTAAAGAAGAAGAAAAGGCTGTTGCTAAACTACAAGTCCATGTGGTGGTGCAGATGGACCAGAATTTTTTATAATGAACTAGTTATTCAATGATAATAGTATTTGTCACATTAATTTGGAATAAATCAGGGTTAAATCCTTTTTGTTTTATAATATTACGTGCAATTTTCTGAACTTCTTTTTTATCTTTTTTAGTTTTTTCTTCTGTTAAATTAATGTTTATATTAATGTTATCAGGTGTGTTGATTAGGGGAATATTAGGTTGTTATTTACCGTTAAAATTTTTTTTTTGTTCAATACTAACGTATGTTACTACAGTTTTTAGTTGCTTGTAGCGGAGGGTGCATGCCCGCGGAAAGCGAGCATC
>NZ_JAEOAH010000110.1 GCF_016612995.1 Viridibacillus soli
CGGATTTATATTCTGAAATTTGGATTCCTTTAAAATAATGAAGAATATTTCAGAAAGTGAAAAAAATCCTTATTGCGAAAATAAAACATAACATTACCTTTTATTTTAAAAATCAACTAAAAGTTTCTGATGCTGAATAATGCTTGTGGATATGATCAAATGAATTGAATATATTGAGAGCATGTTTTGTTCAAAACACGCTCTTTCTTTTTTAAAACAACTTTATAAAAATATAGATTCCTATTAGTGATTAGCTGGTCACTATTAAACCTAATTTTTATATATATTATGTTGATTAGGGGAATATTAGGTTGTTATTTACCGTTAA
>NZ_JAEOAH010000111.1 GCF_016612995.1 Viridibacillus soli
AATGAAGAGTATTAAAAGATTGATTCAAGTCATCTTAGCAAGTACATCAATCTTAATTCTTAGTGGATGTTTCTCTAAAGATGATCTGAATCAACCAATACAAGAATATTTAAAAACAAACTATGGAATACAAGATGAGTTTTCTATTATTAAGACAACTAATAATTGGTTTGAAGGTATTGACCATCAAACTTATATAGAAATGAAAAAGCCGTATCGTGCTTATCCGTCCCTAATGATTAAAAGAGATACTTTGAAAATTTTAAAAGAGGAAAGTAGTGATATCTATTTCGAACAATTCAAGGGTGCATATATTGAGCAACA
>NZ_JAEOAH010000112.1 GCF_016612995.1 Viridibacillus soli
ATATAGGAGAACTTTTCTTTAATTTACTTTTGATATAATATGCTTTCTACTTAGCTCTTAAATAGATTGGTCTGAATGATATAATTCACCAATTATCTTTTTAAAGTGTTCATTAAATTTCTTATTATTCCTACGGATACTGTTTCCTTGAACCCCATTATAAGTGCTTAATTAAGTTGTGTACCTACTTCTATACTCTCTTCATCATTTATATACAGATAAGTTAATACAAAAATCCAAAGAATGCTCTTATATGAAAACATAA
>NZ_JAEOAH010000012.1 GCF_016612995.1 Viridibacillus soli
TTTTTTTTTGTTCAATACTAACGTATGTTACTACAGTTTTTAGTTGCTTGTAGCGGAGGGTGCATGCCCGCGGAAAGCGAGCATCCCGTAGCGGAAATCAACCTATCTACCACTTTATTAGTAATGGTTAAAATGGGTTATTCAACACGCCTGTAATGTTATATTAGAAATATATCGCACTTCTAAATGCAAATATAAAATGATTTTAAAATCTGCATATAGTTGAAGCAATTAATACTTGTCGTGACAAAGAGCAACCTATTAGCGCCAAATCTCCCTTGACAATTGCATTCAATCCTATAGTTTTAGGACATATTTTCTTGTAAAAAATGACTCTACATTCACTTCTTCATTTTGTCATGAAAATGTCACAGCCAAAAGAAAAGTAATTTCATGAAAAGTTTGGTACGATGGGTACAGAAACTATAAGGAGAGACAACTAGATATGGATACTGATATTAATTTGTTTTTAGCATTTGGTGCAGGGTTCTTAAGCTTTATATCACCTTGTACGTTGCCACTTTATCCCGCTTTCCTTTCCTACATAACGGGTGTGTCATTTGACAAATTGAAAAATGACAAAGGAATGCTTCAAAAGACGGCTATCTTACACACATTATTTTTCTTAATTGGATTTACAATTGTTTTCGTCGTTTTAGGATTCTCTACGACATTTGTATCAGGCTTCTTTTATGAATATCAAGATTTAATTCGTCAAATGGGTGGTATTTTAATCGTTATTTTCGGATTAATAATTGTTGGAATTTTAACACCAGACTTTTTAATGAAAGATCGCAAATTCCAATTTAAAAATCGACCAGCAGGCTATTTAGGTTCATTATTAATAGGTTTAGCGTTTGCGGCAGGCTGGACGCCATGCACAGGGCCGATTTTAGCATCAATTATTACTTTAGCAGGTTCAAATCCTGATTCAGCAATTTTGTATATGCTAACATATAGCCTTGGATTCTCTATCCCATTTTTCGTTTTATCATTCTTTATGACAAGAATGAATTGGATTCGTACACATAGTCAGAAAATCGTGCAAGTCGGCGGTTATGTGATGATTGTTGTTGGGATTTTATTGTACTTTGATGGCATGACACTGATTACACGTCTCTTAGAGCCGATTTTCGGTGATTTTATCGGATTTTAATTGGCATACCAGACGTTTTCGTAGTATAGTATTTTCAGTTTCAATTTAGGGGTTGAGTGTTTGGCGAAGGTATTAGTAGTAGACGATACGATGTTCATGCGTCATGCGATTAAAACGATGCTAGCGGGTTCAGATTATGAAGTCGTTGGAGAAGCTAGTAATGGCAAGGAAGCAATCGAGAAATATCGGGAGTTATTGCCAGATGTAGTAACGATGGATGTTACGATGCCAATTATGACAGGTTTAGACGCAACAAAAATGATTATCGATGAATATCCTGATGCGAAAATTATCGTTATTAGTGCATTAGGTCAACAGAAAATGATCATACAAGCACTAGAAAATGGTGCAAAGGATTTTATTATGAAACCTTTTGATCAAGAAAGTTTATTGTCTACAATTGTTAAAGTAATGGAAGATTAGTAAATGTGAGGAGAGGGTCTGTTATGTTGAGTTCTATTCCTTCTCAATATATGGTCATCGGTTCAACTGTCGCCGTTATATTTATGGGTATTATGGCGATGATTGTAAGAGCTAGATCGGCTAAAAAACCAGCAAATGCTAGGAAAATTATTATACCGCCAATTGCGATGTCTTCGGGTGCGTTAATGTTTTGCTTTGAGTATTTCAGAGTACCTTGGACACAAGTTTTAGAGGCAGTTGTTGTAGGGTTAATCTTTTCAACGGTATTAATTGCTACATCAAAATTTCATATTGTTGAAAATGACATCTTTTTAAAGCCATCGAAGGCATTTTTCTTCATTTTGATGGGTTTGCTAATTGTCCGTACGGTTGCAAAAGTTTGTTTGAGTGGTTCATTCCATTTAGGTGAGCTTGGTGGTATGTTCTGGATACTTGCATTTTCAATGATTGTCCCATGGCGAATAGCGATGTTAGTTCGCTATAAAAAGCTTGAAAGACAATTACATGTAAATTAAAAAAAGGTTCTTTTCCACTAAAAGTGGAGAAGAACCTTTTTTTGTTTAATCGAGTAAATTTTCGTATGGAGACAAATCGATTTTCATTTGGGTTAATTTTTTGCGTAAAAATTTATGATCTCTTTTTGGAGAGGCAATGATATAACCTCTAATAATTAAATCGAATGTAATGGATGAAGCTTTTTCTTCTAAAGCTAGTTCACCGATCTTACCTGCAATTTTCTGTTTTGCTACAGGTCTAAATAGATCCGGAACAGGACTTACAAGCTCCGTCAATAAAGCTTTTGACTCGTCACCCCATAAATGAATTGTATTATCTACATAATGTTCTTCCCAATCCATAGCAGACTTTCCATCTTCTTTAGGCATTCTTTTTAAAAACTTACGGAACATAAAGAATCCGCCAATTGCCATTGAGCTAATTAAAATAACGACCCAAAATAATATAAACCACAGAAACCAGCCAGTTAATTCCAAACATCTCACCTCTTCTATACTCTTATCCCATTATAAAAGGAATATGAAAAAAATTCACCTGTTGTCTCCTTTTCTTTATAAAAATGCTATGTAATTGTTGAAAGGAGGTGAACAAAATGGCAGTTTTTAGTTTTAATAACGCAACTTTACGCTTATCGTTTGTAGTAGGTACAAATGCAGAAGGAGAACCGGTTGAAAAGAAGAAGACGTACCGTAATATTAAAAACGGTGCACAAGCAGATGCATTAGTATCTGTGTCTACTGTATTAGCCGGTTTATCCAGCTATCCAATGAGCAAAATTGAGTTCAACGAATTACAGGAAGTGGTCGGTAACTAATTTGACAAAGGGGGGATAACAGATGACAAAGGTGTTGCAGCTACAATTTAAAACAACGGGTGATAAAAACTACACGTTGAACGTCGATGCACCAAAGGAACAGCTGACTGAGCAAGAAATTTTTAATGCGATGACAGCGATTATTGATAGTCAAGTATTCTTAGTGAATCGAGATCCTTTAGCGACGATTAAAGGCGCGCAAGTTGTTGATCGTCAAGTGACGGAATATCAAATGCAAGGATAAAGGAACATCAGATTGCGCCGTCTGCCATCAAGGCTGATGGCGCAATCTTTTTATTTTCTTAGTAAAGGAGGAAATAAGATGGAGCAATGGTTGGTATTTATACAAGAAATAGGTTTTCCAATCGTTGTATCATTTTACTTGATGCATCGTGTGGAATCTAAGCTGGAATCGATTCACAATGCGCTACTATCTTTGAAATCGTAAGCATTCACAAATTCGTCAGAAACGATTGCCTTACGCTTCTTGTGTTATGGCTTACAATTCGTTAAGATTGGTGGTATGAGGGAGTGAACAAAGCATGAAGAAAAGACATTTAACATTGCCCTTGCTAATGATTGTTGCATTAGTATTATCCGCATGTGGTAATGGGAATTTTAAAGCGGATACCAATTGGGAAGTACAATCGTTTGAATATACCAATCAGCATGATGAAAAAGTTTCGTTAGATTCTCTAAAAGGTAAGCCATGGCTAGGTATGTTCATCTTCACCAACTGTACAACCGTTTGTCCGCCAATGACGATGAATATGACAGATATTCAAAAGGCATTCCAAAAGAAAGACTTAGAAGACTATAAAATTGTCGGATTTAGTGTAGATCCAGAAGTGGATAATCCTAAAGTATTAACGAAGTATTTGGCAGAATATCCTGTACCTGATGATTCTAAGTGGGATTTGTTAACGGGTTACACGCAAGATGAAATTTCTGAGTTTGCTTTAAAATCATTTCAAACGTTAGTAAAAGATAATCCGTCTGATGATCAAGTCATCCACGGTACAAGTTTCTTTTTAGTGGATCAAAACGGCATTGTCGTGAAAAGCTATGGCGGCTATCAAGATGTACCTTTTGATACAATCGCAGTCGATATGGAAACATTAATTGCAGATGGTAAATAAAAAAACCGAGCGATTCGTATTGAATCGCTCGGTTTTCTGTATCGGCTACATCTAGCTCCGTGCTATTTTGCCGATAGGTTGTTTCGTACCCTCATGCGAAGACAAAGAGCGCCAACACGTCGGGTGTAAATGAACTATCTTCGCTTTTGTTCTTATATTAAGCTTGTTTATCTTTTAATAAGTCGCGAATTTCTTTCAGTAAATCTTCTGTTGTAGGAGCAGGTTGTGCTTCTTCAACAAGTGCTGCTTTTTGTTTTTTGACATTAAGTTTTGAAATAATGCGGATGAACATAAAAATGGAGAACGCGATAATTAAGAAATCAAATGCACTTTGGATAAAGTTTCCATACATAATTCCTTTATATTTTAATTCTGAAAAATCAACTTTACCAACAAATAGTGCAAGAACAGGCGTAATAATATCGGTTACTAATGATGTTACTATTTTCCCGAATGCCGCTCCGATAATAACCCCGACAGCTAAATCCATAACGTTTCCTTTTAAGGAGAATTTTTAAAAATTCTCCCACATGTATATATACCTCCAATTTAAATGAATGCGTGAACGTGAAGTGAAAACTGGTTCTATTACTCAATCTACTAATGTCCGTTTTTCTAAGTATCAAACCTAAATGAAAGAAACTAGTGAAATTTGGCTCATATAGGTAATTTTTTGTTTTCGTGTTATAATATTTACCTTAGTAATCCAGTATATTTTTAGTTAGAATAGAGGTTTTTTATGAACAAAGTATTTATTGCCGTCTTACTTGCAACAGCGCTTGCTGCTATTGAGGGTACGATTGTGGCAACAGCAATACCAAGTATTACGACGGATTTATCAGGTGTGGAGTTAATTAGTTGGATTTATTCCGCGTATTTGCTAACATCTGCAATTGCAACGATCATTTTCGGTAAATTAGCCGATTTATTTGGGCGAAAACGAATGATCATTATCGGTATTTCTATTTTCTTAATTGGTTCGTTTTTATGTGGTCTAGCACAGTCGATGGAGCAGCTAATCGTGTTCCGAGCAATTCAAGGGATTGGTGCCGGTTCCATTTTGCCGATTACGTTAACAATTGTTGGTGAATTATTTGATACAGAGAAGAAACGTGCAAAAGGACAAGGCTGGATTAGCATGGTCTGGGGCGTTTCAGGTGTAGTAGGTCCCCTTATTGGTGGGTTCATTGTAGATCAATTAACTTGGCATTATATTTTCTATTTAAATATACCATTTGGTTTAGGTTCTATTTTCATGATTGCAAAATATTATGAGGAAGATTTGAAAAAGGCGAAACGTAAAATCGATTATGCAGGAGCATTATTTTTCTCCGTAGGGATGGTTGCATTACTTTATACGATTATTGAAGGTAGTAATACACAAAACTGGTTCGGTACGACTTCGATCATTTTGTATGCTGTTGCAGCTATTGCGCTTATCATTTTTGTTCGTGTAGAGCTGAAGGCAGAAGAGCCAATCGTGCCGCTTTCCTTATTCAGAAATCGTCGCTTGAATATAGTGAATAGTTTAACCTTATTTGTAATGGCGATTGTCATCAGTATTTCTGCATACTTGCCGATATTTGCGCAATCCGTTTTTGGTAAGAATGCGACGCAAGCCGGTTTAATGCTGACGCCTTTATCTGTCATGTGGACATTTGGTGCGATTATGGGCGGTAATTTAATCGGGCGTTTAACGACTAAAACGATTATTCAAATAGGGGCAAGTTTGTTAGTCATTGCGACGTTTATTTTAACGACATTATCAGCGAATTCTAATGAGTTGCTTGTTTATGTTGGAACCGGTATTTTAGGCGTAGGTATGGGCTTAATTGCACCGATGCTGATTATCGCTGTACAAGCTTCGGCTTCAAGAGAGCAGCTAGGTACCGCTATTGGTTTGAATTCCTTTATTAATACATTTAGTCAATCGATTGGGGCAGCGATTTTCGGGATGCTGTTCAATTTAGCAACAAGCGAAAAATTATCTAGTTTTGGCAAAGGTGACATCAATTTGAATGGTGATTTCGATACGAATATATTTTCTAGTGAAGAAATTGGCCAACTGGTCGATATTATAGCTAATGGTATTCGTATTGTATATTCAGGTTCCTTCGCATTTGCAGTGATTGCACTCTTGTTATCATTCTTTATTGCTAAAAGGAAACCGGTTTAATAATATTTTCTGTTAATATAAAATGGTCTGATAGGTGTTTATTGAATGGTGAATAAAAAGAAGCAACAATTGAATATGAAATTGAAGCTCTGGCTGATCATTTTACTAATTCCTGTTTCAATTGCACTTTACACAACAACGATCATCATGTGGCAACAACTGAAGGAGTTGCCGATGGTGAAGCAGTTTAGTAAAGAAGAAAAGAAAGACGTACCGTCATTTGATATCGAAATTCCGAATCAATATATTCCGGTCTATCAAAAGGCCGCTAAAAAATATAATGTTCCGTGGACGTTACTTGCTGCACATCATCGAATTGAGACGCGTTTTTCGTCGATGAAAACATTAGAATCACCTGCTGGAGCAGTTGGTCATTTGCAATTTATGCCTTGTACTTTCGTTGGCTGGAGTCATCCTACATGTAAAGACCTTGGTAAAGGGCATATTAAAAAAAAGGAATTGACGAGCCCTAAAACGATTAAAAAATACGGTGGTTACGGCGTAGATGCAAATGGAGACGGTATAGCAGATCCATATAATATTGAAGATGCTGTCTATAGCGCTGCGAATTATTTAGCTGCAAGCGGTGCAGCAGATGGCAAAATAAAGAAAGCAATTTATCAATATAATCATAGTGAAGAATATGTAGATAATGTATTTTACTACTACAAGCTCTATGAGGAGAATAAAAAAGAGCTCGTTTACAATAGTAAAATAGCATTGAAGGCTGCAAAAAAAGTAGAATAAAAGAGTTACTACCCTTTAATTTTAAATGAACAAAAGTACACCACTATCTATTTTAAATAGACTAAACTAAAAAGAGGATATTATGTTCAATATATGAACATATATCCTCTTTTTCTTATATATGAAAACCCTTATGGAACATGTCACGCTCGTCTAAACGGAAACTGCCCTCATATGGAAGCACCTCCTTGTCTTACTTGTCTTCCTTGTCTTGATAATCAAACACCAGGTAAAGATTTAGCGGTAGGATTTTCAGAATTAGATAAGGAAAGGTATGAACTTCATATAAAATCAACCACAAAAGCAATTGAAATAGCAAAGAGGATAAGCAGAGATAGCCGAGACAAATGAAAAAAAGTTTACCAAGGGTTGTCTCTTAAATTGTAATCTTAATATCATCATCCAAATTAATTTATCAAGGAGCATCAGCTTACTTCATGTTTATATTTACTTAGTATACGTCCGACGTTATCAAAGCAAAAGTTGAAATTCTTTGATTTTAAAAGTCTCCTATAAGGATTTTTTATGTATTTTAGGGAAATAATTACTAAAATATAAAAAATTGATTTATCTAGGATTTGATGTTACATTGTTATTTGAAGTATCAAATATCGCATTGGTTTAGAGTGTTAAAGTTTATTGCTTTTTAATAAAAATATAGTATTAGATCATTACAAATGTTGGTAATAAATTATGAACGCTCAGTTTAAAAAAGGTGTAATTGAATTAATAGTCTGATTGATAATAAACAAAGAGGATGAATATGGCTATTCACTAGTAAAAAAAATATCTAACCACCTATCATCAAAAATCAACAGAAGGAACATTTAGAAATTACTACATAGTTACAAAGGATGGAATTGATAAACTTGAAACTTTGAAATTTGAATGGAATGAGTTTTTCCTAATAATTAATCGCTTTATCGAGGAGAATGATAAACTTGAACAAGAATAATTTTTTGAAATTACTTAAAAATAGTTTGGATTTTATGTCTGAACAAGAAAAAAAAGGTATAGTAGATGAATATATTATGCACTTTGCTGAGAAAAAACATGAAAATAAAAGTGAAGAGGAAATATCTAAAGAATTGGGAAATCCTGTAGAGATTGCTAAAGAATTAAACGCTGTTTATTCTATTAAGAAGGTTGAAGAGAATAAAAGCAAGTTTACATCACATTTGTCAATTATGGGATTAAGTGTAATGAATTGTATTATTATTATAGTGAGTTTATTTGCGCTACTAATACTTTTACCATTTATATTAGCTTATATCATTGGTGTACCTACCATGATTCTATCTCCACTGATTTTAATTGTAACAGGATTTGTTAATGGATTTAGTACAATTGGATTTAAAGAGATTTTCGAGTCCATAAAAGGGCTTATTATAGGCTCTCTTTTAGCATTCCTAGGGTATTATATAGGGAAATCTTTTGTTAGACTATGTATTAAATACTTTAGATGGAACAAGTCAATTGCAAGGGGGGAGAAATTATTATGAGAAGGATTTTTTACAGCTTCCTAATTCTTTTGATACTAAGCGCATGTTCGCAGGAAAAAAATATTGACGCTACAGAAGATACTACAGAAGAGGAACTTCCTCTTACGCAGGACGTAAAGATTCCTAGTATTATTTTCACCTCTGAAAAACAAAATAGTACAATAGGAGAAGATGAAATAAAACTAAGCATAAAAACATATCTAGATAGCTTTGAAGAATTATCTAATGCTAGTGAACCATTTCAAGAGATTATAGATGAAGAAGAGGAATTTAATAAAAATGAATTAGAGAAATTCGACAAAATTATCAAGCTTACAAAAGAAAATGATAAGAATTTTTCTAACTATATCTTAAATAATACATTGCCTGAAGGTTATCAAGAAGAGTCTGAAAGAATTAGCCAGTACATTACAGCTTTAAATGAGACTCTTAATGAAATGGATGAAATGCTAGATGACATAAATAAAGGAGTTGTTCCAAAATTAAACATTATATCAATAATTGGTAAAGGTAAAGTGGTGAATGGAAGAGAACAGAAAAAAATAGAAGAATTCCTTGATAAGAAAAATATTGATACTAAAGTATTTGGACGGGAACATTAAGAAAAAGAAAAGTAACAGAGTAATTCGTTGAGCTTTATAATTATAATCGATTCTTATCCTTTTAAGCATTTTCGGCCATTATTGCCAAACTTAGTACTATGCATAAAATTATATTATACATAAGACATTACAATACTACCGAAATATTGAATTGTTCATATTTTGGTAGTATTGTTTTTTTACACCAATATAAAGGGTGAGGAATAATGATTAAATTATCTATGAAGGCAAATAATGAAAAAAGTGAAGCTGATGTATCAAAAGCAACACTTTATAACAACAAAGACATCCGTTCAAGAATAGAAACAGCGAGGTACTAGAGGAAGTGCCATCATGTATAGTGTGGTTGAAACCGCAAAAGAGAATAATCTAAGTCCCTATCATTATCTTCGTTATTTGTTTGAAAAGCTTTCCAACTTCGATTTAAACAATAAAGAGGGAATTGATAAAGTCTTGCCGTGGTCAATGGATTTACCATCTAGTTGCAGAGTACCGAAAAAAATGAAGCAAACAAAAAATAACTCCAAAATCAACTTTTATTGTATATTTTGGAGTTGCTTTACGTTTACTCTATGTTTGTTTCTATAGTTAAATCTGTATAGGAATTATCCTCACCTATATTTAAGATTACTTCACATTGACGTAATCTCAATTCAAAGAGCGTTATAGAATCATGATAAACTTCAGGATTGGATTTCATTTTATGCAGTATATCTTGTTTTTCTTGTATTTCTAAATGAGTGTTTTCTACAGCTTGTTCCAAAGCGCCAAATGGATTTTTAAAGAACATATTAATATCCCGCGCTTGTGCGTTTTCAAATAGCCCAAATTGCAAGAAAAATTTGTTCATAATAGAAGTCGTTACATCGGTATAATCTTCATTTTCTAAATACTGTTTGTATTTGTTATACAGCATAGCTTTATTTTTAGGAAGAACTCCAAATAATTTACCGGCACTTTTCAGTAAAAATTGTGCTGGTGTAAATCGGCGTAAGATATTTACTTCTTCCATCTGTATTCTAGTTGTCATTCTATCAGTATCTCTGCGCCAGTCATCAAGCACTTTAAAGTCACATTCTAACTGTATTCGATTTTCTCCATATAAAGAATTAAGTCCTTCACTGATTTCTTCTAAGTACGATTGACTTTGAAGGAACTCATTATTAGAAGTTGCAATCCAATTTTGCATAGAGCGAGCAAGATTAGGTAACACAGTTTGTTCTAGATATTTTTGGACTCTTTCGTTCATCGCTGTATTTAGTTCAATATCAATGTGCCCAAAATCGCTTTCTTCACTAATTAAATCAGAACAACTCTGCAATAGTTTCGGAATATGTTCTGTAAGCTCATTAGTAATTTCGTTTTTCATTGTACGATATGATTCTGTAATTAAATGGATTTTTTCCTTCTCTAAAGCAGAAAGGTTATTAATAAAACCATTTAGTTTAACTAACATATCTTTATCCAAATTAATAGAATCCACTAGTTTATTTTCCATCTCGACGCGTTTATCCAAAAGATATTTAATTGTTTTTCGAATGAAAAACAATAACTTTTCAGTACGTTCTACATCGATATTTTTATGGTTAAAGTTAAAATGAATAAACTCAGTTAAATCGTTTAGTTGTTGACTATTTGTATATAACGAAGAGTAAGGGAAAATTCTTGCATGCGGGAAATATGCGTTTATTCTCGCTTGCGTATCATGTATAACTCTTTTTGCTTCTGCTTCACTGTAAATGTTATCGATTTTATTTAATAAGAAATGAATTTGTAGATTTGGTGTATGTTCTTGAATACTTAATAGAATGTCACGTTCTTTGTCAGTAAAAGGCGAATCCGCATTCAATACGAATAATAATTCGTCTACAGAATTTATATATTCGAATGTCTCATCTCTAGTATCGTTGTTCCTATTAAAGCTAGGTGTAACAACGAATGTACGTTTATTTTTACTTAAAAATCTGCATGGTAATTTAAATTCAACATATGCTCTATCTCTATATGTTTGGGGGTGTAGAGACATCATGTTCTGGTAATCAGAGAAATTCTCAGTTGTTGTAATTGCTGAATCTGTTATTGCGTTAAATTCTGTATGAGCGTCATTTTTAAAGACAACTACATTTGAGACTGAGTTTTCTAATATATTTTCTCCTAGTACAGAGTTAATAAATGAAGCTTTTCCATTTCCTGAAGTTCCAGTTACTAAAAGGCGATTTGTTCTTAAATCTGCAAGCTCGCTAACTAACCATCTAAATCGATGACCCATTTCTAAATCATTTTTTTGTGCCCACTGTGTAATAGATTCAAAAAGATGCAAACTATATTCTAAGCCATTTACATGATTAATAGAATATGATAGTAGGTTTTCCGCATGTTTTATATTTTCTGAATCTATTTTGGAAGGGAAACTCTCATCCCATGCCAATACAGCTGCAGATGGAAATACAGAATGAGACGGATTGGCTATCTTTAACCAATTTGTTAAAAGATTTGGAATGATATCGTGTAATTGTCTTAGCATATATTGACCTTGAATTAATTCAAAGTACGTTTCTTCGTAAAGAGAAGAAATTTTGTCCCATATATCGGACGAATGTATTTCGAGAAGTAAGAAAAATTCATTTATTGTTTTAAGCCATAATAAGTAATTTTGTTCATTTTTATAGCTGTGCCAAAGTGATGAAACAATTTGCGTAAATTGTACTTGATCTACATTATTTAATGTAACTAATACTTCATAAAAATAGTCTGGTGAAATATTTTTAGTAAATCCTTTATCGATATATTCTTTTAGAACCTCAAACCATGGAGAAGATTCTGTTCGAATTAGTTCATTCACAGCAAGCCCTACTGCACTGTCAAAATCTTGCTGTTCTTCATAAAAGGAACGTGCAATTGTTGTGACGTTTGGATAATCGGGATTTAAAGAAACCGCGTCTTTAATAACAGCGAAAGCTGAATCAAGATTATTTTGCTCGATGTAAAGAGACAGTAATTGCAGTGCAATTTCGGTCTTAAGTGTTTTGTTATCAGTAGTAATGGAGGTATAAACATTTTCAGCAACTGATAATTGATTAAGTTCGAAGTAAGCATCCGCAATATTTTTTTGTGCCCATGGTGCTAATTCATTACTAACTTTCTCCCATTTAAAAATAGCTGATTCAAAATCTTGATGGTGATAATAAAATTCACCTTGTGCAAAACGAATATAAGATCCATCGGAAATCTCATTTTTTTGTTCGTTTAAATAAGCTTCTCCAAGTACTTGAAGAGGTGGATGTGTTTCATTCTCCATTAGGAATGTTTCATAATATATCTTTTTTATTAATTGTTTTTCTAATCTCATTTTTTCCCCCACCATATCTCAGAGAATACATTTTTCTCCAGTGTCAACACTTTTTTGTATTTATACTTTTTTATTTTAACAAAGAATTTCTTTTGGAAAATTTCATTTTTCTTTCATTTTTTAAGTAAGATTGAAGTTTAATGAGAAAAGTTTCATTTTTTTTTCAATTTCCTTTCACAGTTGTGAAACAACATTAAATCTTCCTAATAACTTAATGCGAAAATAATATTCTACATTAAGTTGTAACATTCCATGTAGAGTTCGTTATAAGTAAGCGCCAAAAGTGTAAAAAGCCTTGGATATAAAATGATAAATCAATTATCAGAAGGGGAAATACATTGGACTTATAATATCGAGTCAAATAGTGTTGCATTAATAGTAAAGCATTTGAGTGGAAATATGGTTTCAAGATGGACTGACTTTTTAACTTCAGACGGAGAAAAGGAATATAGAAATCGTGATGAAGAATTTATAGAAGATATATCTTCAAAATCCGAGCTAACTATTGTTTGGGAAAAAGGCTGGAAAACCTTAATTGATACATTAACTGCTTTAAGTGAACAAGATTTATTGGGAAATATATATATTTATGGAGAAAGGCATTTAGTTTTAGAGGCTATTGAAAGGCAAATAGCACATTATGCTTATCACGCCGATCAAATGGTTTTTATTGGTAAGCAAATAAAAGATAGTAAATGGGAGAGTCTCAGTATTCCAAAAGGAAAATCGGAAGGGTATTTAAACCAAATGCTTGATAAACACCAAGACAAAATAAACAAAGAATAGTATAGTCCTATTAAAAAACACCTCGTTTTTCATCTGTCAGGTGCTTTAGTTTAATAAAAAGGAAAGGGCGTTACGTATTAGTCATATAAAATATGTAATGTCCTTTTATTTATTTATTTATCTTTTTTTAATTTAGGTCTTGATAAAATAGATAGTGGTGTACTTTTTGATTGCGCCCAGCATGGACGCAAACTATAGGGAGCAAGTCCCGAGCCATGAAATCAGAAGTAGTGGTTAGGCAAGCACGATGAGGTCAGTGGTGACGCGGAATTTGAAGAAAGCGAGCGGCAAATCTCCGGTCTAAGGAACAAGAACTTAGACAAGGCTATACATATTTGAAAAAGCCTACTTAACAACGCAAAGCCCTTTCTGTCTATAGGTATATTTAGTAAATGGAGTAGATAGGCGGTGAGAAAGAGTGTGTTCTTACCTCGGGACCTAAATACATTAAGTTTGTTTAGTGATAAACAGGTAAACAATCAAACGTCATAGTACTGTTTAATTCTAGAGTGATTGAGAAGGAGTAAACGATAGAAATCTCCTATGATAAAATAGAACTTTTTTAGTAACCCTTGAACTAACAAACATACACATACCAGCTATTGATAAATCCAACTTACAATTGTTAATTTCCTCGAATTTTGTGTGCCATCAAACATTATGTTAAATATATTTAAAATTACATAAATTACTAATAATATATAAATAAGGATAATTATTGTGTTTTTATTGCCTTTTGAATAACTGAAAAAATATAAAGAAATGAAAATGATATGTATTTTTGAATTAATTCATTTTTTAAATGAATTTTCAAGTATGTTAAAAATCATAAGATAAGAGAGGTATGCTATGTTTACAAATGCTTGTATTGAAACTGAAAGATTATTAATTAGACCCTATCAAATTGGTGATTTAGACTGTTTATATGAATTGCAAAAGCACCCCGAGGTACATCGCTATATTCCTGAACCGATTTATTCCATGGGAGAAATGGAAAATATCATTCGGTGGAGTATGGATGTAAACAAAAAGAACACAGTAAATAATATTATAAAATTCAATCTTGCCATAATAGAAAAAACTTCTCAAAAATTAATCGGTTATTGTGGATTAGGACCGTTAGACTTTAACCCCTCATTAACAGAATTATATTATGCATTAACATATGATCAGTGGGGAAATGGATATGCTACAGAAGCTTCAAAAGCTCTTTTAAATTATGCTTTCTCAGTTTTTCAGGTTGAAAATATTGTTACTACTGTATTTCCAGAAAATCTAGCCTCTATTCATGTGTTAGAAAAACTAGGGTTTCAATATAAGCATAAAGTTCAAGATTTAGATGTAGAATTTCAAGAATTTGAAGGGTTACTGTTTTTCTCTAAAACAAATCCTATTTCTTTAACTAACTGATTCAAAGCATGTGTAATATATTGTTGTAATTCTTTAGAAAATAATTGTAGTTTAACAGAAATCGATAGGCTCTTAAAAAACGCCATTCTTAAAAGTCATGGAAAAATCGCATGGGACTTAGGTGAAATGTTTGTTAGTGTTGATCTTATTGGAAATCCAAAGATAATGATCAAACATGGTTACGATACTATTTTAAAGACATACATAAAAACTGCTGTTTTCTATAATGAGGATGGTACTATATATAATAAAAAGTATACAAGAATTGACTTAAAGAAGTTGTTAAACTATTGAGTAGATTTTGTCGACTTAGAAGATACTGATAAAGGCTTTGTGACTGATCCCATAGAGCGAGATAAATAAAAAGAGAATTATATTTTCAGGTGTGTTGATTAGGGGAATATTAGGTTGTTACTTACCGTTAAAATGGTTTTTTATTTTCAATATTAACGTATGTTACTACATTTTTAGTTGATTGTAGCGGAGGGTGATCGACTCCTGCGGGGAATGCAAGCGAACGGAGACCCTGCACGGAGCGTAGCGGAGGAAGCGGCTCGGTGCTTGCCCGCGGAAAGCAACCTACCACATTAATAGTAATGGTTAAAATGGGTTAATCAACACGCCTGATATATATTCAAACAATTTTTTATGGAGGATAATTTATGAAATTTGTACTAATATTTGGTCCACAGGCAGTAGAACATGAATTAGCAAAAGTAACTGAATTTTATGAAGGCTTCGGATGGGTCATAAATAAGTAAGTAAAAGGATAGATAAGGCAAAATATATCTGCTTTATCTATCCTTTTGTTTAATTCGTTATTTTTTCATGGATCTTAAAAACAGACTAGCGATAAATACTAAGATGACGGCACCGATAATGGAAGGGAAAACATAGAAGTCTTGAATTTCCCAACCCCATGATCCGAGCAATTTACCTCCAAGCCAAGAACCTAGAATCCCTGCAATCATATTGCCTAGGATTCCTCCTGGTATATCTTTACCTATTATCAAGCCAGCCACCCAGCCGATTAATCCACCTACAATTAAATACAAAATAATACTCATTTATGATCACTCCTTTAGATGTATAGTATTCTTATATCCTTATTGGAGTGATTCTAAACTGCTTTTCTTCATCTTATAAAATAACTTTTGCACCAAGCGTGTTTTTGAAGTGGTTCAAAGCCCATTCATGACCTTTTTCGTCAAAGCTTGCAACACCTTTTTCATAGACAAAAGTTTGAATACCTTTGTTATAAGCATCCACTGCAGTATGTAGTACACAAATGTCCGTGCAAACACCGACTAAGTGTATCTCACATATGCCTCTTTCACCTAAAAGTTGCTCCAAGTTCGTCCCTGCAAATGAGCTGTAGCGTGTTTTATCCATCCATCGCACATTGCTCAGATGTTGATTTTCTTTGTAAAGAATTTGTAATGATCCGAAAAGTTCTCTTCCATCAGTATCTCGAATATTATGAGGAGGGAACAGTTTAGACTCGGGATGATAAGAATCATTTATCTCATGTAAGTCACAAGCAAATACGACGAGCTCATCTTCTTGTATAAATTGTTCTGTTAACGATGCAATGGTTTGTTCTATCGCTTGCCCTGGCTTGCCGCAAGTTAATGCTCCGTGATCCGCCACAAAATCATTCGTATAATCGATTACTAATAATGCTTTCTTCATATTAGAATAACCCCCTACAGTGTCTTTACATATATCATTACACATAGAGGGGGGAGTTGTCATATAAAAAAATTAAAACTTACCTGTGCAAATTTTTTGCAAATTTAGTTACAGGTGATTATAATATGAAAAAAGAAGGGGGAAGTGCTTATGGATCGTGTTTTAATGAAAAAGTTTAACAAACAAGCTTTAGTATTTGTTGTTATTCACACTATTTTCTTCTTAAATCTTGCAGTGGATTTATTTGAAATCCGTTAGCCTTACTAAAATTGAAAAATTATATGCTTATTGAAATGCCCTTTTAGGCGGAAAAGTTAAACATCATTGACAGATGGATTTCTCGCTTAAAAGGGTATTTTTCGTTATTAAGATAAAGAAATGCAGATGGGGTGTGAGGCAATGCAAACGTTTAAACGAGCCTTTGAACATTTAGAGTGTCCATTTGCATGGCTTGATCTAAATGCATTGGATGCCAATATCGATTTTATAAATCAACATGCAAATGGTAAGAACATTCGCATCGCTACAAAATCAATTCGGTCAAAATCACTCCTTACGTACATTTCATCAAAATTACATTCTTTTTCAGGGTGGATGACGTTTACTGCTGAAGAGACACTGTATTTGCTAGAGGAAGGGCATGATCATTTTCTCATTGGCTATCCAGTAATGGAGCCTAAGGGGGGAAGAGAGCTTGCTAAGTACGTGAAAGAGGGCAAGGATATTACCTTTATGGTAGATGATGTACGGCATATTCAATTCTTACAGGACATAGCAAGTGAATATGACACGACTTTACATATTTGTATCGATATTAATCTGTCGATGAAAACGCCGTTTATTTATTTTGGTACGAGGCGTTCTTCATTAGATTCTTTAGAATCACTTGCTAATTTATTAGCCCAGCTGACACAGTTTTCGAATATTTTAGTAAAGGGTTTAATGGGCTATGAGGCGCAAATTGCTGGGGTTGGGGATAAACCGTTTCGTAAATGGCAAACGCCGATGATTCGTTTTTTGAAAAATAGCTCTAAGAAAAAGGTATCAGCTTTTCGTAAACAAGCTGTAGCAGACATTAGGCAGCGCTTTTCTACATTGGAAATTGTGAATGGAGGGGGCTCTGGCAGTTTGCTCTATACGGCTGCCGAGGAGGAAGTGACAGAGGTGACGATAGGCTCAGCATTTTTTGCGCCAGCGTTGTTTGATCATTATCATACATTGCATCTACAGCCAGCAGCAGGATTTGCACTACGTGTTACACGAAATCCAGCGTCGAATATAATTGTTTGTCACGGCGGAGGATATATTGCCTCTGGAGCAGTAGGGAAGGACAAACAGCCTGTACCATATGAACAACATAGTTATGAATATTATGATTTAGAAGGTGCAGGTGAAGTGCAAACGCCCCTTCATGTTCGTAGTGGCCTTCATGTGAATATTGGAGATACGGTTTATTTTCGTCATGCAAAGGCGGGGGAGCTCTGTGAACGCTTTCTCCGGCTTGAAGCCAAAAGAGGAGATCAATATATTGATAGTTTCATGACATACAGGGGGGAAGGTAAATGTTTTCTGTAAAAGATTGGGTTGATAACAAACAGTGGGCAAACTGGGCTGGAAATGTGGTTAGTAAACCGTCAAGCGCCTTATTACCACATTCAACAGAACAGATGGCTTCGATTATTGCAAAAGCGAATAACAGTGGGCAAACGATACGTGTAACGGGCGCAGCACATTCTTTTAGCCCAGTAGCAAAGCCTGATGACATAGCAGTATCACTACATAATATGCGTGGCTTAATCGATGTCGATCAGGAATCAGGAGAAGTGACACTTTGGGCAGGTACTTATCTATACGAAATTGGGCCACTGCTAAAGGAGCACGGTTTGGCGCTACAAAATATGGGGGATATCCAAGCGCAAACGATTGCTGGAGCGGTTTCAACGGGTACACATGGTACAGGTATAACACTTGGTTCTATTTCAAATCAAGTTGTTGCATGGGGGTTTGTGGACGGTTTAGGGAAATATCATGAGCACCGTAGAGGGGACGATGAACTGTCACAATCCTTACATTTATCGTTAGGTCTCTTAGGGGTACTCGTCCAGGTAACGATCCAAACTGTGCCGCTCTATAGTTTAAAATGTGAATCCAAGCAAACATTATTAGATGTCGCTTTACAGGACTGGCCACAATTGATTCGAGATAATCGTCATTTAGAATGGTTTTATTTCCCAGGTAATGAAAAGATACAAGTGAAGATGATGAATATAGTGCCACTGATGGAGCAATCTAAATCATCAAAAGTGATTGAGAGTATCAAATCTCAAGTGGTAGAAAATGGTTTGTTCTATATCATGTCTGAGCTTTGCCGTAAACAGCCAAAAAGAACAGCGCTCGTTAGTAAAATTTCTGCATCTAGCGTGCCAAATGGCATTAAAACAGGACTAAGCTATGAAATTTTTCCAACACCTCGCCATGTAAAGTTTTTAGAAAGTGAATATGCGATCCCACTTGAACATTTTGAAGCTTGTATGGAAGAGATTCATTATATGCTGCAATCACATCCATTTAGGGTGCATTTTCCGATTGAATGTAGAACGGCAGCAGGGGAGGTGGGCTATTTAAGTCCAACACAAGGGAGGGAGTCGGCGTTTTTAGCATTTCATATGTATAAAGGAATGGATGAAAAACCTTATTTCAGATGGGTGCAACAATTAATGACGAAGTATAATGGGCGACCTCATTTTGGGAAAGCGAATGCATTAACTTCGGATAGAACGGCTGAACTGTATCCAGATCTCCCGAAATTTTTGGCGCAGCGTGAAAAAAGTGATCCAAATAACGTGTTCATGACAGCCTATTTTAAAACTTTGTTCAATAGTGTGAAGTGCAAAAGTATAACCATATGACCTCAATCACGCTCCATTCCGTTTATGCCATGGCAACGGGATGGAGCGTGATTTTAATTTAATTTATGCTAATTTATAAATTTTCTAAAAATTTATAAATTTGTACATAATTCAGCTAAAACCAAACTAGAAGGGAATGAAAACGCATACAAGAGTAATTGACTATTCTAAATTGATAAACAATTCAAAAAATAAGGTTGACGTACTTCAAAATACGTACTATGATAGCAACAATTTAATAAAACGTTTGAAGTAAAATTCACAAACGTGACAATGTTATTAAGGAAAGAGTGATAAGTATGGAAGAACAGTTAATTTATCTCGATGGAGATTTTGTTAAGAAGGAAGATGCGAAAGTATCAGTTTATGACCATGGCTTTTTATATGGTGACGGAGTATTTGAAGGTATTCGAGCATATAACGGAAATGTTTTTCGTTTAGAAGAGCATTTGGTGCGACTCTACGAATCAGCAAAATCCATTTTACTTGAAATTCCATACACTATCGAAGAAATGACCGATGTAGTGAAACAAACTTTACGAGTAAACTCACTACAGAGTGCTTATATCCGCTTAATCGTTTCACGCGGTGTTGGGAACTTAGGGATTGATCCTAGAAGTTGTAAAGGCGCAAGCGTAATTGCCATAGCTGAACCTTTATCTTTATTCCCAGCAGAACTTTACGAAACAGGTATTGAAATTGTATCAGCTTCAAGCCGTCGTAACCGTTCAGATGTTTTAAGCCCAAAAACAAAATCATTGAACTATTTAAATAATATTTTAGTTAAAATCGAAGCAAACCTTGCAGGTGTTCCTGAAGCGTTAATGATGAATGCAGACGGTTATGTTGCAGAAGGCTCAAGCGATAATATCTTTATCGTAAAAGATAATAAGTTAATCACACCACCAGGTTATATCGGTGCTCTAGAAGGTATTACACGTAATGCTATCCTAGAAGTAGCGAAAGAAAGAGGTTATGAAGCGGTTGAAGGAGTTTTCACTCGACATGATGTCTATGTAGCTGACGAAGTATTTTTAACTGGTACGGCTGCTGAAGTAATCGGCGTAGTGAAAGTAGACGGTCGTGTTATTGGAGAGGGCATCCCAGGTAAAGTGACAAACGACATTTTAGAAGGTTTCCGTTCAATTGTTAATAATGATGGTGTTAAAGTTTACGAAGAAAATACGACAACAGCTTGATTAGGGGCGTTTTAAATGAGAAGTGACATGATAAAAAAGGGAGTCGATCGTGCTCCGCATAGAAGTTTGTTATATGCAACAGGCGTTAAAACAAAAGATTTAGATAAACCGTTTATCGGTGTTTGTAACTCATATATTGATATTATTCCAGGTCATGTTCATCTTCAACAATTTGCACAAGTCGTAAAGGAAGCGATTCGAGAAGCAGGCGGTATTCCATTCGAATTCAATACAATCGGTGTGGATGATGGCATTGCTATGGGGCATATCGGGATGCGTTATTCATTACCAAGCCGTGAACTGATTGCAGATTCTGCGGAAACTGTTATAAATGCTCACTGGTTTGACGGCGTATTCTACATTCCAAACTGCGACAAAATCACACCAGGTATGCTGATGGCAGCTGTTCGTACGAATGTTCCTTCCGTTTTCGTCTCAGGAGGACCAATGGAAGCGGGTGTTTCATCAACTGGTGAACAGCTCTCATTAACATCAGTATTTGAAGGCGTTGGCGCATATAAAAGCGGTCAAATGACAGCTGAACAATTGAAAGACATTGAAGATAATGCTTGCCCGACTTGTGGCTCATGTTCAGGAATGTTCACAGCTAACTCTATGAACTCTCTTATGGAAATGCTAGGCATGGCTCTACCAGGGAACGGCACAATCTTAGCAACATCGGATGCACGTCATCAATTAATTAAAGACGCAGCAAAACATTTAGTCCAAATGATAAAAGATGATGTGAAACCACGCGATATTATTACAAAAGAAACAATCGATGATGCCTTTGCATTAGATATGGCAATGGGTGGATCGACAAACACAGTTCTACATACATTGGCAATCGCTCATGAAGCAGAGATTGACTACAATATTGAAGATATTAATAAGGTAGCAGAACGTGTTCCTTATTTATCGAAAATTATGCCAGCATCTAATTATTCAATGCACGATGTTCATCTTGCAGGTGGCGTTAGTGCTATCGTCAATGAACTTTGTAAAATTGATGGTGCGATTCATAAAGACCGTATTACCATTAGCGGTAAAACAATTGCTGAAGATGTAGCAGGATATGAAATTACAAATACTGAAGTCATACGTACAAAAGATAATCCATACAGTCCAGTAGGCGGTTTATCCGTACTATTCGGTAATATTGCTCCAGAAGGCGCTGTTATTAAAGTAGGTGCTGTTGATCCTTCAATTAAAGACTTCACAGGCGAAGCAATCGTCTTTGATTCTCAAGAGGAAGCACAAGAAAACATTGATAATGGGACGGTTGGAGCAGGTCACGTCGTTGTCATTCGTTATGAAGGACCAAAAGGCGGACCAGGAATGCCTGAAATGCTCGCACCAACATCTGCTATTATGGGACGCGGTTTAGGCAAAGAAGTAGCGCTCATTACAGATGGGCGATTCTCAGGTGCCTCAAGAGGTATCTCAATAGGACATATTTCTCCTGAAGCTGCTGATGGTGGTCCAATTGCGTTAGTTGAAAACGGAGATATAATTTCTATTAATCTAAAAAATCGTACGATTGAATTACAAGTTTCTACTGAAATTCTAGCTGAAAGAAAGCAAAACTTAAAACCATTCGAACCGAAGATTAAAAAAGGTTATTTAGCAAGATATTCTAAACTCGTTACATCCGCTTCGACTGGTGGCGTGTTGAAAATTTAGTTTCACAATCAAATAATTAAATCGTTGATGAGGTTAAAGGTTATAGATTTTTGTATTCACAGAGAGCCGGTAGTGCTGGGAGCCGGCAATACAACTATATCCGACATCCCCTCGGAGTGGGTTGCTAAACACGCAAGTAATTAGGTAACCTCGGGTACAACCAATTGTGCTCGTTAGATAAAGAATAGACTCGTCTATTCAAGAGGTAGTCTTTTGACTATGAACAAGGGTGGTACCATGAAAAGCTTATTTTCATCCCTACGTAAAGGTTTTCTTTGCGTGCGGAGAAATGAGCTTTTTTTATATAAATTTTCAGGGGGGAGTTATATGATGAATGCACAAGTTCAACTAAAGAACAGAGCGTTAGCACCAAAAGGGTCTGAAGAAGGTACTAAACCTAAACAGAATGGTGCGGCATTATTTATTGAATCATTGAAGAAACAAAATGTTGAAATTATTTTCGGATATCCAGGTGGTGCTGTCTTACCTATATATGACGCACTTTACCAAAATCCAGTGAAACATATTCTCGCTAGACATGAACAAGGCGCTATTCACGCAGCTGAAGGATATGCTCGTGTATCAGGTAAACCAGGTGTAGTAATTGCGACTTCAGGACCGGGGGCTACAAACCTTGTCACGGGTATTACAGATGCTATGATGGATTCTTTACCACTTGTTGTCTTTACAGGACAGGTTGCAACGACTGTAGTTGGAACGGACGCTTTCCAAGAAGCTGATATCGTTGGAATTACACAACCAATTACTAAGCACAACTATCAAGTGAAGAACATCAATGATATCCCAAGAATCGTTAAGGAAGCATTTCATATTGCTTCAACTGGCCGTAAAGGACCGGTACTAGTAGATATTCCAAAAGATATCGCAAATACCATCTTTGAATCAGAAGTGGATGATGATGCACCCATCAATTTACCGGGTTATCAGCCAACATTACATCCGAACTTTTTACAAATTCAAAAAGCTATAAAGGCAATTGCTGAATCAAAACAACCTTTAATTTTAGCTGGTGCAGGTATTCTTGCAGCTGATGCATCCGCTGAATTAACTGAATTTGCTGAAAAGCAAAATATTCCGGTAACGAATACTCTGCTTGGACTTGGCAGTATTAATGGTGAACACGAGCTCTTCCTAGGAATGGCAGGTATGCACGGTACGTTTACGTCGAATATGGCGATTAGCAACTGTGATTTACTTATCAATATAGGAGCTCGCTTCGATGATCGTCTAACTGGCAATCTAAGCAAATTCGCTCAAAAAGCGAAAATTATTCATATCGATATCGATCCAGCTGAAATTGGCAAAAACGTACCGACGGATATCCCGATCGTTGCGGATGCGAAAGAAGCATTAAAAGCACTATTAAAACATTCAATTGAGGCACCTGATACGAAGCTTTGGCATGAGTATTTGTCTGAATGTCTTGCAGAATATCCTTTATGGTACGACGCAAAAGAGCCAGATACAGTTTATCCACAACAAGCTGTTGAGCTAATCCACCGTATTACAAATGGTGAAGCAATCATTACAACAGATGTAGGGCAACATCAAATGTGGACAGCGCAATACTATAAGTTCAAAAATGAACACAATTGGGTAACATCTGGCGGGCTTGGTACGATGGGCTTTGGTTTCCCAGCAGCAATTGGAGCTCAATTTGCAAAACCTGAACAAAGAGTTATTTCTATTGTAGGGGATGCAGGCTTCCAAATGACTTCTCAAGAACTTGCTTTATTAAAGGAATTCAACCTACCAGTGAAAATTGTTATTTTAAATAACAGCTGTCTAGGAATGGTTCGCCAATGGCAAGAGACGTTCTATGAAGAGCGCTATTCATCTTCTTTAATGCCAGTACAGCCAGATTTCGTGAAGCTAGCTGAAGCATACGGTGTTAAAGGCTACCGCATTAATACAATCCATGAAGCTGAAGAAATACTGACAGAAGCATTATTATCAGATGAACCAGTACTAATCGATTGTCGTGTGAAGCAACTTGAAGTAGTAAACCCAATGGTAGCACCAGGTAAAGGGTTGGATGAAATGATTGGGGTGAAAAAAGGATGAAAAGAGTTATAACTGTAACTGTGATCAACCAAAGTGGCGTATTAAATCGCGTCACAGGGTTACTTATGAAAAGGCAATTTAACATCGAAAGTATCACGGTTGGTCATACAGAACAACCGGATATATCTAAAATGACTTTCATCGTACATGTTGAAGATGAAAACAAAATTGAACAATTGGTCAAACAGCTCTCAAAACAAATTGATGTGATTAAAGTAAATGACATCACAGATAAATCAATTGTTATACGTGAGCTAGCACTAATTAAAATTGTTGCTCCACCGAATTTGCGCATGGAGATTAATTCAATCGTCGAACCGTTCCGGGGCTCTATTATTGATATGGGTAAAAATGTTGTAACTTATCAAATCGTAGGGAACCCAGAAAAGATTGACGCGTTTATTGAACTTATTCAACCATATGGTATTAAAGAGCTAACACGTACAGGCGTAACAGCATTCGTACGTGATGCACAAGTAAAGCCAACAGCGCAACTTTCGATTTTACAATAGAAATTAAAAAAACTACTAAACCAATCAGGGGGAATTTAAAATGGCAAAAATGTACTATAACAACGATATTAACGAGGCAGTACTACAAGGGAAGAAAATCGCAGTAATCGGTTACGGTTCACAAGGTCATGCACATGCTCAAAACTTAAAAGAATCAGGATTCGACGTTGTAGTTGGTATCCGCCCAGGCAAATCTTTCGACAAAGCTGAGCAAGACGGTCTTACAGTTAAAACAGTAAAAGAAGCAGCTGCAGAAGCAGATGTAATCATGATCTTACTTCCAGACGAACGCCAAAAAGCTGTTTACGAAGAAGAAATCGCTCCAGGACTACAAGCTGGTAACGCACTAGTATTCGCACATGGTTTTAACGTACACTTCGGTCAAATCGTGCCACCAGCTGACGTTGACGTTTTCTTAGTAGCACCAAAAGGACCAGGGCACTTAGTACGCCGCACATATGAAGCTGGCGCAGGTGTACCAGCATTATTCGGTATTTTCCAAGATGCAACTGGTAACGCAAAAGACGTGGCCCTTGCTTACGCTAAAGGAATCGGTGCAGCACGCGCTGGCGTAATCGAAACAACGTTCAAAGAAGAAACTGAAACAGATCTATTCGGCGAACAAGCGGTTCTTTGCGGCGGTACAACAGCACTTGTAAAAGCTGGTTTTGAAACATTAGTTGAAGCGGGTTACCAACCAGAAGTAGCTTACTTCGAATGTATGCACGAACTAAAATTAATCGTTGATCTTATGTATGAAGGCGGCCTTGCTAACATGCGCTACTCAATCTCTGATACAGCTGAATGGGGAGATTTCGTTTCTGGTCCACGCGTAATCGATGCTTCAGTAAAAGATCGTATGAAAGATGTTTTAACTGATATCCAAGAAGGTAAATTTGCTAAAGAATGGATCGAAGAAAACGAAACAAACCGTCCAAAATACAACGCTATCAAAAAAGCGGAAGCTGAGCACCAAATCGAGGTAGTAGGTGATAAACTTCGTGAAATGATGCCTTTCGTAAATAACGGTAAAAAGATTGCGAAGGAAGTGGTGAAGAGTGCGCAAAATTAAAATTTTCGATACAACACTACGTGATGGAGAGCAATCTGCCGGTATTAACCTTAATACCGCAGAGAAGCTTGAAATTGCAAAACAACTAGAACGCTTTGGGGCATCTATTATTGAAGCAGGTTTTCCTGCTTCATCCCCTGGCGATTTCGAAGCTGTACAGCGTATTGCGGGTACCGTTAAAAACTCAATCGTCACAGGTCTTGCTAGAGCTATTAAAAAAGATATTGATGTTACTTGGGAAGCACTTAAAGGTGCTGAGCAACCACATATCCATGTGTTCCTAGCTACTAGTCCAATCCACATGCAATACAAGTTAAACAAAACACCAGATCAAGTTGTGGAAGCAGCCGTAGAAGCTGTCAAATATGCGAGTAGAACATTTCCACTCGTGCAATGGTCTGCTGAAGATGGTTTCCGTTCGGACCGTGAATTCCTTGTCCGTATTATTAATGAAGTGATTAAAGCTGGTGCAACGACAATCAATATTCCGGATACAGTAGGTTATGCAAGCCCTGCTGAATATGGTGCACTATTTAAATATTTAAGAGAAAACGTCACGGGTAGTGACAAAGTGAACTTCTCCGCTCACTGTCATGATGATTTAGGCATGGCTGTTGCAAATTCAATCGCGGCAATTGAAAATGGCGCCAACCAAGTTGAAGGTACGATTAATGGGATCGGTGAACGCGCTGGTAATGCAGCATTAGAAGAAATTGCTGTTGCTATGCACATCCGTAAAGACATTTACGGTATCGAAACGGGCATTAATTTACAAGAAATTAAACGTACGAGTCAACTCGTTAGTAAACTTACAGGTGTCGTTATCCAACCAAACAAAGCAATCGTTGGCAGAAATGCCTTCGCTCATGAATCAGGTATTCACCAAGATGGTATGTTGAAAAATCCTGAAACATATGAAATTATTACACCTGCTTTAATTGGCGAAAGCGCGGTTCCTCTCGTATTAGGTAAACACTCCGGAAGACACGCATTCAAAGACCGTGCAGAAACGATGGGCTTTGACTTAAGCGATGAAAAAATTAACCGTGCATTTGCGGAATTTAAAAAATTAGCAGATCGTAAAAAGGAAATTACGGAAGAAGATTTGTTAACTTTATTAACAGATCAACAAATTAAGCATGAAGAGATTCCTGTGTACCAACTAAAAAGTGTGCAAGTACAATATGGTACAGCGAATATTCCAACAGCTACCGTGCAAGCAATTCAACCGGATGGTGAACAAGTGACAGTAGCATCTACTGGATCGGGTTCTGTTGAAGCGATCTTTAACACATTAGAAATGCTTGTTAATGCTAGTGTCGAAATTCTAGATTACCGTGTCACATCTGTTGGGAAGGGCCGAGACGCATTAGGTGAAGCCGTTATCAACTTAACGTACAATGACCAAAAAGTAACAGGTCGTGATGCTGCACAAGATGTTCTGGAAGCTTCAGCAAAAGCCTATTTAAATGCTATTAATAGACAAATTATTCAAGCGAGTTTAAGAGCTAAAGAATTAGTTCACTAATTATATAGAGGAGGAGTTTAAATGGATAAGAAAATTACAGTACTACCGGGTGATGGAATTGGCCCAGAAGTTGTTGCTTCCGCCGTTTCCGTTTTACAAGCAGTCGGTAAAAGATATCATCATACATTCCACATCGCTTATGGTGCAATAGGTGGCACAGCAATCGATCAGCATAACGATCCGCTACCACAGGAAACGATTGCCCTTTGCGAACAAAGTGACGCGATCCTACTTGGAGCAGTTGGGGGTCCTAAATGGGATCAAAACCCTGCGGAATTGCGCCCGGAAAAAGGATTACTACGCATTCGTAAGCATTTTGATTTATTTTCAAACTTACGCCCAGTGCAAGCAATCCCTTCACTTTTAAAAGCTTCTCCTCTAAAAGAAGATATTGTGAAAGATGTTGATTTACTAATCGTTCGTGAATTGACTGGTGGTTTATATTTTGGAGAACCGCGTCAACGTACAGATGAAGCTGCTTTAGATACATTAGTTTATACACGCGCTGAAATTGAACGTATCGTGGATAGTGCATTCCAACTAGCTCGTGTACGTAGAGGGAAATTAACATCTGTAGATAAAGCGAATGTCCTTGAATCTTCAAGACTGTGGCGCCAAATTGTAGATGAAAAGAAAGCTGGCTATCCAGATGTTGAAGTAGAGCACAGCTTAGTTGATTCTACTGCTATGAAATTAATTACGAATCCAGCAGCATATGACGTTGTTGTAACGGAAAATATGTTCGGCGATATTTTAAGTGATGAAGCTTCAGTTATTACAGGCTCACTTGGCGTATTACCTTCTGCAAGTATTCGTTCTGATAACTTCGGTCTATATGAGCCGGTCCACGGTTCAGCTCCTGAAATTGCAGGAAAAGGCATTGCGAACCCAGCAGCGACGATTTTATCTGTTGCCATGATGTTGAAATATTCATTTGGCTTAATTGAAGAGGCTGCTGAAATCGAACGTGCTGTAACAGCAGTATTCGAAGATGGTTATTACACTGCGGATCTTGCAACACCAGGAAGTCGCGTATTAACAACATTTGAATGGGCTGAAAAAGTCATCAATGAGCTAGACACTAGCTTCGTTTCAGATAGCATTATGACATCATATATTTAAGGAATAGGTGATTGTTTATGGCAAAGAATATTATCGAAAAAGTTTGGGATCAACATGTCGTTTATCAAGAGGACGGGAAACCAGATTTGCTTTATATCGACCTACATTTAATTCACGAAGTAACGTCTCCACAAGCGTTTGAAGGACTTCGTTTAAACAATCGTAAAGTACGTCGTCCAGATCTTTGCTTTGCAACGATGGATCACAATGTACCGACGAAGAATCTACCGATCATCAATGATCCAATCGCTAAAAAACAAATTACTACATTAGCTGAAAACTGTGCAGAATTTGGCGTTCAATTAGCCGATATGGGACACCCTGATCAAGGGATTGTACATGTCATTGGACCACAGCTTGGTTTAACACAACCAGGTAAAACAATCGTTTGTGGTGACTCACATACATCAACCCACGGTGCATTTGGTGCCATTGCTTTTGGTATCGGTACGAGTGAAGTAGAGCATGTATTGTCAACACAAACACTATGGCAAAACAAACCAAAAACAATGGAGATCCGTGTAAACGGTGAACTTGGCTTTGGTGTAACGGCAAAAGATATCATTTTAGCAATTATTGCGAAGTTTGGTATTGATGTAGGTACTGGTCATATTGTTGAATTCACAGGTAAAGCGATTCATAAATTATCAATGGAAGAACGTATGACAATTTGTAATATGTCGATTGAAGCTGGTGCAAAAGCAGGATTGATTAGTCCAGATCAGATCACTGTTGATTACATTCAAGGTCGTCGTTACGCACCACAAGACGAAGAGTTTAAAGAAGCCACTGCGTATTGGTTATCTTTAGCGTCGGATGAAGGTGCTACATATGATCGCATACTTGAAATTGATTCGACAGAAATCGAGCCATTTGTAACTTGGGGTACTAATCCTTCGATGGGTTCGGGGATTTCAAAACACGTTCCATCAGCAGCTGATTTTGAAAAAGAATCAGATAAACAGGCATTGCAAAAAGCATTGCAATATATGGATTTACAAGAAGGTACACCATTAACTGATATTGCGATTCAGCACGTTTTCATCGGTTCATGTACGAATTCTCGGCTACATGACTTGCGCTCTGCAGCGTCAGTTATTGAAGGTAAAAAAGTAAATGAAAATGTGCGAGCAATCGTCGTACCTGGATCCTTCACAGTTAAGCAGCAAGCGGAAGAAGAGGGTCTAGATAAAATCTTCCTAGAAGCGGGCTTTGAATGGCGCGAATCAGGTTGTAGTATGTGTCTTGCGATGAATGAAGACGTTGTACCAGCGGGCGAAAGATGTGCTTCTACATCTAACCGTAATTTTGAAGGTCGTCAAGGCGCTGGCTCCCGCACGCATCTTGTGAGCCCACAAATGGCTGCAGCTGCTGCAATTGCTGGACATTTCGTCGATGTTCGTGAAATTTTAAATGTACCTGTATGATGGAGGCGTAGAAGATGGAACCTATTAATATAGTAAATAGTGTATTAACACCGCTTAATCGAAAAAATGTCGATACCGACCAAATTATTTCTAAGGAATTTTTAAAACGTATTGAACGCACGGGTTTTGGACAATATGTTTTTTATCATTGGCGCTTCGATCAAAATGATCAGCCAATTCAAGATTTCGTTTTAAATCAACCGCAATATGAAGGTTCTAAAATTTTAGTAGCGCATGAAAACTTTGGTTGCGGTTCTTCACGTGAGCATGCACCATGGGCGATTTTAGATTACGGTTTCAATGTCGTTATTGCACCTAGCTTCGCAGATATTTTCCATAACAATTGCTTCAAAAATGGTATTTTAACAATTGCATTATCTGTAGCGGAAGTTGAAGAATTACTTGCAGCAGGCGAAGCTTCACCACTTGAAACAGAAGTGAATTTAGAAGCACAAACTGTAACAGCAAATGGTAAAGTATACAATTTTGAAATTGACCCTTACTATAAACAAATGCTGTTAAACGGTTGGGATGAGATTTCATTAACTTTCCAATATGATGAGCAAATTACGAAATATGAAGCAACTCGAAAAGCGTATTAAAAGCGTTAGTAAAACTACCTATTGTCTATGTTGATAATAGGTAGTTTTTGTGATTTATGACGACTTAATACTGCTTACTTTTAATCAAAACTATTTTTATTATAAATCGCTGGTGTTCCACATGATACTAATATTGACTCTTTACTAGATGATAAATCCATCTAGAAAACTAAATGAGACAGGAAATAATACTCTAGATAGTAATTTGACAGCTTTTCTAATGGAATAAGTGAACTAATATAAGAGTTATCTTGACCATATTGCCTGGGAAATCAGATATAATGGAATTGAATTTTCAGAAAATAATTTAAGAGTACCAAGTGAATTGGTTGGGTAAGATTAATTTGCTTTTTATATACGGATGAGAAAATGTAGTTAGATTTGTAAGTATTTACTTTTGATAGTCTTTAGATCTTAACAGAATTATTGTTGAGTTATCTCAAATTCTAAACGGTTCTTTGTTAATATAACTGTAGATAATGTACAATTAATAGTAATACATAGAGAAAGAGGAGAGTGTAATGACCAGTCATCAAAATACAATCCTGTTTTATGATGGTAGTTGCGGATTCTGTCAGTGGGCAGTGCAGTTCGTCTTAAAACATGAAAGGAATCACGAAATTCTTTTTGCTCCATTGCAAGGTGAAACTGCAAAAACCACATTGTCTCCAAATCTTACTAAGAACCTCGATTCGGTTGTAGTGAAAGCTCCTTCTGGAATAATGACCGAATCAGAGGCTGTATTTTATCTTCTGCCATATTTAAAAGTACCTTTTTCTTTATTTGTTGTTTTTAAACTAATTCCATTGTTTGTGCGTAATCCAGTGTATCGTCTGATAGCTCGCAATCGACATAAATTAATGAAAGCACCAGCTAGTTGCCACCTACCAAGTGTAGACGAACGGAGAAGATTATTACCGTAACCCGATTTATTTTCATTTTTGGTATACCTTTTAAAAGAGTAAAGAAAACCCATCAAGCCTTTAACTTGATGGGTTTGTTACTTTTTCAGAACTATTGGAAGAATTTAATAAAATCACTCCTCCAATTATTAAAATTAAGCCAAGTAATGTCATAATGCTAAATGGGTCTTGCCATAACAATATCCCAATTACCGCTGTTATAGCTGTACCTACTCCTGCCCAAATTGCGTAAGCTAAACTTAAAGGAATTGTCTTAAGGCATATTGATAAGCAATAAAACGCTAATCCAAATCCAATAATCACGGCAATAGAAGGGAGTACAACAGTAAACCCTTCTGATAATTTCAGCATAGTTGTGCCAAATATTTCGCTAATTACGGATATCCCTAAAGCTATATAACCTTTCATACTATAACCCCCGATTATCTAAAGATTAATGATCGCCACCACTTGAGAGTTTCAATACAACAACTCCCCCAATGATTAGTACTAATCCCAATGCTTTTTTTAAATTAAAATTTTCTTTATAAACGATTACACCGACTAATGCAGTCAAGGCTGTACCAACCCCAGACCAAATTGCATAAGCCGTGCCTAATGGTATTGTTTTAAGAGATAAAGATAAGCAATAAAAAGCTATACCCATTCCAATAACTACCCCAACGGAAGGGAACAACTTTTTAAATCCGTTGGAAACTTTTAACATAGAACTACCAATTACTTCACTAATAATGGCTACTGCCAAAATTACATATGGATTCAAGATGAATTCCTCCTACTTTGTCATATTTATCAACTTTTGAATTACATTTTCACGTAATTTTTCATCTAACGGAGCTATATTAAACAGTTCTGAATAGTAAAGTCCATCTATTGCTAAGCGAATAATAGTTGCTGTTACAGGGTCTATACTATCTTGTTCCACTTGGTTTTGCATATACTGATAGCTTTGAGACATACTTTTTGATAAATCTGGATTTAACATAGAAGCAGCAATTATTCCTACATTTAACTCAGCATTGTGATTCAAGTCCTCTTTTGTCGTTTCAATTAAAGCACGGCTCCATTTACCTTTTTCAATCGGGTCAATCATAGCATGTTCATTAAATAGAGAAGTGAAATCTGCGAAGATATATTGTGTTAATCCCATTAATAATGCTTCTTTATTTGGAAAGTGATACAATAAACCACCTTTACTAATTCCAGCTTGCTTTGCCACTGCATCTAAAGTTAGCGAGTTTATATCATTTTCCAAAATAAAATCTTTTGCAGATTTTAGAATATGTTTGCGCTTGATTGTTGCTTTTGATTCCATGTGTGAAGCCCCCTTTAACAAAACCGTCCAGACGGTCTTTTTTGTGTTTTTATTGTACCGTCTAGACGGTTTTGTTGTCAATATATAATGCTATGATTAATCGAAAAAGGGAGTTATAGCAGATGAACATTTGATTGCCACTATCTTTTTTCTAATTAACTATGTGTTTTAGAAACTATGCAACTAAAAATAGTTTATTTACAAACCTCGCTAGTCTATAAATAAAAACACATTACTGCTCCTTAATTTTTCCTAAATCAAAGTATCCTTCTACCACCTGTCAAATAAGGAAAAATTTCACTTTACATTGTAAAAACCAATCCAGGACGAACTAAATTTTTAGATTATCAGATGTGTTGATCAGGGGAGTATTAGGTTGTTATTTACGGTTAAAATGGTTTTTTATGTTCAATACTAACGTTTGTTACTACCTTTTTTAGTCAATTGTAGCCCAGGGTTCTAGACTCCTGCTTGCCCACGGAAAGCGAGCATCCTGTAGCGGAAATCAACCTAACACTTTAATGGTAAAATTGGTAAATCAACACGACTGTTATTTAACATAAGTTTTTAAAATAGTATTCACTTTGGTTATAATAGAATGGAGGTGGCAAAACAATTGAATTATAAAAAAATAACTCGTAAAAAGATATATGAAGAAGTAGCAGATATTATATTTGAAATGATTAAAAGTGGCGAGCTCAAGCCAGGTGACCAATTAGATTCTGTGCAGGAATTAGCAAATAATTTTCAAGTTGGACGTTCAGCAATCCGCGAAGCATTAACATCATTACGTGCAATGGGTTTAATTGAAATGCGACAAGGCGAGGGTACTTTCGTTAAAACATTCACAGCAAATAACTTAATTTATCCAATTCAAAATGCTATGCTTATGACGAAAAAAAACATTGTAGAGTTATTAGAAGTAAGACTAATTTTAGAAGTCGGCATCGTTGCAAGTGCAGCACAAAAACGCACAACGGAAGACCTGGACGAAATGCGATTACATATAGAAGAGATGACAAACCACACTAAAAATTCAGAGCTTGGGGAGCGAGCAGATTTAGCTTTCCATTTAGCAATTGCAAAAGCAGCCGATAATGTACTACTGAGCGCGTTAATGCAACAGGTTTCTGACTTAATGTCAGAGGCGATGCGTGAAACACGTCGTATTTGTTTGTTTGATAAAAAGCAAACCCTTGCACAACTAAACGAACAACATCTTCAAATTTATCATCAAATTGAAACGCAAGATGCAATTGCTGCTGCGCAAGCAATGAAGTCGCATTTGCAATTTGTAGAAGAAATATTGACGCAACATATGAAAGAGGAGATTGAGTGATAACTCAGTCTTTTGAAACTAATTAACTGAAAAGTCCGCATTTTTAGCGGAATACATGGAAAGTGTCTGATTTTTCATGTATTATAAAGAAAAAACAAGTCATCAGATGACCATATCTTTAGGGGGGAAGTACATGAAAGTAACATTATTTGTAACATGTCTTGTCGATATGTTTGAAACAAATGTAGGAAAGGCGACAGTGGAGTTGTTGGAGAGACTTGGCTGTGAAATTGATTTCCCGACGGCACAAGTATGCTGTGGGCAACCGTCTTACAATTCTGGTTATGTTGAGCATACAAAATCGGCGATTAAAAAAATGATTGAAACGTTTGAACATGCGGAAGTTGTTGTCACACCATCAGGATCCTGTGCCACAATGTTTCATGAATATCCGCAAATCTTGAATGACGAACCTGGTTGGTCTGCACGAGCAAGGCTTTTAGCAGAAAAAACATATGAGCTAACGGATTTTATCGTAAATGTGTTAAAGGTTGAAAATGTAGGAGCGAAGTTGAATGGTGAAGCAGCTTATCATCCATCTTGCCATATGACACGCCTACTTGGTATAAAAGATGCACCGTTTACACTATTATCAAATGTTGAAGGGTTAGAAATGAGACCACTTCCTTATGCGTATAATTGTTGCGGCTTCGGGGGCACATTCTCCGTGAAGATGGGCAATATTTCGGAACAAATGGTTGATGAGAAAGTTGATGCAGCAGTATCGACAAAAGCATCCATTTTAGTAGCATCCGATGGTGGTTGCATTATGAATATTGCTGGCCGAATGCAACGACGACACATACCGGTGAAAGTGATGCATATTGCAGAAGTATTGAATGCACATTAAGGGGTGAGCATATGTCTATAAAAATTTCGGATGGTCAGTTTAAAGATAAAGTAAAAGAAAATTTGCAGGATGACTTTATGCGCGGAGCGGTTTCTAGCGCCCAAGATCGTCTGCGTTTCCGGCGATTGGAAACCGCTGAGGAACTTGGTAATTGGGAGGAATGGCGCTCACACGGAGAAGAAATTCGAAAGCATGTACTTGAAAATCTCGATTACTATTTACAGGAGCTTTCTGAAAACGTACAAAAACTAGGTGGTCACGTCCACTTTGCTCAAACAGCAGAAGATGCCAATCGTTATATTGAAGACGTCGTGAAGAAGAAGGAAGCAAAAAAAATCGTCAAATCGAAATCAATGGTGACAGAAGAAATTGGTTTAAATGCAGTATTAGAGAAAGCCGGTTGTGAAGTTATTGAAACAGACTTAGGCGAATATATTCTGCAACTGGATGAACACGATCCACCATCGCATATAGTGGCACCTGCACTACATAAAAATAAAGAACAAATACGTAAAGTGTTCGCAGAGAAAATAAACTATACAAAATCAAATGATCCAACTGAATTGGCACGGCATGCACGTGAGACGTTACGAAGCGAGTTTTTAACAGCAGATATTGGCATTACAGGTTGTAACTTTGCGATTGCCGAATCCGGTTCGATTAGCTTAGTGACGAACGAAGGGAATGCGCGATTAGCGACAACCGTGCCGAAAACGCAAATTACGGTGATGGGAATGGAGCGCATTGTGCCTACTTTTGAAGAATTCGAAGTGCTTGTGAGCTTGCTGACAAGAAGTGCTGTTGGGCAAAAACTAACAAGTTATGTGACGGTATTATCTGGTCCTCGTCGCGAAGGCGATGCGGATGGTCCAGAAGAATTTCATTTAGTAATTGTCGATAATGGGCGTTCGAAGATTTTAGGGACTGAATTCCAATCGGTCTTGCAATGTATTCGTTGTGCAGCTTGTATTAATGTCTGCCCAGTGTATCGTCATATTGGTGGCCATTCATATAATTCGATTTATCCTGGTCCTATTGGTGCTGTGTTAACACCATTACTTGGCGGTTATGATGATTTTAAGGAATTACCTTATGCGTCGACATTATGCGGAGCATGTACAGAAGCATGTCCTGTGAAGATTCCATTGCATGAACTATTGCATAAGCATCGTCAAGTAATTGTTGAAAAAGAGGGCAAGGCACCAATTTCTGAAGGCTTAATGATGAAGGCATTTGGCATTGGAGCGGCTTCAAATCCACTATACACAACAGGTACAAAGCTTGCAACAAAAGTCATGAAGCCATTTATGAAGGATAAGGAGTTTATTTCAAAAGGGCCCGGGCCATTAAAGGAATGGACGGCGATTCGTGAATTCCCAACACTAAAAAATGAACGTTTCCGTGACTGGTATAAAAATCGCGAAGGAGGAGACAAGAAATGATCCAACAACGTGAAACGTTTTTAAATAATATTGCAGCAGCGCTTGGCCGTGAGGTGAATAAGACAAAAAAGCCAGAGCGTAACTGGAAGCATAATCCACAAGCAGTTACATTAACTGATTTATCGCAAGATGAGCTTGTGCAGTTGTTCAAAGCACAATGCGTTAATATTCATACGGATTATGTTGAAACAACTGCAGCAGAATTAAAGGCTGAACTATCAAATCGCGTCGACATGTACGGAGGAGGCCCGATTTCTGTATGGGAAGATGAACGCTTCGACACATATGGTCTTGGTGTGTTACTTCGTGAAGAATGGCCACAAGCAGGTGTTGAAGTGAATGAATGGGATATTCAAAAAGGCGCTGATAATATAAAATTTGCCGAAAAAGCGAATGTTGGAATTACATTTAGTGATATCACATTAGCTGAGTCTGCAACGGTCGTGCTATTTTCTAATGGTGGTCAAGGACGTTCTGTCAGTCTACTCCCACAAACATATATTGCAATTATTCCGAAAAGCACACTTGTACCTAGAATGACACAAGCGGCGCAAGCTATTTCTAAGAAAGTGCAAAGAGAGGAAGCAGTACCACCTTGTATTAATTTTATCTCAGGGCCAAGTAACTCAGCTGACATAGAGATGAATCTTGTTGTTGGTGTGCACGGCCCTGTGAAAGCAACATATATAATAGTAGAAGATCGCTAAGAAAAAACATGTCTACAATTTTTTTGTAGGCATGTTTTTTTATTTTTTCTTTGAGTATAATATAAAGGCTGTTTAGTGACAGAAAAACTACATTTTCGAGAATGCTTATGGAGTTTAGTAAAGGTCATAAATAATTCTTATCACGTAGCATAATTTTAATGTAATTTACTTATGTATCTTTTTAGTTTATTATAATAGGTGGAGAAAAGAAGCTATATATAAAGCCTTTTCATAAGTTAATTTAGAGGGGGAACCAACCAATGGCAATCAAAAACTTGCACAACAGCCGCTCTTCATTTGAAGTTAATGGTAAGCAATACAATTATTACCGTTTAGCTGCAATCGAAGAAGCTGGTATCGCAACAGTATCACGCCTTCCTTATTCAATCAAAGTTTTATTAGAATCTGTTTTACGTCAATACGACGGCTATGTAATCAAAGAAGATCATGTTGATCAACTAGCAAAATGGGGCGCAGATGTAGACCCTAATGCTGAAGTACCATTCAAACCTTCACGCGTAGTATTACAAGATTTCACTGGTGTACCAGTAGTAGTTGACTTAGCATCACTACGTTCTGCAATGAAAGAAATGGGTGGAGATCCTGAAGTGATCAACCCTGCAATTCCTGTTGACCTTGTAATTGACCACTCTGTACAAGTAGATAAATACGGTACTGCTACAGCTTTACAAGCGAATATGGACCTTGAATTCGAACGTAACGCTGAACGTTACAACTTCTTAAAATGGGCTCAAACTTCATACAATAACTTCCGTGCAGTACCACCAGCAACTGGTATCGTTCACCAAGTTAACCTTGAGTATTTAGCTCCAGTTGTACACGTTAACGAAAATGCTGATGGCACATTCGAAACGTTCCCAGATTCAGTAGTAGGTACTGACTCTCATACTACAATGATCAATGGTATCGGCGTACTTGGATGGGGCGTAGGTGGTATCGAAGCAGAAGCAGGTATGTTAGGTCAACCTTCATACTTCCCAGTTCCTGAAGTAATCGGTGTTAAATTAACAGGCGATCTTCCGAACGGAACAACTGCAACTGACTTAGCTCTTAAAGTAACACAAGTACTACGTGCTAAAGGTGTAGTAAATAAATTCGTTGAGTTCTTCGGACCAGGAATTCCTCAATTACCATTAGCTGACCGTGCAACAATTTCAAACATGGCTCCTGAATACGGTGCTACTTGTGGTTACTTCGCAATTGACGAAGAATCATTAAACTACATGCGTCTAACTGGTCGCGATGAAGAACATATCCAAGTTGTTGAAACTTACTTAAAAGCTAACAACCTGTTCTTTGATGCAGATTTAGAACCAGTTTACACTGACGTTGTAGAAATCAACCTTGCTGATATCGAACCTAACTTATCAGGTCCTAAACGTCCGCAAGATTTAATTCCTCTTTCAAACATGAAAAAACGTTACCACGAAGTAGTAGTAGCTCCTTCTGGTGTACAAGGTTTTGGTTTAAAAGAAGACGAATTCACTAAAACTTCAACTGCTAAATTCGCTGAAGGCGATGTAGAAATCCCTGCAGGTGCTGTAGCAATCGCTGCTATCACTTCTTGTACAAATACATCTAACCCTTACGTATTAATCGCAGCTGGTTTAGTAGCTAAAAAAGCTGTTGAAAAAGGTTTAACTGTTCCAAAATGGGTTAAAACTTCATTAGCACCAGGTTCTAAAGTTGTTACTGGATACTTAAACGATTCAGGTTTACAAACTTACCTTGACGAAATCGGTTTTAACACTGTAGGTTACGGCTGTACTACATGTATCGGTAACTCAGGTCCATTACTTCCTGAAATCGAAGAAGCGATTACTTCAAATGATTTATTCGTAACTTCAGTACTTTCTGGTAACCGTAACTTTGAAGGTCGTGTACACCCACTTGTAAAAGCTAACTACTTAGCATCACCACCATTAGTTGTTGCTTATGCATTAGCTGGTACAGTAGATGTAGATCTTCAAAATGATTCATTCGGTAAAGACAAAGATGGCAACGATGTATTCTTCGCTGATATCTGGCCTACAACTGAAGAAATCAACAAAGTTCTTGGTAAAGTTGTTACACGTGATCTATTCCAAAAAGAATATGCACGCGTATTTGACGAAAACGAAAAATGGAATGAAATTGAAACATCAACTGATTCTTTATACACATTTGATGAAACATCAACTTACATTCAAAACCCACCATTCTTCCAAAACCTTGCTGCAAAACCGGAAGATATTAAAGGTCTAGAGGGTCTTCGTGTTATCGCTAGATTCGGCGATTCAATTACAACTGACCATATCTCTCCTGCAGGTGCAATCGGTAAAGATACACCAGCTGGACAATATTTACGTGAAAACGGTGTAGAACCACGTAACTTCAACTCTTATGGTTCTCGTCGTGGTAACCATGAAGTAATGATGCGCGGTACATTCGCTAACATCCGTATCCGTAACCAAGTTGCTCCTGGTACAGAAGGTGGTTACACAACTTACTGGCCAACAAACGAAGTTATGTATATGTATGATGCATGTATGAAATATCAAGAACAAGGTACTGGTTTAGTAGTTCTTACTGGTAAAGACTACGGAATGGGTTCTTCACGTGACTGGGCTGCGAAAGGTACTAACCTTCTAGGCATTAAAACAGTTATCGCTGAATCTTACGAACGTATTCACCGTTCAAACCTAGTTATGATGGGTGTTCTTCCACTTCAATTTGTAAATGGACAAAATGCAGATTCTCTTGGCCTAACAGGTAGAGAAGAAATCTCAGTTAACATCGCTGAAGGCGTTAAACCTCAAGATATCTTAACTGTAACTGCTAAAGCTGAAGATGGTTCTGTAAAAGAATTCCAAGCTCTTGCTCGTTTCGACTCAGAAGTAGAAGTAGACTACTACCGTAACGGCGGTATCCTACAAATGGTACTTCGTAACAAATTAGCAAAATAAGATAGGTTGGGCTCTTTATGAGCCTTCCTTTCTCTAAATACATGTGTAGCATATCTTAATGACATGCTACACATGTATTTTTCTGTTTTCAACTGTAAGATTCATCATGTTAAGTCATTTTGAGAAATAAGTAGTAGAGGTGTACTAATGAAATCAATTAAAATGCAGCTAACTAAGTCATTCGCTGCAATTACTGTTCTAACTTTAGTCCTTACTGTACCATTTTCATATGTGAATACAGCATATGCCAAAGAATCAGAAGCACCATTAGAGGAAGTCCAATCGGAAGCTAAATTAGAAGCCGAAGCGACAGTGCCTAAGCAAGAAATCACAACAATTAAAGAAACACCTGAAACGCCTGTAGCATCAGAGGGAGAACCACCACCTGTTGAAACGCCACAGGAAGAACAACTTGTTGAAACACCAGAGGCTAAGTATACATATGTAACAGTGAAAGAAAATAGTGAATTATTCGGACCAAATAATACAACAAATGCGTTATTAAGACTAAACAATCCATCGATGATCTACCATGTTAATAGTACAGAAAATGAAAATTGGTATGAATTATCAATTGGTAATAAAGCATATTGGATTGCTCGCGAGAATCTACTCGCAGCTGGGCAAGAAAATGTCGCTCCTAGCATCCAACGTGCTATAACTATTACAACAAAGAAGTCCTTTAAAATTTACAGCAAAGCAAGCACAAATTCGACTGTTTTAGTTTCGGGTTCGCAAGCAACTACTTTAAAAACGCATAATATTGTAGATAACTATTTTGTAATTAATGTAGGTGATCAAATCGGTTATATTTCATTTAAAGATGTCGATTTGTCATTTAAAACAACAGATAAAGTCGAAATAGCGAACGAATCAGTGACTTTATATACCGTTTCTAAAGGAAAATATAAAAAAGTCGGTACATTAAAAAAAGGTGCCATTATCAAACCGACAAAAAGATCGAGCAAATATCATTTTATAAATAAGAGCGGAAAGCAATACGCTATTCCAATCGCTGGTACAATGCCGACGAAAACTGCAACTTCATTAGCAACATTAAAATCAGCAACTTATCCAGTCACTCTTTATGTCGAAAAAACATCAGCTGTATATGATAAAAATGGTGTTAAAATCGGCTCTCTAAATAAAGGACAAATCGTGCAATTAAAAGGTATTTCAAAAAGTCACGGCATAATCGAATATTTGGGCCAATCAGGTTATGTAGATTTAGCTAATTACTATCACAAAAACATCGTTAATCCGACAAAAAACGTCACACATAAAGCTTACTCATACTATGTTCAAGTTTTCGCTAAACTTTATCCTGAATTCACTTCTCTGGAAAAAATCGGTGAATCAGTTGAAGGGCGTGCAATTTATGCCTTAAAAGTTGGGAATGGAAAGAAAGAGATTTTAGTTGATGCAGCCATTCACGCACGTGAACATATGACGACAAATGTAGTCATGGAAATGATTGATAACTACTCATACAGCTACAATAAAAACACAAGTTTTGCTGGTTATAACGTCCGTAAAACCCTTGATACAACAAGCATTTGGTTTGTTCCAATGATCAACCCAGATGGCGTAACGTTAGTGCAAAACGGCATTAATAGCATGGCAAATAAAAATCTGATTAAGAAAATTAATAAAAGTTCCAACTATAAACGTTGGAAAGCAAATGCTCACGGTGTGGACTTAAACCGAAACTTTGATGGTGAATGGAAATACGTAGCGTTCACTCCAAAAACATATAAAGGCTACAAAGGTCCGCGTGTATTCTCTGAACCGGAAGCACAGGCATTAAGAGACTTCGTCAAACGCCATAAATTTAAATCGGATATCTCTTATCACTCATCCGGTCAAATTTTATATTGGTTCAACTTCCAAAAAGGTGCCAATTACAGACGTGATTTAGCATTAACACGTCAAATTAGCCGTGTAACAGGCTATCCAGTCATTCCACCTGTCTTTTCAAAAGGTAGTGGATCATCTGCTGATTGGTTCATTATGTCAGAGAAAAAACCAGGAATTACTGTTGAAATCGCGCCATATGCGGGTGAAGGCCCAGTATCTCAAAGGTATTGGAATAGTGTCTGGAAGAAAAATAAATCAATCGGTTTATTAGCTGCAAAAGAGGCTAGTAAGCGATAAGTAAAAGACGAAGCGTAATGGCTTCGTCTTTTTTTAAGCCCTCAGGACAAATATAAAGTGCAAATTCAATAGAATGATGTCGAAATACGCTGTATATAGCGCTTTTATAAGTATTTTAAGATAGACTTCTGTATAATGGATATATGAGGTGAAGAAAATGTTTGTTAGTAACAAAGAGGTAGAAATCCGCTATGCTGAAACTGATCAAATGGGGGTTGTCTATCATTCAAATTATATTATTTGGCTTGAATTAGGACGCACACAGTTAATCCGTGATTTAGGATTTTCAGTTACCCAGCTAGAGGAAAATGGTTATGTATCGCCAGTTATGGATATATCGATTCAATATAAAGCTGCGATGCGTTACGGTCAAGTAGCAACAGTACGAACTTGGATTGAATCCCACAGTAAGTTACGCTCAGTATATGGCTATGAAGTTCTTCATGAAGATGGCACTGTTGCGATAACGGCAAAATCCGAACATATTTTAGTGAAAAAAGAAAACTTCCGTCCTGTTTCTTTATCAAAAGTAGACCCTTTATGGGATGAAAAATACAAAGAAGTCGTTAGAAAAGAAGATTAATGGCACTAGGTGTGACAAGAGATGAACTGAAATTATGGAAAGAGCGTGTGGAGGCTTGCGAAATTGCTTTTCTGACGCATTATTGGAAGGACGAGCGTTTTCCAGGTTGTAAAACGGTGACAAAAGCTGGTTGTGCGGATGTCGAAAAACTCATCAAATGGGGAGCAAACTACAGTTTAAAGCCAGAGTGGATTGATTATAAGCATTATCCACATTTCGACCTTTTTGGCGACTATGAGCGTCAAATTTTGATTAATGAAGGGCAAATGCAGCAGTATAAACGCTTTTATGCATAACAAAAGCATGGTGCAAAAGGCGCCATGCTCTTTGTTTGTCTTATTAAGCTTCTTTTTTATACTCATACTTGATCTCATCAAGTGTTTCGTTTACTAAGACGTGCAAATCATGATTGTCGAAAAACCACATATCATCCTCTTCGATGTAGAAAAGGCTATTGTTTTTTTCTAACGTGACTGCAGGATTCATGGACTGTTCACGGTTCATGCCGAGTGAAAAGCCTTCATGTAAGGGGCTTGAGCCGCCATAGCGTGCATAAAAACGAATTTGATCCCCAGTATCTAGTTCCATTTCTTCTTCAAACCATTTCAATGCTTCTTCTGATACGACAATTTTCATGTGGTGCACACTCCCTGTATGTTATATCCACTTTACCTTAGGCTCAGTGCCGGCTTTAATCCGTGCAATATTCGCACGATGTCTGTAGAAAATAAAGGCTGCAAGGGTTGTAATAATTAATAATAAAAAATAGTCTTGCTCAAAGAACATATATATAATAGCATATACAAAAGCTACTACAGACGCAAACATAGAAGCAAAGCTGACCATCTTGGATACTTTTAAGCAAAGTATGAATGCTACAACTAAGAGGATGAAGATCGGCCAATGGTAGCCTAGTACTACACCTGCAGATGTTGCTACCGCTTTACCACCACGGAATTTTGCGAATACAGGGAACATATGACCAATAACCGCAATAGATCCTGCAATGAGTGGATGGATTCCGCTATCAGCAAAGAACACAAGTGACGCTAAAATAGTCGCTGCAGTTCCTTTGAGGATGTCCATAAGTGTCACAACAATACCTGCTTTTTTTCCAAGTATACGGAAAGTATTGGTGGCACCTAAGTTTCCGCTACCTTGCTCGCGGATATCCGTTTTGTAAAAAAGTTGGCCAATCCATAAACCTGAAGGAATAGAACCTATCAAGTAAGTCAAAATGATTAATAGAATCGTATTCATAAAAAACTCCTTGTAATTTTAGTAGTTGGTACTAATAGTTTATCATAATACTATATTAGTACACAATGTACACATCTTCTTAGAGTATTATCTTATTCTTATTTTGCTTTAGATTCAACGTTTGGTACAATAAACTCTGTATGAAATTAAATTACGACTTGTTGACAGGCAACGAGAAAGTGCGTAATATGATTTTGAGTAGAACGGGTGTTTGTATTTAGGGGGAATTTTTTTGACAGATAAACAAACAGTCATGTCTTACAATGATGATGCGATACAAGTACTAGAAGGACTAGAAGCTGTTCGTAAACGTCCGGGTATGTATATCGGTTCAACTGATAGCCGAGGATTACACCATCTTGTTTATGAAATTGTCGACAACGCAGTCGATGAAGCGTTAGCTGGCTTTGGTTCACATATCATTGTGAAAATTCACGAAGATCAAAGTATAAGTGTACGTGACTTCGGTCGAGGAATGCCTACAGGTACACATAAAACAGGCAAACCAACACCGGAAGTTATTTTTACCATTCTGCACGCAGGTGGTAAATTTGGACAAGGTGGCTACAAAACAAGTGGTGGATTGCATGGTGTTGGTGCTTCCGTAGTGAATGCTCTTTCATCATGGCTTGAAGTGACAATTCACCGTGCCGGTACAAAATATAAAATGCGCTTTGAAAATGGTGGTAAACCCGCTACAACATTAGAGAAATTAGGGGCAACAAAGGAAACGGGAACAGCTATTCATTTCCATCCTGATGACACAATTTTCTCAGCGACAAAATATAATTTTGACACCCTTGCTGAACGTTTGAGAGAATCCGCCTTTTTATTAAAAGGCTTGAAAATTGAATTAATCGAAGAACAAACAGGCAATCATGAAACGTATCATTATGAAAACGGTATCGAGGCTTTCGTTACTTACTTGAACGAAGAAAAAGACGTATTACACCCAGTTAAATACGTTGAGGGAGCGCAAGACGAAATTGAAGTCGAATTCGCGTTCCAATTCAACGATGGCTACTCAGAAACGATTTTATCTTTCGTTAACAACGTTCGTACTCGTGACGGCGGCACACATGAGACCGGTGCAAGAGCGGCCATGACACGTGTCTTCAATGAATATGCGCGTAAAATTGGTCTAATCAAAGAAAAAGACAAAAACTTAGACGGCTCTGATATTCGCGAAGGCTTAGCAGCAATTATTTCCGTTCGTATCCCTGAAAATTTACTACAGTTTGAAGGACAAACGAAAGGCAAGCTAGGTACAAGTGAAGCGAGAAGTGTTGTCGATTCTGTCGTATCTGAGAAATTACTTTATGTGCTAGAGGAAAATGCAGAACTAAGTGCCTCCCTTGTACGTAAAGCGATTCGTGCGCAACAAGTTCGAGAAGCAGCTCGAAAAGCTCGTGAGGACGCACGAAATGGTAAAAAGAATAAGAAATCTAGTGCATTATTATCTGGTAAGTTAACACCAGCGCAATCTCGAAACGCTGCAAAAAATGAATTATATCTTGTCGAAGGTGACTCTGCGGGCGGTTCAGCAAAACAAGGCCGTGACCGTACATTCCAAGCGATTTTGCCGCTCCGTGGTAAAGTAATCAATACGGAAAAAGCAAAATTACAAGATATTTTGAAAAATGAAGAAATCGCAACGATTATTCATGCTGTTGGAGCTGGTGTAGGGGCAGACTTCACAATTGATGATGCAGCTTACGATAAAGTCATCATCATGACCGATGCCGATACAGATGGTGCCCATATCCAAGTACTACTATTGACTTTCTTCTACCGCTATATGAAACCACTCATTGAAGCTGGTAAAGTATATATCGCACTACCACCACTTTATAAAGTGTCTAAAGGTGCAGGTAAAAAAGAAGTAATGGAATATGCTTGGACTGAAAAAGATTTAAAACAAGCGATCAATAAAATTGGTAAAGGCTATATTCTACAACGATATAAAGGTCTCGGTGAGATGAATGCCGACCAATTATGGGATACAACGATGAATCCAGAAACAAGAACATTAATCCGCGTTAAAATCGACGATGGTGCGCGTGCTGAACGCCGTGTTACAACATTAATGGGTGATAAAGTAGAGCCACGTCGTAAATGGATTGAATCAAACGTCGATTTCGGTCTAGAAGAAGACTCCAATATTCTTGACAATGAATTCATTCAAAATGAGGAGGACTTAGTATGACACAGACCGAGCGTTATCAAGATTTACCATTAGAAGAAGTCATCGGTGATCGGTTTGGTCGATACAGTAAGTACATCATTCAAGATCGTGCCTTACCAGATGCCCGTGACGGTTTAAAACCCGTACAACGTCGTATATTATATGCGATGTTCATGGGCGGCAATACACATGAAAAACCATTCCGTAAATCCGCAAAAACTGTCGGTAACGTAATCGGTAACTATCATCCACATGGTGATAGCTCCGTTTATGAAGCAATGGTACGTATGAGTCAGGACTGGAAAGCGCGTCATATGCTTATTGAAATGCATGGAAATAACGGTTCTGTCGACGGTGACTCAGCGGCAGCGATGCGTTATACAGAAGCAAGATTATCTGCCATTTCTGCTGAAATGCTGCGTGATATTCAAAAAGATACAGTTGATCTAGTACCAAACTTTGATGATCAAGACATGGAGCCTACTGTTTTACCCGCTAGATTCCCAAATCTACTCGTTAACGGCTCGACAGGGATTTCCGCTGGTTATGCGACCGACATTCCGCCCCATGCTTTACACGAAGTATTAGATGCTGTTTTAATGCGTATGAATAACCAAAATGCAACAGTTGATGAGTTAATGACCGTCTTAAAAGGGCCAGATTTCCCAACTGGCGGTATTATTCAAGGTGTTGACGGGATTAAGAAAGCATATGAAACAGGTAGAGGAAAAATTATTGTCCGTGCCAAAGCCGACATTGAAATATTAAAAGGTGGCAAAGAACAAATTGTTGTCACTGAAATTCCTTATGACGTCAATAAAGCAAATCTCGTGAAGAAAATTGACGAAATGCGATTAGATAAACGTCTTGAAGGTATTGCAGAAGTACGTGACGAATCAGATCGTACGGGTTTACGAATCGTAGTAGAGCTGAAAAAAGAAGTTTCAGGAAGACCAATTCTGCAATATTTATACAAAAATACTGACCTACAAATTACGTATAACTTTAATATGATTGCCATTTATAAACGTCGTCCAACGATGATGACATTACCATTATTGTTAGATGCTTACATTGGCCATCAAAAAGAAGTTGTGACAAGACGTTCTAAATTTGACTTACAAAAAGCAAACGATCGTCTACATATCGTGGAAGGATTGATGAAGGCATTATCGATTTTAGATGAAGTCATACATACAATCCGTCAGTCAAAAGATAAAAAAGATGCAAAAAATAATTTACAATCTAAATTTAACTTCACTGAAATTCAAGCAGAAGCAATCGTTTCCTTACAGTTATATCGTTTAACAAATACTGATATTACTGAATTACGTGAAGAAGAAGCAGAGCTAATAGCGAGAATCACTGAATTACAAAATATTTTAGGCAGTGAAGCAAAATTAATAAGCGTCATTAAAAAAGAATTACAAGATGTTCGCAAGCGTTTCGCAGAACCACGTCGTACAATTATAGAAAACGAAATTGAAGAGATTAAAGTAAATTTAGATGTCTTAATTCCGAGTGAAGAAGTAATCGTGACAGTAACACAAGACGGTTATGTTAAACGTACGAGCCAACGCTCATACAACGCTTCGAACGGTAAAGACTTTGCGATGAAGGATTCCGATCATCTATTATTAGAATCTCCGATTAATACGCAACGACATCTATTGCTATTTACAAGCAAAGGTCACTATATTTATCAACCAGTGCATGAGTTACCGGACATTCGTTGGAAAGACTTAGGTCAGCATATTTCAAGTATTGTACCGATTGATTCCGATGAAATCATTATCAATGCACGTGGGGTAGAAACATTTGACCCGAATATATTTGTTATGACGATTACAAAAGGTGGACAAATTAAACGTTCTCCGCTCAATGAATACGTCGTACAACGTTACTCTAAACCAGTTAAAACAATGAATGTCAAAAATGAAGATGAAGTAATCTTCGCTGATTTTGTAACAGCAACTGATGAAGTGATTTTAACTACTCACTTTAGCTATTCAGTTCGTTTCCCTATGGAAGATGTGCCAGTAACCGGTGTTAAAACTGCTGGTGTTAAAGCGATTAACTTAAAAGAAGAAGATTATGTTGTCGCAGCGAACATCATTCCAGAAAATGATAACGGTGATCTAATGCTTATTACACACCGTGGTGCCGTGAAGAAAATGGCTGTCTCTGAAATCGAAGTGAGCGGCCGCCCTAAACGTGGTGTTGTGACAGTTCGAGAGCTAAAAAAACAACCACACCGAGTTTATACAGTCATTTATGTGCATAAAGGTGATTCATTACTGCTAGAAACCGAAAAAGGTGTTCAAGAAGAAGTACAAGAGGGTCAATATCGCGCAGCCGATCGTTATTCTAACGGTTCATTTGTAGTTGATATTGATACTGATGGTGAAATCACAAGAGTTGTGAAGAAGAAGCCTACACAATAGAATATGATGATTTACATTTTGAAAGGAGCTCATAGTAGCTCCTTTCTTTTTAAGGAGAAGAATATACAGAAAAATCAGAATGTTCGGATTGTTTTATTTGGTGAATTAATCGAAGGATTGGGATTATGAGCAAGCATAATTGGCAATCTAGAATTTATGCAAGAAAAGGTGCCTTCTGACTTTGTAAAGTCACTTATTCTATCAAGTGGTTTACTAGCAGGGGTGTTGATGGGACCATTAGCTGGACGAATCATCGATCAGTCACGTAAAAAAATTTACTCAAGTGTAGGGCGCGTTGTGAGTGTTGTCTTTATGTTTATAGCATTAGCAACAGGTTCTATTTGGTGGATGGTTGTCTTCTTAGTTTTTTACAAATGTCAGCATCTTTTTATTTTCCGGCACTACAAGCGACTTTGCCATTAATTGTAGCTGAAAAGGATTTATTGCAATTAAATGGTTGGGATATGAATGTTGCTACAGCTGCTCGTGTTACTGGGACAGCTTTAGCCGGTTTGATACTTGTTTATTCGGCTATAGATACACTTTACATGCTCTCACTCGCCGCTTATATTGCATTGCTCTTCTATCGAATATTAGTAGAAAGTGATACATTTTATCTTCGTATTTTGCCAGAACAAGATTATAGTTTTGCAACTGAAGTTAAAGTACATGACACTTTGATTAATAAAGGGGTAAAAGTTCCCAAGGTTATTCATTTTGAACATAAAAATCATTTAACGGGACTTTCCTTGATGATCATGGACGAAATGGCTGGACAAGGCTTAAGTGATTGCTCGAATTATATGGATATTAAAAATTTTGAAAATGTGATTTATGATGCTGGAACGCAACTTGCACTTATCAATCAAATACCAGTTGATGGATTTGGTTGGATAGACAAAAACAATCCGATTACGTTAGCTGGAGAACACGATTCATTTAAAGCTTACTATCATGAACATTATGAAAATGACTTAAGTTTGTTGTCAAATTATCCATTTAATATTGATGAAATAAAAAATATTAGAGATATCTTAGAAACTGGTTTCAAATTATTTGATAGAAAAGAGTCGTATTTAGTACATGGAGACTTTGATCCGACGCATATCTTCCAAGAAAATGGCTACTTTACAGGAATAATTGATTTTGGAGAGATCATGGGTAGTAGTCCTTTATATGATTTAGGACATTTCAAACTCCATGATGGAGAGTCAGGCAACAAAAAGGGATTTGAAGCTTTGTTAAGAGGATATTCTGAAGTTAAACATTTAACTTTTCACGAGATATTAGAAATCGATATTTGGGCATTGTTTATTGGGTTGAGAAGATTAGGAATGATTTATGGAAGACGTTGGAACTTTTATCACGATCATTTAATTCAGACAGTAAAATCTCAATTAACAGTCTTAAACAAGAATATATAAATCACCTTATTCAACTAACGCATGCTTTACTTCACTTAAAAGGAGCTGAGATCAGCTTCTTTTTTTGTTATGCAGCTAAAAGGGCAGATTTATTGAATAAAACAAGCTCTTTGGGAATTGAAAAAAAAGTTTCCGTTAATTGTATTACTATTTTTATTTAGCAGTAATGAGGTATTATACGCAAAAACCATAAATGAAGCTGATACGGAATTATACAAAACGGTTAAAATGCACCCGAAGATCTTACCTGGGCTTCTAGGGAAACTAATATCCTAAAGATAAAGCAGGTATATGGAATTGGTGGATTATATGAGATAACTTTGAAAGTGTACCCTTACTATGGCGCTCATAATGGATATGGAGAAGATGAAGTTGTGATAAATACAAAGGGTGAATTAATAAGGTTTAAACATTTGAAAACATATCCTTGAATAAGAATAAGAATTAAACATCTTTATTATTGATTTTTGAATGCAAACACATTTAAATGGATAGAAATTAAACAACTTTAAAGAGCCTTACTACAATAAAATGTAGCAAGGCTCTTATATTTTCATCTCAAAATTAAATAACTTTATTATCACTTTACATCATGGCCGATTCTTTTCTTTCAAAAGCATGTTAGATCGTATTATGTTTCAATCGTTTTATTGTCCACAGGTGCTTTACTAGATTTTATTGGCCTACAATTCATGGTGCTGGTCTTCGGAACTATCAGCGTACTCATAACAACCTATTATTTGCTAAGAGTGAGACGGGTTGGGGTTCAGATTGTAGCGGGGCAGTAATAGCAAAAGTGACATTTAGACAGTTAGTAGATAGCTATTTAGAAATTTGGAGAACGTGCTCATTTGAAGAGATGAAAGTACTCATTTCCATAGACTATCAGGCAAGAGAGAATAAGAAAATTAATAAAATAAGTGAAATGACTAAATGATCTTCTATTTTCGTTTAGTTAAGATGAAAAAGAGATGGAACTTGGTATTTAAATAACCAAAAAGCATTTCCTAAGAGCTTTTGATCTCCTTGGAAATGCTATTTAAATTGAAAACAGCGTTATCCACCACCATTTGTATATCTATTATCACCCATCAAATAATTTGTACTATCACCAGATTTTGCATTAGGATGAGTAGTTATGTTTGGATTATTTTTGAATTTCTTTCTCTTCAAGTCAACAAATAAAGCTAAACCTAAAGCAAATACTATAACTAAGATTGCAAATAACCAGAACATATTAATCACATCTTTCTTTACACAAATTTTATAAGCCTTTAAAATTAGGGTGGTTTCTATATTGGGATAGGTAGTGGGGGAGCTCTGAGAAAGCTAAGTCACTTCCCACCGTTTGCGCAAAATACTGTATTCTTCTATATTTATGTTAAAAATTATAAAGGTGACTAGGAGATTAAAGGAAAAACAGTGTAGCTACTTCTTTTCATGTACCTTTACGTAAACACTGCCAAATAATTTGTCATCAAAATAAGCATCCAACTTCCACATACCACTTTTCGGTAGTGACATATTCGTTGGTAAACTCATATCGGCTCCATTAAGTGGTGAAACATCATTTCCATCCCCTCCAAATAACGTGATGGAATCCCCACCTGTTTCATGTGTAGCTATTACTTTTAAAGGGTGTTCCAGCTCTTCTTTCGTTCCCCAGAAATGCCACATATACTTGTGGACTTTATCTGGATAAAACTTAATTACCTCACTATCATCATATATAAAACCTAGACGTCCTTCTTCACCAATCATCGTATAGTTTCCAGATTCAAATAATGGGCTTTCTTTCCACCCCTCCTCTTGATTACAACCGATAACAGTAAAAGAAGTAATGATTGTAAAGATCAAAATCAAACACTTTTTTAGCATGAATATCCCACCTTCCATGGACTTATTAAAGTATTCGGCTACAAGAATGAAAATCCTTTTAAAATTTTTTATCCGTCTATACTTTATAAAAATTCTCTGGAAGAACAAGATAAAGGTGATTTACTTTTTAAATTAATAGGATATATTTATTGGTAGGCAAATTAAATCTATCTTGATGAATAGCTAATTAAAAGGAGGAAATTAAATGAAAATCAGCTTACCCCACGCTAAGTTAAATTCGTTACCAAACATAAACTTTATTTTGAATGAGATTATAGATATAAATCTTTTTGATAATCGTTTTAGAGGAATTCCAGAAGAAATCTATAAAATGAACAATTTAAAGGTGTTAAATATTTCAGCTAATGAGATTGAAAATATTTCAGCTAATATAAAAAATTTAAAAGAACTTAAAATGATGGACTTAGGACACAATCAGATTGAAATAATCCCATCAGAAATAGAATTTCTTGTGAATTTAGAGGATTATTTATATCTTCACAACAATAAATTCGAAGAGGTCCCTCCCGAAATTAAAAGCTTAAAAAAATTAAAATACTTAAATCTAAGTGATAATAAATTGCGTGAATTACCTAGAGAAATAGGTGAATTAACGAATCTAATCGAGTTGCGCTTAATGAATAACAAACTTAGTATGATACCAGAGAGCTTTAGCATGTTAGCCAATATTAAAGAGCTCCATCTAAAAAATAATAAACTAACCACTTTACCAGAAATATTTGAAAATTTAACATTATTAAGAGTGCTGGATATAGAAGAAAATCAATTAATACAAGTGCCGAATTCACTCAACAATTGTAAAAAGTTAAGACGTTTGAATTTGAGAAATAATGAATTGACTACGTTACCTGATGGAATAGGAAAGCTAGTAAACTTACTAGAATTAGATTTAAGGAGTAATCAATTGATTGAATTGCCTGAGTCTTTGATGGAGATTGAAGGATTAGAACGCTTAGATTTAAGGTGGAATCATAACTTGAAAATACCAAAATGGTTAGAGAAAGTAGAAGAAAGAGGCTGCATAGTCTACTTGTGACACTGGATTTCTCAAAGTTGCTAGTAAAGTGCCGAGAGTTGCTGGTAAATCATGAAAAGTTGCTGGTAAAGTACCCAAAGTTGCCAGTAAAACCTCAAAGGTTGCCAGTAAACTCACAATCCATGTATTTAAACAACTAAAAAAGCATCTCCACCGGAATAATGATCTCCCTGGAAATGCTTTTTGTGTTTATGAAATTGAACTTGTAGCTTATCTTTTTGTGTTTATGAAATTGAACTTGTAGCTTATCTTTTTTTGTTTTCGTCAATCGAGTGTGTGTGCTGAATGTTACTTCACCGCGATGTGTTGTGACGTCCTTACCTAAATTGCGTAATACATGCTTTCTACGGCGTTTTGCTTTTGACATAGCCATGAATATCACTCCTTCTATCATTTGCTTACAGCATACACTATACGAGCTATAGAAGCAATTATAAAAGCCATCTGACAATTCATCAGATGGCTTTTGTATGTGGAACGATTTTATATTGCAGGAGCTTCTTTTGCGGCAGCTTCTTCAAGCGCTTTATTTTGAGCACCGGTTGGATCGAATTCATTTTCTGATTTCGCTACGATTACAGTTGCAACCCCGTTACCGATTAGGTTTGTTACAGCACGCGCTTCAGACATAAAGCGGTCAACACCGATTAGTAAAGCAATTCCTTCAACAGGAATCATCGGGAAGGCAGCTAATGTTGCAGCTAGGGTAATGAAACCTGATCCTGTAACACCCGCAGCACCTTTAGAAGTTAGCATTAAAACACCAAGTAACGTCAGTTGTTGCCAGATTGATAGAGGTACATCATACGCTTGAGCGATGAACATAGCAGCCATCGATAAGTATATGGAAGTACCATCAAGGTTAAAGGAATACCCCGTTGGTACAACTAATCCAACAACTTGTTTAGAACATCCGTAGTTTTCAAGTTTACGCATCATAGATGGTAGGGCAGATTCAGAAGATGAAGTACCTACTACAAGGAAAATTTCATCTTTAATGTAGGCAATAAATTTGAAAATATTGAAGCCATAATATCTAGCGATAGCACCTAAGATTAAGACGATAAATAAGAACATTGTAATATACACAGCTAACATTAACTTACCTAATGACCATAATGAACCAAGACCAAAGTTACCAATTGTGTAAGCCATGGCACCAAATGCACCGATAGGCGATAATTTCATAACCATACCGATGATCTTGAAGAAAATTTCTGATGTTTGTTCAAATAATTTAATAACAGGTTTTGAAGCATCTCCAAGGGAAGCCGATGCGACACCGAATAATATGGCACAGAATAGAACGGGTAGTAATTGTCCAGCAGCAAGTGAGCCGAAGAAGTTATCCGGAATAATACTCATGATAAAGCCCATTAAACCGTCGCTTTCAGCAGCAGCAGAAGTATAAGCTGAAACATCTCCACCTTTAGCAGCAGAAGTATCTAACCCTTTACCAGGTTGTACGATATGAACAACTAGTAAACCAATGGCTAAAGCGAACGTTGATACAACTTCGAAGTAAATTAATGCTTTGCCTCCGATTTTACCAACCTTTTTCAAATCGCCCATACTACCAATCCCAATTACTACTGTCAGGAAAATAATTGGTGCAATTAACATCTTAATCATTTTGATGAAAATATCTGCTAATACTTTTAATTTCGCTCCAAACTCTGGGAATATGGCTCCTACGACAATACCAAGAATAATGGCGATAATAACTTGTACGGTTAAATTTTTTAAGTTAATTTTCAACTGTGTACCTTCTTTCTGTTATGTGTTTTGATATCGCTTTCATTGCTATCATCATAAATGCTAGGAAAACGTTTTCATATATTTTGGTGATAATGTTCTTTTTGGTCTTTTTGGTCTTTCGGTTGTTAGATCGCCAAAACATAGGTAAAACAAGGGGTTAAGTGTATATAGAATAAACAAAGACATAAATTTATTTTTATATTACAGAGAATAAAAATCATTATGTACTAGTACAGTTATATCTTTCTACTGCAGTTTTGAAATGAAATTTGATCAAAAATAGAACTTTAACTTGAATTTCATGGAAATGGGAGGAGTGTAAGGAAGATATATCAATTAAACATGTTCAGCCAAATTTTTTAGTTACGAGGAAGGAAATTTGAACTTTGAAGTCATTCGAAACATATGGTATTAGAGAAGAATGTTCGAGAGGTGACTAGATACATTGCCTAATCAAATCGTTTTATCATTTATGTCAGGTTTGCAGCCTGAAACCCCAAAACAAGCTGTAGAAATATGGATATTAGGTGTAAAGAATCGAAGTGGCGCTGTTCAGTATGCTTTACTTTCGCCAACGCTACAAAAATATACACGAAAGCAATTTGAAGAAGCGGGTTGGGTGACAGGTCAATCAAGCCCGTGGGTTGATCACGTTCATTTTGTAAAAAAAAATAAAATTAGTGATACAAATGTACAGTATACAATTGCATATGATCTCCTCACTTCATATGCAAACTTTGGTACATGGTATAAAGTTATTACAGTAGAAAAGAATCCGGAACCATCTAGAACAAACTGGTTTATCACTAAAATACTAACAAAATATAACCAAGAAGAAGCTTTTACTCCCGCTGAAACGATCATTAAATAACGGTTAGTTGAGGAGTAAGAAATTTGTTAACTAACAAAAAAGCCACCTGAGATAAACTCAATTGGCTAGATATGAAATTTGTATATTATTTAATTTGTAGTATGCTCGGAATCTATTGCCCGATTATGAGCACCGGTTGAATCGAATTCATTTTCCATTTTCGCTACAACAAATGTAGCAACAGAGTTTCCGATAATATTAGTAAGAGCACGCGCTTCACTCAAAAAGCTAGTAGGGCAGTCCCTTCAATACCCGCAGTCATATAAAGGCATAAGAAAAAGCCGTGGTAAAAACCACGACTTAAAAAAACTATAATACACAAAGAATAAAACTCATTTTACAGCAGTGCTAACGTTGTTATTTACTGTTTATTTCTTTTTCGATTTCCTGTAAGAAGGTTTCACTTACTTGTTTGCGATAATAATTGTAAATGGGTTTGAAAAGCTTTTGCCATCTTTGCTGTTCTGCTTTCGTAAGTGTTTCAATTTGAACATCAGGTAGTTGCTCTAAGCCTTTTAAATTATCGTCATTCATTTGTTTCGAATGTTCGAAATTCCAAGCTGTGGCCTCATCGATCGCTTCTAGTACATCTTCCTGTAAGTCTGAGGGCAAGCTATTATAAAAATCTTCATTCATCATCACCGCATAGCCTAGCACACCATGATTTGTAATCGTTAAGCTCTTTTGTAAATTATAAAAGCCTTTTGAGTAAATATTCGAGATCGTATTTTCCTGTGCATCAAGCTCTTTATTTTCTAAACCTGTATACACTTCATCAAAGGACGTTGCAACAGGGTTTGCATGAAGTAATGTAAATTGTTGCTGCAATACTTTACTTGGCATAGCACGTATTTTCAGCCCTTGAAAATCTTCAACTTTGAGTAGAGGATCGCCATCCGTTAACATTTGTTTAAAGCCATTATTCCAAAAAGCTAAACCTTTTATATTAAAGCGGCTTAGCTGATTGAGCAACTGCTCCCCAAAAGGTCCTGTCAAAACTCGTTCTACATCATCCTCTGTATGAAATAAATACGGTAAATCAAGCACCTGCCATGTTGGCAGGGTTTTCGTCATTTTAGAAAATGTCGGTGCAATCATCTCCACATCGCCATGTTCCAAGGCATCAAGCTCATTATTATCATTATAAAGCATGCCGTTTGGATAAATAACAACCCGAATGCGACCATCTGTTTTCCCCTCTAAAAGCTCAGCAAATTTAATTGCAGTCTGTCCTTTAGGTGTATCTTCTGCAACAACATGGCTAAAATTGATAACAATTTGGTCATTTAAACCACCTTGTTCTTCATCTATCGGTAAGGAGGAATCTAGCCAAAATTGTTGCTGATAACCTATTATGCCAATTAGCACTACTAAAGTGATACAAGCTGTAGTAATATATAAGCGCATTTATATACTCCATCATATTCTGTCATTTTCTATACATTCTAACATAGTTTCTAATGTTACAATGTAATCATTCTATAAAAGATCCAGGGGGTGCGCGATGAAAAATAAACAATTATCGATGAACGGCAAAATTATGTCGCTCACCTTTTTCATCATCGTTTTTTCATTTTTAGTTGCAGGAATTTTCGTACTCGGAAATATTATGAACACAAAAGAAAAAGAGCTAGGCGCTCAGGCGATGTTGATAGCGAGAACAGTCGGTAAGTTACCGGAAGTACGAGAGCAGCTCGGTTCAGAAGAGACGATTGCTAAAAGGTCAGCTACAATCAATCAAACAGTTGAAGGCATTCGTGTCATTAACAAAGCAGATTATATTGTTGTGTTAGATATGGATCATAGACGATTGTCCCATCCTGTTAAAAGTATGATAGGACAAACCTCAAGTACAGTCGATGAAAATCCGGCATTCGTTGAACATTACTATAATTCTATTGCAAAAGGTGAACTCGGTAATGTTGTGCGTGCATTTGTCCCCGTAATGAATGAGAAGCACAAACAAATTGGCGTTGTAGTAGTAGGCTATAGTTTACCAACTGTTCTTGAAATCATAAAAAGCATTCGTAATGAGATTATTATCGCCACGATGCTAAGTCTAATTTTTGGTGCATGGGGTGCATGGGTGTTAGGCCGCCATATGAAAAAGCAAATGTTCGGCTTAGAGCCACATGAAATTGCCAAACTTTATGTGGAACGAACGGAGACATTTAATGCCATGCATGAAGGAATTATTGCCATTGATAATGAGTTTACTGTAACGATTTTCAACAATAAAGCACGGCAAATTCTTGGTGTAGACGAGGATGACCTCATTGGAAAAAAAATCCACCATATTTTGCCCGACACACGTTTGCCAGAAATACTTGATTACAACAAACCAATTTACAATAAAGAGCTCTTCATTAATCATCATAGTATTATGAGTAATCGCGTGCCAATAGAAGTCAATAACGAAACGGTTGGGGCGATTGCCATATTCCAGGACCGTACAGAAGTGAAGAAACTTGCTGAGGAATTAACGGGTGTTAAAGAATTCGTACAAGCGCTACGTATTCAAAATCATGAGCATAAAAACAAAATGCATACAATTGCAGGATTATTGCAACTTGGCCACTATGATCAAGCACTCGACTACATTGTCAAAGTGAAAGAACAACAAGAAGGTATTACTAACTTTTTAGATGAACGGATAAAAAATCAAAATATTTCCGGCTTATTATTAAGTAAAATTAATCACGGTAAAGAGCTCGGCATTCACGTTGAAATTGATATGAATAGCCAGTTATCCTACTTACCAGAAAAACTTGGCTTCAATGATTTTGTTATCCTCATTGGTAATCTCATCGAAAATGCCTTTGATGCACTGCAAAATATAGAGCGGGATGAAAAAACGGTCCTAATTAGTATCGATCAAGACGAACATTCCTTATCCATTTTAGTAGAAGATAACGGAACGGGCATCTCGAAAGATAGTCTTGATCATATTTTTCAAAATGGTTATACAACAAAAGCTCAAAAAAATCACGGTATCGGGTTATACTTAATTGAAGATATAGTGAAAAAGGGAGACGGAACAATTGAGGTCTCCAGTACCCCTGGTGAAGGTACGAGCTTTTTCATCACTTTTTATTTATAAAGGAGCTATAGTTAATGCTACCCATTTCAGTGTTATTAGTAGAAGATGATCCAATGGTACGCCAAGTGAATCGTCAATTTATAGAGCGCGTCAAAGGATTTCGCATCGTCGGTACCGCAGGAAACGGTATTGAAGGGATGAAGCAAATCAACCAATTAAAGCCAGATTTGGTCGTCATGGATATTTTCATGCCAAAACAAGACGGTATTAAAACACTGCAAAAGCTTCGTGAAAGCGATACAAAAGTAGATGTCATTACGGTGACAGCTGCCAATGATATGAAAACGATTCAGCATGTGTTACAGCTCGGCGTATTTGACTACATCATGAAGCCATTTACATATGAGCGCATTAAACACACGCTTGAAAACTACATGCATTTTAAAGAAAAAGTAGCAGAGAAAAATGAGCTGACACAACGAGAGCTTGATGAACTATTACATCATCAGCAAAGCACTATAAAAGAGCCGGGTAATTTACCAAAAGGGTTAAACGGCTCAACATTAGAGAAAATCGTCACTTATATTAAAAAGCAAGAAGCAGCCATTTCCGCTGAAGAAGTTGCCAATGGTGTCGGTTTAGCCCGTGTCACAGCACGCCGCTATCTAGATTATTTAGAAAAACAGCAAAAGGTAGTCATCGATATCCAATACGGCGGCGTTGGTCGACCAGTTAACCAATATCGAATCATTCATTAATACAGCTGGTTGTAAGAAGACAGAATCCCAAAACCAATAAATCGTTAGCTAACACTCTATCAACTAATTCTTTGAAAAGTTTTAATATTTTTAGACAACAAAAAAGGACAACATTTATGTTGTCTTTTTTACTTTTTTTGGATTTCGTCAGTCTAAATTTGATTATTGAATAAAACCTTGTTTATTAAATGTATAATCAACACTTAAAACGTCTGGCAAAGTAACTCTATGAATTAATAAATTACCGCTAATATTTAGACGATAGTTTTGGCTATCTACTTTAATAAGATTAGAACCTTTTTGACCCCAATAAGCAAAGCCTGTCATTGTGTAGCTTACAGCTTTACAAATATCATTAATAACTGGCCTTCCTAGTTTAGAATCATAAGCAACCGAAACTGTAGAGTTAATAACTATTGTCGCAAGAACATCTCCATTTTTTGAATGAATTTGTTTATATTTAGTTGGCGCATTAACATCAAAAGAGACAAACGGTAACTCAACTATTCCTTTTTTTTCATTGATAATAGGAATAATTTTTTCTCGATATTGTTCTGGTTTCACCCAATCTTTTTCTTCAATTTCTTCAATTGCAGAGACATTAAAAGTTAAAGCATTTGGATATTCCGCACGTAGTTCTTCTGCTATTTTTATATACTCTTGATAATACTGCTCTTTTTGTTCTTGTGTTAATATTTCAGATGCCTTTGGATTAAAACTGAATGCACCTATTAAACCGAACAGCAAAACTAAACCAACTAACCAACTAAATTTTTGCTTCATTTCCATTTCCCCTCTCTATAATAGTTTACAACCCATAATGTACCATGTTATTCCAAAAAAATGAAAAAATATCAATTTTTTGTACACTTGTTCATTAATTTTAGAAGTTCATCCCTCGACCCTATGTTTTTTTATATGGTAAAATAGTGGACTTTTCAAATTCTATTGAATGTGACGAAATACCATATTACTAATTAACTCAATAGTCTATATAAAAAGACTACAAAATTCGTCTACAAGGATAAGTGATGGTCATATATTAGGAATTTTGACCATCTAAATTTGATAGTATATTATGCGAAGGGCTCAGATTTGAATTAAGTTTATAAATTTATTGTTACGAATTGTATTGTTGTGCGTATTCTCTTACTGGATTGCATAGGTTGTCTTAGCATCTAAATAAAAGAATGAAAGATTTTGTAGGAGGCTTTTAATGATGAAGAAGATTATAAATCAACCGGATCAAGTGCTTGCGGATATGTTAAAGGGGTACAAGCTTGTACACGATGATGTATTTTATTTAGAAGAAACGCATGTAATTACACGTTCGCATTTTACATCTAAGAAAGTCGGCATTATTAGTGGTGGGGGAAGTGGGCATGAGCCTGCGCATGCGGGCTTTGTCGGTGAGGGTATGCTGGATGCGGCTGTATGTGGTCATGTGTTCACCTCTCCTACACCTGATCAAGTATTAAGTGCCATTCAGGTTGCTGATCAAGGCGCGGGCGTGTTTCTTGTCATTAAGAATTATAGCGGGGATTGCATGAATTTTGATATGGCGAAAGAGCTTGCGGAGTTAGAGGGCATTCCAGTTGACTTCGTCATTGTGAATGATGATGTTGCTGTGTTTGATAGTAGTTATACGGAGGGGCGGCGTGGTGTTGCAGGCACAATACTGGTGCATAAAATTGTCGGAGCAGCAGCTGAAAATGGGGCTTCCCTTGAAGAGATTAAGAAGCTAGCCGAAAGTGTCGTAGCACATCTTGCTTCTGTCGGAGTTGCGATTAAACCCTCGATTGTTCCTGAGGTTGGTAAGCCAGGTTTTGAGCTAGAAGAGGATGAAATGGAATTTGGTATCGGGATTCACGGTGAACCTGGGTATAGTCGTGAAAAAATTAAACCTTCTCGTGAAATTGCGGAAGAATTGATTCATAAAATTGAAGTAGAAACCAAGTGGACGACAGATCAAACTCTTGCTGTGTTAATCAATGGTATGGGTGCGACGCCATTAATGGAGCAGTATATTTTTGCGCATGATTGCTTGACTATTTTGCAAGAAAAAGGCTACACAGTGCAATTTAAAAAAGTAGGGAATTATATGACCGCAATTGATATGGCAGGTGTGTCATTAACATTGCTGCAATTAGAAGATGAGAAATGGCTTGATTATTTAACACAAAGTACGCTAGCGCCTGCTTGGTAAGGAAAGGATGTTGCTTATGATAGTGACAAAAGATTTGACGCACAAATGGTTCACACTATTTGCGGAAAAAGTGATACAAGAAAAAGAGCAATTAAGTGAATACGATCGTATTATTGGCGATGGTGACCATGGGATGAATATGGCTAGGGGAGCACAACAATTAATCACTTTATGGCAAGCGGTGCCACCAGTTCATTTATCAGATGTATTTAAGCAAGCGGCGATGAAATGGATTAGCGGGGTAGGTGGAGCTTCTGGACCACTTTACGGTACGGCTTTTCTTGAAATGGCGAAAGCCGTTGGTGCGAAAGAAGAATTATCGAATGACGAACTAGTTACGGCTGTCAAAGCAGGGTTTGAAGGTATAAAAAAACGAGGGAAATCCGATATCGGCCAGAAAACAATGCTAGACCTATGGGCGCCAGCTGTTCAAGATTTAGAAAAAGACGAGCTAACAATGGCCACATTACAAACTGCTCTTACTAAGACAAATGAGTTAAAGGCAACTAAAGGTAGAGCCTCCTTCCTTGGAGACAGATCCATAAACGAAGTAGATCCAGGCGCCGCTTCCTCCAAACTATTTTTTGAAGCACTTATAGAAGCAGGTGAATTCGGTGGTAACTAATATTGGCATTGTAATGGTGTCACATAGTAAGGATATCGTAAAAGGAATAAATGATTTAATTCAGCAAGTCGCACCGAATGTGTCTATCACATATGCCGGTGGAACAGTGAATGGCGACATCGGCACAAGCTTTGAAACAGTTCAACAAGCTATTGAAGAGAATACATGTCACCAACTGTTTGCATTTTATGATCTAGGCAGCGCCAAGATGAATCTTGAAATGGCTGCGGAACTTTCAGAGAAGGAAATTGAAATTTTGGATGTTTCGTTTATCGAGGGAGTCTATTGTACAGCTGCATTATTTGAAATGAATGCAGATTTGACTGTAGTAATAAGTGAGCTAGAGCAATTAATGGTTAAATAATGAAAAGGATGTCTCGCGCTTTCTGGAGACATCCTTTTTTTGAATTACGTCTGACGCTCGCTGGATATAAATTCACATCAAGGGTATTCTTAACTAATTAGGGGAGAAATCATGTTCAATCATTATTTAGGATAGTAGGAAAACGGCGGATATTTGACGACGGGACTTTCTACTTTTCGAAGCGCTTCCAATAATTCTGGCCCAACATGCAAATTGTCTCTAACAAGATCGCGTGGGGTAAGTGCCATCCATTGGTTTAGTGACACATCAACAAATCGATCGCTCTTGAACATTTCCAAAAACCATAAAGTTTGATTTCCTGTATTCTGAATATAGTGCCCATTTGCAAATGGAACGTAACCGACATCACCAGCTCTATAATCAAAAGTACGAGCTGTACCATTTCCAGCAAATACCGTCATACGTCCCTGTCCGGAAAGGTAATACTGCCATTCATCATTATTCTGATGCCAATGTAGTTCTCTCATTGCCCCTGGTTTTATCTCAACAAGAGCAGCTGCGATATTTTTAGATATAGGAAAATTAGAAGAGTCTACGATTCGTACACTTCCACCAGATGTAATAATTGGTTCTTGAGCCAGCAACTTATACGTGAAGCTTTGAGGGGTGGTTCCAAAAGGGGACTGGATTTGTTCACTTTCCAGTGGACCCGGAATCTTGTCTTGATAGATATAGACCTGCCCTGAAGGAATGTGATCAAAGGCACTTACTGGCACTCCGAAATTGGCCGATAGAACATCTTTTGGCGTATGTGCAAACCAATCGGAGATAGATAAGGTATTAAGATCAGAAAAGTGACCGTCATCGAAGACGAGCAGAAATTCGCAGTGCTCTAACCCCTGAATTGAATGTGGTAATCCGGGGGGGAAGTACCAAAGGTCGCCTGGGCCTACGTCGGCAATGAAATTCCGTCCTTCTGAGTCAATTGACGTAACTCGCGCACGGCCTGATATCATATAGGACCATTCTGCTTGTTGATGCCAATGTAATTCTCGAACACCCCCGGCAGTCAAGCTCATATTTACCCCTGCAAGTGTAGTCGCGATTGGTAATTCTCTAACAGTAATTTCCCTTGACCAACCCCCGTGATTTAATGTCATGGATGTGTCTGAGAATGAAAATCGCATGTTAGGGAGTAAACCTGCATCCGTTTTAGGTGGGACTAGCAAGTCAGGGTTCTCAAAATCCCGCATAATATCCCGTGGGCCGGTATCATATCCACCGGCTCCGTCATTTCGGATGGGCTGTGGTATATTTTCGTACATACCTTGATTCTGATCCGAACTTTCCATTTCATAGACTCCTCTCAATATATGGCATTATTTGTATAATCATACTTAATGATATATGATACGAAATCCATATAAATGACTGCCTTCCTCAAACATAAAAGGATGATCAAACACAGATGTTGTTATAGGGGTAGGTTAACTTAATAAGATTGTATATGTAATGTAAGCTATCTTTTTAAAAAGGTATATTTTTGATAAGTGACATTATATCCGGTGTTAGTTTGATAAATTAGTATTTATTGTATATAATCAAATCAAAATTACTATCTTGTCATTTTAGTAGAGAAAGGGGTATTCAAATTATGAAGAAAAAATCACTTATTTTTTTATCTCTTGGATATGGATACTCTACTGCTGTTTTTTTCTGAAAACATTTTCCAAGGGTGAAGTGTGTCTAAAAATGATAGAAGGAAAAACAGTAGGAAATTTAAGATGGCGAGGTAAACAATATGAAAAATGCTGAAATAACAAGAAAGAACCCAGAAGGAATGCCTAATCCAGTTGGAAATTACACACATATTACTAAAATTCCAAGAAATTCAGAGCTATATGTGACATCTGGCCAGATCGGAATAGATCAGAATGGTGAATTTCCAGAAAGTATGAACGAACAAATCAATAATACTTTTAGCAACATTAAAGCAGTATTGGATTCAGAAAAATTAACTGCTAATAATATTATTAAAGTAAATGTATGGGCGATCGAAAAGATTGATTGGGATCACCTGTATTCAAAATGGGAAGAATTATTCGGTAATGAATATCCAGCAATGACGATCGGTTATATTTCTGAGTTAGGGTTACCAGAAATTAAAATAGAAATAGAAATTTGGGCAGCTAAAGCTTAATACAACAACGCACTTCATCCAAATCCATGCAAAAGTCTAAAATCATTATGACTTTTGCATGGATTTTTTATTGAAATAAGGTTCATTGGAAGGATCAAATTTTATTACAACGCTACATTTAGGTAGCCTCCAAGATGAATCTCGAAATAGTAGCAGAACTTTCAGTGAAGGAAAGTGAAATTTTGTATGTTTCGATTAACGAGGGAATCTATTTTACAGCCGCATTATTTGAAATGACTGCAGATTTTACTGCAGTGATAAGTGAGCTAAGGGTTTAAGCGATTGTTGTTAAATCAATAAGAAACCGCAAAAAAGATGTCCCGAGTTTTCATGAGATATCTTTTTTTATTTCATAAATAGCTGAAGATAAATTCAACTGTGTTATAAGTAGAAGTGCTACAAGCTCTTGATCAATCGAATCATCACTATAAAAGTAAACAAATGGTTGTTCGAGATGCATATAACAGTGTTCAAGATCGCTATACAATCCACCATTTTGGCAAATCGTTATACCCTCTGGCTTATATAGAGTTTTTAGTACTGCATAGAAACTTGCATTACTGCATTTGCTGTTTCTGTATCAAGGTCATCAACATCCAAAAAATGCTTTTTAGGAACAATCAATGTGTGGCCCTCATTATAGCGAGTGATCTAGAAAGCCAATCACATAGTCATCTTCATAAACCGTATGTACTGCTTATTCCTTTGTCGCTAACTGGCAACATAAGCAATTTTTCAACTTTTCACCTCCTAAGTTATTTTAGCTATCTTTTTTATATGCCAATGACAATTATAACCTGTTGTTACTAGAGCTTATAATTCCGGAAAAATGTTAATATTTGTAAAGGTGTGGTACCTTAGTCTATTCCAAAAAACTATCGAATTTATAAGAGATGATTTTGTTTCTAGATGATAGAGAAAAAGGTCTAAATGGTCCTAAAGATTGGGTTCCAGATTCTAATTTTTGGTTAATAGACGAAAATAGAAAAATCATCAAAGCAGTTAATATACGCCTTCAAGTAACAGAAGTCTATTCTAATTGTGGTGGACATATTGGCCCCTCGGAAAGACGAAAAGGTGCTCTTATCAGTAACACTCGAAAATACAAGAGAGTTAAATTTAGAGAAAGTTCTCGTTGTTTGTGATAAAAGCAACACATGCTCATTAAAAATGATACTTAATACAGATTCAAATATAGAAGAGGATGGAAATATCGTCAAGTGGTTTTGGAGAGAGCTATAAAAGATGCATACTATAAAAAAACGTGTTTTGATTAAATCTTATCAAAACACGCTTTTTTACGGAAAACTAGGATTATATTCTCTTACTACTTAGCTAAAGACAAGGCAACCGTTTTCGAATGAAACAAAGCACTATAAATCAACCCAATACCTGCTGCAACAACAAGTCCGATAAATAAGGACATCTCCCAAGGTGCTAAAAATGCTCCTAATATTAAAGCGCTGCTACTAATCATACTAGCACCGTTAAAGCCGAGTCCTGAGAAAGCAAGATAAGAGCCTCTTTTATCTGGTGGTATACAATTTGCCTGCTCCGTTTGAAAGACAGGTGAATACATTAACTCTCCTAAAGTCGCAATTGCACCGAGGATTAGTAGAAGATAGAGATGGTTTGAAGACGTTAAGAGAGTATAGCCGATTCCATATATTAATAGGCCGGACAAGATTGCTTTTTTATTTGTCATCGTATTCGTCCACTTTGTGATTAAAAAAGTAAAACAGACGACAAGAAGTGTATTTTCAAAGCTAAGTAAGCTATACATCCGAACACCTTCAATTTCAAAGCCGAAAAACTGCATCGATTGAAACGTTTCAGTAAGTCGCACACTCGTATAACTACTAAGAGAAAATTCCGCAGAAAAAATGAACATCATCCCTAAAGTTAATTTTACAAAGCGTCGATCAAGTAGTGCTGTTTTATAATTACTCATCATATCTAAAAGCACATTTTCATGTTGCTTTACTAATGAAGGAACCGACGCATCCTGCAACCAAATAACATAAGCAATAGCAATGAACAGAGTTGTTATCGTTAAAAAACTAAATAATAAGATTTGATGATTCAAATAAAGAAATCCACCCAAAATGGCCCCAAAGCTAATTGATACATTCAACAGCCAATAATCAATCGCAAAAACGGCCTTTCGATTCTCAGCTGTCGTGGAATCTAAAATAATGGCTTGCATAGCGGGGCGTCCTAAGTTGCTTGATACAACAAAAATAAGGTATAAAGCTGTAAATAACCAAATGAATCGTTCGTTCGGAATTAAGCATAACGTCATTAGTAATAACAATGCGAACGTCGTAAAAGTAGTCAACAGAAGGACCTTTTTACGACGAAAGCGATCGGCAATATATCCACCTACTAAATTTGTTAAAAAGTTAATACCCACTGATAAGAGCAAAAGTGCCCCAGCAAATACTTTATTCACTTCTTGAGCAAAAAACAAAGCCATAAAAGGCAAAATCGCATTAAAAGCAATGCGATTGAAAAAGGATGTGACCAATCTCAGTTTGATATTTTGCGGTAAATTTTTCAATTCCATTTGTTGTATACCTCCTGCATTTCCTTTATATTAAACTGGACTATTAAAATTAAAAACGGACAATTTAAAATTAAATGTCTACTTAATTGAGGTGAAAGATATGGAAGCATCATTACTAAAGCTCTATCAATCATGTCCATCTGGAAAAGTTAAGCAAAAGGATATAGCAGATACCCTTCAACTTAGTGCAAAACAAACGTCTAGATTATTGCACAAATGGAGGAGTGAAGGATGGATTCGCTTTACACCTGGTAAAGGAAGAGGAGTACAGTCCTCATTGGAATGGTTACGAAGTGTTGAAGCCATTTATGAAAAAGAAATGGAACAGGTTTTAAAAAATCAGTCCGTCCAAGATGCAGCAAAATATTTACTTTACGATTGGTCTGCAGGAGCAAAACGAAGATTAACAAAGATATTTCAAACAAAGTTTGGTTATGAACAAGACGGCATCGATAAGTTGATCATTCCAAAAAGGAATCCGTTTCTCACCTTCTATCCAACGGAAGCAGTTGACGCTCAAAGCGCTAACCTTGTATCTAATTTATATAATCGCTTAGTACATGTGGACTTAAATGGTGAGGTAACAGCTGAACTTGCACATAGTTGGGAACAAAATAGCAAGAGATTAAGGGTGTATTTGAAAAAGGATGTATATTTTCATGATGGTTCTATATTAACAGCCGAAGATGTCGTACATTGCTTCAATAAAGTATGTCATCATCCTAGCTATAAAAAAATTTGGTCGCCAATTCATTCAATTGTTTCACCTGCACCACTTGTTGTTGATTTGTATACAACGTGTAGCTATTTTCTGCAACTTTTGGGCTTACTCAGTGCAAGTATTTATAAAGAAACAAATGGATATCTATACGGAACAGGCTCATTTTATTTGGAAGAAGATTCGGCCTCTATCACTGTTTTAAAAGCATTTACAGACTATTTTCAAGAGAGACCCTTGCTAGATACGATTGAGTTTGTTCAAGTACCGAAGGATTTTGATACAATTTACCGCACATCTCAAAATGGAGATACACTCGATACAATTGATGTTCAAAGTGATTCTGGCTTTGGCATTGTCATTTTGAATATTTGTCATGGCTCATCTATACAAAATTTGGAATTGCGTCATTTTATACACGCATTAATAGCTAAACATCGCAATGAAATCGAAGGTTTAAATAAAATGCATCATCATTATTCGGCAAATCATAATGGTTTTCTAATCGGCTATAGTCAGCCATATACAGTTCCTCAAGCAATTTGTCCAAAAGTCACAAAACCTTTAATAATGGAATTTGTCAATTATACAGAGGATATTACGATGTGGTTGAAGGATCTACTTGAACAAGCTGGTATTCCTGTAGAACTGCGCTATTTATCCTTTGAAGAGCATCTAAACAATCGTTGTTTAACAAACGATGCAGATATTATCGTGCATGGCGAAATTTTCGAGATGAATCAGCAACTCTCTTTCTTTCACTTTATGACAAGTGACAATTCTGCAGTTTCTGATGTTGTAAATGCTCATCCATCGGTTGCTAGACTTATTCAACATTATGCTAAAACACCTTTTGAAGAATGGACTAAGCTCAATATACAAATTGAAAGACAATGTATCGATCAGTCCATATTAATCCCGTTATATTATGAAAAACGTATTATCCCTTTCTCTACTGACATTCAAAATGTCACTATTAAGCATTTTGGTTATGTAGATTTCTCGAAGTTATGGATGAAACCAAACATTTTATAAAAAGTGAGACCGATTAAAGAGTGGTTCGTCTAAATAGGGGAAGGAGGGATTGCATGGAGCGTGACGCATTTCAAACATTTTACATGTCGCAAAGTGATGCCATTTTTAAATACATATTTTTCATGGTAAATAACAAAGAGCAAGCAGAAGATTTCACTCAAGAAACCTTTTTCAAAGCCTATAAGCAGTTTGAAACATTTCGCCATGAAGCAGCGGCCCATACTTGGCTAAAGCGTATTGCCAGGAATCTTGTGTATGATCATTATCGTAAAAAGCGGCTGATAAAGTTTCTGCCACTTGGACATAAAAAGGATTATGCAGACGACACACAAACACCAAGTGAAGTACTAGAAACGGGTGAGAATATGGCCATTCTTTATGAAGCATTGAAAAAGTTAAAGTTATCTTATAGAGAAACAGTCATTTTACGAAAAATTGAAGGGCTTACTGTCAAAGAAGCGGCGCAGTTTCTTCAGTGCTCTGAAGCAAAAGTGAAGAATAATACTTTTCGTGCAATGGCTGCACTAAAGAAAATTTTACAAGAAGGGGGTCATAGTGATGAGTCATTTAGATGAGAAATTGCAGCGGTTAAGTACGATGAAACGCTCGCAAAAAGCGAAAATGCAGACATTGGAGAAGCTTACTGAGCAGATTGATAGCAGCCCTAAACAATCAAAAGGCAAAACACATTGGCAATACCCCTTTGTCTTAGCATCAGCCTTTGTAGTTTGCATTATTTTGCTATTAACAATATTCAATGGAACCGACCAAACTGCAGCTCCTAGGGGAACACAACCTTTAGAAGATTTTACGACTGAAATAAAACTTGAGCGCATATATTATTTTGATGGGTTTTTATCTATAGATAAAGAATCCTTTAAAGCAAGATCTTCATCACTTTATTTAGATGTCAGTAAAAACGAAAATCCGCAACAGCTAGAGACATTGAGTCAAAATTTAGGTCAATTAAAAGAGGAACATATAACTCGTTTTGAAAGCCTTTATAATTTTTCAGATATTATTTTACAAGCGGAGGGTCATCGGGAATGGCGTTTAAAAATATATTCAAATGGAAATGATGAATTGATATTCCAGGATATGCTTACAAATCGCTATTTTGTGATGGAAGATGGCACCAATGAGTTCTATGATGAGTTCTATGCAATGATTAGAGATGGCCGCCAAAGTGGTTTGAAATTCTATTTTATTCCTTTTTTATTAGTCCTTAGTTTATTTTCACATTTCCTTAAAAAAATAATGATAAAAAAATGCCAACTACCAGAGATTCCAAAACTTCAAAGGAAAACGGGAGATCGCATTATTAAACTCTTCACAAATATCATTTGTTGCATTACATTCAGTTTTTTCTTTGTTTATTATCACCCTGTAAATCTACTCATATTGCTAAGCATCTTTACGCTTGTTCTGTTTAATGAACTCTTTTTCGATTGGAAATTCAGTAAAGAAAATCATAACATATTGGAACAACGAAAATATAAACTATTTTTAAGTATACAAATCGTTATCTATTTCTTAATGAATATTACACTTATCGTCATCGTCTACTAACCACACTCTAAAATAGCCCTAATAATATAAATTTCAACGAATAAATTATGAAGATCTTCCCAAAGCTGTTTTTAGGAATAAAATATGGGAAATACATTTTATCAAAGAAATTTAAAATGAGGGGAGAATATGGAAGTGGTTATTCTGTTTATTTTTTTAGTCCTGATATTAGGTATGATCCCTTTGCTACTTATAGATTTGAGTATGAAATTGCAAGAAGCAAATTTGGATCGCACGATTGAAATTCTCGAGGAAGAAATGAAAACTGGGGAATTAAAGATTTTCAAGAAGACTGAATTTAAGTTCAACTTTACACAAATGAAACAAAAATCAATTGACAAATGGCAAAGCTTTAAAGTGAAATCTATTCATTATAAGGATAAATATCTAACATGGCAGCAAAATTTAATCGATTCTTATCGTAAATGAATAGTAAGTAAACCAAAAATACCTTAGCGTTTACGGCTGAGGTATTTTTGGTTTTGAAAAACGGATTAAAATTTGGAGGTAGTTAACAAAAGTAATGTAAACCACGTTCGAGAAGTTACAACGGGGTTTTAATATCTTGTTCGTTTTCTTTTATATCCATATAGATGCAAACATCTATATGGTCTTCGCTCGCCACTTTAAAGCTAAACCGTTCATAAAGACTTCTAACAGAGCTGCCTTTTCCCTCTTTTTGTTCAAGCCGATTCCTTTGCCTAGGTAATCGGGATGTATGTAAAATGTACTGAAAACTAATAGTGTGCGTATTTCACTGTTCTGTATGGTTTGTTGGGTTATGTTATCTAAGTTGAGGTATACGTGCTTAAGTGAATTTTTAAACTTTCTCTAATATTATTTCTAATAATGCACAATTCGTCATGCTTACGTATCTTTTTACTATTGTGCCCTTTTTATTTCAAATTAATATGATTTATAATAGCATAGTATAAAGCCTTGAAATAGGTTTGTGCGAAAGCTTAAATAAATGAATTTTTTAGGCTGCCAATAATCTAAGGGCTATGATATTTGTGATTAAATTTCATTCTAAAGATACCGGTGAAATTATCGTATAAAAATAATCTATCTAGAAAAGAGGTTTTATATTTGAATATACATGATTTTGAAAGTTACTTGCCAACGATACTTGTCAATAGAGGTTACAATTACTTTTTGGAAGATCGCGTTACTTTATCACAATTAGATTGCACCCAATGTACGGCTGAGGTTGAAGGAACAGAAACCTATGAGGTCACGATTGATATGGATGAGAAGGGCAATATTCTAAATACAAATTGTGATTGCCCATATGATTATGATAATGAATGCAAGCATATTGCAGCGACTTTGTTTGCGATTGCAAGTGAGGCTCCAACAAACAAGAAATCCGCAGCTTCTTTAGATGAATTGTTGCAGGAAAAGTCGAAAAAACAATTGCAAGAACTTTTGTTTGATGTGGCGGCGCAATATCCAGTAGTGAAAAAATATCTGAAGATGAAGTTAACACCATCAATAGATGCATTGGAGAATGCGAAAGATCTTATTGATTATCATATTGAAGAGGCAACAAAGAAAGGTTTTGTCAAATGGAATCAGGTTGGTAAAGCGCTGTCAGGCGTGTATCAGGTGAGTGATCAGGCGACAGCGGCGTTTGATGATGAAAAATATCAGTTTGCGATTCAATTGAATATCATCTGTATCAAAGCGGTTGTTGATTTAGAAAGCTATTGTGATGATTCTTCTGGGGAAGTAGGGGGTGCTGTGGATGACGCCATTCGCAATATTTACTACGCTATCAAAGACGGAGTAGAAGTTTGGTCTACATCAGAAAAACAACAGGTGTACAAGCAGATTGTCAAGATAGCAATGCATGAAAACTTAGAAGGTTGGTCATCATGGCGAGCGAATTTATTACGTACACTTGTGCCACTTTGCGAAGATATGTCGATTCATCAGCAATTCGACACACTTTTAGCTGAACAATTACAAAGCAATGAAGATTGGAATACACGCTACTACCACCAAGAAATACGTGCGATTCAGCTACAATTACTGGAAGTAAATGATGACCCAAAAATTATCCAACAATTTTTACAACAAAACTTGCATGATAATCAGATACGAGAAAAGGTCGTTAACATGGCACTAGCTGAGTATAATTACCAATATGCATTAGAGTTGTGTGAAGAGGGTATGCGCATCGATCAGGACAAGCGGGGGCTTGTCCATCAATGGAAACGCTACGCATTTATGGCATATGAAGGATTAAATCAGCTTGAAAAGATGCGAGAGATTGCCTATCAACTTGTATTAGCAAGTGATGACGATTTTTATGAAAAACTAAAATCATTATATGCCTCAGATGAGTGGTTAATCTTGCGAGAGCGTCTGCTTGATGAGTTAGAGCATAAATCACCTCGTCTGTATGTCAATAATATTGTTGCAGAAGGTTTGACAGAGCGATTACTCGGCTATTGTCAAGCACACCCAGCATATATTACAACATATTATGCGGAATTGATTCCAACATATCAGACAGAAGTAGAACAAATTTTTTATGCATTTATTGAAGAAAAGGCAGTCCATTCATCAAATCGAAGCCATTACCGCGAATTTTGTCGTGATTTACGGATCATGCAACGAGCAGGTTATCATGAAAGCGTAAATCGATTAATCAAATCATTGCAAGCACGCTATCCAAGACGAACTGCTATGTTAGATGAGTTTAGTAAAATTTGAATAAAGTGAAAGGAAGTAGCGTGTATGCATGAATAGAGCGCTACTTCCTTTTTGTATGGCTATTACTTGTTCATCGGTATAAATTGATTCAAAAGAAAAATTTTAAGAAAAAGATGGAACTTTTCGTATGAACATGCATGATGATATCAATGGACTTACTAAACTTAATAGTCTATCTCCCTTTTTTAATGGCTGATGAACCTGACAATGGGGGACTGTCAATAATTTTGACAAACCAAACTTTTCTCTCTGCGCGTTCCTCTAACTTATTCTTACGATTCAAAAATCGCTTCGAGTTCTGAACGTGCCTGATTGAAGCCGATATGACAATGTGTCGCGAATTTCTGGTTATAATCTTCAAACTGCGACACTAAGAAGCGTTCGAGTGCTTATTCATTTGGAACTTGCTCCTTGTGACAAGTTAAAATAATTTAATTTCATATCTCTTTGTATTAAATAACACCAAAATTTTTTAAAGCGTAGGAAATCCCGTCTTCGCTTGCCTTTTTGGTAACGTAGTCCGCTTTCTGTTTTAGCCTTTCATCACCATTTCCCATGGCAATGCCCAAACCTACATACTCCAACATGTCGATATCGTTTCCACCGTCGCCGAAAGCGATCGCTTCTGACCTGCAAATTTTTAAATGGTCTAACACTTTTTTTATTGCAAATGATTTAGAAACTTCTTTTTCTTCCAGCACATTAGTGACATAACTATGGAATCGGATAAACCTGAGCCTTGGAAAACTGTCTACGAATTTTTGAGCCTCTCTATCATCTGCATACAAACATATGCAATATACCTCTTCTGAAAGAGAACTCATTTTTTCAGGGTATTGCGTCAGACTCAAAGTCTCATTTAATGCTTTCATTATTCGTTCATCATCGGAACCGATACCGTTCATAGCGAATTGCTCGGTGAAATAAGAAATGCCATGACCGTTCAGTTTAGCAAAAGCCGAGATGTCTCGAACGGTTTCTGTCGAAAGCGCTGATTTATATATCACTTCATCATTGCGTTTTATATGTGCACCATTTGCGGAGATAACCGTGTCAATACCCATCACCTTAAACTCTTCACACAAATTGTACGGTCTTCCTGTTGCGACAACGACTTTAATGCCTTTTTCAATCAATTTATCAATTGCTTCCCTTGTGCTTAAAGGAATACTTCTATCAATTTCACTTAATAGGGTGCCATCAACATCAAAAAACACAACCTTGTACATATCTTGGGAACAAACCTCCTTTATTTAAGAACCACTCTTTCATTAAGTCATTTAACTAAAGACGCTGATAGAGGCTTACGCAAAAATTTGTTCATCATTTGTTATTTAACATAGCCTATATAAAGATAGAATGGCTGGAGAATTCTCTTAAACCATCTAAATAAACTAGCATAATCATCCTTTATTATGTCAGATAAATCCAAACATATCAATTTTCGCCTATCACATAAAAGGAATCCGGTGAGATGAAATAGATAGTTAGGGGTATAAAACTGAGTAGAAATCCCCCCTCAATCGTCTATAGTTAAGAAGGAGGGGTTTTATGGACAAAATGTCATTTCAACATTTATATCAAACGCATAATGATGCGATTTATCAATACATATTTTATCTCGTTCAAGAAACATTTTATAAAGCACTTAAGTAGTGTAAGAAGCAGATGTGAAAACATGGCTAAAACGTATTGTGCGAAATCTTGTTTATGATTATTTTCGTCGCAAGCAAATTGTGAAATTTATACCGTTTGTCCATACGGATGATCGCGTTGAAAAGAGGGCACCTAGTGATATTCTGGGGCGGGGAGAAGCGGTTGCTGCTTTATATGATGCACTTATGTAACCTATTCGCAATGCTGTTTCTAGTACTGTTTAGTATTGATATGGCTATGGACTGGAAGAAATTAAAAGAAAATAGCTCAGTGTTAATAGAGATTTCAACAATTATATATTCCCTAATTTTTATGATCATTTTAGTGATTATAAAATAACGTAAGGAATGATAAAAACTACTGATCTCGTACTATTATTTTGACCAAAAGAAAAGGATAGATCAAGCATCGTCTATTTGCTTAATTTATCCTTTGCTAATTGCAAGTATCTTTATGGATGGCATCTTGCAGATATAGGCCCCGCTGGAATAGATTTTAAAGCTAAATTAGAAAAAGAAATCCTCCAATAACTCCAAAGCTTATGATGGCTATTATTAAAACATTGGGAGATTCCTTCATTGACTCTAGCAAAACTTCCTTAACAGTGACCATGTATATTGTGCCTACGGCTAAACTTATGGAAAACGACCAAAACATTGGACTGCCAATTCCTATTGAACTACCTATGTAAGCTCCAATGCCAACAGGGAGTGAAACGATTAAAGATATAAAGAACCAAGACCATAATCCAAGACCGGCTATAAATAAAGGTGTAAATACAATAATTCCTTCTGGTATATTGTGTAGTAGAATGGTTTGTAATAGCGATGTTTTTACAGTTGAATCTTGATTTGCACCTAGAACAATTCCTATAGGTAAATTGTGAATTGCGATGCTAAGCATTAACAATATCCCAGTTTGTAATGAAAAATTCTTTACGTGATTTTTGGTTGCTCCGATAAAAATAGCCAAAGTTTTATGTAAAATTTTAAATAATATAACCCCTACAATAAATCCAAGGATGAATGTAAGCCAATTTCCTAGTACTATCGCCTCGGGGGCAATTTCAAAGCTTATCAAACCAAGAGTTAAACCTGCGCAAATACTGTAAATGATATCAATTTTTTTCTGAAACCCTTTTAATACCCATGCTATTACACCACCTATACTAAAGCCTACTGCAGTGTACAAATAACCAATAACCCAAATTAAAGTCACTAGATCATCCTCACGAAGTCTGTCTCCATGTTTATATGAATTTAGTCATGAATTTATGAAAAAGAGAAATTTAATTTTCAGTGATTAAGGTCTACTCTTCTTAGAAAATGGTTAATAGAGTTGTTTAATTCGTTTAGTAATTTTTAAATATTGCCCCTTTGTTAGTGGATGAAGAACAGTACGAATTTAGGCTTTGCTAATTTTAAATTCCATTAACAAATTACTCTCGTTATTGAATTTTTTAACTCTTAAAAACCCACATTTTTCGTAACATCTAATTGCTCTTACATTAGAAACTTCAGGATCTAATATTATTACATCAGCGTCTGTATTTGAAGAAATAAAGTCAATAAATGTACTAACCATTATTGTTCCATAACCTTTATTAAACAGGTTAGGGACGCCAATAAATTGATCAATTCCATAAACAACTTGATTTGTTGAATAGCCAAAGTCATTTTGTTCTTCTAGCTTATAATATTGCATAAATCCTATTGGGGAACTGCCTAACTCAACAATAAAAGGGGAAACTAAGACATCTCCCCTTATACGTGGTTCGTATTTATTCCTTACTTGATCTATTGTAAATGGGGAATTAACATCGCCATAAAACTCTAAAACTTCTTTTGTACTTAACCATTTAGCCATTACTTCATAATCATTATCTGTCATTTTTCTAATGTTAATATTGGTAATAATCACAATGGATTCTCCTTTCATACACCTTTACATACATTAAAAGTGACTTTACCATAAAAAATTCAAGTAATCTGCATGTTGTTTCAATAATAATCTTTAGATCAGAATATCTTTAAATGGAAAAGGCCGACATCCTCTTATTTTGAGAGTATCGGCTTTCTATTTTAAATCACTTTATTTTTCTTTAACACAAACAATTTAAATTATCCTTTTTATACAATATAAACTTCTACGACCAATCATCTGTTTCAAAACAAAATGATCAAATGTTACCCATTATCGTTCTCATTACTTGAAGAAAGAACTAGATTATTTGTTGTTTTTCTTTAATATCTAGTTCTGACTCCTGTTTGCTTTGATGTTGCATATTCAAAACGATTGTTGCCTGTACTAACATGACAACTAAGAGAAAAAGTAGATGTGTAGTTCCGTATCGCAACAGTGCTAAGACATAGTAAATCGGAACGGAAGATAGTATGGAGACATTTTGGTTTTTAGTTAAAATGAATAGTATTGTTGAAATACATGAAGTCACCAAAATCAGCTCAAAAATTATCCAAATAGAATGTACATCTAATAAATATTTTAGTTCATAGATATAAGATATTGAAAAAACCTCCTTTCTGTACGTACTAATTCAACGCTCTTTTATAATTAACCTGCAAATTAATTGTAAAAAGATTCAATTTAAATATTGTTTTCTAATTCTTACCGCAACAAAACAAAAAAGTACACTACTAAATAGCTTAGAAGTGTACCTGAATGTACTATTTTTTATCTTACAACAACGCCCCATTGAAGTGCATTGTACGCTTTTTCAAATTTCGTTTTACTTACCCAATATTTCTGTTTTTTACTATTTGGATCTGCTATATAGTATGAGCCATTGCTATTGTAGCCGATGACTGTGACGACATGCATATTATCAACGATTTTCTTCGTTCCTGCACTGCCCATTTTCCACTTGCCCCATACAGGCGTTTTAAAGTCTAATGTCACGAATGCAATAACAGGATTACCTTTATCTAACTCTTTTTTTAATTGAGCTGTAGAGTACCCAGAAATATTCGCTACATTGCTATTGTATTCTTTACCGTAACTAGTTAATGGCTTAGGGAAGATGGATTGAAAGACACCGTTCTGGTTAGCGTAAGGATTGCCACCAGCAAAGCCTTTGTATGGATTACCACCTTTATCTTTTGGCATATCATCTAAAAACGAGCGTAATTTTAAATTCGTATAACCTTTGTATTTTAATGCCATCAATAGACTTGCGCCTTCACAACCAAACGGTGCATTTACAGGTGATAATTGGCTTACAAAAGGTACTTTCAACGTTTTGCTCGAATAGCTTTTGACAACCGTACTTGAAATCCAACCTGTTTTATCATTGACTTTCACTTTATGCCAAGTAGTAGAGCCGACTTTTTTTGTATTATAAGACGTAAGGACTTTCCCTTTTTTTGCCGAAGTAACCACTTTATATTTAGTTCCTGCACTGGCACGAACACTTGAGTTATATAAAGTTTGAATCTTCTTAGCCGGTGTACTCACCATCGTAATTTGCTTGTTCAGTTCAGAAACTGTCTTATTTGATGCCACTTCTGATGTAGATAATGTGTTTGTAGCAGATAAACCACTCAGTAATAATGAAAAACACATCGTACTAGCTAATAAAATATTTGTCTTCTTCAATTTTTAACAACCTCTCTAATTTGCATCTGTAGCTTGCTACTTAGGTGTCATCTTTTAAGGTTTTCCCCACTATATGTATGAACCGTAGATTAATCACAGCTAAAATGGTTAAGATACTAATACCATCTTATCATGTAAATTTAGTTTTTTTTAAATGAAATAGCATAGAATCCATTTTTGGATTATCATTGATGAAGGAGGTAATAAGGATGCAACACGTGCTGACTACATATACACAGTAATTTAAGAGAGATTTTTTACTAATCACTGCACTTTTTTCAGTTGCTTGTCTAAGTTCATTGTTTTGGCTTTGGACACCTATATTGTACATAGCTCATATATTCCCAAGTACGTCACCTTACCTATTTCCAATTTGGACACCGCTCATTTTATCATGCATTTTCATCCCTACAAGTATCAAAGTGGCCCAAAAGATCAATAATACTCAAGATGAAAGCGTGTTACCGAAATTAGTCATTTTACAATCGATATTTTAGTGTAGATTTTCGCACTCTCATTCATATATTGAACAAATCGATAAGTTTAAAATAAGTAATACGGTGAAAATGTTAATGGAAAAGGAGCAAAAAAAATGACGAAAATTAAAACAGAGAAAAATGATCTTTGGGAATGGATCAAAGCATTAGTGGTAGCATTTGGACTTGCCTTTATAATCCGCTTCTTTCTATTTACTCCCATTGTTGTGGATGGCGAATCCATGATGCCTACTCTTGAAAATGGTGAACGTATGATTGTCAGTAAAATCGGTGAACCCGACCGCTTTGATATTGTTGTATTTCATGCAACAGAGGACAAAGATTATATAAAACGTGTGATTGGCTTACCTGGAGATCATATCGCTTACAAAGATGACCAATTATTTATAAATGGAAAAGCACATAATGAGCCATATCTAGATAAATTTAAAAGCAGCTTAAAAGACCTAGGAACATTAACAGAGGATTTTACACTGGAAGAACTTACTCAAATGTCAGTAATTCCAGAGGGGTTTGTCTTTGTAATGGGGGACAATCGTAGAAATAGTACTGATAGCCGAATAATTGGTTTAGTTTCAATGGATGAAATTGTAGGAAACACGAAATTAACGATATGGCCAATAGAAGACATGGGATTTAAAGAAAAATACAAGTGAAGTTGCTGTTCAACTAATAGAAATTATTTAGTTGAACAGCAACTTCTTATTTTCAAATAAATTGGTACCAGGTAATAGAGATAAGTGATAAAATGTTTGTGAGGTATTATTTGAGGAGGATTTTTTTTATGTTTACATCAAAAGCAAAAATTACGGCGATAGGTTCGTATGTTCCAGAACGAAAATTAACTAATAATGATTTAGAAGCACTCGTTGAAACAAACGATGAATGGATTGTTCAACGTACTGGTATAAAAGAGCGAAGAATAGCACATGAAGAAGAGTTCACTAGTGATCTAGCATATAAGGCAGTACGAAATTTAATGGAGCGATACGATCAATCTGTGGATGATGTGGATCTGATTATCGTATGTACTATGACTCCGGATTTCAAAACACCTAGCGTTGCATCTGCTCTGCAAGCTAAGTTAGGAATTAAGAACACTGGTGCCTTTGATCTAAACACTGCTTGTTCGGGTTTTACTTACGGATTATATGTAGCAAACGGCATGATTACATCGGGTTTAAATAAGAAAGTTCTAGTGGTAGGGGCAGAGACATTATCTAGAATTACCGATTATACAGATAGAGCAACCTGCATTCTATTTGGTGATGGTGCAGGAGCTGTTCTCCTAGAATATACTGAACAACAACCAAGTTTCATCTCATCCCATATAGGTTCGGTAGGAGAAGGCGGAAATAAGTTATATTGTACAAATCTAGCAAATAAGATGAACGGTGAAGATTTAATTGATAGTAGGAAATTTGTGCAAAACGGTCAAGCTGTTTATAAATGGGCTGTCACTACTGTGCCTAAAGGAATGCAAACTGTTCTGCAAAATGCGTCAACGGATTTAAAAGATGTGGACTGGTTTATCCCTCACAGCGCAAATTTAAGAATGATTGAGTCAATATGTGCCAAAAGCGACTTCCCCATTGAGCGGACATTATATAGCCTAGTGGATAATGGTAATACTTCAGCAGCATCAATTCCACTAGCCTTAGATAAAGGTGTACGCGATGGGAAAGTTAAATTTGGGGATAAGATTTTATTATACGGATTCGGCGGTGGTTTGGCACACGCAGGAGTGTTAATCAACTGGACGGCTGAATGAGATTAATTGAAATACCCATTTAATCGTGAGGCAATGAAATGAAAATTTGTCCGACAAACGAATTAGAAAAAGAGTGTGTGGTTGAATTTTTCAAAATGCATTGGGGTAGTCCTCAAATGGTGCACTCAAGAGGAGTATATGATTGCAGTGAGCTGAATGGTTATGCCATATTAAATGAAAACGCTATTTTGATTGTTTAATTACTTACAATATTTCTAAAGATGAATGTGAAATTATCTCGTTAGATAGTATTGTTGAAAACAAGGGGATTGGTTCGAAATTAGTTAAAGCAGTCGAAGAAATAGTTAAGAAAAGTGAAAGTTCAAGGTTAAAATTAGTGACAACGAATGATAATTTGAATGCTTTAAAGTTTTATCAAAAACGTGGTTATATTTTATCTAGCATTTATAATAATGCTGTTGCAAAAGCACGAAAGATAAAGTCCCAGATCCCTCAAATTGGTGATAATGGGATCCCGATTCGAGATGAAATAGAGTTGCTTAAATTCTTATAAGATTCTTTTTTATGATTGTATTGTCGCAATGCTATTTTATTTTACAGAAAAAGATGAGTCGAACATTCATCAACCCACTTTATTCAAATAGAGTGGGTTTTCTTCATTTGTAGAGCGTACCTATATTGTTATTAGGTGTATTGATTAGAGGGGATTAGGTTGTTATTTACCGTTAAAATGTTTTTTTATGTTCGATATTAATTTATGTTACTACATTTTTTAGTTGATTGTAGCGTAGGAAGCGGCTCGGTGCTTGCCCGCGGAAAGCGATCATCCCGTAGCGGAAATCAACCTACCACTTTAATAGTAATGGATGAAATAGGTTAATAAACACACCTGGCTTATCGTAATAAGCTTACGAACTGTCCGTCATCTAAATTACATTTAGCTACTCTTTCCTCCTTTCAATGAAAATACTTCCAATACCAAAAACTAGTAATAAAAGTACCCCTAAAAAGGTTAACATCGACCATTCTAAACGTGGGTCTAATAACTGAATAAAAAATGTAAAAACAGGAACAAAACAAAGGGACATCATTACTAAAAATGATTCACAATATTGAATTCCTTTTTGAAGTAAATACATTGGTAAAAGTACGCCTGCTATTGTAACAACCAGAATCCAAACAATATTCTCTAAAAGGTAAGGGAAAATAAGGTCGTATGTAAAGATAAATGATAACAATATAATTCCGATAAATCTCTTAGATAAAATCATGGAGCTTGTCCATCCGGTTGTACTTAATTGCTTTGAATATATCGTACAAAGAACAGCGCCTAATCCACAAATAATACTTGCAATGACCCCTATAACTACCTGAATATTGAATTCAATATTTACTGCTGACCGACCTGTGAATACGGCTCCTATAACTAATATACAAGCAAGTAATGTACCTATTGCAATAAACCACCGAGCTTTTCTTGTTTTTTCACGTTGGATTACTGCAATTAAAATGATAAGTAGGGGGCCTAATCCCATTTCTAACGAGCTAACAATGGCCGGTTCAATATATTTCAAAGCATAATAAAAACCCATAAAAGCTAATATAGAGGAAATGTTTAATTTTAGTAAGGGTCTCCATGATATTTCCCAGTGATATTTTCGGTTTTTTCCAATTACAAAAATTTGAAAGTATATTGAGGTTATAAAGAAACTAATTCCAGTAAATAAGAAAGGATTAACTGATTGTACTTTATTTGCATAGAAAACTTGACTAAATGAAGTTAAAATTGCGGATGTTAATAATGCAAAAACCCCTAACATATATGTATTTTTAAAGTTTTTAGATTTAATCATTTCCACTATTTTCTCTCCTTATAAAACATTGAAGTATCAATGTTTTGAACTGTCTTCTATGGCGCTTTATCTTGTTTGTGACTATATGGCTTATGATGATGTATCCTCCATCCTTCTTAGAGTCAGTTGCACTTAAAAAACTTTCATCCATTTATTCAAAAGGCAAGGGCTTGGTAAGTACCATTAGAGAACCATGGCCGAATGGTTAACACTTTGTCAGCCTCTACAGTTTATTCCAATTCATTATATGAAAATATACATGATAAAAACTAATAAGTAAATATATTTAAAAGGGCTTTTTCTATGCACGAAATTAAAGTATTGAATATTATGAATGTATTGAAATAAAAGGTAAAGTTATTGCAACGCTAGTGAGTAAGCGGCTATCTTAATTTTATGTACGCAACGAAAATTGGGTTTAATGGTAATTATATGTAATTAAAGAAGGTGATTAATAAGTATTTGAATATATATTAGAGCTTACATATTGTTATCTTTTACAAAGGCTATTTTCGTATAGATTGTTGCTCTCTTGAAAATACTGACTATGGTTGAATATAATGCATTTTCAGGAGGCGTTCAATAATGTGGAGATATGTGTATGAAGCAGTCGGAGAATTAAAAAAAGCAGATCAACTAGCCTTATTTAAGGCGATGAAACAAGACCTATATCCAAAAGAAGAAAATAAAATGGAAAAATTACTTCCTA
>NZ_JAEOAH010000013.1 GCF_016612995.1 Viridibacillus soli
TGAAGCGAAAAATAGTGAGTTGAAAAATCCGCATGGGTACGATACGGCCCAATCAGCGGGTCTATTTGGCATGGAAATTCAAGGTGCCACAATAATATTCGCTGTGAATCTAAAGCGAATATTAAAGCTATTAAATGAAAAAGAGTAAGGAATAGGCAATGAAATAAGGCACTCTCTGTTCAAATCGAACAGAAAGTGCCTTATTTTTATTCAAAAAACAATTCCATAGTTAAAAACGTAAGTTTTTCAGTGGCCTCGTATTATACAGGAGTCTTTTATTTCAGGCATAAATTGCAGTATCTTCATTTGTAAAACAGCTCACCTTTAAGGGCACAATATACTGTGTATTTATTTATTCCTTTTTATTGTTTCCCACATTTCTCTCAATAAGCGTAAATCTTCTTCCTTAGATTTTGGTAGCTCTTTATACCACTTCTGTAAGTCGGGACTATTTGCAAATGCTTGGAAATCTTCTTCATTCTTATCTACGAGTGCTGAATTTTGGAAATTAGATCTACCAAGGAGGTGATCTGAAGTACATTCAAGAACATTTGATAATTTCAAAAGTTCTTCATCTTTTATTGGACGATTCTCAGATTCAATACGGTTCATTACACTTGGATTGAGCCCTACACGGCTGGCCAATTCTCTTTGACTCCAACCTTTTTTTTCTCGCAATAAGATGATTCTCTTTCCTATGTCCATTAAGCCACCACCTTTCTTTAAAATATAATATTTCATCTTCTTAGATATGTTAATTCTATCATGTGCTAACTTTAGAATTAAAATTATTACTAAAATAACAACTTTAACTTGCGTTTCTAAAATAGCAATGTTATATTTTGGTTACTTGCTAAAATAGCAATTTATAAAGGGGGTTACAAAACTATATTCAATTTAAACATTACATTTTAAACCTGTATTGAAAAATAAAGCTCTATTTTTCTAGATTAAAAAGGCATGTTCTTTTAATTTAAGTAATCATACAAATATATGCTAATTCTAACTAGAGTTATATTTACTATTCTATCTAAATGATTGCTGAAATAGCAATTGTTTTTATTAGAACATTACGGGGTGTTGATTCCAGTCAATGGATTTAAAAATTATATTATTTGATATTAATTTCGATTATTGGAGAAATAAGAACCTATTTGATGAATAACGGATTTTGATTGATTACGAAGAATAGCTAAAGCTAAATAATCATTACTGACGTTTAGCAGGTCTTGGGTAGCAGTTAGAATATTCTTGAAATAATTATTTAATCACAAAAAAGATTCCCAGATGTAATAGTAGGGTTGTTGAATATAAATGAAATTATAAAATGTTCTATTTAGAAGGTCGAAATAATTTTCATGATTATAAGAAGTATCATAAGAAACAAACACTATTTTGAAAGCAAGAGGATTGTTGAGATGAAATTAACTTTATTTAGAGAAGAAGATTTTGAAAATGCATGTAGAGAACAAAAGATTATTGAACAAATACCTGATGAACTAATTAATCATACCAAGCAAGGCAATTACGCAGCTGCAGAGCTTTGTGCAGAAGAAATAATCGAATCTATAAGAGAAATACGTAAAATGCAAGGCGCAAAACGTGAACATGATAAATTAGTTCAGTTAGTTGAAAACTTAACTAGACAAGGGATTGAAATAGAGTTGGTAAAGATAAATGCATCAAATTGAATCATTATGGTTAGTGCTTTCCGAAAAATGAAGGACGAATCGTTTCATATTAGGTTTATCGTTAAGGATGACATTTATATAGTAAAAAATTATAGGAATTATAATTCGAGAACCTTTCACTAGAATAATAATGGTTCAAGAAAATATTGTAAACATTAGGGAGATTAGAGAATGATTAAGACACACTCAATTTATTCATCAATAGACACTAAATTAAGTGAAGAAATCAATGATTGGTTAACTGTTAATTTAAGTATAGAAGTTATTGATATTAAGTATGCATCGGTAATGGATGAAGAATGTAATCTATATGAATCCGCACTGATTATATACAATATGATTGAGAATTAATTGAAAAAGAGTTCATGAAGGTTAATTATATGGAAATGGTTTTAGAAGCATGTTCTCACTTTTTGGGAAATTCACTGTATAATTTTCAGCTATTTAATTGGTAAAAAAATATTCGGTGAGTATCAGAATAGATTAAAGCTGAAAATTTATCAATTTTGAGTTTTGTATATCATGCCAAAATTATCCACATTCCAAATCAAGAGGTGTAATCTTATTACATATATTTTCGACAAGGATTTAATTTAAAATATTAGCTACAGAATGAAATGAAGAAGAAAGTAAAATTTTTTTAGGGGATAGACTATTGGATATAGAAACAAAAAAAATAGAAGTTGATACAAAAACCTTAACTGCAAAAATCGACGCTAGTGAGAACAAACTGGTGTATATTGTGGAAGATGGTAAAGTTGAAGCAATACCTTTACCAGCTTACGGTATCTTAGAAATTCCATGCCAAAATTATAAAATTGGAAATCCAGCATATAGAATTACGGTAAAAAGAAAATAATTGCTTAGTCGAAAAATCGAGAGCATCAGATAAACGTGTAAAAGCGTTTGTTTGGTGCTCTTTTATATTTGAAAAAAGGTGGTTATTAAATGAATTGGGCACATGATTTATTAATTGAATATTCAAAAGGTAAAAAAGAATTACAACGTATGAAAGGTCAACTAAAGGAAGATGAGCGTGAAGTTGAAAAACAAATAAATAGCATGATTGATAGTATGACTTTTGCAATAAATTGGATGGAAACAGGTAGGAACCCTGATTCACATCGTGGTATTGATAAAAAATCCATTTATCATAAGCAATTTTTTGAGAGCATAGATGTCATTCCAGATATCACTGATCAGCTATATGATATAGATTCAAAACAGTTGTATATGACTAGTGAAGAAAAAAGCATACTTGCGGATATATTTATTTCTTGGTCATTAAAAGAACGTCATTGTTATATTGAGCATGTTGTTAATAATAAAAGTTTACAAACTATCGCTAATGATTTGAATATAGGGAAAAGTACAGTTCAAAAGTATATTGAGCGGGCAAAGAATAAAGTGAATAATCGGGTTTTCTAAGCGGTTACTGTCGTACGTTGTCGTACGTAGTTCATATATGTGAGGAGGTATTTTTAAGTAAGCTAAGTTTTCATTTCAAGAATCTCTTTATTCAGCTAAAACATTTTCAAAGTAGCAATAAGTAATATTACAGTATTTATAAAGGGAAATGGTGAAAATTGTAAGGTGGAAAAATGAGATTTTTGAATTTAGTATTTATCATGAGAAAAGCTTATTCAAATGTTATTTATTGAGATAGGAAGTAAAAAGTTGAAGAGTTTGAATTAAAGAAATAGGAGGAATACAAATTATGGCATATGAAATGATGAATGGGGCGCGTCCAGGTTCTTCAAGAAATTTAGTAATTGGACCGGGGCTTATTACGCGAGGATTTAATCCAATTACATTTGACCCAAAAGACCGTTCTACTTGGGGCGAATACATTGGAGCAACTAAAGGTGGTAATGAAATTAGTGTCGAAACAGAGTGGCATTCTGTTGAAGTAGATGGTGCACTTGGTACTATTGATAATATGGAGTGGTTAGTAAAAGCAAATGCAAAGCTATCTACTAATATTCTAGAAATGACAAAGGAAAATCTTCAATTAAAACTACCTGTATTCAATGTTACGTCTCATGATGATAATTACGATATGATTCGTCATAATGGTTCAATTGCACCTAGTAGCTCTGATACATTAGCAATTTTTGGCTCAATTACAGGTAAATCCGTACCGGTTGTATTTGTATTAGAACGTGCCCGTTGTATTGATTCTTTCAATTTGCCTTTAGGTACAGGTAAGGATGATATTGTATTAAAGGCAGAGTTTGTAGCTCGTTATGCTGAAGATAACTTTACACGTATTCCGTTCTATATACTGTATCCAAAAGGTGGCTCTAATGTTGTTGCACCAGTTGCGACACCAGCTCCTGGAACATATTCAGAAGCACAATCAGTTAGCTTAAATGCAGCTGTAAATCACGAAATCTACTATACATTAGACGGCTCATATCCTACTCCAAGCAATGGGATTAAGTATAAAGGGCCAATTACAGTTTCAACGACTACAACGATTACTGCAGTTGCTACAAAAGGTCACGATACATCTACACCAGTATCATTTGCATATTCAATTGATCAATAAAAAAACCCCCTTTAAGGGGGTTTTTATTATTAGGGGGAATCACAGTGGACACACTTATCGGTATTGAAAAAATGGTTATTATTAACGGTGAAGAAATAAAGATTAAGCAACTTGGTTTAAAACACCTATTTAGATTTGTATCAATTCTCAAAAAAGCAAAGATTGTTGGTTATTTCATGCAACTGATGACGGACTTAAATTCCGTTGAAGAGGAAACAGAAGAAGAAAAGAGAGTGAAATATTTACAAGTTGTTTTTAATTTAATCTTCGAGTTGGTTGAAGCTGAAGGTGAAATTTATGAATTTATAGCATCAATTGTAGGTAAGAAAAAAGAAGATGTTGAGAATATGCCATTAGATGCATTTGTTAAAGTAGTTGAAGCCGTCTTTACATCCAAGGATTTAACGGATTTTTTCTCGGCGGTCCAGAGAGTTCTAAGCAAACAAACGGACCAGAAAACAGTTTAGAAAACAACACTAATACTAATGAAATAAACCCCTTGGAGGACTCTGATACACTCTATCGAGCAATTGATCGTGTACAAAAGCGTTATAAGTGGACTGATGAATATATTGTTGAAATGCCTTATTCTCGTCTACTCCAACTGATGGTGGATACTGCTTTATGGGAAACTGAAAAAAGCCGTGAAGAATATCGTAAACAGGCATTTTTAACATGGCGAATTGAAGGAATGTTTGCAACGGAGACCATTCCAACATTTGAAGAATACTGTAATGAATTTGGGTTTGGTGATGTACAAGTAGAAAACGAAACTGAAATTACATCATCACAAGAAGCATTAGATTATATTGATGAGTTATTCAATTGTGCTCCATTAAAAGATAGAGAGGAGGATGGAATTGTCAAATAATACTGGCTTTATAGGTTTAGTTGAAATGGTTGGAACGACTATTATTGAAACTGCCAAGCATTTGAAGAAAATGGATAATCTAGAGAATAGATCATTACTATTGGCAAATAAGCTAGAAGAAAAATTAAAAGAGATTTCAGATATTATTACACAGATAGAGTCTAAACCCCATATTACTGTAAATATGAAAGATGCAAAAGAAAATATTAATACATTAAAAAAAGCTTTAGATGTGATGTTTGATAAAGTGGTAGCTAATAGACATTTACAAATCGATACAACCAACGCAATTACTAAAATAAACACATTAAATACTAAAATAGCAGCACTTGAAATTGCTATTAAAATTAATACTTCGCAAGTAAAAACGCAGATAAATCAAATCAAGGACCAAGCTAATGCGTTAAACATTATTTTAGAAGACAAAATCATTAATATAAAAATATTAAGCGATAAAGGTTTTAGTAATTTAATTAAAAGTTTTGATACGTTTGGTGCCAAATTAGATGGATTGTATTCGAAATTAAATATTCTTAGTGAAAAAATAGCAGCCATTGATCTTCAAGCGGCTATTAAATCTTATCCAAGTTCTGGATCAATAGATCAGCAAACTACGCCGAATGGTACTCCACCAGCGAATAGTCCTCCAACTAGTACCAGCTCAGGCTCATCCTCAGCATCAAATATTGATTTGGATGAATTATCGAAGTTAGAGCAATTAAAATTACTCGGAGAACAATTGAACGAAATTGTAACTCCTGTACTTTTGGATATTTCAAGTAAGTTTGGAGAAGTTGTTAAGGATGCTGAACAAGGTTGGGGCAAATTTGCATCACAGACACTCATGAATACTAAATTGATGGGTGAATATAAGAACCAAATATCGGATGTTTCAGCTGAAACTAGACAATCGCAAGAAAAAGTTGGTGGGTTATTCGCAGTTTTACATAACGAAATGGGTAAAACTAAGAGTAATATTGCAAACTCTGCAAAAATTGGCTTAAACTTCGCAAAAGTTTGGGACGTTGATGCTGTAAGTGCTATCTCATCTGTAGATAAAATTTCAAAGAAACTAGGAGTTTCGCAAGGTCAAGCTGCGGATATCATGGCCGCTGCAATGAAAAAGTATCAAGGTGATATTAATAAGGCTACCGAAAGCGTAATGGAGAACCAAAACGCATGGAAGAAGACTGGTAAGGTATTAATTGACGGTCAAACCGCGTATCAAAAAATGGTTAATAGTATAGATGGTGGGGGTCTTGCTCATTTAGAAATAACAGTTGGTAAACTTGGTAACCTGTTATTAGAGTTATGGAAAGCTCTAGAACCAACTGTTATCAAAGTTGCTGATGGACTGTCTATACTTTTTGATAATCTAACAGCCTTCCTACGAGCTCATCCGGGCATAGCTAAAATAGTTGCTGATTTCGGAGCGTTAGCAATAGGTGTAGCATTAATTACTTCGAAATTATTACCACTAATAGAAGTATTTGATACTGTTTCTGGATTATTTGGACTCACTGGGACGAATTCTGAGAAATTAAAGACCATATTCTCTAAATTAGGAAAAGTCCTGATGGGGGTCTTTCGATTAATAAAGAAATTATTTGGAGGTATTAAAGGTGTACTTGTTAATTTCTTGCCAATGTTGTTGCCTTTACTAACAAATCCTCTTGTTTTGTTAGGTGTAGCCATTATAGCTGCTTTTGCTATTGTTGCTCGTTATTTATACAAGAATCGAAAAGTGCTAGGCCAACAAGCAGGAAAGATTGGAAAAGCTATTGTAAATGGTCTTATTAAAGGTATTAATTTCATAAAAAAATGGAATCCTATTTCACTTTTTAATAAATATATAATTAAACCAATAAAAAAGCTTTTCGGAATCAACTCACCATCGAAACTATTCTATAAATTTGGACGTTGGATTGTGGAAGGTTTAGTGAACGGGATAAAAGGTGCTGTAAAGTTATTAGTAAATATTTTTGCACCATTAGGCATAGCAATAAAAAATTTCTTTAACAGTATCCGTCGTGTTTTAAGTCGGTTTGTTCGCTCTATAACTAGTTCTTTAGGACGTATTAGAAAGGCATTTTCTCGGATGGCAACATCTATTTTCAACTCGATAAAATGGGCTTTTAATGGGATATATAATTTTATTATTAAAGTTATGTCAAATGTTTGGGGTTTTTTATCTAGAATATTGAGACGTATTCGAAATTTTTTCTCAACAATTCTGGGCAGTATATTAAATAGTGTTGTGACTGTATTCAACAGCATTTATAGCAAAATACGTACAACTCTATCTAACGCCTATAAGTATATCCAAAAAATATTTGGTAAAATCGGTTCTTTCTTTATTGGGCTAGCTAAAAAAGCATGGGACTGGGGTGCCAACATTGTTGAAGGTATCATAGGCGGTATAAAAGATAAGGTTTCTGGTGCAGTAAGTGCTATTAAGGAATTGGGTGGAAAAATCGCAGGTGGCTTTATCGGGAAAATGATCATCCGTTCACCTTCTCGTGTAATGTACGAGCTTGCTTCATTTATTCCTGATGGCGTACGCAATGCTATTCTTGATGGACGAAAACGTGTTGGTAAAGCTACGAGAGACCTCGGTAACTCTATTAAAGATAATTTTATTCCAGATGTAGAGGGCGTTCGTTTCGACACTAGTAACGTATCAACGGCAGCAATCATACAATCATCGATTTCACCGAAAATACGAAATGCTGCCAAAAAAGTAGATTTTAAAAATAGATTGAACGGCAAGAAACCAACGTCAATCAAAGATACAGGAAAACAAGTAAATGTCGGGGATGTACATGTACATGTCAAGAAAGCTTCGACTGATGCAGATATCGATTTCCTAAATACAGCGTTAACAGACAGGATTAATAAGGAGGTCCGACGTAAAGAACGATGAAAACAACATTATATACGAGAAACCAAGAAGTAATAATGTATGATCCACAACAAACTGTTTGTGAGGGGCCCTCTGCAACCTGGTTTTCACGGACTATCTCAGTGGCTAGCGATAAACTAGTCATGATTGCGCTCGACTTTGCTTGTTCTGTTGCGTTAACAGCGACTGGTGAAGTAAGAAAATCACAAATGATAATTGTTGTTAAAAATGTAGACACAGGAAAAGTTGTAGAACGTATGAAGGTGCGAGGTTCAAGAACATGGACACGTGCCTTTTTTCCATTAGATCATGGCAATTATCAAATCGGTTTTATAACAGACGAAAATTATCGTAATGCCGACAAAGTATACATGAAAGACTTCTATTACCATGACTATATAGTATCACCAAACATTGATGCAATTGGTTCTTTAAAGCCACCAAAGCAACTTTCTGGTATACAAACTTTCGATACCTTAGAAGGTACGATGAGGTTGCAACGTATCGGAAATAAGGGTTGTGAAATCGAAATGACTTTGTATTTTAAAACCGAGTCACAATATAGAAATTTTGTACGCTCAAGGCACGACAGTTACATGGTTCTTGAATGTAACTATGGCGTTTATGGAGGGTATTTGGCTGGAACAGAGAGTGATCCGAGCACCGATGGACCATTACGATTATTACGTGTTAAATTACTATCTCCACAACGAGCTGGGGTGGGGGTTGATGGCATGTGAGAAAAACCAATCAAGCACTAATAAGGGCACTCACAACACAATTCCAGAGCGGTAATAACAATTTTCGAAGTCCTTCTGAATATGTAAATATTAAACGGCCGATAACAGCTGAAAACTTTTTTGTCAGTCAAGGAAGACTGCCAAATATTATAAGTATTGAGATCGATGAGGATATAGATACGACAGCGAAAAGCTTTACAATCGTTTGTTCGAATGAAGACGGGCAGCTATCTCCGGATTACAAGGAGGGGAAGTTTGGTGAACGCAGATTAAATTATCAAATCCCACTTAGCTCACCTTGGCGTAATGTACTAGTGCCAGATACTGAACTTGAAATTAGTCTTGGTTATGGCGACAACCAACTAAAAATGTTGATTGGCTCTATCGATGAAATTAGCATTAGCGCTGATGGTCGTACCATTACAATCAATGGCCGTTCAAATTATAAAAAAGCACAAGTAAATACATGTATGCCAAAGTCAAAAAAATACATCATCGATGATGTAGATATAAATGTTGGTGTGGCTATAAAGAAATTCTTAGATCATGTTAATATTCCAAATGATATTGAACCAAATATTAAAGAGCCATTCACCGGTATGAGCTATAAAGTTGGTGAGAAAATGGGAATCAGGGGCGAATATCCGCACGATCACGTCGGTAATATGGCTTTTACAACTTATTACGCACTAATTGAAAATTCGAACGGTAAAGTAAAATCTAAAAAATTACCAGATTTTAAAAAGTTAGGTAAGGCAATCGTTACTTTCGATGATTATATCGATTTAACGGAAGCAGATTATTCAATGGACAACAATGAGGTTTTTGATACGATTACCGTCGTTTCAAAGTCCAAAGAATATGAAATTGTGAATGGTAAACGTAAAAAAGTTACACGTACCATAAAAAATCGATTTACTTCAGCCAAAATTCGTTCGGATATATTGCAAGGCAATCGACGTGAATTGATTGTTGAAAGTGGCTGGGCAAATACGCCGAAGAAACAATTTAATACAGCAAAAGCGCTATTTACAAAAATGGTCATGGGTTGGAAGCGTCTCAGTATTGGCGTCCCAGCTTATTTGCCGTTGGAATTATTAGATGTCGTGTCTGTCCGTGAACGCATTACACAAGTGAATAAGCGTATGTATGTACGCGGTATTCGTACCTCTTATTCGGGTACAGGATTAACACAAGTAATTGAACTAGCCGATAACACAAGATTTGATTTAGACATTGTAATGCCGCCACCACCACCACCTAGTGATATGCCCGAATTTAGTACTACTGAAAGCCGTTTAATAATCAATATATTCGACTTCAAAATTGAAGATGGTGATCGTATGGATATTTATTTAAACGGACGTAAGATAGTAAACAACTTATTTGTCCGAAACAAGGGAACCGATATTAAGATTGACCTTGAAAAAGGAGCAAATGTAATTAAATTTGTCGGCATATCTGCTGGTAAGCTTCAGAAATTAACAGCAAGTTTCAAAGTGGCAGGTGGTTCAGGAAATATTATTTATCCAGCTGGCAAGTTACCGAGTTTAAATATGCCACGCGAAAATATAGCCTCTGAGAGTACAGGACGTTATATCACAAGTAAAAGACCTGTTCGAAACTGGGTCATTCATAGAGTGTAAGAGGTGAGGAAATGACATCAAGACGCGATAATACGTACACGCCAGTCAAACGGATGATTGAAAATAGTATCCGAAAACGGTTATTAACAGGCGGTTTGGATACAGATACAATCAGTAAAATGAAAGATGATGACACGATTGAAGGTGTAACTCTTCACTACGATGAAAACAGCCGGTTAGCGATGGTGGAGGGTGATGAGCGACAGCTTGCTACGCTTACATTTGATAATGAAGGATTATTAGTATCAGTCCAAGATGAGGATATGATAACCGGAGAAGTCATCGATTGGAATCTATATTACACAGAAAATCGATTAGTCCAAGTTGTCCCCGATATTATTTCGGAAGGCGATGAGGAAGAGGATGATTTCGAAGAAGAAGTATTTAACGATACAAGCGGCGGTGAAGATATAGATGAGCCAGACATCGATTTAAATCCAATATCAGATAATGAGAGCGAACATGACTTCTCAGATGATGAAAGTGAGGATATTTGATGGCAAAACAAGGATTTATAACCACTTATACAGCAGGTGGGCGATTTGATGCACCTTTTTTTCCGACTTTGACAGAGCCATTCATTAAAGGTATCAGAATTGTAGTAAATAAAAACGACTCATTTGTTACTAACACATATACAATTACGAAGAAATCTGAGTTAATCAGCATCGCAATAGCTTGTGATCGTTACGATGATTCTGATAACTGGGATTTAGTTGTAGGAGGTAAGACGATTGTCGAATCCGTTTATACGAAAGAGCTCCCAGAGGGGCTTTTTTTAATGGTTGCACATCCTCTTAAATCGGGAAATATAGTCGAATTACGTTATAAAAATAATTCAGGTAGATCAAAAAATGTTTATATTAACTATCAATTTTTAATAGGAAAAGAGTGATAATATGCCATACATTAAACCAGTATTTTTTCAAGAACAAAGCCTTGCAAATGATCTAGTCTCGTTAGCCACTAAAAATGGATGGGTAAAAGTAAAGACATTCCATAAAGCTTCATATACATTTACAAGCTTTTTTTATGGTACAGGAAGTTTTACAGAGCCAGATGAAGTTGTATTTCCAATCAAAATTACTGAACATAACATTATTAGAAATAGTGTAGGTGATTTGTTCGGTATCGCACGCATTTGCGATAGATCATATAAATACAGAGACTTACCTATGAAATTTAAAAGTGGATCTATTCCTGACCAAGCTAAACTAAATTCTGATGCTACATTACGCCAAGAATTACATGAATGGATACACGATCAATGGGATATAAAGTACATTGATACATCCAAAATTTATGTATATATGCTAGATGAAGTGCCTGACGTAAAGGAAAATGCAGAAATCACATATCCTTCATCTTCTGTAAAAGCTGTCGACGTATTAGATATTGAATTGCAAGATTATAAGCCTTACAAGGAAAAATATGGCCCTGGATACTCGTACAATGAAATTGCAAATCAATCGAAAATGATGCAATCACCAATAACGCCTATTTCAACACGTGAAACAGGTACAAATAATAATGGCTGGCTAACTAACTGGTGGCCTGACTCATATGTGAAAGTGGAAGGATATATCGATAACGAAGTATTAGCATTAATGATACGTGCAGATAGTGCACCAGCACCATTTGATAATCAAGTACCATTGATTCCTTTGTATTTTGGCTCGGTCGTATCTTTGAGTGCAAGGGATACAGAGACTGCAGCATTATTTGCAGGTACAGCGACTAGTTTGCCAAATTACAAATATGATGCAACAACACCACATATCGCAACGAGTAACATTCTAATGCCATTAAATAAAAAATACCCTCAATACCCAGGTAATGGGATTGATAATATCATTGTAAAGCGCGGAATTCAAGGTGCTTACTATCAGGGGTATTACTTCAAAATATATAGTGGTCCTGAGCTAATGCCACCAGATAGAAAAGATAATGCGGGGCGTCAATTTGTAAGTGCATGGAAAAACGAACAGAACGACGAGTACACATATCCTCCGAAGTCATCGTATACGGATAATGCAGCAGTAACAAGAGCGCATATTACGCATCCGGATGAACGTGACCGAGGTTATTTAAAAAAGTTAATAATTGCGTCATCCGTTGGAATCCGTAACGGTACAAAATTAAAACTTAAAAAAATTGCTTGTCCAGATGTATTTGAATACTACAAATATTTTGTAGCCGATGCAGTATCACCCATAACAAAACGCCCTAGTGTTGTATCACGTCCAATGGGATTAGCTATTTACGAAAAGGAGACAAATTAATATGACGTTACGATGGATAAATGAAAAATTCATGCTTCAACGTTTTCCTAATACTATTGCCGAAATTTTGGAATCTGTTGGTTGGGAAGAATTTGCACAGTACAGATCGAAGAATGCCACGAAATATGCGGAAGTTCGATTGTTTAAAACTATCGGATCTGATAAGGTATTGCGTAATTTTGGAATAATCAATGCATATGATTTAGCTAAACCAACATTTCCAGATAATCGTTCAATTCCTTTTACATCAAATCTTGCAAATATCGGTGTGGGTGACGGTGCAAGGAAGACCTTTAGTTTTCTTTCCGAATACGTTCTACCTGGAACTGAACGAATACAGATTAATGATACAGATATTCATGATGCAGAGTATAAAATTGATCGTTTGGGACGAACTATCACGTTTAATACGCCTCCTACAGGTATTATTAAAGCGACATACAGTTTATCTACTAAAGCATTTGAACCAACAAATACATTTGGTATTTTCCTGTTCGATGATGTGTCGTTTGATATTACAATTTTAAAAAAAGGGATTGGTACAGCAAACGGAAAATTAAAGGAATTCGATTTAGGTGTGACAAATGTAAAACCGGGTAGCGTAATGATTTATGTAAATAACGTACTCGCTGACGACTTGTCCTATACTGTTAAAAATAGTACTGGGGAAGTGATATTCTACGATGCACCTACAACAGGTGAAATTAGCGCATCGTATACAGAAATTCGCCAACCAATTGAAGGTAATGACTACGGTGATTTAATCGCAACGGGAAGTGGCGATCTTAATACTTCAGATGGATTAGGAAATTTAGCTTTTAGTGCTGCGACATTTATAAAGCCTTCTATACCAACAGTTATGACGTTTACGAACGAAGATAACTTTAATCCAGCGTTTGGGCGTGACTCATTACTACATGCTTGGGGATCTGTTAGCAAGGATCGGTTAATTTTATTTTTACGCATGGATGCTGCTAGTAATCCAGATAATATCTGGCATGTACCGTTATACCTAGGCCGCTTAAATAACGCAGGTAAAAAACCACGTCAAAACACAGTGTTAATTGGTGGTTGCCGAGCAGGAAAAGCCGGTGTATGGACGAAGGACAAGAAATTAGGCAATCATTTAGTTGATTATGGAATGGATACAGCGAATGGAAATAACTTTGCAATGTTACAGCAATCAATCGGGGGCTCTTACTATCAAAAACATTATCTAGCATTTATTACTCATGACAAGGCAATTGAACGACCTGAATCTGGTCGCGGTCCATCTGTATATGATGATATGTACCACGATTCTTTAATGGGAATCGTTCATCCATATGACAAAGAAGTTGGAGTATTGGATGATGTATATGCAGTGCATCCAAGTGGTTTGGAACACGATGCGGAGCTGGAAGTCGAAAAAACAGTTGTGCATGAACGAATTGGTATAGGTGATGGTATAACTAAAGTATTTCATCTATTTCAACGCACGGCAGATACTAAACCCTCAATTTATTTCGATTGCAAAGAACAAACTAATTTTACTTATTCAAATGATTATAAAGCAGTGGAATTTTCAACAGCACCGCCAATCGGTACTGAAATAACTTCTTCCTATATTGCTGCCAATATGTATCAGTATAATTTAGCTGAATCACCCATTACTCCAATGCGGTTAGAAAGCACATCACCTTATGCGCCAATCGGCTGGGGAATCTTTAAAGAAAAAATATGATTGAGGTGGAGTGAATGAAAAGTGCATATCCGTTCATCGCACAATCAAGTCGAACCCATAGTCAATATGGGTTCGTCGCTCCACTTAATCATAAAACTCAGAGATATTTAATTGAAGTAGAGCTGGAAGAGATTCTTAATGTGATACTAGTAGAGATGGATTATGAAAAGTTTACAATGGTGTTAAATGTTGTTGAGATACCTTTTATTGAGACATTTAAAAAACAAGTAATTGAAGTGAATCTAATTAATATAGAAGATAACATTGTAAAGGATAATGTCATAACTACAAAATTATTAGATTTACGAAGTGTTTTTTTAGTTACTGAACAAGAAGTTGCTTCAATTCGACATGAAAATCTCGATTATAAAATACCATCCATTGTAGCTACTGAGTATATGTTGCAAAGATTTAAGTATCAAGTACCGGTAATTGAAGTTACTGGACAAGATAAAAGAAATTTGTCACATAGACAAATTATATTAGAAAACAATCTTATAATAACTGATGATTTTAACACCGAGAATATTAACAAAAGTGTTTTGAATATTTATAACAGCTACAAACAACAGCATTTTCCTCTACAAATAAATGTTGTCGATCTAGATAAATTGTTAGAAGCTACACTCGATGCGCAAATACTTGGATTAGACCATTATTCAACAGAAAATAAAATTGATGTATGTAAACAACAAGAAATTAAATCAATGTCACGAAAATTGATAAATATTATTGTAAAAAGAAATAATAATTATACGAAAAAGATTGTACTCGATGGTGTTAGTTATCAAGAAGAGAAAACGGCTCAAAGAGAAGTAGTTAAGAATAGTAACCAAATATATGTAGACATCGCAACTACAGATAAAGTTATTAAAATAATTGAAGAAAAAGAAGAGTTATTTTCAAGTGAATTATTTGTTAATGTAGATCCACAAGAAAATGAAAGCACATCATCACGAAAAAAGCTCAAAATGGTTTTAAACGACTATGAAGGTCAAATATCTCAAATTACTATAGATGTAATGAAGTGTGACGTAGATGCCTATACAAGCGAAACTTTTTTTGATTTAGCAGTTGTTTCGAATGATACAAAAAATGCAACTCAGAGAGAGGTGGAAGCGAAAAAATTTAAAATTGCATCATATTCAAATGACGGTAATTTAATTAATCCACGTATTTTAGACTTATCACCTGTTCTCCATTCGGAAAATGAGTATGAAGTAAACAAGATAGATTGCAAATTCGGAAATGCCATTAATAATCTTAAAGTTGATATAGTCAATCTGGATGATCAACAAGAAGCTGCCCTTAATACTCAGCTGATTAAATTAGATCAGTATTCAGTGAACACGGTTCTAAATACAAAACTAGAAGAAAAAATAAAGAATACAGTACGTCAATTTTTTGAAGTCAATTTAAATGATATAGATAATTATACAAAAAGCGAAGAAATTTTAAGAGCTTATTCATTCTATTTAGAAGGCAAAATAGCAACGGATAAGATTTTTGAATGTATTAAAAAAACAGAAGATAATTCCATACTTTTTGAATTAATTATAGAAGGCGATAGAATTTCAAAAGATAAAGCGATTCAAAAAGAATTAGTTATTATGAGTAATGAAATAATTTCAGATAGTTCAATTGTGGGAAAAGCTATTATTATCGAAAAGAAAGAAGAAGGTATCTTTACCATTGAATCATATTTAAATTCGGTTCAACAAAAAAACGAGAATACTTCCTCAGAATCTACAGCTAATGTTGTTGTAAGTAATTATGACGGTCAAACAACAGAAACAGCAATGGATACATCCGTACACATTACAGATGCATATAAAAATGAAACTACTCTCAATTCAGCAGTTTTATCATTAGATACACAAATCACAAATCAAAGTGTATTAGAAACGAATGAGATGAATGTTGATATTTATTCAAATGAAAGTGATGTAATTGAATCAGATGTTGTTAAACTTGTCTCGTTTAGTTATTCGATTAACGTTTATCAAGGAATTGAAATCGAGGGTGTGTTCGGAAAAGTTGTTAACGAAATTCTTTCAGACATCGTTGAGCTCCAAGGTCAACAAAAAGCTACCCTTGATACACAAATTATCGGTTTAGATGTAATCAACGCGACAGAACAGCCAATTGAAACAATAAATGAGAATTTGGATGTTATGAAATCAGACAAGAAGATAGTTGATATCGATGTCGCATTAAAAGATACACAAATTAAAAATCAAAGTATTTTAGAATCAAATGAAATGAACAGCGAAATTTATTCAAATGAAAGTGATGTTATTGAATCAGATGTTGTTAAACTTGTCTCATCTAGTAATTCGATAAACGTTTATAAAGGTGTTGAAATTGATGGTAGGTTTGGAAAAGCTGTTAACGAAATTCTTTCAGATATCGTTGAGATCCAAGGTCAACAAGGAGCCGCACTTGATACACAAATCATCGGTTTAGATGTAATCAACACGACAGAACAGCCGATTGAAGCAATCGATGAGAATTTAGATGTTATGAAATCAGACAAGGTGATAGTTGATATCAATATCGCATTAAAAGATATACAAATTAAAAATCAAAGTATTTTAGAATCAAATGAAATGAACATCGAAATTTATTCAAATGAAAGTGATGTAATTGAATCAGAAATCGTTAAACTTGTCTCGTCTAGTAATTCGATAAACGTTTATCAAGGTGTTGAAATTGATTGTAGGTTTGGAAATGCTGCTAGCGAAATTTTTTCAGATATCATTGAACTCCAAGGACAACAAGAAGCCGCACTGGATATACAAATCATCGGCTTAGATGTAATCAACGCGACAGAACAGCCGATTGGAGCAATCGATGAGAATTTGGATGTCATGAAATTAGAGAAGATGATAGTTGATACCGATGCGTTGGAATCTATTTCCAGTAGTGTTGTTTTGCAGAATATCTTGGGAAAACTTATAGAGGAGCAGTTAGTCGTTCCTGAAAATTTATACATCACTGCAGATTTAAAAGAGTCTGATAAAGCATACTATGTTACGGAATTATTAGCAGCAAGAAATAATGGAGATTCATTTGGATCTATTGCAACTTTTGATGTTGTTGAAGAAACTCAAGAAACTTATAAGCCACTAAATATATTAATTGCTAAGGGGTATTTAAAAGACACCTATATTGCACCAAGAATTTTAGATGTTCTAAATCAATTAGACGAAAATATTAATTCAATTACAATGATCGATTCATTAGAAAATTTATTAGAAAAGGTTCGTAGTGAAACGACAATCTATACATCTCTATTTATTACGGAATCATTAGAAGCCAAAAATGATCTTCTTGCACTTATTATGGAAAGTGACGATATTGTACCGCGAGAATTTGAAACTGATGTGGATGCTGTTGATTCAGTTAATTTTGAACAGCCTGAAGCTAAAAAGAAAAAGAAAATATGGTTGATACCAGCACGCGCGAATTGGTATAGCAAATGGTTTACAAAAAAAACGCGCTAGGAGGTGGGTTCTTGTTAATAAAAAAGAGTAGTGGCCTTGTTTTTGATGAGGAATTTAATTTACAAACTTGGGATATTACTAATCCTATTAAAACCAGTTCCAAGGGCGGTATATTATCGCTTTCACACGACACTACAAAAGATACGATAGTATTTAGGGATATACCAAACGATGTAACAGTTTTTGAAGCAATAGTTGAATATACCCCAACCGTCAGTAGAGATGCTGGCGGTTTAATTTTGTATAAAAATAAAGAAGAATACATTGAATTGTTAGAAGTAAAGGATCTTGCGCAAACCAATCTTGAAAATATTAAAGTTCTTCGCAATGGTAATCAATATGATTTATATATGTATCGTAATGGAGCGTTTGAATTCATTGACTCAATTGAATTCGAGTTTTTAAAGATAGGTTTTGTAGCTAAACAAGGTGATGTTAACTTTGAACAATTTATCGTTAATCGATTCATAGCTGCATCTTCCAGCAATCTAAAGATTACTGGATTACAAGCAGATACAATTATTGAATTAGTAACTACCGGTGGAACATATAACGCTACCCCAAATAGCGAAGGTATCGCTTTTATCGAATTACCACATATCGAAATGATAGGAACTCTATTTTATTTAAATAGTAATGGAGATGTCATTGATGAACTGACAGATACCTTTATTACAGGTGATGAATATTATATTGGCTCGCAGTTAATCGTCTGTAAAACGGGTATTGAATTAAGTACATGGCATCCTAATAATATTGGAACAATTCAAAACGACAAGTTAGAAATGCAATTGGAACTATATAATCCAACAACTATTCAAATTAGAAATGCTAAATTAAAAATAGAGCAGTATAGTACTGATCTTGGATATACATGGACAGAAATCGCACTAGACGTTAACGGTTCCTCAACTACATATAAGGATGAACTTGTTATCAGAACAATAGCATCTAAAGAAACAATTGAATTTTGGGTAAAGTTGGTTAAACCAATATCATTTTCAAAAGAAGAATCATTCATGTTCTATATTGATATAACACACGATTAGAGGTGTAAAAGTGACAAAGGTTCAAGTAATAAAAAATATACCAAACAGCAGTGGGGAATTAAAAGAAGTTACATTTGTTGATAATCGCGATGCCTTACCTGATATAGGAACTCTTAACATGCTTTATGTCATAAGAGTAGATATAACGAATAGCAATAGGCAAACTTTATGTATTTGGAATGGTACTGAATACATTCCATTCGCTAGTGGGAGTAGTAATAATAATGGGGTGGAACAGGGGTATCAACAAATTACGAAATTAGGAGTAACAGCATCAACATCTGCGCCTCGTCAGTATCAAATCCCAATTGACTACACAACATCATTTATACGTGCTCCTTTGGAGATTCTCAAATTTACACAAGGTAAGCACGATGTAGTAGCCACTCAAATTGAGTTCAACAATACAGATGCGGACAATTTTATTGAGAATAATAATGTTATTTTTGACGGAAAATTGAGATTAAAAACTGAATATGAATTTCCCATGCACCGAAATGAAACATGGACTGAAGAAGGTTCGGTCTTCAGTGTGAATATTGATAATAGTCAATTTTTGGGGATTAACAAATTAAATGTTTATTAGGAAATAATGTGAAAAATATAGATTAGAAATTATTAAAAGTATTGAGAAAGTAGGGGTAACAGGTTAATGACAAAATTAGCGTTACCGAATATAAAAGATTTTTCGAAAGTATGGTATGTAAGTCCATACGGAAATGATGTAACCGGAAATGGGAGTAAAGATAATCCATATGCATCACATAGAAAAGCAATGCAAGAAGCTGCTAGTGGAGATGGTGTTTTTATCCAATCGGGAACGTATCAAAGTTTACATTTTGACTTAGATAATTATGGAACAATCTGTTTTTATGACATTAGTAAAAAATTAACGGTATGGGGTGAGAATGAAAAAACTATTATTAATTTTTATGGTTCTGAAGGTGTAAAGCGTGATGCGTGTATATTTGCAATTTATAATAGTGAAAGTACTATTTCAAACATGAAAATTAATTATTATCCTGGTAAATCAACCAATTATAGTAATTCGATTTTTAGGTTGTGTAACGGGTATTTTCAAAATTTATTTATAGAAAATCTTTCTACTCAAAATTGGTCTACGTGTTATTATAATAATCAAACTACCAAGGGTCCAAAAGTAACGAATTGTATTATAAAAAGTAACGGAAGATACACATCGAATTATTCAGGTCATGGTCAATGGGATAATTGTTTGTTTGATTATCCTCATGGTGGAGGAACTGCAACCAACCATTTACAACGAAGTATTATGTTGAATGATTCTGTATTAGAATATTTACCTATTGATTTAGTCGATAAAGGAAATGTAACCATCATTGATCCAAATAAAAGTCGTTCTAACATTGGGGTATGTGGTGGACCATACGGCTGGGGGTTTATATTAAATAAAAACAAGTATCTTTTTCGAGACGGAAAAAAAATAAAGAAATATATTGTAGATTATTATGAAAATGTAAGTATAAATGGGAAACCTTTAACAAATGGAGGTATATCAATAAATGCATTTGATGATAAAGCGTCAACATATTGGAAATCTCAAGAACATGGAGAGGCAGTATTAGGTAAAAGTTATATAGGGTATGATTTAGGGAGTATTATGAATATTTCTAAAGTTTCTATCACTCAAACAATTATGGATTATGATAAGTATATAGGTATATCAAGTATTATTCTACAATGTAGTGACGATGGGGTTAATTGGGTTTCTATTAAAACGCTTTCGTTACAGAACACGACCAGTGCGCAAGAATTTATTCTTATGAACAACAATCCAAGTCGATTTTGGAGGTTACTTGCAAATGCGAATCCTAAAGAGCTTTTTGGAGGTAACTACTATTACTGGAACGTATCTGACATTAAGTTTTTTGTATTAATTAAAGGTGTCTGGTCTGTTGTTGGGTACATACCAGCAACAAAAGAAATGTTTGACGTTCATGGTATGGATGATTTAACTTCTATTACAAATAAAAGTATCCAACAATTAGCATCTAATATGTTAGAACTACTAAATTGGACTGACGGGGAAAATCTTTTGAAAAAATTAATCGTAGATGCGATTCCACACAATCAACTTGTATTACCAACAAAAGACATTAACATACGCTCTATTGAAAATATTGATTCTATAATACTTAAAACAGCTGTGTCCGGTAACGCACTTGTTAAGGTAATCGTTTCATTTGATAAAGGAATAACATGGCAAGCACATAACAATGTAGAGTGGATTAAAGTCAATGAAACTACCTGGGATGTTTTATCCAGTGGAATGGATCCCATCCAATTAGAAGCTGTCACATATAAACAGTGGGCAGAACTACGAGGTAACAGCAATACAATACGCTTTGCGTACGCCCTATCTAAAGAAGATACAACAGACGTCGGAGAGATTGACTCGCTTATTACGCAAATGGACATGAAAGGTACCTGGAAAAAGGCAGTACATGACAAAGATTACTCCTACGAATATCCAAACAACGACGAATTGCTAGTAACAATCTACGCAAATGGTGATTATAAAATTAATTATTAATAAGATGGAAACAGTAGGTGCAACATGAGGTGCCTTTTTATTTTGCCTAAAAGGAAGGATATCAGATGCAGCAAAAGATTTACTCTATTGTTTAGCACAATTTCAATATCATCCTATTGTTGGAATAGCTAGTTATATTATTGCAGCTCTATTTATATTTGGATAAGGAGATTCAACCATTGCTGCTGGGGAACGGCTTTATTCGTTTTAATCAAAGAACTCGATAGGGTTAGTGGTTATCGTGCGTCAAAAAGGATGGTTAGTACCCATCCCAAATAGTAGATTCCTCTAACAATAAGGAAGAAAAAGGGGGGGCAAATTGGAAGGTGATTTAGTGTATTGTTTTTTTAAAATTCTAAAATATATTTATATAGCAACAAACAAGACTTTATAACATTCAAAAGATATTCGCTTAGAATATCTTTTTTATTTTGTCTAAAATAGGGAGAGTGTCGATGGAAAATCTATTTGATGATCGCTTAGGAAATCACGAAGAGCGAATTGTTGCGCTCGAAGAAAGTGATTTGAAACAAGAACTGCGATTAAAGCAAATTGAACAAAATTATGTGAAGTTAGAGAATATCATTTTACAAGAAAATCGTGAAACCCGTTCTTTCTTGCAATCTACTATGGATAAACAATGGGATCTTATAAAGTCTAGAGATACGGCATTGGAGAGTGAAAAGGTTCGTACTTATGATTTACGTAAAACTAAAATGGAACGCAATGCCGACCTACTATTAAAATACGGTGGGGCTGGAAGCGTTCTTTATTTATTTTTACAATCCTTATTCAATATATTAGCGCAATAGGAGGTCATTTAATGACAACGGAAAAATTAACACAATATATCGCACTATTTGGGGGCCTGCTATCAGCGGTCCTTTTATTTTTGCAGACGTTAGGGATCATAGTTACTGGGTTTACCAATGAAACAATAGACGCTTTTGTAAATGCATTGTTAGCAGCAGTACCTTTCGTATTGGTTGTTTATGGTATCTATAAAAATACTTATTTATTAACGAAAAAAGCACGTGAACAAGAAAAAACATTAAAATCTGAAGGATTGAAATAATATGGTGAAAAAATTTGTAATTTCAAGTGGACATGCCTTAAAAGTATGTGGTGCAAAAGGAATTCTTGAAGAGGTCAACGAGGCACGTAAAGTCACGAATTGTGTATATGAAATTTTAACAGAGCAATACAACGGTGAGGGCCATAAATTTCATGACGATACATCCACAACTCAAAATCAGAATCTGAACACTATTGTTAAATACCACAACAGCAAAATCCGTGATTTAGATATCAGCGTTCATTTTAATGCAGCATCCAAAACTAGTGATCCTCGTGGTGCTGAATGTTTGTATTACGATGCAAAAGTGCTATCTGCAAAAGTTAGTGCGGAAATCGCAAGTGTGAGTGGATTAAAAGACCGCGGGCCTAAAGAGAGAAAAGAGTTGTATTTCTTAAATAGTACAAACCAAACCGCTATTTTAATCGAAGTATGCTTTGTAGATTCTACAGCGGATACAGAAATTTATAATGAAAAGTTTGAAGCGATTTGCCAAGGTATTGCTGTAGTGGTTGCGAGTGAACTTGGTTATAAAAAGAAGGAAGTAACAGCTGTTTCAAAACCAGTTAACAAGCCATCAACAAACAATAATGAAGGATACTACAAAAAAGATACTGGCCTATATCGTATCAAAAAAGCGTGCAACGCATATAACGGGGTTAACTTTGGTAAGTCTAAAAAAGTGCAGGCTCTTAAAGTAAATGAAAAGTACACAATCGTTGATATTGTTAAGTCCGGCAATGCTTATCGATTAAAAACAAAAAGCGGTCTGTACATCACAGCCAAAAAGGAGTTCGTTGATAAAGTATAGTCTCTCAAACATTTTGGGATGGATAACTATGCGTAAACTCGTTTCTCGAATCGTCTCATACAATGTTTCTTCACTACTTGAAAATCAAATATGTAACAAAATTAGCCCTGTCCTTAATTGGAGAGGGCTTTTTTTATTAAAAAAAACAACTCATAGTAAGTGATGAGGCGTTAAAAAATATCATTGGATAAATCGATCAAAGAAATCGAGCGTTTTCCGATAAACCTTTATTTCATTTTGCTTTTTGGAAAAGCCGCGGCCTTCATCAGGTAAGATGATGTATTCCACGGCATGCCCTTTTTCCTTTAATGCTTTGACAATTTGGTCTGATTCTTTCTGAACAACGCGAGTAATAGTTGTTCGTTAGCGACATGATAGCTATTCGGCTTCTTATGAAAAGACTGGTAATACGTACTTTTAGACATCTTTAAAATACGACACATCAGCTGTACAGGTTGATGTTCGCTTTCATTCGTAATATGGTCAATCAGCTCTTGGTCGTCTATTTTTTTAAGGTAATTTGTTTCCTGCGATTATTTAAACCATCTTGAAGTCTTTGTTTGTTAAGGTAATCATCAAAATTTCGCCCAAGAGGAATGCGGTATTTATATTCCCACCCCCATTCGTATTGTTTCTTACGGACAAGTTGAGTGGTTAAGTGTTAGATCCATCTTTCACATTTAATCCGGAAAGTGAAATAATCCGTTATTTTACCCGACTCATTTGAGGCTATATTTTGCTTTTTCAAAAAAGCTTTTAAAGCAATTCCACCCATCAAAGTTGTAGTTACAAATTCAAAAATCAATTTGCATCTTCTTTCAAGTTTAAGTTCGCCACAGTGGTTATCTTACGTAGTAAGAGTTGCAGTAATCTGGAATATTTAAAATAGAGGATAAATGGTTGATATTAAAGGATTTTATGATGTCCAGGTTGAATTAGTGGGGGAGAAGTTAATGTGGAAGGCCATCTAGTAGTAGTAAAATATTGCATTTACCGTAAAATGTTGAAGTGGATAGTGATGAAAAATCATGAAATCGAATTAAAACTATACAAATTATTGATTGAGAATAAAATGACTTATCAAGAACTCGCTGATATAACAGGGTTGTCTACTCTCACTATCTCCACGCTAGTGAATAATAAAATGGCACGTATACCCAAAATTGTGTTATCCAAAATTGCAGCTGCATTTGAATTAGAGGATATACGAGATCTAATTGATTTTAAAAGCGATGAAAATGATTAGCTTGTTTCGCATATAGAAATAGAATAGATAGCCTTGGAAGTTTAATGGGGTTAGAGGGAGAGGAACATATTGAAAAAGTATCTGATCTTTTTGTTAATATTATGTCTCGCTTTAGTAGGGTGTAATAGAAAAGATAAAGATGAACCTTTTGGTGGTTTTGACATTAAGGGAGATATTATCGAAGTAGATGAAAAAGAAAATCGCATTTTAATCGAAGATGAAGACAAAGGTTTAATTTGGATATCGTTAAACGATAATGGAAACATCAAAAGATACGAAGAAGGAGAAAATGTTGTAGTTTGGATAGATGGTGGAATAGATACATCATCACCTGCATCTGCCAAAGCATTAAACATTGAATTCACAACACCAAAAGACTTATACAATTAGTATTAAGGGACTTCTAAAATATTAGGAGGTCCCTTTTACTGTTATATAGATTTTAAAATACTTTTTATAAGAACTAATGTTCTGCGTAGTGGCTAAAAAAGGAGTGAACATCGTGAAAGAGCAATTGATAAAAGCGATGCAACGTAATCAGTTATTGGATCTAATGTATATGTCTAACAGTGGGGGAATTACAAAAGCTCAAGGATCTATGGCGCTACTATTAGCGAGCGGAGCAGTAAACGGCACAATTGGTCAAGGAGACACTTTACACGCTGTACAGGGCATGGAAGTTGTTACTAAGGTTGTCTCGGAGGAAGAAACAGAACATACATTAATTACAAAAACACGTACTAAAAGGGAAGTATCTGTAAAAGTTATTACCCCCTAGTGGTATTGTTAAAAAGCTTATGTAATTTAAGTTACCGATATATAGTAGTTGATTTATTTGAAAACAATTTTACCGCAATCAATTGATTTTTGGGAGGAATAGTAATGCAAACAGCATTGAGTACATTTGAAGACGAGGAATTTTTTGCAATCAATTATACAATCAATTCAAATAACGTGATGATATTAAAGGATTGGAAAGGACATACATTAACAAGTGCTATCGTTCCTGTAAAATTGGCTTCTTCTTCATCCATAATACAATTACGCTATATTCGTAAAAATTTCTTTACGGAAGTTAATAAAGCTATTAAGGCATATTGTAATGAGTTAGGCGATCAAGAAATTGCATTTACTTCCGATACATTCCGTTTACTACACCATCTTGAGCCATTATTTTTTGATGAAGATACTGGGCAATGGTGGGATTCAAAGACCGAGATGATATGTAATGAATTTGAAAATGGTCAAAGTAAAGAGGAGATTCGTGAGAGTTTATATGATAGTGAAAAAGATGAAGGTCATCTATGCTATACCGAGTATTGGAAAGAAAGTATCATGAAAAATATTCTGTAGGTGAACAACAATATATAAATTATAATAAAAATGGACAGGCGGTAGTACAAATCGCTTGTCTTTTTTGTTTAAATGTATTGAACAACCCTTACAAGATGGTTTGGAATTAGCTGTTTGTATTTCAGGAATTGAATTTCATGGAAAATTGAATTTGATGAAAATGACATCGCTACTTATACTTAATATAGATGGATAAAAGTGGAGTGAAATTATGACAATATACAATATTCATGAGGTGAGAGTTCAATATTATATCACCAATAATAAACGACTTAAAAATAATGATATTAAAAAAGTAACAAAAAGAGATTACATGAACTTAAAGTAATGCTAGTTGAAAATGACCTTTGTATAGATGAACTATTCTCAGCAAAACAATTTTTAGTTTTGGAGCAGATTATACATTGGAACAATGTTTACAACGGCGTTTGTAGTTTTAGTACGTCAGATTTGATTAAATCCATTCACGATAATACCGATATTAAAGTATCGGAACGTACCGTTAGAAATGCGATTAAAGCAATTAAATTGACTAATCAATTTTTGTTTGCAAGGTTGAAGTCGAATCGAGGTAATAATGGAGAATACGTGATTGTAGATATGAATCATATGAATTTCAAGAGGATAATGAAAGAGGTATTTAATATTCAATAGAGTTTAATCGGATATTACATTTCTTTTTTAACACACTATGGAGAAGATAAAAATGGATTTAAAGAATTTAAAAAATGCTCTAAGCCAATCTAATGTGGACGAAGCAGCTGCAATTCTAGTCAACTTATTTATACAAAACCCAAATACTTTCAAAAAAAGTTTACTCTTAAGTAATAGTTTGCCTGAACCTATCGCAATATCTTTTTCTAATGAGAAATTTGATACTCTTCGTCGAGCATTGTTGATTGGATTTGCGCAGTTAACGGGCAAAGGCGTTGATATTGATGATATTTTAAAATATGCTAGTGATTACATTGAATTGACTCAAGTAATTAAAGTTATTAATCAAAATATTAATAGTAACCTAGAGATGTTAGAAAAGAATTCATTTTTTGAATATTCCTTTCTGAACAGTTGCAAATGTTTTGCATTTATATTGAGGATCAACATAGATTATCGCAAGAGATGGTAACAAAAGATAAGGAATTTTTAACTGGTATGGAATATGAAGTAGCTAAATTACAAGCTGATGACGTAAAAGGTATCAAAATTTCTGAATCAGATAGACAAGAGTCCTTAATCGAAATAGCGGATAATTTATTTAGGTTTTTGTATTTTAAAGGGAAAAATTCTATTGAAAATGCAGTAGATTTTGACCATGAGAACATTACTCCTTATAACATTGATAGTTTTGGAGAAATTACGGACCTAGCAAATCAAAGAAATTTATTAGTAAATATGTGGGGTAAATATAAATATAGAGAATGGAAATATGAAGAAATTAATAAAGATGATATTAATTACGGTGTTTTCTCTCCTAGCCTAATCAATGATTATAAGAAGGAGAATATCGGAATAAATAGATATATGTATCGAGATCATATCCTCCATTACTGATTAATTATCTAATTGATGAATAGTATTAAGTATTTTTTCTAGTTCTTTATAGAAAGTATCTAATGGGAATTTTTCACATGTAATAAGCTGTATTGCTATACCATCAATCAATGCATTAAAAAAAATGCTCCATGTAGTTAAAGATACACCTTCAATTGGTGATAATTTCCATATTTTTTTCAAACCAATAAGCAAACTATCATTTTCATTCGTTAAAACTTGTCCAAGTTGTTCTTTTATTAACCGATTATTAAATCCTAGTACAACCAATGCAATTAATAATTTATGATAGAATACATCGTTTTCATAACGACTTTTTACAGATTCAAGAGCAACGCTAATTGTGAATTGATCATTTGCAAGTAATTTTCCCCAAGAATCCTCGCAAATGAATTTGATTATTTCTAACAGAACCTGTTCTTTTGTCCTGAAATGGTAATAAATAGTGCCTTGTGTAACGCTAGCATATGAAGCGACCAATTTCAATGTAAAATTTGCAATTCCCTTATCTACTAAACATTGCATTGCCGCCTGTATTAATTCCTGCTTTGATTTCCCCGTTGGTTTCGCCATTAAAACACCTCCGATTCAGATAAAGTTAGTTATTTAGATAACTAACTTTATCTGAAATTATTATGATGAATTCAAATTTTCAATTACCTATCAAACCTTATACTAACTTATTTATTTAGCATCAATTTGCCAATAAAAAATTGCACCATATATCTTGGTAATAACTTTGTACCTAAAATAGCAGCTTTGTAACGTTTACCGGGTATATTAACTATTTTTTTCTTTATTAATGTTTTATAAGCTATTTTTGCTACCTTGTCTGATCGAGTACCAATAATATTCGCTATTTTATCCAAATTATTCATATTATTTTTTTTTGAAAAGTTTGTTTTAGTGGGTCCAGGACAAATAGCTGTTACAGAAAAATCTCCTTTGTTCTGAAGTTCTATATTTAATGCTTCTGAAAAAGACAATACATAAGCTTTAGTTGCTCCATAGACAGCCATACTGGGAGTCGCAACAAAAGATGAAATAGAAGCTATATTCATAACACGACCGTATCCACTATTAAGCATATCCTGAATGCATAAATGAGTAAGTTCAGTTAAAGTCATAATATTTAATTGAATCATACGTAGCTGTTCTTGCTCTGACATTTGGTGAAAATACCCTTGTAACCCCATCCCAGCATTATTAACAAGTATATCAATTTGTTCTCCCTTAGACTTTATTTCATCATAAATTTCCTTTGCCGCGCCAATTTTTGATAAATCTTTCTCAATAATAATTACTTCCGTTAGTTGATTAAGATTTCGAAACACCTCATTTAATTTCATATGGTTACGAGCAATCAAAATCAATCTATCACCATTTGCAGCAAATATTTTTGCTAGTTCCAATCCTATCCCTTCACTAGCTCCTGTCAATAAAACTGTTTTCTTTTTCATTTTATAGTCCTCTCTTTTATAAGTTTTCCTCCATATATTAATATTCATACAACCAAAATCCCATTTGAAAAAAATTAGGAATTTATTACATTTAAGTATATCGCACATCCAGAAAAAGTACATGCTTATTTTGTAAACAATTATATATTTAACCATTAACGTAAGGGCGTACCTCTATTAATTCATTAGAATTTAGCAAAGAGAGCATTCCTGTTAAAAGGATTTTCAAGGGCTTGAAATAAAAAAAGTCCTCCCGTATGATGTTTGAGTGTCAAGGCTATTGACTCAATGCATCCATGAGAGGTCTATCTTATGAAGATAATACGAATGAAAAAATTAATCAAGTTTCTGAAAATACTTTAGTGATCGGTATCGACATCGCGAAGCACAAACATTTCGCGTGTGCCATCGACGATTGCGGCCGAGTGTCCGGTAATGCGCGTTATAAGAAGACCTTTCTTGATTGCCGTAGGTATCCGCATGCGTCGAATCTAAATCAAAAATCAGCGTTTCAGATTGTCGGGCATGATGAACCCGGTCAAGCAGTTCTTGATTGGCCGCTTGAAGCTGGTCAAGTGCCTGTGCGTCAAAACGTTTGAAGAAACGCGATAATGACGGTTGTGAGGCAAGCGCTGGTGTGCCAAGAACTTGTGTGAAGACGGGATCATGTGTAAGTTGATCCGCTGCGTCATCCTCGTGATAGCCAGCGATTAATTGATAAATTTTTTGACGAAGTAGATGTTCGTTTGGATGAATACAAAAAGAGCATTCATCTTTTAAATGAAGGTATTTGGCAATCGTTTGGGAGAAGCCGATTTTCTCATCAAACTCACGGAATAAAAAATGTCCTGTATCAGAAGATAATTCGCCGCCATCATTGGATAATTTCAGTTGGCGATTGAAATGAAGCGTCGTTTGCGGTAATCTACTCATTAGAAGAATCCTTTCTATTGGTTAGTTCTTAGTCGATTTAACCTTAACAGAAGTGGATTCTGTGTTAATTGATGAATAATCTAGGTTTTAAAAAAGTGATTTTGGTAAAATAGGAGAAGTTTAATTTTCACATGCGAAAGCCGAGTTTTAATTGAAAAAGAGAATCCCACAGGAAAGCCGACAAGTCAGCTTTCCTGTGGGATTTTGTGTTGAGGTATGAATAATCTAGGTATATAATGGTTCAGTCTGATAATAAAATTTCAAATTGTTTTATTTGATTGATTCGATTAAATGGATACAATTACTTTTGGTTTTTTTGCACCTGCAGCAATTTTTTTTACCTAAAAATGTAATAGTAGAGTTGGTAACAGCTGAAGGGAAAAGACTAGTCAAAACTAGCGTTAACGTAGAATTTGAAGCAACAGGAGTAATTGATCCGAACGCTGAAGGTTTTATTTTAGTTCCGGGTGGAGCTGGAGATATGTATGGTGATGGTCCCAATTTGATTTATGGGCATGATTTTAAAAAAACTTAGACAATAAAGGATTCAGAAAAACCAGAGGATTTTTTGAAGAAGAATTTTAAAGTTTTAAGTTGTATAGTTGGGCATTATTCGCTTGCATACTCTTTGCACCCATTATAATGACTAATCCTACTATACTTTTATAAAACTGAGGAGGATAGATATATGAAGCAACGCAAATTCCTAATTACGATTTTATCAATTATTTCAGTAATGTGGGTAGTGCATACACTAACAAAGAATTTTGTAGTTGATCCAAGTTTTCAGGGATTCCTATCAAAAAAAGATGAACGTCTTTCTAATCAAATGCTATGGGTATTGATGATACGAGTTCATATTATTCTTGCGATAATTGCACTCCTTACAGGACCCCTCGGAATAATTAAGCGATTACGTTTGAAATCTTTAACATTTCATCGTTGGAATGGTCGAGTCTATATTTTATCTATTGTGTTAAACTTTATTCCCGGTTTATACGTTTCGTTCTTTGCGACAGGTGGCTGGCCAAATACAATAGGGTTTCTTATCTTAAATACACTATGGCTTATAACAACAATATTCGGTTTTATATATATAAAAAGAAAAGATCTCTTACGGCATAGTCAATGGATCACCCGAAGTTTCTTTCTATCCTTTGCCAATATGTTTCTTTATATCATTGTCGCAATTATACATAATGGATTAGATATTTCCTATGGTCTTTCATATACGATTGCTGTATGGCTTTGCTGGATTTTCAATTTAGCAATAGCAGAAATTGTGATTAGAAAAAAATACTTATATGATATTAAATAATTACGAGCCTTTTTGACATTTTAATTTGGAGAAAAAGATCTCTTTAGATTCTTTAAGACCATTAAGAATTCCTTAACGTTGTTAAAATCGGGGTAATCGTCTTGAAAATATGCTTATCGCTGTAAATCCGCATTTTCCTGACGCTACCCCAAATTCCTTTCATCCCTACATTTTGAGCAGCTTTCACATCATTTTTTGGGTGGTCACCAATAAATATACTTGCATTAGGCAAAACATTCAGTTGCTCCAAGGCTCTATTAAACATTTGAGTGTCAGGTTTTTTAATTCCTTCCCATTCAGATACTAAAATCGTTTCAAAATACTTTTTAATACCTAAAGCCCTTATAATATCTAACTTAAACGGCCCTTTCCATTTGTAATCATTTCTAGAACAAGATTGTTACTTAGTAATTTTTCTAACATGCTAATAAGATTTGGAAACGGGACGCAACTATTCTTAAATTGGCTTATGTAAGCCTGAAGTAAATCCTCCCTGTAATATCAAATTTGCCGACCAATTGTTGATATACTTTATTTTTCCAAACATAACCTCGACAATCTAATTCTATGAACCTTGATGTATATTTCTCTTTTGGTATATGTCCTACCCATTTATTTAATCTTTCATATTGTCCATCAATAAATTTTTGTAGTGAAGCATCTCTATTTAATAAAGTCCATCTAAATCAAAAATCACTGCATTAATCACTTTTCCCCACTCCCTAACAATTACATAATTATCTATTTCGTAATACTTAATCCAAATTCCTTGTTGAACTAACCACTGCCCCGTTCGTATTATAAGGTCAGCCAGAGAAATGTAAGCCCGTAATCAAATAACGCATTTAAACAACCAGGCACCTCCGGTACGATAAACGTATCAATTAAAGGGGGTGCTTCTTTATGCCAACTACCAAACTAACAATTGTTCCTGTGACACTAGATCCCATCACTGACGAATCTTCATTTTGGATAGGCTACACTTAGTTGGACGGTCTTTATAGAGAGTACGGAGCAATTACTAAGCCCTTCGACGAAGAAGAGCTTTATATGGAGCAATGGGCATGATAGCCTCGTTTGGCTTTAGCTGGCTTCTTGGCGCAACGAATCATGCCCATAGAGGATCCATGTCAAGCAACTTATGCGCCCACTATACTTTAAGAGAGCCACTTATCCACCTTAAAAAAGTTGTCCAAAAATGTTACCATTCCACCCTTATAATAACGACTTTGTGGAAGGGCATGTCAACCGATTAAAAACAGAAAAACGCCGTTTATACGGTCGTGTCAGCGTGGCTTTATTAGAGAAAAGAGTACTATTCCGGTATTGATATTTTTCTGAAATAACGATTTATTTCTTTAGACATACACCAAAAGTGCGTAAGAGCCAAATTTATCTTGAATAATACAATAGAGCCTACTTTTCAATTGATAAAGTGGATCGTTACAAAATGGATGGCCAAGATTTTGTGTTACGTATCAAAGTAAATATGTAATTAAATCGAAAAAATTCACTCAAAGTCAGTCGTACCATGAATTCAAACGTTACAGCAGATTTCACTTGTGTTCTAGGAACAAAATAAAAACAAACAAAAAAGCGCCACCGTATCGTTCAATTTACCGACCACGATGGCAAAGAAATTCGCGTCGTGACTAGTTTAATGGAGACGACAGCCGAAATAATCGCGAACATGGACAAATCTCGTTGGGCAATTGAATCCTTCTTTCGCTAAATCAAGCAAAATTTAAATGTGCCAGTGCTATTTGGCACGACTAAAAATGCGGTATTTAATAAGCTTTTTTCGGCCTTGTTTGCCTATGTATTACTGAAATTTCTTCACACACAGGGGCACAAGAAAAACAACGTCAAACGCTTATCTTTCGCAGGTTTTACACGCCTGTTTCTTTGTGATGACCTATCGCTTGAATGGCGAATTGGGTTGAAAGAAATACTCGCATTTCACCGTGAAATGAATCAAGTTGATACTGTATAATTTTGGTTAATCAACACGCCTGTTATCTTTACTAAGCAAGGTACTTAATAATCCCATAACTAAATATAAATGAGCCCAGATAGATAGGTTATTAAAGTGCGAGAAAGTTATTGATAAAAGAGGTTTTTATGTAAATGTATTGCTGGATGGTTTTTTAGAAAACTACTTCAAATACAATCTCTAGACTAACTTTAACAACTTTAAAATTCCAAAATAGTAATTTTAAAAGTAAAAATAACACAGATTTACATATTAATAATTAAATGTTATATTGATGTTTGAGATAGTTAGGGACTAACTAGGAAGGGGGTGAAAAAGTGATTAGACCTCACCTCACCTCACCTATACAAAAATATTAAGAAAGAACTAAAGATGCATACGCTAAAAGTATTCGATTGATCATTTTTCCGTGCTTTCAATTAAAACTTGTATAAACACGTGGACACGCTTTTGAAAACATTGAAATGACGGATAAAACACCTTGTAGATAATGCGAGGATTTAGCCATTTACCTAGCCCTTTAATAGTTTTTAAATTTAGGCTATGAGGAGACATAAGTCACTCTGCTGGTCTCTGTAAAAACGGATAAATATGCTTTGAATGATGATTAAGATCATTATCGAGCACCAAAATGATGTTACTTTTGGATATTATAGTGCTTTTTATAATCACAGAAAATCCGTACATTGAAACGTTCTTCTACAATCCAAAAGATTGTACCTTTTTCGAATACCATATGAATTACAAAGGATTAAAGAAATCGAAAAATACTATATGAATTTCTTTGCTACTTAAAGAAAAAATTCAACCCGTTGACATATCAGTTTTTATAGGGAAGTATTAAAATACCATTCTTCTTATTATGGGGATTCCTTATGTGGTTAGGTGCAAGCCTTATTTTTAGGTTTTTAGGTCGAGTTTTTTTATTCCTGATGACACGTTATTAATTGTATCGTCTTATATTTTTGTAGTTCCGTTGATTCTAGTTCTTACATTCCCAATTTAGAAGTTTAAAAAAATTCAAGAGAATGAGGTTAGAATAAAAGCCGCTGTGTTTATAGCTCTTCCTGGAATGCTAATAGACTCCGTTGTATTAATCTATTTTGATCAAGTTTTTGTAAATTTGTCTGTCAAAACAGATAGATTTTTCCCATCATGATTAATGTGGGCATATCCATTAATTCTCTTTACTGGATTCTATAATAAAAAAATAGGAGGGTTTGTCTTGTATAATAATATATTTATTACTGGGGGAAGTGGGGTACTTGGAACCTCTGTTATTGAGAAACTACATGATTTTAATTTACATTGTTTAGTTCACAATACTCCTCTAAAAAAAAATAATGTTAATACGATTATCGGAGATATACGTTTACCACAATTAGGGTTAAATAATGAAGATTATTCAGAATTGTGCAAAAAAATAGATCTGGTCGTTCATATGGCTGCACTTACAAATTTTAATATGTCATATGAAAAAGTTTGCACTACAAATGTAACTGGGACATTGAATATTTTACAACTAGCAAAAGATGCAAAAGTACCTTTGTATCATGTTAGCACTGCATATGTTCACAATTTCAATCAAGAGGATTCTTATATTACTACGGGCAACGGTTATGAGGATTCAAAAATAGAAGCTGAAAGATACTTGAGTGACAGTGATGTCCCTCTAACAGTAATCCGACCTTCAATTATTTTAGGTGATTCTAAAACTGGAGAAATTGCTAATCAACAAGGGTTTCACTTTATTGCCAAATTATTATTACAAGATCGAATACCTATTATACCTGGTGATGCTGATGCAAAAATAGACATAGTATCTCAAGATTATGTTGCAGATGTTATTTCTCATTTAATAAGAAGTAATAATATAGAAGGCGAATTTTTTGTGACACTGGGAAATAATGCACCGAAATTGGAGGAAGTAGTCAGTAATATTATACATTCAGGTATAGAAATTACAGGCGAGGCGCTTACAATACCGAAAATAGTTTCTGGTGAGGTATTTGACCGATTAATTAAACCAGTATTTTTACCAAAACTACCCATGCAATATCGAAGAGAAATAAAAGTTGCATTGTATATGTTTAAGTACATAAATATTAGTGGCTCTTTACCTAGTTCAATGGAACTTCTGAGAAATACCATTGGGATAGAAGAACATCCAGATGTAAAGGATGTTATATATAGTAATGTAAAGAATATTTTAGAAAATGAATTATTAAAAGCTTCTGTATAGGAGTATACCTGTTTAAAGGATTTAGAGAGTCTCAAAAAAAATCTTGTATGATGCATTTTTATCAATGTCAAATTGACAGATTCTCATAAAGAAGAACTCGGTTTATTCAATATAATACTAATCAATATATTAATTAAGTCATTAAAATACAGTGGTCATATGCATTGTTATCGAAAAAAGTAAGTCAAAATTGATGAATAAGGGCGCGCAGTTTAAAAACTAAACTTTTTTAAGTAATTAAGTGTAAGCTTTAAAGTATTTTATTAATTCTGGCTGTACGTAGAATATGCGAAAAAGCAAAATCCTCGTCGGTATTGAACTAATCGAATATAACTGGATGATTATTGGGGGAGCTTTAAAGGCTTTGAAAAAAACTAAACGGCGCTTGAAATGACCACATTACATGGGATATTTAGAGAACATAGCTAAAGATTCCATGCATTATGTAAAAAAGGTATTCAGTTTATATCAGGTTCAAGCGGTGAATGACTTTTATCGTCTCGCTGAAGTGGCCTAAGTAGAACCTTTCATTGCCTAAAAACAAGAAAATAACACTGAGAAGGTGATACTATAACAAGTATTTTTATTCCAAATATCGACAACTTCCAGAACCTTCCTTGTAAATAGACGTAACGGTAGAAAATATGAGATTGATGTTAAGAAACATGGGAATAGTACTTTGTCATTAACATCAAAGGGATCTAATATTGATTATATGGAATTTAAAGGTCAATTAATTGTTATTGATAGTATCTATAGTGAATCTGATTCTTGGAATTTTAAATAATAGAACAATTAAAAACTAATTTACGGAATTCGTGGTAGATTATTTATTTGTCACTTAAAAAAGGGTCAAACCGTTGTTAAAATAACATTTATTAAGGGAGAATCTTATGGGTGAAATTGAGAGAGAAGTTGTAATAAATATGTATCGGGATCATGTGAGTAGTGGTTTTGCAAAATTGTCTGAACTAATGCAAGTACCCTTACAAGTTAAGTCCAATGGACCTTATGTGTATGACGAGACTGGAGAGAGGTATTTAGATTGTGGAGGATACGGTGTCTTTTTATTAGGTCATTCTCATCCCCGTATTATTGAAAGAATAAAGCAACAACTAGATAAGGATTCACTAACAAATAAGCTATTAATAAATCCAGAAATAGGTAAAGCTGCTAAGGCATTAGTAGAAATTACTCCCGAGAGTTTGGATTACGTGCTGTTTTTAAATTCAGGAACAGAAGCAGTTGAAGCAGGATTGAAAATAGCAAGACTTAATAATCGAAGTACAATAATCTCTACAAAACAAGGTTTTCATGGGAAAACACTTGGAGCACTTAGTGCGACCGGTAGAAAAGAGTTTCAAGAACCTTTTAAACCACTCTTACCAAATGTTTATCATGTTACATATGGATCGTTGGAAGACCTTGAAGCAACATTAAAAAACCATCAGGCAAATGCAGTTGTCATATTGGAACCTATCCAAGCTGAAGGTGGGGTAAATATACCGCCACAAGGTTACTTACTAGGTGTTAGAGAATTATGTGATAAATATGAAGCATTATTAATAATTGATGAAATACAAACGGGTCTGGGTAGATTAGGTGATTGGTGGGGGATAAACCAAGAGGGGGTTATCCCTGATATGTTGCTAACAGGAAAAATATTAAGCGGTGGAATTATGCCCGTTTCTGCCGTTTTGGCAAATAAGAAAACATTTGAGCAATTGAATAAAAATCCTTTGCTTCATACCTCTACATATTCGGGGAATGCTTTGGCAATGGTAGCTGTACAAGAAACGATTAGTGTGATTCAAGAAGAAGGCCTTATTTTAAAAGCAAAAATAATAGGAGAAAGATTTCAAAAAATCTTTGAAGAAGTTCTTGAAGAAAATAAAGTCGTACTTACCGATATACGAGGCAGAGGATTACTATGGGGATTCGAATTTAAAGATAGTGGGCTATCTGGGAGATTTATGATGGGGCTTTTGAAGAAAAAGATCATAGTATCAAATTCTTTGAATTCTAATAAAGTCGTTCGTATTACACCACCTGCTATTTTAGAGGATGAACAAATAGTTTATATAGAAAATTCTATCAAAGAAGTAGTGAACCAAATTGCGAATACCAGAGTGAGAATATAATTATACGAAGGAGTTATATAATGGGGAAAATTATTATTACATCTTGTATACCAGAGACAAAGGCACTAGAAACTTATCTTAAAATTTCAGACTTCAGTAAGTATTCTGACTTTATAGATGTGATACGAGATATATCAGTAGAAGTAATTAACGATAATTCAAGTATATCGAAGTGGGAAGTAGATTTTGAAAATGGAGTTCTGTGCTGGAAAGAAAAAGATTCTTTTGACAGGGCTGCGTTAAGAATTAATTTTGAAAAATACGAAGGTGATATAGATAAATTTATTGGGATTTGGAGTGTGTCACAGGAACAGGATGATTCGATAATAACATTTGAAGCAGAATATGATTTGGGCATGTCTTTATTAGAAGATATACTGGATCCAATTGCAGGTGATATTCTTGCACATACAATACAAGAAATATTAAAAGGGCTCTTTGATAATATTCATTTTAGGAGTATTAATATACAGACATTAGCCTTGAAGGAGTAGATTTAATGACACAATTTCTAGCAAAAGAACGTGCGGTATTAGAAAAATATTTCCCGGGTTTTGATGATTATTTAACATCTTTCACTTTTGAAAAACGTGAAGAAGAAACGGAAATACTCATAAATAAGTTTAGAAACATAAATGGCACTTCTTTGTTGATTCCAAAAGAATATGGTGGTCTTGGAGCCAATATTATTGAAAGTCTATCTATTCAAAGAGCAATAGCAACAAGATCTCCATCGCTAGCAATAGCATATACAATGCACCATTTTTCAGTTGCATCTTTAGTAGAAATTGTTCAATCAAATGGGGACTTAGATAGTGTATTAAAATTAATAGTTGAAGAAAAATTATTATTATCTTCTAGTTTTGCGGAAGGAAATACAAACAATACTTTTTCTCCTTCAGTAAGTGCTGAAGACGTAGGAGAGTATTATATTGTTAACGGTACAAAAAAACCGTGTACTTTATCGAAATCAATGGATATTTTAACAGGTAGTGTAAAGCTACCTGATGGAAGACTTGGTGTTTTCACAATTCCTAAAGATAGTCAGGGAATCGAAGTGAGAGATTTTTGGAAACATTGGATATTAAAGGGTAGTGAGTCTGAAGAAATTGTATTAACAGATGTAAAAGTACCAAAAGAGTCTATGTTTGTTGCAGGTAATGAAGAAGAATTGAATCCTTCAATTGTAAGAGGATTAATATGGTTTGAATTAATAGTTTCTACATCATATATTGGAGTTTGTTCCTCATTAATTGAGAAAGTAATTTCAAAAGGAAATTTGCCTCCCTATGAAATAAGGAACATGGTATCACTGATTGAGACAGCGATGAATGCAATTGAAGGTTTAGCACACAAGTTTAGCATGAATTATACTGAAAATGTGTTGTCAGAAGTAATTTTTGTACGTAAAGGCATTGAAGATATTATTAAGGGTGTTGCTTCTGATGCAACAAGACTTTTAGGTGGAATGCAATTTATAATGAATAAAGAGATATCTTATCAATTATTAGTCTGTCAGTTACTTCATTCTCATCCACCAGCAAAACAAGAGTCTTTCCAAATAATGGATAACTTTTTAAATATTCACCAGAAAGTGTTTTAAGCTAAATCGAGTATTTTTAAGAGTTTTTTTACAATAAACATTTCTGCGTGGAAGGTGTCTAATTGAACAGCACCTTTAAGTATTAGAAACAATATAATATTGATGCTCCCCCTTAAGGTAGACAGATAAAAAATAAAAATCTGATTTATCTTAAGGGGGAGTTTTCTGTGTCATTATTTTATTCTGCAGCAAGCCCATGAGCGTATTCGTGAATTAGAAACAACGTTAGAAAGCGCCCAGCTGAACTATACGCGTGAACTCTAAATCATGCAGGAGCGCGAGAAGGCCCTGGTAGAAGCAGAACGAACGTATCAGGCGAAGTTACAGGACCAAAATGACAAGTACAATGATAAAGTCACTGAAATGCATGCGGAGAATGAGCGGATCAGACAGAATTATGAAAGCCGTTTAGAAGCCTTTAATAAAGACAATAAAAAATAGGGCGATGAAATAGCAATTAAATTACTACTGGATATTCAGAAGCAAATTATGATACTTAATAAATCAAAAGGTGTTACTAGCGTTAAAAAAGATGATAGTAATCCTATTGATGAATTGGAGTTGTAAACTGTTCCCTCCGTGTATCAAAATGATGTTCTAAATAAAGTTTATATTTGACCCAGTGGAAGATGCGAACGGAGTATTTGACAGGGAGTATAACGCACAAGAGTTTACGGATTATTTTGCTACATTAGTTACAACTGGCGTTATGAAAGGTGCAGGCAATCAGTTGGTCGTAAGTGTGGACGGCTCAAGCATGATGTCGAAATTGTCTACAGGTATAGCATTTTTGGAAGGGCGTTATTATGCAAATGACAGTGTGTTAAATCTTACGCATGATACTGAGGTAGTCGGGAAAAGTCGTATTGATCGTGTTGTTATTCGATTAGATTTGAGTACAGAAGCACGTCACGTAAAATCATTTGTTAAAAAGGGTGTAGCTAGTGCTTCACCTGTCGCTCCTGTTTTAACTCAAACACCAAACGTTTATGAAATTTCTGTTGCACAAGTAAAATTAATTGGTGGTCAAACTTATATAGCTTCTAATAATGTTACGAGTGAACGTGGTACAAATATTATTTGTCCATGGGCGGGTAGTAGGATATTACCTAACTTTGATAATGACGAATTAGCAAACTTAGTTGGTAAAGTTAATAACGAACTTGTAGACGCATCAACAACTCGAAAAGGCGTGGTCAAATTAAATGATACTGTATCAAGTACAAGCACTAACGAAGCATCGACTCCAAATGCTCTGAAAACTGTGAATGATAAATTAATCAATATGAATGTATTGCTAGGTCAAGGTGCATCCGCAGTGGGTGATGCATTTGGTCAGAGGGTAGCGATAGGTGCAGGAGCTACAACCGGTGCTTTTGCAACTGTTGCGCTAGGCACTAACGCAATTGCCTTGAACATTAATGAAGGTGTTCTGGGAGGGTCATCTTCTGATTTTTCCACTACAAAATGGAAAATACCAGGGTCTCTATCAGTATCAGGAACTAAAAACTTTGAAATTCCACATCCGCATCCAGATAAAAAACATACTCATGTAATTAGACATGGTGCGGTAGAATCGCCAACAACAGGCGATACGCTTTATCGTTATACAGTAGAAGCAAGAGAAGATGGGCAGGTTGTAGAATTGCAGTTACCCGATTACTTCGAACATTTAAATGCTAACGTTGATGTCTGGGTTAATCCTCATTTACATTTTGGTAGAGCTTTCGGTGTTGTTGAGGGAGATATTTTGAAAGTAACATGTGAAAAAATAGGATTATATAAGGTTCTTATCATCGGCACTCGGAATGATGATAACGTCCAAGATTGGTATGTTAAAGGTGTAGAGAGAGAAATAGGTGAATCTTGGTTGGGTGAAACGAACGTTTTCGAGGTGGAGGAACTAACAGAAGTAACAGAATTTGAGGAGGTAATGCAATGAATATCACATTAAAAGAATCAAAATTACAATTTAAAAATCCGGTTATCGGACAACCAACAAGAGCAGTGGAAGATCATTACTATGCTAGACGTATTGTTGCTATTGTAGAAGGAAATGAAAGTCAGTTCCGTTTTATGGCAAGTGAGTTACCTTTCGCGGCTAAAGAGGATGAAATGATTACGACAATTGAACACCAAGTATCAAAACATAACGCTGAATAAGCGTATTTTTTATGTCAAAAATTAAGGTGATGAAATGAAAAAGCCAATCAGAATTCTATCAGAATCCATCGATATCCTAGCTGAAATCGACAACTACGAATCCATGTTTTTCATCCGTCGATGGCATACCATAGGTGAAATCGAAATCCGTATGAATCGATATAAAAAAGATGCAGATAAATTACAAAGAGGAAACCTTATTTTAGTCGGAAACGATTTTAATAAGGTTTTTATGATTAAGCATCGAGAAATTGAATTAGACCAAGGCGGTAAAATCACGGAAAACTGGCTTATTAAAGGATGGTCTTTGAAGTCTGTTATTGCACAAAGGATTACTGTCCCACCTCCACACACTGGTTATGATAACAAGCAAAGCAATGCTGAAACGGTAATGAAGCATTATGTTAATCAGAACATTGTCAATCCCGTGGATGGTAGACGGACGATGCCACAATTAGTAATTGCACCAAACTTGAATCGTGGTCCATCAGTTTCTTGGTCCTCTCGCTATAAAAATTTAGCTGAAGAAGAGGCGGCTATCTCATTAACAACAGGTTTAGGGTGGGATGTTTCTTTGGACATCCACAGCAAGAAATTTGTATTTGATGTGATGGAAGGTAGAAATTTAATAGCCGGACAAAGTATTCTACCGCCTGTCATTTTCAGTCCACAGTTTGAATCACTGAAATCATTACATTATACAGAAAGTGAATTGAACTATAAGAATATCGCTTATGTTGCAGGACAAGGTGAAGGTGTTGATAGACGTGTCATAGAGCTTGGTACAGATGCAGGATTAAACCGTCATGAAGTATTTATCGATGCAAGGGACATACCAGAAGAAGATGATGTGGAAGTCACTGACCTAGAAGGGAATAAGACTACCGAAAAAGTACCACGACCAGAAAAAGAAATTATTGCTGATTTAACAAATCGTGGGCAGCAACAGATGGAGGAGTTTTTACAAGAGCATTATCTAGAAGGCCAGATACTGACTAACAGCCCATTTAAGTATGGGATAGATTATGATCTAGGTGATATCGTTACCAATCAAAATAAAGAATGGGGAGTGACGTTGGATGCACGGATTACAGAGGTCAAAGAAGTTTATGAGCCTGCTGGATTCCAACTTGAAGGTACATTCGGAAATAATCGTCCTACTTTGATTAAAAAGATTAAGCAGGAGTTGGGGCAGATAAGTGGTGAGGTTAGAAGGTAAATGAAGTCAATCGGCTAGCGTTATTTTTATTGTTAAAATAAGCAGGAAAAGCCTCCCTTCTGTCGAAATATAGAAGGTGAAGGAGAGTGATATTATGGCGATACAAGAGAAAATTGACGAGAAAATTTATTGTAAGGCATGTGAACAAAAGACAAATCATGGATATCTAATTAAACATTCTGTAGATGGCGATGATGAAGAATTCCAATTTGAAGAGCATTTTTATATTATTCAATGTCTCGGATGCGACACAATTGCATTTCTAAGAGAATATGGGGACGAGACTATGCTGGATTATGATGAGGATGGTGACTGGGTATATTATACTGAAAAGTCCGTATATCCTGAAGAACCTGCAAAACTATCAGAATATAAAGAAATTAGACGTGAAATAAAAGAATTCGAAAAAGTTCCTAGTTTGATTAATGATTTATATAACCAAGTAGTCTCTTCTTATAATTCAAGGCATTATTTATTATGCGCTGTAGGATTGAGAATGATAGTGGAAGGTGTGTGTAAAGAATTAGATGTAAAAGAAGGTTTTACATTAAATGAACATGGAGAAAAGGTTCGAGATAAACAAGGAAATGAGACAACACGAGCAAATCTAGAAGGGAAAATTAATGGTTTACAAACAGCTGGAGTAATAACAAATAAACAATCTGAAATTCTACATCAAATTAGATTATTTGGAAATATAACAGCCCATGAGTTAAAAGTCCCGAGAAGAACAGCGGTTAAATCGGGTTTAGAGATTATTGAAAATGTTCTTCATAATATATTTGATTTAGAAAAGTATTCTTTAGTTTAGTATATACAAATTTTCAACGCATCCACATACAGGGTGCGTTTTTATTATGCAGTTATTTTTATTGTCAAAAAGCACAGAAATTTATTAAAGGTAAACTCTCACTCTTTGTCGAAATTTAGTAGATAGAGAGGAGGGATACGGTTGGAAATTACAATATCTAGATTAATAATTTTATTTGATAATGCTGTTAATTCAAGATCAGTCACAAAAACCTTTGAATCAGATGTTATTCCACGCAAAGGAGACTTTATCTATTCGACAGCGTTTGAAAGAGATGAGGAAGTAGAAGTAAGTAGTGTATTTATTGATTACGAACGTAATGAATGTTTTGTATATTTAGATCCTCTTTCTATTGAATCTGATGATATTAAATATCTGAAACAAACAGTAGATATGTATATGCTTCATGAATGGAAATGTGAGTTTTATGCTTTTGATTAAAAATTAAAGGTAAATATTTAAGCGCATCCAAATCGGGTGTGCTTTTTATATACAGATTTTTAACGCATCCACATATAGGGTGCGTTTTTATTATGCAGAAAAAGAGGTGTAAGAATGGAAAAATGGATTGCAGGAATTACAGGTACAGTTGGATTTTTAGTCTCATATCTAGTCGATGGGGTGGGAATGGCAGTGAGTATTTTATTAGCAGTCATGGCGCTTGATTATGCTACAGGTTTGATTGCCGCATTTGTAAATAAGCAACTAAATAGCCGAATCGGCACAACAGGTTTTGCTCGCAAACTATACATTTTATTACTTATTGCGGCTGTTTACTTGGTCGAAAGTATTTTGTTTGGCTCTGAACATGTGGGTGATGGTATTGCGATCGCTTATATTGCTATCGAATTTATTAGTATCACAGAAAATGGTGTAAAAATGGGCGCGCCAATGCCTCCGTTTGTATCCGATTTGTTATCAATGGTGAAATCTAAAACAGAAGGGAAAGAAAATTAATATGACAAAAACAGTAGCAATCAGCGGTGGCCATTACGGACCATGTACAGGAGCAAAAGATATTGTGGACGAAGTAACGGAAGCGTGGAAAATCGCAAAACAAGTAGCTAAGCTATTGAGAGCGAAAGGTATTGCAGTCCATGAGTTTTATGATATGGTTTCAAAAAATCAGAGCACTAACCTTGACCGAATTGTTGCCTTCCACAATTCTAAGGAACGTGATTTAGATTTATCATTCCATCTTAATTCAACTGTTCGAAAAACAGAAGGTATTGGCTGTGAAACTCTCTATTACGATGCAGTTGGTTTGGCCAAAAAAATTACAGATGCAATATGTGTGGCTACAGGCTTTAAAAATAGAGGTGCTAAGGAACGTAAAGAATTAGCATTTTTACGCTGTACAAAAAAACAAGCTGTATTGTTGGAACCTTTCTTTGTATCATCTGTGGAAGATGTACGAATTTATAAAGAGAGCTTTGATTCAATCTGTGAAGCAATTGCGGATGCGGTTGCAGATCATTTAGGGGTGAAAGTGACGACTGTATCAAAACCAGTGAGCAAGCCGTCCACAAATAATAATGAAGGGTACTACAAAAAGGGTACAGGCTTATACCGCATAAAAAAAGCTTGTTTAGCATATAACGGAGTAGTATTCGGTAAATCAAAAAAGGTACAGGCATTAAAAGTAAATGAGAAGTATACAATTGTCGATATTGTTAAGACTAGTAATGCGTATCGTTTAAAGACAAAGAGCGGTCTGTACATCACAGCGAAAAAGGAATATGTAGAAAAAGTGTAGTCTGTGAGACAATTCGAGTTGGACCGTAACACGTAAAACGATTTCTCGAATGCTCTCATGCAATGTTTCTTCACAAGCTTTATAGTGATATCAACATAAATATCTAATAAAAAATCATCTCACCTCTAAGAAATCTATTGAGGTGAGATGATTTTAATCAATCTTTTTTTACAAAGCTAAACTGTTTTCTAAAGCAGCAAACAACCATGTCAAACTAAAAATAATATACGAACTAGAAATACAAATTAATATTATATTCCCTTTAATATGCTCATATTGATTTTTAGAAACTTTGATAATTAGAAAACATAGATTTAAACTAAATAGCAAAGCGCAGAGAGGATTTAATATAAATGATGCGGCAATAATGACGTCAATAATCATTCATTTTTCCCCCTATAAAAAATGTTAGAAATTAAATTTGATAGCAGTATTAGTCATTTTCTTTTCAGCTGTTGTTAAGCCTAAAGCAATGTCTTGGGATCTAATTGAAACTGCCATATTAAAACTAAAAATCGTATGAGTATAGTGACCAAATGCGTTCGCAGAAATATCTTTTGAGTTGGCCTTTGACACTTCTACAGAAACATAACCGTTATGATCATAACCTTTTACGATGATATCATAAAGAACAGCAATACCATTTACATTACGATCTATGCTTTTATATGATTTGCTGTGCGTATTACCAGATTTATCACTATACTTATAAGAAAATTTGATAGTAGAAGGATCGATTACTACGTTGCTATTGTAAGTTAATCCTACCATATCTACTAAGCGAATATCAGGTTGTGTCATCCAAAAAAAGTTATTGTGTAACATAGTTTTTCCGCTACCTAACTTTGTACTGGTTGTAGTCATTGATAACCAACTATTTTCATTGTTATCATAAGTAAACGGTTTAATTAGTGATTCCTCGACTTCCTCTTCTTTAATTAACTGCTCAGCTACTTCTTCACTATAAGCATTAACTTCAGTAATACCTCTGGAATCAGAAGTGATTTTATAGACTGTAGTTTCTTGCTTGAAAGGTTCCGTAGGTATTGCATTTTCAAATTCTTTGTATTCGTCAATCGTCATTTTTGAAATAATTTCCTCAATAAAACCTAATTGTCTCATGTGAGCCATTTGTTCTTCTGTTAGTCCGTCATTTTCTGCAGCACTCGCCCCAAGAATATTAAATGATAATAAGCTGAATATAACAATTAGAAATGCAGTGAAAAATTTACCTTTCCTCATTTTTTAACCCTCCTAATATTTTCTTTCTACTATCCTTCTTGCGCTATTGGATTTATCAATTTTAGTGCATCCTCATTTATCACCTCTATCTTTTGTAATTAAATTAAATACGTCATCACAATACACAGTCTAATAAAACAAATAGGATGAAGAACTTAATAAATATATTATATACCAAATATTACTATAAATATATGATTAATGGAAATTAGCTATAGGGGAAATGTTGAGTTTAAAAATAATAGCTTCTTTTACTATTCTATTAGTTGCTTGTTCTGATAAAGAATTAACAACTTTTTATCAGTTAGGAAATCAAGAAAATATAAAGTTTAATGAACAGTTAGAAATAGATTTTGTTAAATCAACATTAGAAAATGTTAATCAGATTGCTATCAATAGCGACCGGGTTTTTATTTGTCATAAGAACAAATGTTCTATATACTAATAAAAAAAGGAGTGAACATCATGAAAGAACAGCTAATCAAAGCTATGCAGCGTAACCAAGTTATTGATTTAATGTATATGTCGAAAGGTGGAGAGATAACTAAAAGGCGTGTGAAGATCATTAAAATGACAGCTGAATCGTTCCAAGCATACTGTTTTGCAAAACAAGCGAAACGTACTTTTATTATTGATAATGTTCTTGCAGCTGTTCCACAAATCTATAGGGAGAATGAAGTAGTATGATGTCACAAGACCAGCAGATTCACGTTCACAAAGCAATTATATTAGAACTTACTATGCGTACATTAGAACGTGATAAAAAACATCTGGACCAATTAAAAACTAATTTTGCTTTTACAGCGTGGATAGATGAGGAGTTAAAGAAATTACACAGAGATCTAAGAGATGTGAACCGAACATTAGGGATGCAAGGCTTCAAGGTGCTAGAAGGCACGAAAAAGATTGATGAATATTTTATTGCTTACAGTATCAAAACAAAAGGTAATGATGAGGAAAGGCGATACTCTGTAGTTGCACTTAGGAATAAAGTAAATGAAGAAGTTAAGAAGAGACTTGGATTGGATTATAGAGAAATTTAAAGAGTGATAGCCGATTAGTGGCCGTCACTCTTTTTCTGTTTCAACTATTTTAAATAGTTCGTTCATGTCGGTTATTTCAAAAGCATTTACTAATTCGCTTAGAGTATTTTTAGTGTAACTTTTAGTTTTTTCGTTATATAGATCGCTCACCGCACGGTTAGTTAAATTCGTTCTCTCTACTAAATCTTTCTGTTCCCACTCACGCTCCGCTAGCAATACACGTAATCTTAACTTTATTTCCTTCGCCAACAAAATCACCTCTCTACATATATTTCTCGTACTACAATTATATAATATTTAACTCAATTACACAATTTACATTTGACTAACGAATTTTTGTATCGTATTATGTATTTAAGATGTATATAGCGTATTTTGATTTCGTTAAATTAAATTAAAATACGAAAAGTGAAAGCGAGGTGCGAGACAAATGGATTTATTAAATACGAGTGAAAACTATGCAAAATTACAATCATTTAAATCTGTGGAAGACTTAAATGCTGCAGTTATTCAACATAGAGATCTACATGCAGAAATTTTAACTCCTTCCACAAGAAATGTATTGGATGTATTAGCGCGTTACTCATGCGTATACCCAGGAGTCTCTTACCGCGCTAAATCTGACATAGCTACAGAGTTAGATATAAACATTCGTACTGTTCGTAGAGCGTGTAATTTACTAGAGGACTTGGGCATTATCAAGCAGCACTCGACTAAACGGCACAACGGTGATAAACGCCAATCAACTAACGCAATCGTTATTCTAGCACCGTCCACAGATGATGAGAATGGAAATGTCCTACCGGAATGTCTGCCCAAAGAAGCTCCTGCAAAAACTAGTTTAAGAGATATTAATAATACAAGAGATACAGAGAATCGTGAGTTGCCGACAAGTGCGGCTGTTCAAGATAAGGGAATAAAAGAGCAAGAACGTAAAGAACAAGAACAATCAGCGCTCAAAGAAGGTTTGTTGGATAAGTTGCCATCACCAGTAAGAGTGTTAGCACCATTTTTCAACCACAACAAGCTGTATAGCCTAGCAGGGGTAGTGTATAAAGCAAAAGCATCTGTGGATAAATCAATTGTCATGGAACATCAAGAAAGTAAATATCGTAAGGCATTATTATCCGTTATGAGCGCGTACAAGCGTGGGAAAGTAGAATGTTTAGAATCTGTCGTGTATACAGCAATCAAGCGTGTGACACGAAGTATTAAGGCAATGTCGATAGCTGTGGATGGATGGGATATATAATAGAAGGAGAGTGTGGATTATGAAAGTAAATGTGGATTTAGAGGTCCTGACATCGATTGGTATTGATGTACAAATAGCTTTTGATAAGTACGCTAAGCAATACGAAGGTACGAAAGGCTATAGAAAAAAACATTTATTAGAACTGTTTGTTTTAAGTGCAGTTATGCAAAAGTGTGAGGAGAAAGGGAGATGAGAAATCTACTATTAAGTATTTTTTACTTCTTTGTAGATGACGATATCGTTCCTGGGGATGTAGCAACAGAAGAATGGATGTGGCTTTCGCTATTACCGTTAAGTTCGTTGATCGCTTTGATGGCTGTATTTATATAAGATGTGGTGGACAGAAAAATAGCCACTCGCAATGAGTGGCCTTTGGTTTTATTTGATAGGGATCTCCATCTTAATATCTTTACCTACACTTACATACGATTCATCACTTGCACCATCTATATGCAGAGTAACTTTTCCGATTTTCTCAGGTTCTGATTTCAATACAAAAATAACATTCCCGTCTTTTTTAATTTTACCAAGGAAGTCTCCTCCTATATTGTCAGATAAAATCAACCTAGCTTCAACTTGCTCACCTGTATCAGTGGTTAAAGTCGCTTGATCGGGATAAAAATGAGTTGTATCATCTACTGTGTTTTCAACAGCCATTTCGACAGTGGCTATAGTTACTTTTTCTTTCCCGTCAAATGAATCTTTGTATGCTTCAGAAGGTTCTAATGTAGCGATTTGGATGGCATTAACATCTAAGTTTACCGGCCCATTTTTTACGGATTTTTTTAATTCTTTATTCTTGTATACGACTGTTAATTTCCCGAGTTCGGATTTAGTAGTTTCTTTTTCCACTTCTTTTGAATCGACTTTTGGATTAGCTGTTTGTTCTTTTGCATCAGCACTAACATCGGTTGACTCTTTTTTTGTCTCTTTCTCAGCACCCCCACATGCAGCCAATAATAGCACAGCAGCCATAGGCGCTAATAACCAAGTTTTTTTCATTTAGAGTATCTATTTCTATAAATGTTTATATTTAACTATAGAGGTAAATAGGTGAATTGTCACTAACCTTTTCAATAAAGTGTAATTAAGATAGAAGGTAAATAAAAGACCGTTCGGATGAACGGTCTAAATCTATTATTTGTAAATTGGTCACAACTTGGTCACGAGTATGTGTAAACACAAGAAAACACGCTGTCTAAAATTACTTAGAAACAGCGTGTTATCAATGTTTATCCATTATGATTCCTACTGGGTTCGAACCAGCGACCTCCACCCTGTCAAGGTGGCGCTCTCCCAGCTGAGCTAAGGAATCGGGAGAATTTAAGATTATTGAATCTATGTAAGAATTACTTATTATCATATGATGGTAAATAAGAAAAGTCAATCATTGTTTTCATCATAAAACAGAAGCAGCCTGCTTGGGTATGACAACCAAACAAGCTGCTTTATTAATGAAATAAACCAGATTTTCTAGATTTTTGTAGCATCCGAGTAGTGATAACATTCAAACGTTTTTTGAAGGTGGCACCAAGTGCGAGTGCCAGTATGAGTACTACTCCGAGGACGATAACATCTACGATAATTTTGTTCCAAATGATACCGCCGATTGCCTCTCTTGCCATTTCTATGGCGTACGTGAAAGGCAAGTAAGGGTTAATCGTTTGAAAGAATTTTGGTAGTAAAGCTACAGGATAAGTTCCGCCTGAACCGGCTAGTTGTAATACAAGAAGAATGATTGACAGTGCTTTCCCGACGTCACCGAAAACAGAGACTAATGTGTATACAACGCTCATAAATACGAGACTGATGACTAAGCAAAATAGCACGAACCAGACAGGATTATGAGCGGATACTTTCAGGATGAAAAGGTCACCCATTGTAATAATCAGTGTTTGCAGTATGCCGATTGTCCAAAATGTTAATAGTTTACCGAAATATATTTGACGTACGGTAAATTCCCCTGTGTTTTTAGCGTCTACGGATAGTAGTGATATTAAGAGCAAGCATCCAACCCAAATTGCTAAAACCGTGTAGAAAGGTGTCATACCAGTGCCATAGTTTTTAATAGGGAAGAGGGCATTTTCATTTAGCTTGATTGGTTGTTCAAAGAAAGATTGCTCGGCGCTTGGATTATTTTTAAGTAGTTGAATGACGCTATTTATATCAGTTTCTTTTTCAAAGTCACGGATTTTATTGGCGAGTTCTTTGATCTTCGTGTTGACATAAGGGTACTGGCCAATTGCTGTATTAAGTCCAGATTGTGCATCAGAGAGGTAACCGTCAGTATTATGGATAATACGCTCGATTTCCGGTAACTGCGTTTGGATAACAATTAACTTATTTTTTGCGGTAGATAATGTGTTTTGAACGTTATTAATTGCAGAAAAGACGGTCGGCTCGATTGATTGAGTATACTTCTTTATGAAGCCATCAAGACTGACGGTTGTAGTTGCAGCGATATTTTGTAATGAGTTGATGGTATTGGTAATATCTTGCTCTTTACCACCAAGTACTTCATTAATATTGCGTGCATTTGTTTGTGCTTCGGTTAATACAGCTTGTAACGATTTAGTGCGTTGAATCGCTGTATCTAGAAGTTTTGTTTGATCTAGAATGCCATTTTCATCGTTGAATTGCTTTAAGTCTACTAAAGCTTGATTTACGCTAGAAACTTTTTCAATAGCGCTTGATACTTGTTTGTTTAAAGTAGCTTTTGCATTATTGACCTCTGTAAAATCAATTTTTGTATTTTGTAGTTGTTCCAACAGTGTATTCACATTAGTTGAAATTTGTTGGACGGTTTGTAAATCTTGTTTGATTCTAGGGCTCATTTCATTGAGACGACCTTCAGCTTTATTTAGGAAATTGATTGTATTTTCAATTGTTTTTAGTCCATCTTCCGTCAGTTTTTTGACTTGTGGGATTTCACTTTGAGCATTGTCAATCATACGACTTGCTGAATTGGCATCTTTTTGTGCTTTTTTCAGTTCAGTATGAATACCGGGTAAGTCTTTTTCTAATGTGAATACATAATCTTATAATTTTTCGATATCGGGTAAGTTATTTTGCATTTCAATTCCAATACGATTGAATATGTCGAAGATTGTGCCGTTTACTGAGCCGATAAATTTGCTGCTCATTTCTTCAGCTAGAACGCTAGCTCCTTTTCCGGTGATTTTCGGTGCAATTGAGTTGATTTTTTCATTTACGTAATATTCCATTTCAGCCTTTTTAGGATTGCCTGAAACGACTGTAGCAAGTTCTTTTGAAAAGTTTTCTGGAAAGATAATGACGGCAAAGTAGTCTCCATTTCGAACATGTTCCATTGCTTTTTTTCGATTTGTAAATTGCCAGTCCATTTCATGGTTGGTATGTAACGTTTTAACTAGCTCCTCACCAGCATTGATAGCTTTATTTTGTATCGTTGCACCTGTATCTTCATTAACAATGCCGACGGGAATTTGATCGGTTTGTGCATAGGGATCCCATGAAGCAGCTATGTTTAGCCATGCATATAATGACGGCAAAATAATGAGTCCACCTAAAAGAATTGCTGCTACCCAGTTTGAGAAAATACTTTTAATGTCCGTCGTATAAATTTTCCATACCTTTTTCATGTCAGGCCTCCATTCTAAAAAACTGTAAGAGTATAGATGATGGTATATGTAAATAAGTCATACCCTCTTTTAAGGAGTACTAGCGATATATTTGAGCATTAGTATAGTTTTTTGAATGAATAACTAGGGGTTTGTTGAATGTTCTGACATTTTAATTTTAGAAAGTGTTATGATTATCAAAAAACAACTGAGAGGTTTTTCATGAAGATTAAAGATTGGGATCGAAGTTTAAAAGTGAGACTAATTGGAGAAGCGTTTATGAACATCACCTTCTGGATGTTCTTTCCGTTTTTAGCGATTTACTTTGCTGAGGAGTTTGGTAAAAGTACAGCGGGTTTGCTATTAGTTGTGTCCCAAGTATTTTCGGTCGCTGCCAATTTAATTGGCGGTTATTGTGCGGATCGATTTGGCCGACGAACGATGATGATTATCTCTTCTTATGGTCAGGGAGCAGCTTTTTTATTGTTTGCCTTCGCAAATTCTCCCATTTTAACATCACCAATTCTTGGCTTTATCGCTTTTTCTATTGCAGGTGTATTTGGCTCTTTTTACTGGCCGGCTAGTGAAGCGATGGTGGCAGATGTAGTGCCTGAAAAATATCGAAGTGATGTATTTGCGATTTTTTATACAATGCATAATATTGCGGTTGTCATTGGACCTATTTTAGGTGGTATTTTCTTCTTCAAATATCGCTTTGGATTAATAGTAACTGCAGCCTTTGTTTGTATTGCTTTAGGGTTTGTTTTATATAAATTTGCGCATGAAACTTTACCAATTGAAATGTCTTTAAAGATGAAAGAAAAGGCCTCAGGTATGATGGCGGCTATCTCTACACAAATTAAAGATTATGGCGTTATTTTACAAGATAAACTATTCATGCTTTTTATTGTATCGGGCATATTAATTGCTCAGACTTTTATGCAGTTGGATTTATTGTTGCCAGTCTATTCTATGGATGTTATTGGAGAGCAGTCTTTAGGAGTGTTTTTTGGAAAAGAGTGGATAATGACAGGGGAGAGTGCATTTGGTTTTATTATTTCGCAAAATGGGTTAATTGTGGCGCTCTTTACGGTGTGGATCACGCGGATTATGCTGGGTTTTAAAGAGAAAAATGTGTTCTTTTGTTCATCAATTTTCTATGCTATTTCAATGTTGATTTTTGCGTCGACAAACTACTTCTTTGTGTTTATTATTGCTATGACATTGTTTACTTTAGCTGAAATTATGGTGACTGGCATTCAGCAAAGTTTTATATCAAAATTAGCACCCGAGCATATGAGGGGTCAATATTTTGCGGCAGCGAGCTTACGTTATACAATTGGCCGAATGATTGCACCAATGTCGATTCCAATGGCAGTGTGGGTTGGCTATTACTGGACTTTCATTATTCTAGCAGTAATTGCTGTCATCAGTGCTTGCCTTTATTATTACATGTTTCATTTATTCGCTCGAAAAACACACTAAAATATATATAAAATAGGAGCTGTCTGTATGAAACAGACAGCTCTCTTTGCTACATTTCGTTCAAGATGGCTGATCCTTTTCTTCTGAGGCTGCATCATTGTATTGAAAGAATAAAAATGATTCATCCTCTAATTCCTCTTGTTTTTGTGGATGTAAGCCGTGTGATAAAGGCCCTGTGAAAATAGATTCCCACCATGTGTCTGTTTTCAACATGTAACATTCCCCCTTTCAGAAGTCTTCAACATTTGACAGCTACCTTCTTGAAAATGGTACAATTTGAGTCAGATAAGGCTCTTTTTCTTATGAAGTTATGTAACAATTTTAGTATGGATAAATCATGATGTATTTATGCAAGCATATGAACAAAATTAGATAAATATTTCGATTAAAATGGAGGGTTTTTTTATGGCTAATTTTAGTGCTCAAGATGTAGAAGTTATGATTGCAGAACAAAGGAAATTTTACTTTTCAGGCGTAACAAAGAGTTTGGCATTTCGTAAAGAGCAATTAAAAAAATTAAAAGCTTCTATTGTTAGACACGAGAAGGAAATCTTACAAGCATTACATAAAGATTTACGAAAAAGTGAGTTCGAGGCGTATTCCACTGAGGTAGGAATTGTACTAGATAGTATTGGTTATATGCAAAAGTATTTGGAAGAATGGCTGCAGCCTGTATCCGTACCAACACCACTTCATTTTCAGCCTGGGAAGAGCTTTATCGTCCGAGAGCCATATGGTGCTGTGCTCATTATCGGGCCATTCAATTATCCATTCCAACTTGTCATGGAGCCATTAATCGGCGCCATTATTGGGGGTAACACAGCGATTGTAAAACCATCTGAATCGTCGGTATTTACTGCAGAAATTATTAAGAAAATAGTGCAAGAAACGTTCCAAATGGATTATGTACGTATTGTCGAAGGGGAGAAGGATGAAACCACTGCATTAATCCATGCGTCGTTTGATTATATTTTCTTCACAGGTAGTGTGGCTGTTGGGAAAATCGTGATGAAAGCAGCAGCAGAACGCTTAACGCCACATACGCTTGAACTAGGCGGGAAAAGCCCTGCAATTGTCGATCAAACAGCCAATTTAGAAGTGGCCGCGAAGCGTATTGCATGGGGAAAATTTACGAATGCAGGCCAAACATGTGTCGCTCCAGACTATATCCTAGTGCATGAATCAGTGAAAGTACCCTTCATTCGAAATTTGAAAAAAACGCTACAAAAATTTTATGGTAAAGACGCACGAGAAAGCCTGGATTACGGTCGTATTATAAATAAGCGCCAATTTGATCGTTTGCAAAGTATTCTAGAGCGGGAGCAAGACCAGGTATTATTTGGTGGGAAATCTGACCGTGATGATTTATATATTGAGCCGACTGTATTGCAAAATATTACGTGGAATAGTCCATCTATGGAAGATGAACTATTTGGACCCATTTTGCCGATTATCGTCTACGATGATTTGCGACTAGCAATTCATCAAGTGCGCCAATATCCAAAGCCATTAGCGGCATATTTCTTCTCTGAAACAGAGAAAGCGATACAATATTTCCTTGAGGAATTACCGTTTGGTGGTGGTTGTGTGAATGATACGATTACGCATGTAGCTAGCGTATATTTACCATTTGGAGGCGTCGGTAATTCGGGTGTCAATGCATATCATGGTAAAGCGAGTTTTGAATGCTTTACACATCCAAAATCTATTTTGAAAAAATCAACAAAGCTTGCAAATAATTTACTGTTCCCGCCGTATAAGCAAAAGGTAAAATTAGTGAAAACGATTTTGAGGTAAAAGCTAAAAGGACAACCACTTGCATGTAGGTGGTTGCCCTTTTTTATGCTTTGATATAAGGTAGTTTAATCGTTATACTAGAGCCTTTGCCATACTCGCTATTAATCGTAATTTGGCCTTCATGTTCTAAAATGATCTTCTCTGTAATCATCATGCCAAGACCAGTACCTGTTTCTTTTGTCGTATAGAAAGGCTTGAAAATATTTTCAACCACTTCTTTTTTCATCCCGCTGCCATTATCAGTCACACAAATGGTAAAGAAATGATTACTTGTTTTGTCAATCGTTATTATAATGTCGCCTTCCTTTTCAATCGCTTCTACTGCATTTTTTATAATATTGATGAAGACCTGCTTGATTTGATTGACATCGCCTTTCACAGTTAAATCATTCGCATGCCAATTTTCTGTGAGTGAAATATTTCTTAACTGTAGTTCGGGTCGATATAAAGTCAAAATATCTGTGATGACTTTATCGATTTTAAATTCCTTTGGTTGCATTGCATGTGGTTTAGAAAGTACTAAAAACTCTCCTATAATTAAGTTAATACGATCGATTTCTGATTCAATTAGATTTGTATAAAATGCATAAGGTGAATTCTTATCGTTATTCATCATTTGTACAAAGCCAGAGATTACAGTAAGTGGGTTGCGAACCTCATGTGCAACCCCTGCAGCAATTTCTCCTATTGCTTTTAGCTTTTCTGATTGAATGATTAGTTTTTCTGCTTCTTTTTTATACGAAATATCTCGTGTAATAATGGATGTCGCAATAATTTCACCATCATAGTCAAAAATAGGCGATAACGTTATTTGTGCGTCAAAATAGGTGCCGTCTTTTTTCATATCTTTTGACTCGAGCAAATCAAAGCTACCGCCATTCATTAGGTGATTGCTTCGTGCAACTGCTGCATTTACATACTCTGGCGGTACAAGAGGTATAGCTTTGCCAATACATTCTTCAGGCTTCCAACCATATAATTTTTCAAAGGCCGGGTTGATCGCAATAATTTTATTTTCTAAATCAAAAACGGCAATACTATCTTTAGCATTTTCAAAAAATAAATTTAAGTAGCCTTCTTTAGATAAGAAAGCTTTTTCTAAAGAATCGGAATGCGTCTCTATCTTCTTCCAAGAATAATTAATATAAAAGCCTTGTATAATGCCGATTGCACCGAGGAAGAATAGTATTAAAATAAAGAGAGTAATATCCGCATCATTAATAGAACCACGGAATGATAAATAGTGATATTCTATTAATAAAATGATTTGAATGATTGTAATAATAATCATCGTTATATTGATCCAAATTGATTGGTATATTGGAAGTAAAAAAAGTAGTAGAAAAAGAAAGATTAAATGATAAATATAGTCTGATTGCAATATCATAATTAGGTTAGAGCCATTCAGGCCAATAATTAATAGGGTTCGCATAACATATTCATTCAAATGCAGTGCTGATAAAATAAGTAAAAGACCACAATAGATGCTAGTGATAAGTGGAAACGGCACAACGTAGTTCAATAAGCCAATGATGCTTATAATGGCATGAATAATTGTTCCAGCTGTAAATAAAAACAGTACAAATTGATTTCTTTTGCGTAAAATAGTAGAGTGCTTCATAAAGACACCTCGAATTTGGTTATAATACCATCATACATGATTTGTCGATGTCGTAAAATGTCATATTTTGATATGATGTAAAGAATAAGGGAGGCTTTCGCAATGACGAGCAGTTTTAAAGAACAAGAAACAGTTGAATTATTAAGGGAATTAGCGAATATTGCAAGCCCATCTGGTTATACAGCAGACATTATGAAATTTATGTCCGGCTTACTAGAGAAAATGGGCGTATCATATAAAAAAACGAATAAAGGTGCTATAATCGCTACAATATTAGGGAAAGACGATTCTAAGCATCGCCTCTTAACAGCTCATACAGATACTTTAGGAGCCATGGTAAAAGAAGTGAAACCAAATGGTCGATTGAAAATGTCTATGGTTGGCGGATTCAACTGGAATGCTGTTGAAGGAGAATATTGTACAATCCATACAGCTTCAGGGGATAAAATTCGCGGGACAATCTTAATGCATGAAACGACAGTTCACGTTTATCGTGGTGCAGGAGATTTACCGCGTAACGAGGATCATATAGAAGTTCGTCTCGATGAAAAAGTATTTAATGCAGATGACATCCGTTCAATAGGTATTGAGGTTGGGGACTTCGTATCATTTGACCCACGCTTTGAATTGACTGAGAGCGGCTACGTAAAATCGCGTCATTTAGATGATAAAGCAAGTACAGCTTTACTATTAAAATTACTTGAAAATTTAACAAATGAAAAAGTCCAATTACCGTATACAACACATTTCTATATTTCTAACAATGAAGAAATCGGTTACGGTGGTAACTCTAATATTCCACAACAAACAGTGGAATATATTGCTGTTGATATGGGAGCCATTGGTGATGGACAACAGTCTGATGAATATACAGTTTCTATTTGTGCTAAAGATTCAAGTGGACCTTACCATTACGGTTTAACTAGACAACTTGTAGCACTTGCAAAAGACCACAACATAGATTATAAAATAGATATTTATCCATATTACGGTTCTGATGCTTCAGCTGCTATTAGAGCTGGTGCAGACGTGCGTCATGCATTATTTGGACCAGGTATTGAGGCATCACATGCGTATGAACGTACACATGTCGACTCACTTCGCAATACAACAGAACTATTATTAGCATACGTCACATCAACAATGATTGATGAAAAGGAGGCAGAATAATGCAAGCCACCGAATTACTTCAATGTTTGCCAATGAAAAAAGTAATTGGTCAATTACCTGAAAATATTAAAGATATTGCCATTGACTCTCGTGGTGTACAACCAAAAAGCGTTTTCGTTTGTATTGAAGGTTATACAGTAGATGGTCATGACTATGCACAGAAAGCCGTTGACAACGGTGCAACAGTTATTGTTGTTGAACGTGAATTACAACTAGAGGGTAGTGTAGCACAAGTGATTGTTGATAATACGAGTCGTGCACTTGGATTATTAGCAGCGACATTTTTCGATTATCCTTCTAAAGATATAACAATGTTCGGCGTTACTGGCACCAATGGTAAAACGAGTGTAACATCGATTATTCAAGAAATATTCCATGGACTTAGTATTAAAACGGCTTTATCAGGCACAATCGGATTTAACTTAAATGGTGTGATGTATGAATCTGCCAATACAACAAGTGATGCTCTTAGTACACAGCAGATGATTTTCCGTGCAGTAGCTGAAGGTTGCCGTGATATGATTATGGAAGTTTCTTCACACGGTTTAGTGGAAGGGAGATTAGCTGGCGTCGACTTTGATGTGGCAATTTTCACAAACTTGACGCATGATCACTTAGATTTCCACGGAACAATGGAAAGCTACGGCAATGCAAAAGGTATGCTCTTCTCGCAACTTGGACAAGATCTTGAGAAAGACAAGCATGCTGTACTAAATGCAGACGATCCTTGGTCTGAGCGGTTTAAAGAACTAACACCATACCCAGTATGGACTTATGGTTTAAAAAATGACGCCATTTTTAAAGGCGTTAACTGTCAATACCATAATCATATGACTTATTTCGATATGGAAACGCCAGAAGGAACTTACCCTGTAGAAATGCATCTACTGGGTGAATTCAATATTTATAACGTGCTAGCAGCTACTGCCGCTTTATATGCTAAAGGCCACGCTATCGAAGATATTATTGAACAAGTTGAGGCAATTCAATCTGTAAAAGGTCGTATGGAAGGTATTCCAACAGGTGATCTGCCAATCTCTATTTTCGTTGATTATGCACATACACCAGATGCTATTGAAAAAGCGATTAATGCAGCTATGCCTTATAAAAAAAATAAAATGATCTTTGTCATTGGTACAGGTGGTAATCGTGATAAATCAAAGCGACCTGATATGGCAAAAAAAGCGTCAATGGCGGATTATGTAATCTTAACGACAGATGATCCACGCTATGAAGAGTATGCTAGCATATTAACAGACCTTGAAAAGGGGATGACACATGATCAATATGCATGCATAGGTGATCGTGCTGAAGCAGTGAGAAAAGCTGTTGAAGTGGCCGAGCCTGGCGATTTGATCATTTTCGCAGGTAAGGGTCATGAGGATTATCAAATTGTTGAGAATACAAAATATCCTCATAGCGACGCAGAAATTGCTTTAGAAGCTGCTCGCGGAAAATTCCAACCACAAGCTTAAAATTCATGTTCATACTATAAGAAAGATGGAAGCCCCTTCGATTTTAGTAGAATTGAGGGGTTTTTTTCTGAAGGTTGTTGTATTTTTTTGACGAATGAAGGAAAAATGGTTGTATTTGAAACACTTTCTCTTTTATGATAAGTAAGTATATAAAAAGGAGACGATAAAATGAGTTCAAATCTTGAACAAGATATATTATCTCGTCGTACGTTCGCCATCATCTCTCATCCGGATGCTGGTAAAACAACGATGACAGAAAAGCTTTTGTACTTCGGTGGCGCAATTCGCGATGCAGGTACAGTTAAAGCTAAAAAAACAGGTAAATTTGCTACATCTGACTGGATGGAAATCGAAAAACAACGTGGGATTTCTGTTACATCTTCAGTGATGCAATTTGACTATGATGGTCGCCGTGTTAACATTTTGGACACACCAGGGCACCAAGACTTCTCAGAAGATACGTACCGTACGTTAATGGCAGTAGATAGTGCTGTGATGATTGTAGATGCAGCAAAAGGTATTGAAACACAAACCTTGAAACTATTTAAAGTTTGTCGCATGCGCGGTATTCCAATTTTCACATTCATTAACAAATTAGATCGTCAAGGTAAAGAGCCACTTGAATTAATGGAAGAACTTGAAGAAGTTCTTGGCATTCAATCTTATGCGATGAACTGGCCAATCGGTATGGGGAAAGAATTCTTAGGGATTTATGACCGATACAATAAAAGAATCGAGCAGTTCCGTACAGAGGAAGAAGACCGTTTCTTACCAATAGATGAAAACGGCGAATTAGCTGTTGATCACGAGATGAAGAAAACTTCTTATTATACGCAAGCAATGGAAGACATTAAGCTTTTAAATGAAGCAGGTAATGAATTTTCAGAAGAACGCGTTACAAGAGGTGAGTTAACACCCGTATTCTTCGGATCCGCATTAACAAACTTTGGTGTTCAAACATTCCTTGAAACATATTTAAATTTTGCACCAACACCACAACCTCGTTTAACAGAAGATGAGCAAATTATTGAACCGTTAAACAAAGAATTTTCAGGTTTTGTATTTAAAATTCAGGCGAATATGAATCCAGCTCACCGTGACCGTATTGCGTTCGTGCGTATTGTATCAGGTGAATTTGAACGTGGCATGAGCATGACTTTATCACGTACTAATAAATCTTTTAAAGTAACACAATCAACTCAATTCTTAGCAGATGACCGCGAAACAGTTGATAAAGCTGTAGCAGGCGATATCATTGGTCTATATGATACAGGTAACTATCAAATAGGTGACACAGTCGTGGGTGGTAAGAAAACATTCCAATTCGAAAGATTACCACAGTTTACACCGGAATTGTTCATGAAAGTAACAGCGAAAAACGTTATGAAATCAAAACATTTCCACAAAGGTATTTTGCAACTTGTACAAGAGGGTGCTATCCAATATTACAAAACTTTGCATACAGAAGAAGTTATGCTGGGGGCAGTTGGTCAACTACAGTTTGAAGTATTCGAGCACCGTATGAAAGCGGAATACAATGTAGATGTCCGCATGGAGCCAATGGGCAATAAAATGGCTCGTTGGATCCAAAATGAAGAAGACGTAAAAGAATCAATGACAGGCCCTCGTAGCATGCTAGTGCGTGATCGCTATGATAATCTTGTTTTCTTATTTGAAAACGAATTCGCGATGCGCTGGTTCCAAGACAAAAATGAAAATATCGAGCTTTATAGCTTATTATAAGATCCTTTTTTAGCCGTCCTATTTAGTTGGGACGGTTTTTTAATATATTGTCGAGGGAAAGAGGTTGTTGTTTTTTAGGTGAATCTCTAGCAGAATAGTAGAATCTATTTCTATATGGAAATTTTCTTGGCAAAATAAAGTGAATTCTAGGGAAATCTATTTCATTTCTAATTTCAAAAGTGTCGCCATAAGACATAGCTCTTCTTATGTCAATATTATATTTATCAGGGCATCTTTTTAGATTTTTGAATAATATTTGTAGTTATAGAAAGAATTCAATATGATAAAAGGAATGAGTAAATAAGGGGCGAGCGTGATGAAGATAAGTGATTTTTCTATCAAGAGGCCAGTTTTTACACTAGTAACGATGCTGCTCGTTGTTATTTTAGGTGTAGTGTCATTTTTCAAAATTCCGGTGACGCTAATTCCGGAGCTAAATCCACCAATTGGCGTAGTTGTCACAAATTATTCTGGTGCTAGTCCAACTGAAGTGAATGAAAAAGTGACGAAGCCTTTGGAGCGTACGTTGTCAACTTTACCTGGTATTAAATCGATACAGTCGACTTCTCAAGAGGGCGCAAATTTTATGATGCTGGAGTTCAATTGGTCAACGGATATAAATAAAATTCAAACAGATGTGTTGCAGCGTATTGATCAAACACCCATTCCAGCTGATGCTGATCGACCTCAATTCCTAAAATTTGATCCAGCGCAGTTTCCTATTATTCAGCTGGCATTACAAGCATCGGGGGCTGAGCAAGATGTTCGAGTTTTAGCACGTCAGCTAGAGCGGGATTTACTGCGTACTGAAGGCGTTGCGAGTGTCAACGTGTCAGGTACTCTCGTTGAGGAAATGCGCATTACATTGGATAAGAACAAACTAGTTGAAAACGGTTTAACGCAATCGGATATTGTACAGACGATTCAAGGAAATAATGTATCGCTACCAGGAGATCCGATTGAAACGGAACTAGGGCAACAATTGACTGTTCGAGTTTTAAGTACAATCACAACGGCAGAAGATATTCGGCAGCTAATTGTAAAGACGAGTCCATTAAACGGAAACCAGATTAAGATAGGGGACGTAGCAAAGGTAAAAGTCGCTGAGCAACCTTCTACCACAATTACTAGAGCTAATGAACAGCCGTCTGTATTAATGTCCGTATTACAAGAGTCCGGTGCTAATACAGCTAATGTTTCGAAGAATTTCAAAGCTTCTCTCAAAAATTTATTAGCGAAAGAGCAGTATGAAGGTGTAAAGGCGGATATTTTATTTGACCAAGGAGATTATGTGAAGTTAGCGATTGATAATATTGGTTCTTCGCTGATTTACGGTGGAATTTTCGCCATGTTAGTACTATTTGTCTTTTTAAGAGGAATTCGTAGTCCAATTATTATTGCCGTGGCAATTCCGTATTCCGTCATCGTGACATTTGTGCTCATGTATTTTGCGGATTTTTCGCTGAATGTATTAACGCTTGGTGCATTAGCATTAGGAATTGGGATGCTCGTAGATAATGCCATTGTCGTAATCGAAAATATTGAGCGCCATTTAGGCATGGGGAAAATACCAAAGCAGGCAGCATCTGAAGGGACAAAGGAAGTAGCGCTAGCAATTACTGCATCTACTCTAACGACGGTTGCAGTGTTTGTACCGGTTATATTCATTACAGGGTTAATTGGTCAAATTTTTACCGAATTTGCATTGACGATTTCATTTAGCTTATTTGCATCGTTAGTTGTTGCATTAACAGTTGTACCGATGATGGCGGGACATATGTTAAAAGTAAAACCTGCTGATATGGAAGAAAAGCGCAGTAATTCAAAGGGGTATACTACGTTCAAAAATTCAGTTGAATGGGTGTTAAAACATCGTTTCTTAGTGCTTGCTGTAACGGTTTTATTACTCGTCCTTTCAATCTTCGGGATTTTACGTACAGGAACTGAATTTTTGCCCGCGACGGATGAAGGCTTCTTTTCAATTTCTGTAAAGCTTGAAAATGGCTCAGCTTTATCGAAAACAGAAGAAGTTGTCCAGCAAATTGAGGCCAGATTGCAAGAAGAACAGGATGTTGAAGTTTACGTTAGCTTAATCGGTGGTAATCAGCAAACACAATCACGAGGTAATTCTAAGGCAAATGAAGCCGAGCTTTCTGTGAAACTTGTACCACTAAGTAAGCGGGAACGCTCCGTTTTTGAATTTGTAGACAATATACAAGATGACGTGCAAAAGGAAGTGGGAGATAAAGCAGAGGTTAGTTTTAATATGCAAACGGCTTCTGGTTCTTCACCTAACACTTTGACGTTTAGAGTATCCGATACTGATGATAGGCGCTTAAAACAGGCAGTGACAGATATTCAAAAGAAGATCGAAGGGATCTCGGATATTACAGAAGTTGAAAATGATCTCATTAATACAATAGAAGAAGTGCAAGTGAATGTGAAGAAGAAAAAGGCCGCACAACTAGGTTTTGTACCTACGCAAATTGCGCAAACAGTACAGCAAATGACAAAAGGTGTTACAGCAACTCAAATTTTAACCAATCAAAATGAGGTGCAATCGGTCGTTGTGAATTACGGAGATGCTTATAAAAACAGTATTAAACAATTGAACAAGCTCCAATTACGCAGTGCAACAGGAGAATTTGTTGAATTGCAGGAAGTGGCCGATGTGAGAGTGATGAAAGGCCCTGTTTCAATAAGACGTACTGACCAAGTTCCATCCGTTGCATTTATGTTGAACTATAAATCATCACAATCATTAAGTGGTGCTGCAAAGCAAATTGATGAGGTAATTGATCAGTTAAAGCTACCAGATAGTACAATGATTAAATTTAGTGGAGATCGTGAGTTATTTGATGATTCGATTAATGATATGTTGTTAGCTCTTGTGTTAGCAGTTGTACTTGTTTATATCGTTATGGCGGCTCAGTTTGAATCTTTCAAATATCCATTTGTTATTATGTTCACTGTACCATTAATGACAATTGGAGTAGCACTTGGCTTATTGTTAACAAGTACGCCAATTGGTGTGACTGCCATTATTGGAATTCTCGTGTTAGTCGGTATTGTCGTAAATAATGGGATAGTCCTTGTGGATTATATTAATCAGCGAAAAGCGGATGGGTTACCATCTTATGAAGCAATTGTCTTTGCTACTAGAGATCGTTTAAGACCGATATTAATGACGGCTTCAACGACGGTGCTAGGGTTAATACCTTTGGCAATTGGTTTAGGTGAAGGAACAGAAATTAATCAACCGATGGGGATTGCTGTAATTGGTGGCTTAGTAAGTTCGACCTTATTAACTCTTTATATTGTACCGATTGTGTATAGTTTGTTTGATCGTGAAACACGATTTTTGCATAAAAAGAGAAAAGCTTAATCACTGAAGGGGTGTATGGGATGACAACAGGATTTTTCACTGGATTTCCCGGCTTTATTGCTAGTCAAATTATTCGTACGGCATTTAATCAAGGCAAGTACGATAAAGTGTATGCTGTTGTATTAATAACGGAAAAGGAACGTGCAGAAGCTGAGGCAGAGCGAATATTAAGAGATTTTCCGGACAAAGAAATAGGTATCATAGTAGGGGATATTACATTAACAAACCTAGCTATTAACGATGATCGGCTAGAGCGATTATTGAATGATGTTGATGTCGTTTGGCATTTGGCTGCTATTTATGATTTAGCAGTGCCAAAAGATGTTGCTTGGAGAGTAAATGTTCAAGGTACGAAAATGGTTAATGCGGTCGTTAGTAAGATGAAAAATTTAAAACGTTACATGTATTTTAGTACAGCATATGTCGCAGGTACACGTGAAGGTATTTTACTCGAAACAGAACTAATTCGCCCAAAAACTTTTAAAAATTTCTATGAAGAAACAAAATACGAAGCAGAAATTTTAGTCGACCAATTAAAATCCACAATACCTATTACAATTATTCGTCCAGGTATTGTGAGAGGAAATTCGCAAACGGGTGAGACAGTGAAATTTGATGGACCCTATTTCTTTTTGAATATGATCGATCGGTTGAAGCGTTTTCCATTCATTCCGTATATTGGTCAATCTAAAGCCAGATTGAATGTTGTACCAATCGATTATATAACGGATGGTGTTGTTTATCTGAGCGTACTGGAGGCGGCTATCGGACAAACTGTACATTTAACAGATCCGAATCCACACCCTGTTCAAGAAGTTTACCGTGCGATGGTGCATGAGGTGACCGGGCATAAGCCGAGAGGGCGTATACCGATAAGTCTCGCTAGAAAATCAATGAGTATATTACCAGTGCGTAAGGCGCTCGGTGTGGAGTATGAAACGCTCGACTATTTAACTTGGAGTGCTGTATTTGATACGACGGTTGCAAAGCAGCTTTTAGCTGGGTCATCTATTGAATGTGCGGATTTTATCCAATCAATGCCTGCCATGATTGAATTTTACGATGAACATAAAAGCAACAAAACCTTCCATATTCAGATTAAATGAGGAAAATAAACCGATAGTTTTTTTCGAAAAGAATAGGTAATTATCGAGTGAAAAAGTTTACTTTTTCTAAAACCTTAGCTATACTAATACTACAAACAAATTTAATAACTTTTGACATTTTGTCAAAGGGGAGTAGCTATAGGGAAACCTACCTCATAGTCGTCATTACGTGGCCTAACCGCCATCGGTTATGAGAGCAAATGAATTTTAAAGTTGCTAAGCGAGACCTTTGCCTTTTATTAGGCATGGGTCTTTTATTTTGTTTAAAAAAGGAGGAAATTGGATGGATGCAATATTATTGGAATATGCTTGGGTACTATTAGTGCTAATTATATTAGAGGGATTATTAGCTGCAGATAATGCAGTTGTTATGGCTGTTATGGTAAAACATTTACCACCAGTGCAACAGAAAAGAGCATTGTTCTACGGCTTACTAGGTGCGTTTGTATTGCGTTTTGCAGCGTTATTTATGATTACTTTTTTAGTGAACTTCTGGCAAATTCAAGCACTAGGAGCTGCATACTTACTGTTCATCTCTTTTAAACATTTATATGACCATTGGAAGAAGAAGAATCAGGAAGAAGATATTAAAGAGAAAAATGGGTCTGGCTTCTGGATGACGGTATTCAAAGTAGAGTTAGCTGACTTAGCTTTCGCGATCGATTCTATGCTTGCTGCAGTAGCCTTAGCTGTTACATTACCTGAATTGGGTAACTTCCATGTTGGTGGCATTAATGGTGGTCAATTTACGGTTATGTTATTAGGTGGTGTTATTGGCTTGGTCATTATGCGTTTCGCAGCACAAAGGTTTGTGAAATTACTACAATCTTACCCATCTTTAGAAACGGCAGCGTTTTTAATCGTTGGTTGGGTAGGGGTAAAATTATTAGTATTAACATTAGCACATCCGAAAGTAGCTATTTTGACTGAACACTTCCCACATTCAACTCCGTGGAAAGCAACATTCTGGATTATACTTGTCGCATTAGCTGCTGGTGGCTATCTTATGGGCGTTCGTAATAAGAAAAAAGCGGATGCAGCAAAATAAATACGTTCAACCCTATTCTTCATTTGCGTGATTGAGTAGGGTTTTTATGTTATAAAGAGGTGAATTTAGGATAAATATAAATATCACAAATGGAATCTCTTTGGGTACTTTCCTTTTTACTTACTTTTTCATACAATAGGGAGTATCTTGGTCTCAAGAGTGAAAGGATTCGATTTATATGGGTTTTACTAAAGATATCAATCGTCGTGCAACACCGTTCCAAGCGATTGTTTCATATTATTTTATTGCGATTGCAATTTCTTTCGTGCTTTTAAGGTTACCAGGTGTACATAAACCTGGTGTACATTTATCCTTACTCGATAGTTTATTTACCGCAGTCAGTGCAGTAAGTGTAACCGGATTAACGGTTATGAATATATCCGAAACATATTCAGTTTTTGGCATTGTTATGTTACTACTCATTTTACAATTAGGTGCAATTGGGATTATGTCCTTAGGTACTTTTGTTTGGCTACTTGTCGGGAAAAAAATTGGTATGCGTGAACGGCAGTTAATTATGGTTGATCATAATCAATATAAAATATCAGGCGTTGTGCATTTAATTAAAGAAATCGTGAAAATACTAATAACGATTGAGCTTGTGGGAGCAGCAGTATTAACGCTTTATTTCATACAATATTTCGATAATTTCCAAGAGGCATTATTACACGGGATTTTCGGTTCTATTTCAGCGACAACAAATGGAGGCTTCGATATAACAGGCTTATCTTTATTGCCTTTCCACCGTGATTATTTTGTACAAGTTATCAATATGCTACTTATCACTTTAGGAGCGATTGGTTTCCCTGTATTAATTGAACTTAAAACCTTTTTGTCAAATAAAAATAGAAATTTTCGTTTCTCATTATTTACGAAAATTACGACGGCAACGTATGGAGCATTATTTCTTTTCGGTACATTCGTTATATTAATTATTGAGTCATTCCAAGCATTTAGAGGGATGAGTTGGCATGAGGCATTTTTCTCAGCAATGTTCCATTCTGTATCGGCCCGTTCTGCTGGATTAACGACCTTAGACGTCACGAAATTGAGTGAAGCGACAGATATCTTTATGAGTTTCCTTATGTTCATCGGAGCATCACCAAGTTCAGTAGGGGGAGGAATTCGGACAACTACTTTTGCGATTGCCATATTATTTTTAATTAATTTTGCAAGAGGAAAGGAAGAAATCCAAGTTTTTAATCGAGAAATTCATATTATTGATGTGTACCGTTCATATGTAGTCATTATTTTAGCTGTAGCGATGGTACTTGTGGCAACGATGATTTTATTAATTACAGAACCAAATGCAACGTTAATACAAATTATTTTCGAAATTACATCTGCATTCGGAACCTGTGGGATGTCACTTGGCTTGACTGAACATTTATCTCCAATAGGTAAAGTTATTATGATGCTACTCATGTTCATTGGTCGTGTTGGCCTTATTTCCTTCTTGTATTCAATAGGAGGAAAAGGGAAGAAAACGAAATATCATTATCCGAAAGAACGTGTCATTATTGGATAATTTACAAGAAGTCGACCTATTCTCAAATTAGTTTGAGAATAGGACGGCTTTTTATTTTATATACACTCGACATTGGAAATAAAAGGGTACAGTGAAAATACATTATGGAGGTGCAAGTAATAAGTAAAAATTGATTTTGGTAGGCGCTGAGCCTATGGAAGTAGTAGGAAATGAGATTGGTGTTTTAGTTGTTCATGGGTTTATAGGTTCTCCACAAAGTATGAGACATTTAGCAGAAGCATATAAGGAACAGGGCTATACGGTGAAAATGCCTTTGCTAAAAGGCATGGGACTACTGCGGAAGATATGAGTGAAACAAAAGAAGACTGGATACAATCCACAGTTAATGCGTATGAATGGTTGAAAAATAGAACGTCTAGACAATTTGTCGTTGGCCTTTCAATGGGTGGGACACTTGCCGCTCATGTTAGCTGAACGGTATGAACAGATTAACGGTATTGTCGTTGTTTTAAGTTGGCTGAGGAAATGATTGAAGGTAGAGAATCATGTCGTGCCAAGGGAAAGTTCTAAGTAATTTTCAAGCAAGTATCTTCAAAAGAGAAATATTTCTTCACATTAACAGATAGTTATCATTTTGCCACTTTGGACAATGAGCAAGATTTGAATATTCAAGAAAGCATTCGTTTCTTTGACAAATTTAAAATATAAAAAAGAAGAGCAGACTTCCGTTTGAAATGGAGTCTGCCCTGTGTATTTATTAAGAAATAAGACTGCTTGATATCGTTGTGAAATATGGTTTTTCATCTTTTCTGAAGTACGTTAACAAATAACCATTTTGAGCGGTAAGCTCACCATTTTCTAATGCTTCATAATCAAGTGAGAAAGGAACGAGTAATGTATGTTTATATAATTCCTTTTCATTTAGTTGGAAAGAAGCAAATTCCTCTCCAGCAATTGCCGGATTTTCTCGCAACTGTTGGAGAAGTTTTTTTGATACATCACTAGCAACACGTTTGTCCCACCAAATTTTACGTGGCTGGAACTGTTGTACAGCTAAATAATCAAGTTGCATTAAGCTTGTTACAAATTCTAAATTCACGCTACCGCGGTCATGTAAGAATAGGAGCAACCGGTTAAATAAATCTTCGAGTTGATGCCCAATTCTAGACCATGCACGTTCTTCCCAATACGTACCGAATTCTTGGAAGAAATCGAACGGAGATTCGAATACTTCAGTTACTAAATATTCGACAGTGCGATCCATGCGATGATCATTCCAATACTTTTCCAACACATCTTCAGCTTGCTTTATACGTAAAATATCATCAAATGTTAATAAGTTATTGGCGAAAATTTCATAAGGCGCCATATCGACGTATTCATAGCCAAATTGCTGCGCTTGCAGGCGTAAGCCAGTGCCACGTAGTAGTTTTAAGAAACCTAGTTGCAATTCTTCAGGGCGCATGGCAAAAACGTCATTAAAGGTTTGGCGGAAACTCGCGTAATCCTCTTCAGGTAGTCCAGCAATTAAATCTAAATGCTGATCAATCTTACCGCCTTCTTTGACCATTGTAACAGTACGTGAAAGTTTCTCGAAATTTTGTCTGCGTTTGACGAGCTCATTGGTCAAATCATTTGTCGATTGTACACCAATTTCAAAACGGAACAAACCTTTTGGGGCATTATCATTCAAAAATTGGATGACCTCAGGACGCATAATATCAGCTGTAATTTCGAATTGGAATACGACGCCAGGTTCATGTTCATCAATTAAAAATTGGAACATTTCCATCGCATAGCTACGGCTAATATTAAAAGTACGGTCAACAAATTTAATCGTTTTAGCACCTTTAGACATTAAGTAACGAATTTCATCTTTTATCTTCTCACGGCTAAAGTAACGTACGCCTACTTCGATTGAGGAAAGACAGAATTGGCAGCTAAATGGGCAGCCACGGCTTGTTTCAATATAAGAAATACGCTTTGGAATATCAGGAATGTCCTCTTCAAAACGATAAGGGCTTGGCATTTCACGTAAGTCAACTTTTTTTGGCTGAGGGTGGATTACGACTTTGTTGTCTTTTAAATAACAGATGCCTGGAACATCTTCAAGTGGAATATCACCTTTCAAGTAAAATAGAAGCTGTTTGAAAGAATATTCACCTTCCCCCATAATGATATAATCGACTTCTTTAATACGACGAAGCCAATCATGTACATCATAAGAAACTTCTGGACCGCCTAGAATGATTGTTGTATTCGGACTAACCTTTTTTAACATACGGATTACTCGAATCGTTTCTTCTATATTCCAAATGTAGCAACTGAAGCCAACAACATCAGGGTGCTTTTGATAAATTTCTGAAACAATATTAAAAGAAGGATCTTTAATAGTATATTCAGCAATAATTGGTTCAAACTCGGGTTTAGCAAATGATTTTAAATAACGCAAGGCAATATTTGTATGGATATATTTAGCGTTTAATGTTGATAGTACTATGTTCATATTAGTGAACTCCTTTGTAAACAGCGAATTGTAGGCTGTTATTAATGAGAAAGTAACATATGTGTAACTGAACCTATTTGTGGTAATATTGAGAAAAATACACAATATAAGCATAAATACCTATTCCTATAGTGCGTTTTTTATGGAATAATCTGAATATTATAGGTATGGTTTGTGTCTTTTTTGTGGAAATTTTTTATTTTCGAATATGTTCGAATACTATTTTAATAGGATGCATAGGGTTATAGTATGTAAACGAAAGGTACGGTGAAAGAGCGTATGACGAGTAGTATTAATCCAACGTTAGACTATTTATTTAAGGAAATAAAAGATCCGCTTACAATTTTAGATACTAATGGCAAAATCGTTAGGGTCAATAACCCTGCCAAAGAAATATTGCGTATTGATCAAAGTACGGACATGGAATCAATTGTAGAGGCGTCTTTTAAAGCAGATTGGCAACATTTTATCCATGAGCTAAAAATTGAAAAGCATGCAGCATGCGTACTAAATTTACATATAAATCAAACCATTATAAAGGGAATTAGAATTACAGGTTTCCATTATACTAAATTTAATGTCATGATGGTACGATTTGAGCAAATTACTGCTGTAGTGCCCAATGTTAATTTGGCTAATGAGAGTGAGAAGAAGTTTAACCGTGTATTTAACTGTTCTACAAATGGCATTATATTAACTGATAACAATGGTACTATTGTAGAAGTAAATAACCAAGCCGAAGAATTTATGCAAATGCCTAAGAAAGATATTCTTGGAAAAAAAATCGAGAATATTAATGGGCTTTTTTCCTGAAAGAAAAAATGACATTTCTCAATTCTTTAAGAAATTATTGACGACAGGTCATGCAGATATTACTCTCAAATTTCAATTTACAAATGAATATATACGTTATTTTAATATTGTCAGTAATTACGATGCAACATCAGAACTCCATATGACTGTTATTCGTGATGAAACAGAAAAGGTGACTTTAAAACAACAGCTTGAACATCAAGGCTCGCTTAACATTCTAGGAGAGCTTGCAGCCAGTATCGCGCATGAAATTCGTAATCCAATGACATCATTGAAAGGTTTTACCGAATTATTAAAAATAAGCGCAACGGAAGAAAATAAACGTTATTTATCAGTTATTGATAGTGAACTTCAGAGAATGGAAGCAATCCTTAGTGAATTTTTGATATTATCAAAACCGAATGAGTGGACAAAAAGTTTGTTGTCATTAAGTGGGATTGTGACGAAAGTTATTGAGCTAATGTTACCTAATGCTCTAATGAAAAGTGTTAACATCGTATACCACAAACCAGATTTTGAACCAGGTTATATATATGCCGATGATTTTAAAATTAAACAAGTACTTATAAATCTTATTAAAAATGCAATAGAAGTAATGCCAAATGGTGGAGAAATAACGATTACTCAATCATTTGATTTTATAGGACAATTGAAGTTGACGATAACAGATTGTGGTACAGGTATGAGTGAGTCTGATATGCAGAAGATTTTCGTGCCGTTTTATTCTACTAAAAGTAGTGGTACAGGCCTTGGTTTACCATTCGTGTTAAAAACAATTGAAGAGCATGGTGGAAAAATTGAAGTTTCTAGTGAGTTACTAAAGGGGACAAGCTTTGAAATTACTTTGCCTTTAGGAGTAGATCCTACAATCGCATCGTATGAGCCGAAGCCAGAGAGCGTTTATACAAGTTAACTGGGTCAGTTATGATTTTTGGTTGGCCTATTTTGACAAAGCTTCGCCATTATCGCTATAATAGCCTTAAATTAAGATAATGGACACGAAGGATGAATTTAAATGACCTCAGAGGAAATTAAACAATCGTTGAAGCTATTTATAGTTTTATCGAGAGCTAATAAAGCAATTAATGAATGTACGAATCATTTTTTTCAAGAAAACGGGCTTAATCCAACAGAATTTGCGGTATTGGAATTACTATTCCATAAAGGACGTCAGCCATTACAAAAAATAGGGAATAAAATCCTCTTAGCGAGTGGATCAATCACATATGTAATTGATAAATTAGAAAAGAGAGGCTTCCTGAAGCGTATATCTTGTCCTTCTGATCGCCGTATCACATATGCTGAAATTACGCCAGAAGGAGAAGCCTTTATGGAGAAATTATTTCCACAGCACGAAGAACAATTATATGAGCTTACGAGTGCCCTTTCTCCAGAAGAAAAGGATCAAGCTATTGGGTTATTGAAAAAAATGGGTTTATCCATCAAAGATCTGTCATATTAATTTGCCTTTATGACAAAATGCCAATCGACTAAAAAGGTCGATTGGCATTTTATGTTCAAACAGGTTTAAAAATTAATGTAGTGGCAATAATAGGAATAATAGTGTTATCATAACAATGTGAGAAACGATGATAATCGGCATACTTTTTTTCCATTCATATAGAAAGCCGAAGATGACTCCAGTGACGAAAGCAGCTAATACGCCTAGCCAGAAGCCGCTTACTGCAAGTGACATAGCAAATAGAGTCGCTGCTAAAATAACGGCATAGGGGGCCTTCATATGCTGTTTCAGCTGTTGTTGCACATAACCACGCCAAAATAATTCTTCTGCGACAGCAATGATTAATATGAGTAAAATATAGTGCCATAATGCACTGGGGCCAAATGTTTCGATAAATTTATTAACAGAAATCAATAAATCGTTTGACAAATTAGGAAGCAAACGGTAGCCTAACGCGATTAGACCATATAAAATCGTTCCGTAGCCTACACCAAACAATAAGTATTCCCAAGTTTTAATCTTGTCTTCAATCTTTCCAAAAGCAAAGGAAACAGCCATTCCGACTAACATCGTAAATGTGTATAAGTACCAGAAGACAGCTTTTTGATCAAAACTAAGATATAACAGAACATATATGAATACCAATGAAAGAATTAGCACTAGAATATTCGCGCGATTCTTCATATTCAATATCACCTCCAACTTAATATTTAAAGTAGACCTTTATAATCATCTTTAACATAATTGCAGCCTTTGGACAAAAGAGACGCCGTCCTTCAGTTTCTGAGGGACGGCGCAGACTCAAATATAATCATTGTAGTATTTCGTGTGCCCGATGTCTAGTAAAGGATACTATCAACTAATAGTAATTACTATTAGTATGTCGCATCGGTTACGTATGTATTCATTCGGAGCATAGAACGTATTTTTAAACTTCGTTACTGTATAATATTTTATAGCGTTTGTGATTGACCACTGTTTTTTCTTCAACTTCTAGGCTATTGAAGTTTTCCATATAAGTAAGGTTAACGATTACAGAGTTTTCATTTACTTTCTCAACAATGCCCTGTAGACCGTCGTTAAATTCAATGACATTTCCGATTTCAGCGATTTTCATAGAAATTCAGCTCCTTTACCTACTAATACTTTACATTTTGCACGAAATTGTGTCGGACGTAAAGTATTTTCTATCAATATTTATTAAAAAAAGAAATTTTTAAATGAAAAGGAAGTTTAACTAATGGATTTATACAATAATATGCTAAATGAATTAAAAAATGGCACGAGAGATGACATTACAATAGACAAGAATGATTTTTATACCTTAAGAGAAGTTCTTGTAAAACGAGAAGATTTTAAGCATTTCCGTGGGGTTGCTAAGCAGGGTGGTACTGTAATTTATAAATATATGGAAATTTCGAGAAGTTAATTTGTCGAAAAATGTCGGAAATTTCATTTCCAAAAAAGTGGGAATAATAGTATAATAATGAACAGAATTTGGCTTGAGAGGAGGATGGTAAATGACTAATTCCATCTTGAAAAAATTAGAGTATACAAGAGAGAAGATGATTCGTTCGGGAATTGAAAATGGTTTTTCGAATGTCGAAACCATCCGCTTGAGTAAAAAGCTAGATCATTTATTAAATATTTATCAACTTCAGAATGTCAATGAAATGAATGATTATCAAGTATCAATGGATAATTTTAAGCACTAGGGGGATTTCCTGGTGCTCTTTTTATACTTGTTGAAATTTCTGATTATTACAAAGTAAGAGGTTTAAAATAGTTGGAAAGTGGAATAATAAGAGAGAACACAGCAACAATCTCATTTCCCCCTTTCTTTGGCAGATGCTATGCGCATCTGTCCTTTTTTATGAGTATTAGTTATAGTAGACATACAATTCAGAAATTTTTCTGATACAATATAAAGGGTTTACATATAAATGGGGGAATGGTTATGACTAAAAAGTGGAATATTGGTTTTGTTGGTACAGGTGTTATGGGATCTAGCATCATTAAGCATTTTTTGAATGCAGGTCATACAGTTAATGTTTACACAAGAACGAAGGAAAAAGCTTTACCGTTAGTTGAATTAGGAGCCAAATGGTTTCAAACTTCAGGTGAAGTAGCAAGTCAATCAAACATTATTTTCACGATGGTTGGCTATCCCCAAGATGTAGAAGAAGTATACTTTGAAGAGAATGGTGTTTTCAAAAATGGACATGTAGGTTTAATCGTTGTTGATATGACGACATCACAGCCTATATTAGCAAAGAAAATTGCTGAACATGCGAAAACAGTACAAATGGAAGCTTTAGATGCACCTGTTTCAGGCGGTGATATTGGCGCCCAAAATGGTACGCTATCCATTATGGTTGGCGGAGAGCTAGAAATATTTGAAAAGGTCTCGCCACTATTTAATTTAATAGGGAAAAACATCGTTTATCAAGGGTCAGCTGGTGCTGGTCAGCACACGAAAATGTGTAATCAAATTGCAATAGCCACGAATATGATTGGTGTATGTGAAGCGATTGCTTACGGTAAAAAGGCGGGTCTTGATATTAACAATGTACTTAGTTCAATTACATTTGGAGCAGCTGGCTCATGGTCATTAAGTAACTTAGCACCGCGCATTGTTAAGGAAGATTTAGACCCCGGATTTTATGTGAAGCATTTCATTAAAGATATGAAAATTGCTTTGCAAGAAGCAGAGTTAATGCAATTGGAGTTACCGGGCCTTGAGCTAGCGAAAAAAATGTATGATGAAATAGCTACTAATGGCTATGCCAATAACGGTACACAGGCGTTAATTAACTATTACCAATAAAATTGACTAACTAAACCGCTTTAGCATTACTTTGCTAGAGCGGTTTTTATTAATGAAAAAGTTCTTTTAACATATGATGGAGAAATGTGTAAAATAACATTTTTCAATAAATGCAGTGGGAAACATAATAATTAAATTGTAAGGATTTTGTAAAATCAATCAAAAATACAGGATATTTATCTATTAGTGTGGAATAGTTAAAAAGATGGAGAGTGATGTGATGAGTGTAGGGATTGATAAGTCAAAAACAAGGGGCTCATGGGGATTATATTTATCTTTACCAATTTTATCATGGGCTTTTTATGATTTTGCAAATACCATTTTTTCATCAAATATTAATACTATTTTTTTCCCCTTTTATATGGATGAAATACTTGGCACGGATGAAATTAAGCAGCAAGTAGCAAGTACATTTATATCGTACGCCAATGCGATTGCGAGCTTTTTCCTTGTTATTTTCTCACCACTTTTTGGAGTTTGGATTGATAACACGGGATTGAAAAAAAGGTTTATCGTATGGTTTGCGTCGATTTCTATATTTTTCACTTTTATGATGGGGGTATTTAGCTACTGGCAAACAGATAATACATTTGGTGGCGTGCCGATGAGCCTGTTTTTAGTTGTTGTCAGCTTTGTAATCGCGAAATTTTTCTTTAATTCGAGTTTAGTGTTTTATGATGCCATGATGCCTGGTTTAGGAACGAAGGAAGAGATGCCTCTTATTTCTGGATTTGGTGTAGCAGTTGGTTATTTTGGTACGATTGTTGGCTTACTCGTCTATTTATTTGTCGGTGATGGTGATTTTCACCGAGCCTTTATCCCTACAGCGGTGTTGTATTTAATTTTTTCATTACCTTTATTTTTTATTAACAAAGATCAACTAGTGCCAAAGGAGCAGCGTAAAGTAAATTCGTTCCTATCAGGTTATAAGGAAATTATCAAGACATTTAAAGAAATGCGTTCATATAAAGCTATCTTTACTTTTATGATTGCTTATTTCTTTTTAAATGATGCGATTGCAACGACTATAGCGATGATGGCTATTTATGCAACTGCAATTGTCGGTTTTTCATCAGGTCAATTTGTCATCCTATACTTAGTATCTACCATCTCCACTATTGTAGGTTCACTTGCGTTCGGATATATTACAAAAAGGGTAGGTGCTAAGAGAGCGATTAGTTATGTAGCACTATTAATGATTATAGCTCTTATTATTGCGGTATTCGCATTTGAACATTGGATGTTCTGGATTGCAGGTAGTATGTTTGGGATATCGCTCGGATCGATGTGGGTGACTTCTCGTACATTTATCATCGAACTGAGTCCACAGGAGAAGCAAGGGCAATTCTTTGGATTATTTGCATTCTCAGGAAAGGTGTCGTCTATTATTGGTCCTGCCATTTATGGAACAGTGACATTGTTACTAAAGGACTATGGAACGATTGCTAGTCGTGTAGCGTTATCAACATTAATCGTTTTAACTATCATCGGCCTAATCATTCATCTCAGAGTTCGCCCGGATGTCACTAAATCTTTATAGGAGTATTGTACCTGGTATGTTACAATTGAAGTAAGAAAAAGTATGACTCAAGGAGGCGAACCTAAGGATGGAAAGTAAAGGGATTTTGCTGGAAAGCGGCACAAACGAACTTGAAATTGTAGAGTTTGAAGTAGGTTCCAATAAATTTGGGATTAACGTTATTAAAGTAAAAGAAATTATTCAACCGATTCCGGTTACTTTTATACCTCATGCTCATAAGCATGTTGAGGGGATTATTCAGCTACGAGGAGAAGTATTACCTGTTGTAGATATGAAAAAAGTGTTAGGTCTATCTGCTGGTTTCAATGATCAACAAAAATATATAGTTGCAGAGTTTAACCGTCAGCGCGTTGTATTCCATGTTGATAATGTAACTCAAATTCACCGTATTTCATGGAATCAAATCGAAAAACCATCTGATATGTATCAAGGCGGGGGTTCACAAGTAATCGGAGTGATTAAACAAGAGGACTTAATGCTACTATTATTGGATTTTGAAAAAATTATGGTAGATATTAACCCAGATTCGGGTATTAGTGTAGACTCTGTAAAAAAATTAGGTGATCGTGAACGTTCAGATAAAAAAGTTGTCATTGCAGAAGATTCGCCGTTACTACGCAAATTATTGCATGATACGATGCATGAAGCAGGTTATGTGAACTTAGAATTCTTTGAGAATGGTAAAGATGCATTAGATTATTTGTTGGCTTTAGCAGATAAGGGAAGTGATATTTCAAAGTATGTACAATTAGTTGTAACTGATATTGAGATGCCACAAATGGATGGTCACCATTTAACAAAACAAATTAAAACACATCCAATATTATCACAATTACCAGTAATTATTTTTTCAAGTTTAATAACGAATGATTTACGACATAAAGGCGATCAAGTCGGTGCTGAAGACCAAATCAGTAAGCCAGAAATTGCAGAACTGATTTTGAAAATAGATCAGTATATTTTATAAGCATGAGAATGCTAAAAACCGGATACCTTCATTAGTGAGGATCCGGTTTTTTTCTAACAACTCAAGTAGCTAGTGTCCATAGAAATAACTTGTATTATTTAAGGTAGGTTTCTTTTTATTACTACCTTTATTTTCAATATTTTTTGGGGGAGTAGTTACTTTTTTTGCAGTCGATTGGGTTTTTATACCTAAATAGTCTTTTAATACATTTCTAGCGGTATTTAAGCTCATTTTTCTTTGAGGGTTTCGATAGCTGTCATCAAGATGTCCTAAATGGGGTAATGAAGCAAAATCTTCTTTTTTAGGTAAAGAGTGAAAATAATAATCTGCGCATTGAATAAGAACGGATGATTGTTGCTTACTGAAGCGTGGGTTTTTCACGAAATGCAAACCAAGTTTCTTCGCTCTGCTTGCATGAATCATTTTCTCAAGTGCAAGGCGTTTGAGCTCGTAAAGAGGTTTATTGTCAGGTGCAGTTTTTGCATGTCTATTTACAGTATAAATAGCAGTAGCTAATTGTTCATCGCAATATTCTCTTTGCATACAATACCGCCTTTCTACCAAAGTTAATGTCTGTAGTTGAGTATGTTTAGAAGAAAATTCAGAGCATTCAATTTATAATATACATTATAATACCAATATTATACTCCATTGTATAGAGAGCGAAGAAAAATTCTAAGGATGTGCTCCCAATGACTTATTTTAAGACAGCTATTATCGATATCGGTTCAAATACGATCCGTCTTGTACTTTATACGTATGATCCACAAAGAGGTTTAAAGGAAGTAGAAAATATTAAAGCAGTAGCACGTTTACGAAATTATTTACAAGCTGATCATGTGATGACTGAGGAAGGAATACAGAAACTTGAACAAGTATTGTTGTTTTTCCGTGACATATTAAATGATTATCGTATTGAAGATGTAAGAGCTATTGCCACAGCATCAATTCGACAGGCTCAAAATGGTACTGAAATTATTGAACGAATGTTGAAGAAGACAGGCATTAAGATTGAATTGATAACGGGAGAACAGGAAGCCTACTTTGGTTATTTTGCAGTAGCGCATACATTAGCAACGCCCTCAGCTGTAACGATTGATATTGGAGGTGGTAGTACAGAACTGACGTATTTTAGGGATAAGGAACTTCAATACTCGCACAGTTTTCCATTTGGTTCCGTTTCACTTAAGCAACAATTTATCGAAGGTGACACGATGACGAAAGAAGAAGGGGAAAAGATATATGAGTTTGCAAAAAAAAAATTCGAGATCTTGCCTTGGCTAAACAATATAAAGCTACCCGTTGTTGGTATCGGGGGTAGTGCTCGTAATATGGCGAAATTAGATCAGCGAAAAAAAGATTATCCTATTTCTGGCGTTCATCAATATGAAATGACAAAGGAAGACTTTACAAGTATTAGTCAAGAAGTTCTATCATTATCTTTTGAAGAATTAATGCAGCTTGATGGACTATCTAGTGATCGTGCGGATATTATCGTACCGGTATTAGAAGTATTTCAAGCATTGATGGATGTTGTTGGTAGTGAGACGTTTCAATTTAGTCGTAAAGGATTACGTGAAGGTCTGGTTATTGAACGTATATTAAAAAAGAATCCAACTGCTTTTAATAAGAAAAATGTTTTTGAGCGGAGTACTAAATTTTTAGCAGCAGAATTTGATAAGCCGTTAGAAAAAACGGCCCATTTTGTCCGATTAACAGAGATAGCCTATTTTGAATTTTGTAAAATAGGAGCATTTTTGTACAATGCCGAAGATTTACATATGTTGAAGCAGGCTGCGAGATTATTTCATATTGGCGAGTATATCGAGGTTGATGCAGCAAGTCAGCATACGTTTTACTTGCTGTCAAATCGTTCAATTGACGGAATAAGTCACGAGCAGCGTGTACACTTAGCGCTCCTTGCTTCATACAAAAACCGTGATGATTTCAGTCGTTATTCAGAACCATTTATGGAGTGGTTCTCGAAGGGCGAATTTAAAAAAATGCGAGACATTGGAGCATTACTTAAATTTGTATATGCGTTAGATGCCTCGAAGCGAAATATCGTAGAATCGATTGCTATGGAACAGTCGGGCGATAATATAGAATTGACTATTTTTACGACAGGTAATGCAATGGCTGAGATGTATCAGGCAGATCGCCAAAAAAAGCATATTAATCGTATTTTTAAAGGGGAAGTAACACTACACTATATAAAAAGGGAAGAGTAAATAATGGAATTAGTCCAAGTTAAGCATACAGAAATTACAAAACCAGAATACTACAACAATCGAGAGTTAAGTTGGTTAGCATTCAATGAACGAGTGTTACAAGAAGCAGAAGATGCACAAAATCCACTTCTTGAACGATTGAAGTTTTTAGCTATATTTAGTTCGAATTTAGATGAGTTTTTCATGGTGCGTGTGGCAGGTCTACAAGATCAAGTGAAGGCCGGCTTTAACAAACCAGAAAATAAATCAGGTTTAACGCCGAAGGAACAATTGGCGCGTATTTCTGAAAGGGCACGAGCACTTGTATCAAGACAAACAGCTATTTATAAAGAATTAATGATGAAACTTTTGCCAAAAGAGAATGTCCATTTGCGCAAAATGGCAGATATGAATGAAGAGCAAACCAATTTTATTAATGAATATTTTGAAGAAACAATTTTTCCAGTGTTAACACCAGTTGCGGTAGATGCTTATCGTCCGTTTCCTACATTGATTAGTAAAACATTGAATATGATTGTGCTGTTGGAGCAAGAGAATGCAGAATCGGAATTTCGTGAAAAAGTAGCAGTTGTACAAGTACCGTCTGTATTAGAGCGCTTTATTCAAGTACCAGCTAAAAATGATGAGATTTGTGTCGTACTTCTTGAAGATATTATTAGTGCTAATATTAATAAATTATTTTATGGCTACAGCGTAAAATCTGTACAATCATTCCGTTTAACACGAAATGCAGATTTAACAATTCATGAAGAGGGTGCACGTGATTTACTCGTAGAAATTGAAAAAGAATTAAGAAAACGTAAATGGGGTGCGGTAAGCCGTATAGAAGTTCGCACCGGAGAAATGGATGATAGTGTATTACAGTTCCTACTTAAAGAGTTAGAAGATTGGGAAGCTGAAGTATATAGTGTAGATTGCCCGCTCGATTTAACATTCTTGTTCTCATTTGTGAAGATTGTGGGCGAAGGTAGGGAGCATTTAGAATATGAAAGCTTTATTCCCCAACCACCGCAAGACCTTGAATCAGACGAAAATATTTTTGAAAAAGCACTGGTGCAAGATATCTTCTTCAATCATCCTTATGAATCATTTGCGCCGGTTGTGGACTTCGTTAATGAGGCAGCAAATGATCCAACTGTTTTAGCTATTAAACAAACACTTTATCGTGTAAGTGGTAACTCTCCAGTCATTCATGCTTTAAAGCATGCGGCTGAGAATGGTAAGCAAGTGACCGTTCTCGTCGAATTAAAAGCACGTTTTGATGAAGAAAATAATGTACACTGGGCAAAAGAGCTTGAACAATCAGGTTGTCTTGTCATTTATGGCATGCATAATTTAAAAACACATTCTAAAATAACACTAGTTGTCCGCCGTAGACAAAGTAAAATAGAGCGCTTCGTTCATTTAGGCACGGGTAACTATAACGATGCAACAGCGAAAATCTACACGGATATGGGCATCATTACGACGAAAAAGAAATTCGGTATTGATGCGACAAACTTTTTCAATTTCCTAAGTGGATATACGGAGAAACCAAACTTCCATCATATAGTTGTATCACCAAATGACATTCGTTCTGAATTTGTAAAATTAATCGATGAAGAAATCAAACATCATTTGAAACATGGAAAAGGGTACTTCAGAGCGAAAATGAATTCATTAACAGATAAAGATTTGATTATGAAAATGTATGAGGCTTCAATTGCTGGTGTGAAGGTAGAGTTAATTATTCGAGGTATTTGCTGCTTACGTCCGGGTATAAAGGGCATTAGTGAAAATATTACAGTCACAAGTATCGTCGGTCGTTTTCTTGAACATTCTCGTATCTATTGGTTCTACCATAACGGGGAAAACAAATTATTTTTATCTTCAGCGGATATGATGACTAGAAATATGATTAAGCGTGTAGAAATACTATTCCCGATTTTTGATACAGAAATAAAGAAACGTATTATGAAATCTATGAAGACTCAATTGCGTGATAACGTGAAGGCGCGTATTCAAGATGTGAATGGCGATTATCGTTATAACGATAAAAACGCAGGTGATAAATGCATTAACAGTCAGGAAATTTTCTTAAAGGAAGCATATCGTGTCCTAATAGATGAAGAGTAATTGAGGCTATATATTGTAAAGAAAGACTTTCGGTTCTGCATGACGAAAGTCTTTTTACTTTAGTGGGAAGATCCTAATTATCATATGCATTTTATAATTTCAATTTAAATAACGTGACAAAGGGTATAATAAGAATAAAATGGTATTCAACCGAATTAAAATCAATTATGATAAGACATAGTAGTATACTTCTGTTAATGGAGGCATTATATGTATAACTCATCCTTGAGTCCGCAACAATTTCTTGGTTTTGTGCAGAAATTGGTACGGTTATATCCTGAATCAATGACAATTTTAATAGAGCAAGATTCTCAAAAGCAATACTGGATCACATACGCAAATGAATCCTTTAAAACGTTTTTTGATACTTCTTTTGAACAAAATGCTTTAGCATCTACATTTTTCACACATCAAATAGGGACTGAATTAGAAGAAATCCTACTGCAAAGTAATGAAGAGATAGAACAAAATGTTAAACAGTTAACATTTATAAGGAATGCCAAGCAACATACCGTTGATGTAGGGGTGTTTTCAGTTCCAGCAGTACAACATAAACTTATTTGTTTGTCATTCACTAAAATAGTAAGTGAGGTGCCATATTGTGCGTTAATGGATCACAATCTGGACCCTGTTATTACAATTGATAGAAATGGGTATATTGTAAATAGTAATAAATCAGCGACTGCGGTATACGGATATAAACAGGATGCACTTTTGCAAATGACGCTCTTAGAAATTGTTTCTAAGCACGCAATACAGGATATGAAACAATTGATAGAGAAAACAATTGAAAAAAGACAGCCTCAAGAATTAAGCGAATGCAACATAAAAAATGTAGAAGAAAAAACATTAAGAGCATATGTGAAAAGTATCCCAGTTATTGAAAATAACGAAGTGAAAGAAATTCAAATTATATTACGAGATATTACAGCATATGGGGAAACAGGGAAGACTGTTTTTTACTTGTCTTATCATGATCAATTAACAGGTATTTGGAATAAACGTGCATTAAACGAACATTTTAAAGAGGAAGAAAGCAGTGCAAAGCGTCGAGGTAATCAGATGGCGATCATTTTATTAGACTTGGATCGCTTTAAAAAGATTAATGACTCGATCGGTCTGAATAAGGGTGATGAATTACTAAGGAAAATTGCACAAAGATTGTCTACTTTGACAGAGCCAAATTGCCATATGTATAGACAAAATGGCGATGATTTTATCTTCCTTATACAGCAAGCGGATGTCACAATAACAGAATGCTTTGCTCATAAAATATTAACATTACTAAAACAACCCTATAGTATAGACGAACAAGAATTGAATATCTCGGGTTCGATTGGGATTTCTATGTATCCAGATGATGGTGTGGAATTAGATACTTTAGTACAAAAAGCAGATCAAGCACTCTATTATGTAAAAGAACGTGGACGTGCTGGATATCGCTTTTATCATAAAAAAATGCTTGATACTTCCCGTACTGAGGCAGTAATGGAATCACATCTAAGACGGGCAATAGAAAAGAAGGAATTGTCGATCCATTACCAACCTCAAGTCGATTTAGATACAGGGAATATTAATAGCTTTGAAGCGTTACTGAGATGGAATAATCCGAAGTTTGGCTTTGTAGCTCCGGGTGTATTCATACCGATTGCAGAGGATTCGGGTCTGATTTTAGAAATAGGTGATTGGGTTCTTGATCAAGTTTGTATACAGTTAAAAGAATGGCAGAATGGAGGCTTTTTAGATGCGCGGATTGCAGTGAATATTTCTTCTAAGCAATTTAAGCAAGAAGCCTTTGCGAGTGCGATCAAAAAGTATATTTACAAGTATGAATTAAATCCACAAGCTTTGGAGCTCGAAATAACGGAGAGCTCGATGACGAACATTCATGAAACGCTCTCGATTTTAAAAGAATTGAAGCAAATGGGCGTTATTATTTCGATTGATGATTTTGGCACGGGCTATTCTTCACTAAGCTATTTGAGACGATATCCGATTGATATTATTAAAATCGATCAATCTTTTATAAAGGAAATTGAGCAAGATGAGAAAGATGAAGCGATTGCGAAAACAATTATCCATTTAGCACATAGTCTTGGTATGGAAGTTATTGCTGAGGGTGTCGAGAAGAAAGATCATGTAGAAATTTTAAAGGCAGTAAATTGTGAAAAGGGGCAGGGTTATTATTTTAGCCGACCGGTGCCGATTGAAAATATTATCGAAATGTATTTTTGTTAGTAACTATAAATGTAAACCTTAATGGAGCAATTGCAGACATTAAGGTTTTTAATTTGTTTCGAAATAACGACAGTCATTTCGAAATATGGTAAAATTATGAATGAACATTCATTCAAAGGGGGAATTGCAATTGTTAAAGGGGAAAACAATTATTGTCACGGGTGGTTCAAATGGAATGGGGAAATATATGGCGAAAACATTTGTAGCTGAAGGTGCAAATGTCGTCATTACAGGTCGTGATTTAGATCGTTTAAATAATGCTAAGGATGAAATTTCAGCAAATGGGCATAATATTGCCATCTTCCAAATGGATGTAAGGGAGCCGGAGCATGTCGCTGGTATGTTGAAATTCGCAATTGATACTTTTGGACAAGTCGATGGTTTAGTAAATAATGCAGCCGGAAACTTTATCGTCCGTGCAGAGGATCTATCACCCAATGGTTGGAAATCTGTTATTGATATTGTGTTAAATGGTACTTTCTATTGTTCACAGGCTGTCGGAAAGTATTGGATGGAGCATAAAATAGGTGGTTCCATTATTAATATGGTTGCAACATACGCATGGGATGCAGGTCCAGGGGTTGCGCATTCAGCAGCAGCTAAAGCTGGGGTATTATCCTTAACTAGAACGCTAGCAGTCGAGTGGGGTAGACAGTATGGTATCCGGGTTAATGCCATTGCACCGGGACCGATTGAACGAACTGGAGGCGCAGATAGGCTTTGGCAATCAGAAGAAGCAGCGAAGCGCACTTTGAGCTCGGTGCCACTGGGTCGGTTAGGAAAGCCAGAAGAAATTGCCGACTTAGCAACATTCATGATGTCAGATAAGGCAGCTTACATGAATGGGGAAGTTGTCACACTAGACGGTGGGCAACACTTAAATCAGTATCCGTTTTAATGACTAAAAAAGATGACAGGTGTACATACTAGGCGAAACAATTCAGAAAGAAGTGACGCTATGGACTTGTGGACTTGGCCATTAATGGCAACAATTTTATTGATTTGTAGCATCGGGTATGTCGTCACGAGGCATGTTATGAAAATAGAAGAGCAGCGTGTTTCGGAAAATGATTTACCTGTTAGTCAAGCGGTTAAAGATAATCCAATGATACTCAATCCGATTGTTTGGGCTTATGGAATTGCCTTTATATTCGTGTTCATTTTGATTGCTTATTATGTCATTCAATATCAGGCATAACAGAAGGTTAGAAGAGGGATGTATAACAAAATCTCTTCTAACCTTTCTTTAGTCATAAAATAATGTATAAATATTCATGTTGGTGAAATAAAATTAATTATTTGCAAAATAATATGTACCAAAATGGAAATTTTGCGGGGGATTATGGTATGATTAGTATGTATTTTGCTGTTCTGAAACAAGGAACAGAAAAAGGAGTAGAATACTATGAGTCCCTTAAGCAGCAGAGAGTTCTTTGAAATGCCAATTGCCGATTTTATTATTTCATCTGAGAAAGTTGCACACGTACAAATGGGTAATAATGCGGAACATGCCTTGCTAGTACTTACGAAAACTGGCTATTCTTCAATACCTGTACTCGATGCAAAATACCGTCTACATGGCATGCTAAGTATGCGTATGATTACAGAACCAATCTTGGGAATGAATCATATTGAATATGAGAGACTACCAGATATTAAAGTAGATGAAATAATGGATAAGAATGTGGCTACTTTAAACATTAACGATAATTTCCAAAGAACATTAGACCTTGTTATTAATCATGCATTTTTATGCGTTATTGATGATGAAGGTACCTTCGTTGGTATCATGACGCGTCGTGTGATTTTGAAACAACTAAAAAAACATATCTATCAATTAAATTCTTAATATGACAAAATGGAAGAAGGTCTCGATTTAGAGACCTTCTTTATTATATTATCAGGTGTGTTGATTAGAGAAAAATTAGGTTGTTATTTACCGTTAAAATGGTTTTTTTATGTTCAATATTAACGTATATTACTACATTTTTTAGTTGATTGTAGCGGAGGGTGCCCGACTCCTGCGGGAAATGCAAGCATCCCGTAGCGGAAATCAACCTCCCACTTTAATGGTAATGGTTAAAATTGGTTAATCAACACGCCTGATATATTATAATGAAATTACGCTATAAATGGACAGCAAGGAGGTTCTTTTAGATGACTACAACAGAGGCACAAATTGTAAAAGTGTTGTCTGAAGAGGGCAATATGAGAAAAGCAGCAGAACGCTTGTTTTTATCACAGCCAGCACTTTCCCAACGTTTACAATCTATTGAAAAGGACTGGGGTGCACAGTTATTTTTGCGCTCACAAAAGGGGTTAACACCCACACCAGCAGGAGAATTGGTGATTCAATATGCCATCGAAATGATTGCTAAAAAAGAAGAAATTTATGAAATGATCCAGTCGTTGAATTCGAAAGTTCATGGCACATTAAAAATTGCTTGTGCATCGATTGTAGGACATACCTGGCTACCGAAAGTGCTGAAGGATTTTGTGACGCAATATCCAGAGGCAAAAATTTCGCTCATAACCGGTTGGAGTTCAGAAATTGTGAAGTCTCTTTATGATGGTGAGGCACATGTAGGAATCGTACGTGGTCATACAGAGTGGAAGGGCCCAAAAATTCATTTATTTCGTGATACACTTTATTTAGTTGATAAGGAAATTGAGTCGATAGAAGAAGTTTTTACAACAGACAGACCATTTATCCAGTTCAAAAGTGACTCGAATTATTTTCAAGAAATACAGCAATGGTGGCAGCGGCATTTTTCGGCTAATCCACGCCGTCAAATTACTGTCGATCAAATTGAGACGTGTAAGAAAATGGCTTTAAATGGTATTGGATACGCAATTTTACCTTCAATTACTTTAAGTGGACATGAGGATGTCAATACGATTCCATTGACGAATAATGAAAAAGAGTTTGAACTGACACGCGATACTTGGCTCATTGGTTATGAATCGTCTTTTGAGTTACGTCAAGTAGCTGCATTTGTAGAACTTGTGAAAAAGCATGCAGAGTGTTTATATGATTATTCAAATAACTCGGAAGAAAATAAATGACAATTCTATTATTTTTCATGTACAATTAGTCCATATTTTCAGAAATAGTAGGGGGACGTATCAAATGCAGAAATTAGACGCACACGAAATTATCGCTTTTTTAGCAAATGCCAAAAAAGCAACGCCGGTGAAAGTGTATGTAAAGGGTAACAATGTAGCTAAGCTTTCATTTGGTGAAGGTAGTAAAGTTTTTGGTGAAGGCAATTCAGCTGTCGTATTTGGAGAATGGTCTGAAATCGAAAAATCTTTAGCTACTAACGAAGCGCAAATTACTGATTATGTTATTGAACATGATCGAAGAAATTCTGCGGTACCAACTCTGGACTTAAAAGGCATCAACGCTCGTATTGAGCCAGGTGCAATTATTCGTGACCAAGTTACAATAGGTAATAACTGTGTCATTATGATGGGCAGTGTCATTAATATCGGTGCTGAAATTGGCGACCGTTCTATGATTGATATGAATGTAGTACTAGGCGGGCGGGCCATTGTAGGCAAGGATTGCCATATCGGAGCAGGAGCAGTTTTAGCGGGTGTGATTGAGCCACCTTCAGCAGCACCTGTAGTAATCGAAGACAATGTAATGATTGGTGCCAATGCCGTCGTTTTAGAAGGATGTCGAGTGGGTGAAGGCGCTGTTGTCGCGGCGGGAGCAGTTGTTACAAAAGATGTACCATCGTTTACAGTTGTGGCAGGAACACCAGCGAAAGTCATCAAAGTCATTGATGAAAAGACAAAATCTAAAACAGAAATTATGCAAGACCTTCGTAAATTATAAGTAGGTGTATAAGATGGAGAACTTACTGGAAATCAGACGTGAGTTGCATAAAATTCCGGAAATCGGTTTTCAAGAAGAAAAAACACAAAAATATTTACTAGCAATTATCGAAAAATTGTGGAAACCATACATTCAAATTGATGTTTGGCGAACCGGTATTATCGTGACGATTAAAGGATCGGATCCGCAGTTTAAAGTAGGTTGGCGTACAGATATCGATGGCTTACCAATTCAAGAAAATACGGGTGTATCCTACGAATCTGAGCATCAAGGGTTTATGCATGCTTGTGGTCATGACTTTCATATGACTATTGCATTAGGTTTAGTACAAGCATTTTCTAAAAAACAACCAGAAAATACAGTTATAATTTACTTTCAACCCGCTGAAGAGGGACCGGGTGGTGCAAAGCCAATGCTCGAGTGGCTACGTAGTGAGCGTCCAGATTTAGTGCCTGATGCTATCTTTGCTCTACATATCGCACCTGAATATCCTGTCGGAACAATTGCGACGAGAGCAGGCATGCTATTTGCGAATACTTCTGAACTCTTTATCGATTTAAAAGGTTTTGGTGGCCATGCGGCATATCCTCATAATACGAGAGATATGACAGTTGCAGCAGCAAATCTAATGATCCAACTGCAAACAATTGTTAGTCGTAATATTAACCCTTTAGATAGTGCTGTTGTCACGATTGGCAAGATGACATCTGGTACAGTTCAGAATATTATTGCGGAAAATGCCCGGCTTGAAGGAACGATCCGTACAATGTCGGCAGAATCAATGAAACTGATTAAAAAGCGTATTAAAGCGCTTTGTAGGGCGACTGAAATTGCTTATGAATGTGAAGTAACCATTGATTATGGCTCTTCCTACTATCAAGTGGAAAATGAAACGCATTGTGCGCATGCTTTACTGGATTTTGCTGAGCGGTTCCCTGGTGTGGACGCTTATGAATGCCCGCCAGCCATGACTGGTGAGGATTTCGGTTTCTTCTTAAAAGAACTGCCAGGTGCTATGTTCTGGACAGGTGCAAATACAGCATATGGCTTGCACCATTCTGCTATTCAACCAGATGAGGATTTGATTGCTGTCAATTTACAATTTGTTGAGCATTTTTTACGTATATTTACTTTAAGTGAATAAATTGAAACCCGAGGTGTGGACTGACACGTCGGGTTTTCTTGTTGTATAATACGGCTTTTCATCAGGTGTGTTGATTAACTAATTTTAACTATTACTATTAAAGTGGTAGGTTGAATTCCGCGGGCAAGCACCGAGCCGCTTCCTTCGCTACGCTCCAGGCAGGGTCTCGGTTCGCGTGCATTTCCCGCAGGAGTCGAGCACCCTCCGTTACAATCAATTAAAAAATGTAGTAACATACGTTAGTATTGAACATAAAAAAATTTTTAACGGTAAATAACAACCTAATAGTCCCCTAATCAATACACCTGTCTTTTCATAACAAAATATTGAAAAATTAATTAATAACTGTAAAAAAGTATATATTTTGTTATATATGCAACCAATGTACTTATAAAACGTACTATTGAAAAAGAAGAAAGAGGAGGGAACATTCTTTGCGAAGCAGACTTTTATTATTGGTCTCATGTTTTTTATTAATTTACAGTTTTTTGCTGGGTATTCCAATGGAAGCGTCCGCAGCACCAAAGCTTGATGTGAAGACATCAGCTGGATTTGCAAATAAGGGGAAGTATGGAAAAGGATTGCCTTTGAGCATTACAGTTAAAAACACAGGAACAGCATTTTCTGGAGACATCGTTATAGACGGAATACAAGACTATAATACAGGAAGTGGTATCTCAATCCCGTTAGAAATTGGAGAAAATGAGACGAAAACGATAGAAGTTGCATTAGAACAATATTCGGACGTTAGGGGTTGGAGTGGATCAAATCAGCAAATGATTCACTTTTACGAAGGTGGTTGGAAAAAAGGGAAGTCGATTGACTACACTGGAAAAGCAAACGTAAATCCACAATTATATGAAGAAGAAACAACAATTGTCCTCACATTAACGAGTAATGCGGACCGATTATTAGGCTTCACTAAGCTAGGGAAAAATAATACACCTAATATATCTAGAATGGAAGTAATCGATGTTGCACAATTAGTGAACTTCACATTACCATCAAAGGCCACATCATGGTCAATGGGGGACGTACTAGTTATAGACGAATATAAATTAGCTGACTTAACAGAAGATCAGCAACAAGCCATTATTGAATGGGTGAAAAATGGTGGTAAAGCAATCATTGGTGCTTCTGCCAACGTAGTTGCCGAAGTTGGCTTAATGAAAGAATATTTGCCGCTGACTTTAGGTGATGAGCAAACGATATCTAAAGAAACACTAGGAGCATTAACAAAAGGCGGTAAATTTAAAGAGGACATAACAGCATATAAAGCTGATTTAAATAAAAATGGACAAGTGATATTAGAAGCGAATCATACCCCACTTGTTGCTAAACTTGCAGTTGGTGAAGGTGAGATTATTCAAACAGCATTTTCTCTAGGAAATGCCCCTTTAGCAAAAGAGGATGATTATACAAAACTTCTTGAACAACTTATACCGATGAAAGCTACTAACCTATCAACACAAGGAACTATGAATCAAATGAATGGGGAATTAATTCAGCATAATGAAATCTTCCCATCATTCCAAGTATCAGCAATTTTTTTACTAGTAATTGTTATTTTGTATATTTTCCTATTAGGGCCATTACTTTATTTCTTACTAAAAAATAAAGATAAACGCGAACATGCATGGTGGATTATACCTGTATTATCAATTGTCACGTCCTTGTTAATTTTCTGGTACGGGGCTAAGGATCGTCTGTTAAATCCACAAATTCAACAAACGGCTGTATATAAAGTAAATGAAGATAATAGCTTATCAGGTGTATATGCATCGGCATTGTTATCAAATCGCAGTGGTGATTTTGAATTTACAGCCCCAAAGAATACGTCAATGACCATGTCTACATACTCAGGCTACATGAATCTAAATGATGTACATCAAAAATCAATGTTTGAACAATTTGCGGACCATCAATCTTTAACGATTCGTAATAGTCGTTACTGGGGTGTAAATAGTATGTTTGGTCAAACGCGAATTAACGATATTGGTCGTTTAGATATTCAATTAAATGTTGAAGATGGTGCTGTTAAAGGTACTGTAAAGAATAACTTCCCATTTGCACTTAAGGATGTTTCAATTTGGTCTGGTGTTAAATGGTTGGAACTAGGTGATATTAAACCAAATGAAACATTAAATGTAACACAAACAATTAATGGTTCTATATTATTGTCTCCAATGCAAATAGGAATGACATGGATGGAAAAAGCAAAAAATAAGAAAGAACTCTTAAAAAATCGCCAGCAAAGTGCTAGAAACTTGGCTTATCAATTATTAGATGGGAATGACCAACCTGCCATTGTGGCGTGGGTAGATGAAGTATTGCTTCCAATTGAACTGAAAACGCAAAAGGCTGAAAGGACATCTCTGAGTTTAATCGTCCAAAACTTTAATCCAAAAACAAATTTGTCGGGTGAATTTGTATTACCAGCAAATGCAATGGCTAAAGACATTAATTCAAAGATGGGAGGTTATATTGAACAAAATGCTGAGGATATAAATTCTTGGTATTTAGATGATGGTGAGTATGATGTGAGTTGGACGATTCCAGACTCCATATTAGATAAAAAAGTGAAATGGGTAGAATTGCAACTAGCCAATACAGATAAGCAAACTGTAACGCTCCATTTATTTAATGTGAAAAAAGATAAGTTTGAAGAAATAACCGACGCAAGATTAATAGTAGATAAGGATGTTTCACAATATATTTCAAAAGATGGTCAAGTCATTTATAAACTAATGAAGGATGCTGGAAACAAAGGTGAAATGAGGACTGTGTTACCAGAGCTACAATTGAAAGGGGAGGTCCAAAAATGATAGAAATTAAAGGACTTACGAAAAAATACGGTTCTTTTTATGCATTACAAGGGTTGAACCTCTCAATTGGTGAAGGTACAGTATTTGGCTTTGTTGGTGCAAATGGCGCGGGGAAATCAACGACATTTTCGATTTTATCAACGCTTCTTCAACCTACTGCAGGCGATGCATGGATTAATGGTAAGAGTGTAACGAAAAATCCAGAAGATATTCGAAAATTAATCGGATATATGCCCGACTTTTTTGGCGTCTATGATCAATTGAAAGCAGATGAGTATTTAGATTTCTTTGGTTCAAGCTATGGTATTCCAGCAGCAGAGCGTGCGAAATTAATTCCGCAGTTATTAGAACTAGTCAATTTAACGCATAAACGCTATGAATATGTAGATGTATTATCACGTGGTATGAAGCAACGTCTATGTTTAGCTAGAACGCTTATCCATGACCCTAAAGTACTTATTTTAGATGAACCGGCATCGGGATTAGACCCTCGTGCTCGAATTGAAATGCGTGATATTTTGAAGCAATTAAAATCAATGGGCAAGACGATTTTAATTTCCTCCCATATTTTGCCGGAGCTTGCAGAGATGTGTGATGAAATTGGCGTTATTGATAGTGGGAAATTAATCGCTCACGGTTCAGTATCAGCTATCCAAACGCAATTGCAAGGTGAGAAGGTAATTACAGTGAAACTGCGTGAAACAGTAGACAAGGCTGTGAAATTCTTTGAGGAGGATCCTTTTGTTACGGGTATTGAGGTGAATGAGCAGCAATTGACATTCCAATATCGCGGATCAGATGAAGAACAAATGGCGCTATTGAAAAAAGCGGTGTTAGCAAATATCCCGATTACATCATTTGCAGAAGAAGAAAAAGATTTAGAGGATGTCTTTATGGCGATAACGAAGGGAGTGGATGAGGCATGAAATCAATGTTCACAAATCCAGTGTTAATAAAAGAGTTCAAGCTAAGATTCCGCGCCTTTAAAAGTTTTTCAGGCATCATGTTTTATTTACTAGCACTTAGTATATTTGTCTTTGGTTTTATTTTTGTGCTGATGGATTTTAATATTAGTGGTTTTATTAGTTCAGAAGAAAGCGTAATGTTATTTAGTTTGCTGACGTATGTGCAATTGGCTTTAATTCTGTTCATAACGCCAGGTATGACTGCTGGTTCAATAAGTTCTGAACGTGAAAAGCAAACGTTGAACATTTTACTGACGACGGCGCAATCTTCCTTCCAAATTATTTTTGGGAAAATGAGTTCCTCTATCGTCTTTTTAATGCTTCTATTGATTGCAGGGTTACCAATTTATAGTTTAGTATTTTTATTCGGAGGCGTTTCACCGTCACAATTAATTGTTATTTTCGCGTTTTTAATCGTTACAATGTTGGCAGTTGGTAGTATCGGTGTCATGTTCTCGACATTACTAAGGAAAACAATTATCTCTATGATTGCAACATATGGCTCGATGTTAGTTTTAACAGGTGTTACAGCATTTTTCTTTTTGATCTCAATGGAGATGAATAGATCAGGCATGACTGGTGTAACGAGTAGTCCATCAATTTTTGCACATTTTTGGGGTACGATTAATCCAATTGCTTTAATGATGACATTGATTGATCCATTAATGCTTGATAGTTTTTATGAAGTAACAAATATCCATTTTCCAATCTGGGCAGGTTATTTAATTTTTTATTCACTGGTGACGATTGTCTGTTTATTAATAGCAGTAAAAAGACTACGTGTTAACATGAAAAAAGTGAAATGAGGTGGGTAATCGATGAACGGTCAAAGTCGTTTAGCACAAGCAGTTAAGAGAGCAAGAACGAGCCTTTTTGTAGAACACTTTTTCACTAAGATTCAGTTTGGTATATTGCTCGCACTGGGTGTTAGTTTTGTTTTGCTGATTATTTCTCGATTTTTTGTTTTTCCTTATTATGCACAAACTGCGCTGATATCGGCCATCGTCATCGTCACATCATGGGTACTTCTAATTATTTGGAGAAAGCCATCGAAAGAGCAGTCTATACGTGCTCTGGATGGCTATTTCCCACATAATCAGCTCCGTGCTGTATATTCAATTGACGATACTACATCACCGCTGTTTCAGCATTTATTGCAGCAAACCGATAACAATGCAGATACTGCTCTTGTTCTATTTAAAGCACGAGAGAAGAGAATTGTGCAAGGGCCTTATATACTGGGAAGTTTGTTTATAGCTGTCGCTATATTCGCGCTTATTTTATTTCCCGCGACAACACAATTAGCTGCAAAAGATACAGAACAAGAAAATAGAATCATTTCAGATATAAAAAAAGAAGTGAAGAAGCTAGAGAAAAAAACGAAATCAGAGGAAGTGAAAAAAGAACTAGCTAAGCTTCAGGAGAAGTTAAGAGATACGAAAACATCTGAAGAAGCATTGAGAGAGCTCGTGAAAAAACAAAAGGAATTACAATTAAAAGAACAGCAATTACAGGAAAAGAAAGAACTTGTCAAAAATGATAAGGAAGGCGAAGGGCTAACGGATACAGAATTAAAGGAACTAGCGGATTTACAAAAAGCAAATGACATCTTAATGAATGAGGCGAGGGATGTGCAGACTGCGATGAGCCAAGAAGGTAAACCGCTCAACCAATCGATCCAAACTGCCTTACAAAATCAGCAGGCACAAGCGAATAGTCAAAATCAAGCAACTACTTCCAATGGTAGTGCAAGTCAAAGTTCAAGCCAAAGTGCGAATAGTGCACAAAATAGCAATTCATCGCAAAGCTCTTCTCAAACAAGTAATCAAAATAGCAATACCAATCAGAATGGTCAAGGCCAAGGCCAAGGTCAAGGTCAAGGCCAAGGTCAAGGTCAAGGCCAAGGTCAAGGCCAAGGTCAAGGTCAAGGCCAAGGTCAAGGCCAAGGTCAAGGCCAAGGAAAAGGGCAGGGACAAGGGTCTGGCTCTGGTTCCAAAGGTGGAGGACTTGGTCAAGGTGAGCGCAATTTACTAGCAATTCCAGAACGTATTGGTAGTAAAGGTGATACATCGGTAGACTCCGGGAAAACGGGCGAGGGTAGTGCAGCAGAAATTCATGAAACAGAAAAAGGCCCAGTACAAAAAGGCTCTATCAGACCTTATGAAGAAGTCGTTGGAAGCTATGAGGATTCGTATATTCAAACGACGGATCGCCTGCAATTACCGAAAGAATTACAAAATATTGTACAAGATTATTTTTCTACAATTGATAACAAATAGAGGAGGAAGTTCATGTCTTATACACCAGAGCAATACGTAGCGATGAGTGAGAAATTACAATCAGTTCGAGATGAAATTGGTCGCTTTATCGTTGGGCAAGAGGAGGCTATCGATTATACGATGTTCGCGGTCCTTGCAGATGGCCACGCCTTATTAGAGGGGCTTCCGGGTTTAGGGAAAACGATGTTAATCCGCACGATTTCTGAGGTGCTCGATTTATCGTTTTCACGAATCCAATTTACACCCGATTTAATGCCAACAGATATCACTGGTACGAGTGTTATAGAACGTTCCGCAGATGGCAATCAACGCTTCTCCTTCCAAGAAGGACCGATCTTTAGCCAAATGGTATTAGCGGATGAAATTAACCGTGCGACGCCGAAAACACAAAGTGCACTTTTAGAGGCTATGGGTGAAAAAACGGTAACTGTTCTTGGTGATACAAAGAAAATGGCTAAACCATTTTTCGTTTTAGCGACTCAAAACCCGATTGAAATGGAAGGAACATATCCATTACCAGAAGCACAAATGGACCGTTTTTTTTGTAAAATACTAGTGCCTACCCCATCAAAGGCAGAGTTAATGGAAATTATGAAAAGAACGACAGGTTCCATCTCAGTTGAACTACAGAAAATCATGAACGATACAGAAATCGTTGAACTCCAACAGATGGTAAAAGAAGTTTTAATAGCTGATGATATGCTTTCTTATGCTGTAGATTTAGTCGTTGCTACGCATCCAAATAGCCCTGATACAATTGATGAAGTGAAGCAGTATATTGAGTATGGTAGTGGCCCACGTGGTTTACAAAGTATTGTTAAACTCGCAAAAGCACGTGCCCTCATCAATGGTCGCTATCACGTGTCAATTGCAGATATTAAAACAGTAGCAAAACCAGCACTTCGTCATCGTTTAATGCTCAATTATGAGGGGGAAGCGGCGGGTTTACAAATCGATGATGTGTTGGAAACATTACTTGAAAAAATGAAACAAGGGCAAGCGGTATGACGCAGTCGAACTTTTTACTACCAAATGAATGGGCTAGTAAAATTCGCCGTCTCTCTTTGAATACGGCTACGAAAATACGTGGTCATCATAAAGGCTCTCACCGTTCACAACGTTTTGGAGCATCCCTGGATTTCTCTGATTTTAGAGAATACCATCCAGGTGATGATGTTCGACAACTTGACTGGAACGTTTTTGCACGGACAGAGAAATATTTTATTAAACGCTTTTTAGATGAGCAGGAAATGCGTGTTCATATTTTACTTGATACAACTAAATCGATGGGGGATGAAGCAAAATGGCTTTTTGCAAGGCAGCTTGCTACAGCTCTAGGGTTGACTGTGCTAAATAGAGATGATCGATTATCTTTTTCATATGTTTCGAACAAGCCGACTCCACCATTTCGGCGTAAAGGTTCTACTTATCAAAAGGCATATGAAAAAACGATTGCGGATTTAAGGGAGCCTACTTCATCAGAATCTTTTGCAGAGAATGCTATCCGCACTTTGCCAAAAGATATGACGATTCTTCTGATTATTTCAGATGCACTTGAGCCCCTTGAGGAATGGAGTGCCTTTTTAAGTAAAGTACCCCGCTTTGCAGGAGATGTGCGCCTTATTCAAGTACAATCACTTGATGAAAAATTGCCGACTTACTCTGGAGATGTACGATTAATAGATGTTGAAACATCGGCAAGTGTTAATGTATCAATGTCACAAAACGTCTTACGCTCTTATGAAGAAAAGCAGCAGGAGCATCAATTACAGCTTGAGGCATTGTGTCGAAAATATGGTGTTCAGCATATAATCGTGCAAGTTGCAGATGGTATTCAGCATGCACTATTCAACCAATTCATCAAAGCAAAATGGCTACAGTGAGGTGAAGTAAATGGGATTTAATCAACTACCGTTTCTATTAACAGCAATTATTCCTCTAACGGTTTTAATTTATTATTTTTTCCGTAAGAGGTATGTAGAAAAACAAATTTCTTCTACTCTTTTTTGGGATGAAGTAATGAAGGAAACGAAGGCTTCACCCTATTTGCAACATTTACAAAGAAATGCTTTATTTTATTTGCAAATGCTTGGACTTATTTTACTCGTCTTCGCCTTATTACAGCCGTATTGGAAAACAAAAACAATTGCTGGGGATCAAATCATTTGGGTAGTCGATACTTCAGCTACAATGCTTGCAGACAAAAATGGTGAAACGATTTTTGAGAGCCATCAAAAAGAAATGCTCGATTTAACAGATCAACTCGGGGGCAAAGCTGTCACGATTATTACGACAGGGACTGAGCCGCAAGTTGTTTTACGTAATGAAACAAATGCTAAGACAATTCAAAATGCTATTAAATCACTACAAGTTACATATGCCAATGAACAGCTGCCAACAACGCTCGACTTTGTACAAACATTCATTGGCAAGAAATCAACTGCCATCTATTTATTTACAGATGCAGTAGATCGCGATCAATTGCCACTTGAAGTAGCGGATATTAAATGGATTGTCAAAGGTGCACCTGATGATTTGCAAAATATTTCATTGCAGCGCTTTGGCGCAACAAAGTTAGAAGGGGAACTAAAGGCTATCGCCCAAGTGAAAAATGATACGAGCAAAGAGCAAAAGGCAACGATCATTATCTCTAATGATAAAGGAGAAGAGCTGACAACGAAGAAAATTACCATTCCAGCAAATGGGGAAGAACGCTTTTCTTTTGAAAAGTTAGCAGATTCAACAGCTTTAAAGGCCAAGTTGAAGGTGGAAGATGACTACAAAGCAGATAACGAAATGACCATTCTCTTGCAGCAAAATACAACGAAGATTCTTGTTGATCAAGGCTTACAGCAGCTCGTACAAAAGGCATTCCAAGCGATGGATTTCCCAGTAAGTATCGTACCGCCTCTACAATTAGAAGATTCTAAAGAAGATGCAATCATCGTAACGAATCAAACGAAGCTGTTAGAACAAAAGAAGAAACCGGTACTTCTAATTGGACGAGATGATAAAAAGGCGCAGGAAATTAGCGGTGAAGTGAAAACAAGGGATTCCAATCTTTTTGCATACGCTCCGATAAAGGATGTTTATGTTAATGAGCTGTATCCATCGTTTAAAGATTATAAAACAATCGCAACAATCAATGATGAGCCTTTTATTCAAATTTCGCCGGCAGGGCATATTGCCGTTTTAGCGGATATACAAATGACAGATTGGCCGCTACATCCTTCATTCCCGTTATTCTTGTGGAGTGCTAAGGAAAATCTTGCTGCTAGTGGCAGTGATATTGGTACGTTCTCTCCAAATGAAAGACGCATTATCTCATTGGAGAAAACAGATGAAGGAACGAAAGGTTATGAAATGTACTCGCAAGATGGAGAATATATTAGTAGCTTTGAAGATGGGGGCAGTTTTATCGCACCAGCTAAGCCTGGACTTTATATGCTAAAATCTGGTAATGAAGAAAAACGTTTAGCTGTTTCATTACAGCAACAAGAGAAAGTAATTAAAAAAGGAACATCATTTGAATATGGTGAGACAGCAGACAAGGCGACAACAGATTATGTACAGCAATCGCTAATGCCATTGTTTGTATTATTAATCATCGGATTATTACTAGCTGAATGGGAGGTGCAACGTCGTTATGGATTTACGCATTGATCACCCACTATGGCTACTATTATTTATACCAACTTTACTCTATTTTGGTTGGGCCTGGATACAAAGTGGCAAACGATATAAAAGAGAACATAAAATTATTTTTTATATGCGTGTGTTAGCAATCAGTTTACTCGTTTTTGCTTTAAGTGCGCCTTATATTTTATTGCCGATTAAGGAAGAGCAAGTTGTTTTTTTAGTCGATCGTTCTGCCTCTATGAAAGGTACTAAAAAGGAAATCGCTAGCTGGATTCAAGAAAGTATGGAAAGTAGCAAGGACTACCAAATTAAAGGGGTCTACAGCTTTGCTGATGGTTTCCAAACAGATCTTAGTTTATCATCTAAAAAAACAAATTTACCAGAATGGCCAGCGCTAAAAAATATTGGTCAAACTAATTTAGCGAATGCGTTACAGTTAGCTTCGAATGTTGTAGATAGTAAAAAGGCGACACGTATTGTCGTATTCTCTGACGGTGTTGAAACAGCGGGCTCTGCAACAGATCAACTAAGTCAATTACAAAATAGTAATATTCAAATTGATACAGTAAAGATTGATAAACCGGTGAAGCAGGATGTTGCGATTACTTCATTTGACACACCACCAGTGGCATACAAAGGTGAACAGCAACAGTTAACAGTACAAATTGAATCTTCGACAAATACGACAGGTGAGCTGAGCTTATCAGCAAACGATCAAGTCATTGAAAAGCAAAAAGTTCAATTAGATAGTGGCTCTAATACAGTGACATTCCGTCATAAACCAAAAGGAGATGGCCTTTTTAAATATAAAGCTCAGCTCAAAATGGCCGAGGATGCCTTGCTTGAAAATAATGAGTTAACTAGTGTCACAACAGTACAAGGAACGCCTCGTATACTGCTCGTACATGGAGATGATGTCAAAGCAAGTAGTCTTGCTAATGTCATTGACCAAAATACATTGGTGGTAGAAGACATTTCAGCAATGGAGTTACCGTCGATGCAATCATCTTATATTGGCTATGATGCCATTATTTTTGACAACGTTTCAGGCCATTTAGTTGGTGAAGAGAAAATGTCGATGATTGAGCAGGCAGTGAAAAACTTTGGCATGGGCTTTATGATGATTGGTGGGGAAAATAGCTTTGGTCTTGGAGGCTATTTCAAAACACCGATTGAAACCATTTTACCTGTTGAAATGGAAGTGAAAGGGAAGGAACAGCTACCTTCACTTGGTTTAACAATTGTTTTAGACAAGTCTGGTAGTATGGACGGTAATAAAATTAAATTAGCAAAGGAAGCAGCCGTACGCTCAGTTGAATTACTACGTGATGATGATACATTCGGCTTTATCGCATTTGATGATCGGCCGTGGGAAATAATTCCACCAGCTCCACTAACAGATAAAGAGCAAGCTATAGAAAAGATTTTATCTGTTCCACCAAATGGTGGAACGGAAATCTATTCGTCATTAAGCTTTGCTTATGAAAGTTTGCGAGATTTAAAGTTACAGCGTAAGCATATTATTTTATTAACGGATGGTGAGGCAGCTACAAGTAGTTCCTATGACCAGCTAATTGAAGAAGGTAAAAATGCGAATATTACGCTTTCTACTGTTGCAATCGGACAAGATTCGGATCGCAGTTTACTACAATACTTAGCGGAAGTAGGAGCAGGTCGTTTCTATGATGTGGCGGATGAAGAAACAATTCCATCAATTCTATCAAGAGAAACGTCTATGTTAACGCGTACGTATATTGAAGATAATCCATTTTATCCAATTATCGATGGTGGTGCGAAATGGCAAAGTCTATTTACAGAGGGCGTGCCGAAAATGAACGCTTATATTGCTACAACGGCGAAGCAAACGGCTAATGTTATTGTAGAAAGTGAAAAGGATGACCCTGTACTTGCTGAATGGAAATATGGCCTCGGTAAGACGATGGCCTTCACATCAGATACAAAGGGTAAATGGACAGGGGATTGGGCTCGCTGGCAAGAATGGTCGAACTTTTGGAATACAACCGTATCAGAGCTACTACCTTCATATAATGAGGTGCCCTATAATATTCAGCAGCAAGATGACGGTTCCTTTATCGTTTCGGATCCAACTGCAAAATCAGCATTTATGGATATTGTCGTTGTAGATGAAAAAGGGGGAGAGTTACCAATAACAGAAGAACCATTAGCACCAGGGAAAACGCGTGTGAACTTTGAGCACGGTCCTGGTCTCGTATACTTCAGAGTATCAAATGATGATGAAGGTATGTATCAAGCTGGACTCACAATACCGTACAGTTCGGAATATCGTATGCAGCAGGATAATACAAAGCTATTAACAGAGCTGTCAACAAGCACAAATGGTAAAGAGCTAACTGATCCAGCAGAAGCGTTTCGTAAGCTCCCTACATCAAGCGCAGAGCAACAAAATATTGCAAAGTGGTTGATATTAGCAGCGATGTTACTTTTCTTTATCGACATTACGCTCAGACGCTTCGGATGGACTACATTACGCAATATACCAAAAGGGCTCCGAAGAAAGAAAGACGTTACTGATCAAGAAGAACAACTTAACGTTGGAGAACTATTGAAAAATAGAAAGAAACGTTAAAAAGGGCGGCTCATCATTGAGCCGCCTTTTCATATTACGCTATTGCTGTTTTACGCTTTGTCCAAACAGCCGTTAAAGCGAAGCACCCTACTAAAATAACTGTTCCGAATATATAGGGAGTATTCATATTCCAATCGAATAATATGCCAGCAAGAGCAGGTCCAATCACATTACCTAAACTCATATATGCATTATTCATACCAGCAGCAAAGCCTTGTTCGTTGCCAGCTGTTTTTGAAATCAGTGTATTCACAGCAGGGCGGATTAAAGTCGTTGCTGTTGAGAATATAGTTGCCACTAGTAACATGATAAAGAAGGCATTTACAAATAATATACCTAACATACTAATGGCTGAAACTGCAAGGCCAAATAAAATGATTTTCATTTCTCCGAATTTCTTAAATAACTTATTTAATGCGAAGCCTTGAACAATTACACCAACAAAACCACCAACAGTCATTAAAATGGCAATATCAGTTGCTGTGTATTCAAACTTATATGTTAAGAACATTGATAAGGTGGCTTGGAAATTTGATATTCCAAATGAGAATACAAAGACAACTATTAACAGCACAAAGTACGATGCATGGAATGAACGAGACATCTGTTTGAACAAGTTATCGCCTTTTACAGCATTCTGAATTACTGGTGTTGTCGCTGGTAATAAGATTAGTGATAATACGCCTGCAATAATAGAAGCAGACCCAGCAAAGTAGAATGGGAAGTGCAAACTAACGTTGGATAAAAAACCGCCAATACCAGGCCCAATCATAAAGCCTAGAGAAATCGCTGCACCAATTTGCCCCATTGCTTTGCCTCGTTCTTCATTGGTCGTAATATCTGCTACATAAGCCATAATTGGCGGTACGATAAAGGCCGAGCCGACACCTGTTAAAAAGCGGCAAACAAATAACATCCACAGTTCTGTAGATAAACCAAATGCGATTTGAGCAATACCATTTACAAATAGCCCAAAAACAATTAGTTTTTTTCGGCCGATGCGATCAGATAAATTCCCAGCTATAGGGGAGAATAGGAACTGAGCAAAAGCGATAATGGCTATTAGAAAGCCTAACACTTGTCCAGCAGCGCCAAATAGTTTCAAATAGCTAGGCATAACGGGAATAATAAGACCGACAGAACTCATCGAGATAAACATATTAAACATTAATAAGATTAATGCTAATTTATTGGAAGATTTCATATTTTTCTCTCTTTCTCGTAAAACATTTCGTATTGCTAATTAATAGTAATGTATGAATTATACAGTTTGTCACGATGTTAAGCAACAAAAGAAGCTCGGAAAGGTATGCACCTTCCGAGCTTCTTTAAGCTTATCGTATAGACATTTTAAATTTCAAGAATAATTCATTGTACTCACCGATTTTTTCTTTACCTAAATTTTTATATACATGTAAATTGTCACGAACCTCTTTTGAAGGGTAGTAGCGTTCATCGTTTACTACTTCAGGGTCCATTAATTTTAATGCTGCTTTATTAGGTGTTGAGTAACCGACATAATCTGCGTTTTGTGCAGCAACTTCGGCATCTAGCATGAAGTTGATGAATTTATGAGCTCCCTCAACATTTTTAGATGTTTTCGGAATTACCATATTATCAAACCATAAATTTGAACCTTCATTTGGTACATTGTACGTTAAATCTTCATTTTCAAACATCATATCAGCTGCTTGACCAGACCAAGTTAAAGCGACAGAAGCATCGCCATTTACCATTAATTGTGTCACTTCATCTCCAATAATCGCTTTAACGTTTGGTGCCATTTTAATTAATTTGTCAGTAGCAGCCTTCAGTTCTTTACTATCAGTTGAATTCAGAGATTTCCCCATACTGTTTAAGCTAACACCTAACACTTCACGGGCACTATCTACTAAAATTACTTTGCCTTTTAAAGAAGGATCCCAAAGATCATCCCAGCTATCAAAGTTTTGACCATCTAGGATAGCCGTATTATACACAATCCCAACAGTACCCCAGAAATATGGAACGGAAAATTTGTTATCCTGATCAAAATCTAAATCTAAAAAGTCTGGATCAATATTTTTGATATTCGGAATTTGTTTGTAATCGATTGGAAGCAGTAAATCTCGTTCTTTCATTTGCTCGATTGTGTATTCTGATGGCATTGAAATATCGTAAGACGTACCACCTTGTTCGATTTTCGTCATCATTGCTTCATTTGAATCAAATGTTTCGTAAATAACGTGAATACCTGTTTCTTTTTCGAATTGTTTAATTAAATCTGTATCAATATATTCGCCCCAGTTATAAATGGTTAAAACATCTTTCCCTGATTTCCCGGAAGTTTGGTCCATCACACTTGCTGCATACATCAGTAAGCCGCAAACAAGTAAAATGACAACTGTTGCTCGTACTAATGATTTCATTTACGCCCCCCCGTTCCACTTGCGCCTCTACTACGATTTGTGACGAAGTAATAACCGAGAACAAGCAGCATTGTCACAAAGAATACTAAGCCTGAGATGGCATTAACAGTTAATGAAACGCCAGCGCGAGCCATTGAATAGATTTCAACAGATAAAGTACTGAAACCATTCCCAGTAACGAAAAATGTCACGGCGAAATCATCAAGAGAATACGTTAACGCTAAGAAGAATCCCGCGAAAATACCTGGTTTGATATAAGGTAAAATGACGCGTGTTAAAATGTCACGACGTGTTGCCCCTAGATCAAGTGCAGCATCGATTAAAGAAGAACTCATCTCTTGTAGCTTAGGTAAAACCATAATTACCACGATTGGAATACTAAAAGCAACATGTGCTAATAACACAGAAGTGAAACCTAATTTAACCCCAACCATTGTGAATAAAATCAAGAACGATGCCCCGATAATAACATCTGGGCTAACGATTAGAATATTATTTAGTGATAATACAGTATTACGTAGTTTGCGATTACGCATCGAGACAATACCGATTGCTCCAAGCGTTCCAATCATAGTGGAAATTAATGCAGATAATAATGCCACTACTACTGTATTAATAAGAATGGTTAACAAGCGCGTATCTTCAAATACTGCTATATAGTGTTCAAGTGTAAAAGACTTGAAATTTGTCATTGTACCGCCACTATTGAAAGAGTAGAATACTAAAAACAGAATGGGTGCATACAAAATGACAAAAACCAAAGCTAAATACAGCTTCGAACTTTTACTTAGCTTTTCCATATTGTGTAGCCCCTTTCTCTTTTTGGCCTGTGAATAACATGATGATAAACATAAATAGAATTAAGAATACTGCGATTGTCGAACCCATTCCCCAGTTTTGCGTTACTAAAAATTGTTGTTCGATAGCTGTACCAAGTGTAATAACACGGTTACCCGCGATCAATCGTGTAATCATGAATAGAGATAGCGCTGGGATAAAAACAGCTTGAATCCCTGATTTCACACCGTTCATCGTAAGAGGTAATATAACGCGACGGAATGTTGTAAGTCTTGAAGCCCCTAAATCACGAGCTGCATAGATGAGTGCCGGATTTAGTTTATCAAGGGAATTAAATATCGGTAAAATCATAAACGGAATGAAAATATAAACAGCTACAAAAACGAAACTAAAATCTGTAAACAAAATTTGCTGCTGTGGGATACCGATCGTTTTCAAGAAAGAATTAATCGGACCGCTCATACCGAAGATCCCGATAAATGCGTACGTTTTTAAAAGTAGGTTAATCCATGATGGGATAATAATTAAAATGAGCCAAAGCTGCTTATGCTTTGTTTTTGTAATTAAATACGCCGCTGGATAAGATACTAATAATGAAAACAGTGTAATTAGAAATGCGTACCAAAATGAGCTTAGCGTCATTTTTAAGTACACGCCCGTAAAGAAGTTTTGATAGTTTGCAATAGTAAAATTGCCATTTAAGTCAAGTAATGAATAATAAGCGACAAGTATAATTGGTGCTATAACAAAAAGGGCAATCCATACATAATATGGGATGAGAGCAAATGGACTATTTCTTTTATTTCGCATCTTCTTCATCTCCGTATGATTCTAAACGTTTATCAAAGTCTGCCTCTGTTTCGTTTAGACGCATAACATGAATAGCTTCAGGATCAAAGTCTAGCCCGATTTTTGCTCCAACTGTTGCTTTTTTCAATGAGTGGACAAGCCATTCATTGCCATCTTCATCATAGGTAGATAGTTCATAATGTACACCGCGGAATAGCTGTGTATCTACAGTTACCTCTAGCTTGCCGTTTTTTAGTGAAGTAATTTCTAGATCTTCGGGACGAATGACGATATCTATTTTTTCATTTGGATTCAAGCCTTGGTCGACACATTCAAACGATTTGCCAGCGAAATTTACAACAAAATCTTCGATCATCGTACCAGGAACGATATTAGATTCACCGATGAAATCTGCAACGAAGCGGTTAATTGGTTCGTCATAAATGTCAACGGGTGTACCACTTTGTTGGATATCCCCTTCGTTTAGCACGAAGATTTCATCTGACATCGCAAGAGCTTCTTCCTGATCATGTGTGACGAAAACGAATGTTTTACCTAGTCGTTGTTGCAACTCACGCAATTCATATTGCATTTCTGTACGAAGTTTTAAGTCTAAAGCTGATAGTGGTTCATCTAAAAGAATGATTTCTGGATCATTGACGATAGCACGAGCGATAGCAACACGTTGGCGCTGACCACCTGACATTTCAGAAATTTCACGTTTGTCATAGCCTTCTAAGTTCACGAATTTTAATGCTTCATGTACACGTTTTGTTACTTCAGAATTGTTTAGTTTTTTTATACGCAGTCCAAACGCTACATTTTCAAACACATCTAAATGTGGGAATAGAGCATAGTCTTGGAATACAGTATTCACTTGTCGTTCATTAGCAGGAACATTATTGATTTTCTTACCATTGAAATATATAGAGCCGCTTGTTGGTTCCATGAATCCGGCGATTAGACGGAGAATCGTTGTTTTACCACAACCAGATGGGCCGAGTAGGGTGTAAAACTCACCTCTTTCTAATTCAAAGCTGATATCCTTTAATACGACAGTGCCGTCAGAATATGATTTCGACACATTTTCAAAGCGAATAATTGAGTTTTCAGTCATGTTGGGCCTCCTAAACTATAAATAAGATTCGGTTGCGACGAGTAAAAGATCGGTTTTCCCTGCGTGAGCATTAAACAGCTGATGAGTATCTGAAGCATCGAAATAGACCGCATTTCCTGCTGTTGCGATATATTCCTCCTTACCTAATACAAGTCGAATGCGCCCTGATAAAACATAGATAAATGTTTCGGATAAAGAAGGTTCAAATTGCTTGAATTCACCGTTTTGTTCAAATGTTAAAATGACAGGTTCAATTTCTTTTTCATTAGAAGTTGGAATAAGCCATTGAATACGATATTTTTTATCTTCGTCAGTAAAGATGGTTTGGTCCTCGTCAGTGTAGACGACTTTTTGTTCTTCTTGTTCATCATCAAAAAAGTCTTTAGGTGTTGAACCAAGAACTTCTAATAATGTGAAGAGTGTTTCAATAGAAGGAGAGTTCAAATCTCTTTCCAATTGTGAGATGTAACCTTTGCTCAAATCTGTTCTTTCACCTAACTCCTCTTGGGTGAGTCCTTTTTTTAGGCGAAGTCGTTTAATCTTTTTGCCGATTTGCATCTTCTTGCTCCTCGATTGTTTACTATTCGTAAACTTATAGAAACGAAAGTTTACTTTAACGAAACTTTAAGTTTACTCAAACGATATCTATTATACAAAATTGACGATTTTTTTCAACCTTTTTCAGAAAAAAATAATAGTAATTCTGAAAGATTATTAGAAAGTAAACGAAATTGTAAGGGAAATAGGTCAACCAATCATTATGGACAAATATAATCCTATGAGAATAGTATAAAATTTTAGCGCTGTATTAGTATTCGAATAATTAAGGAAATTTAATATGGAGGTAATTCAAAAAGTCGGTTTTCCAAAATGTGCATAAAAGAAAAACCGAGTGCAAAATTGCACTCGGTTAGTATCATTATTATTTTATTAAAATTCTAACGCTCTCTTTACATCATTTATATAGGAACTACTGACGGGTAATTCCGTGTTATCTTGCAAAACGATCAGTAAATTTGATGAGAAATCACGCGTTATTTTCCGAATAGAGTGAATATTTACTATATAGGAACGGTGAATACGTAAAAAACAATCAGGTAAACGTCTATGCAACTCTTTAAGTGTTAAGTTTGTTTTATATTGTTCACTTTTAGCATAAAACCAACTTTTCTTATTTAAGCTTTCAAAATGCGATACTTTTTCAATAGGGATAGGGGACCATTCATCTTGCTGTTTGCCTGTTATAAAACGGTAGGGCTCTTTAATAGCTAACTTATGATCAGGCGGTAAGATGACAATTAGCGCGGCTGGCTCACCATGCAATTCGATAGGATAACCAATGCCGTAATATGGAATACCTAATAACTCTTCTTCAACAACAGCTTCTATTTTTCTTCTTTCACGAATGACTTGATCTGCAATACTCCCTTCCTTAATACCCTTACCACAATTTAAATGTACATCATAAGCACCTGCAACATAATAAATGTAAGAGTCTCCTACAGCAATTGCCAATGTTGCTTCCTGCGGTATCCAATCTGCTAACAAATTCTTGTATTGCTCAGCTATCCCATTTGCAAAACCCATTTTTTTCTCAACCATTTGAAGCGCCTCCTCAATTTATCGTGGAAAAACATTCATTCATCGTTAAAAAATGGCTTTTTATCAAAAAACAATAACAAAAATCAGAAACTGTTATATATTAATTTATAACAACGCTAACTGTTATGCAACAACAAATTTAAACAGTTATTAACGTAAATTAATTGGAAGGTGTGAGTTTTTATGGTATCTAGAAAACAACAAGTGGAGCAATTAGAAAAAAATTGGGCAGAAGAGGGTCGTTGGTTAGGAATTGAACGTCCGTACAGTGCAGAGGAAGTCATCAAATTACGTGGCTCTGTAATTGTTGAACATACATTAGCAACAAAAGGTGCAGCACGTTTATGGAGATCTTTACATGAAGAAGATTTCATCAATGCTTTAGGAGCATTAACGGGTAATCAAGCTGTACAACAAGTAAAAGCGGGTCTACAAGCTATTTACTTAAGTGGCTGGCAAGTAGCAGCGGATGCTAACCTTTCAGGCCAAATGTATCCTGACCAAAGCTTATACCCAGCAAATAGTGTACCTGCAGTTGTTAAGCGTATTAATCAAGCATTACAGCGTGCAGACCAAATTGATCATGCTGAAGGGCGCGACGATGGTTTTGACTGGTTCGCACCGATTATTGCAGATGCAGAAGCAGGATTTGGTGGACCACTGAACGTCTTCGAATTAGTGAAAGGTATGATTGAATCGGGCGCATCAGGCGTTCACTTAGAAGACCAATTAGCTTCAGAAAAAAAATGCGGTCACTTAGGCGGCAAAGTGTTATTACCAACACAAAACGCGATTCGTAATTTGACTTCTGCAAGACTTGCAGCTGATGTCTTAGATGTACCAACAATCTTAATTGCACGTACAGATGCAGATGCGGCGGATATGGTAACAAGCGATATTGATCCGAGAGATGCGGAGTTCCTAACAGGCGAACGTACTCCTGAAGGTTTCTTCCGTACAAGACCAGGCATTGACCAAGCGATTGCACGAGGCCTTGCTTATGCACCGTATGCAGACTTAATTTGGTGTGAAACATCTACACCTGATTTAGCAGAAGCAAAAAAATTCGCAGATGCAATCCATGCTAAATTCCCAGGTAAAATGCTTGCTTATAACTGTTCTCCATCATTCAACTGGAAAGCGAATTTAAATGATGAGACAATTGCGAAATATCAAGTGGAACTTGGTAAAATGGGCTACAAATTCCAATTCGTAACGCTAGCAGGTTTCCATGCTTTAAATCATAGCATGTTCGAATTAGCACATGATTATAAAGATAACGGCATGGCTGCGTACTCTAAGCTTCAACAAGCTGAATTTGCTAATGAAACAAAAGGCTATACAGCTACGAAGCACCAACGTGAAGTAGGTACTGGTTACTTTGATGAAGTATCGCAAGTAATTTCTGGTGGAACATCTTCTACAACGGCTATGAAGGGTTCAACAGAAACAGCACAATTCATTTAACCAAAACGGAGGTATGGATATGAGTATGCAGCAAGTAACTTCTAAAGACATTAAAATTTTAGGTAAGCAGACGGTTGCAAGTGAAGCAATTTTAACAGCTGAAGCACTTCAATTTATAGCTTCACTGCACCATCAATTTGATGAACGAAGAAAAAAATTACTAAATGAGCGTCAAAATAGACAAAAACGCCTTGATGCAGGAGAGAAGCTAGATTTTCTAGCAGACACAAAAGAGATCCGTGAAGGAGTGTGGACTATTGCGCCACTCCCTGCTGATTTACAAAATCGTCGAGTAGAAATTACAGGTCCTGTCAATCGTAAAATGGTCATCAATGCATTGAATTCTGGTGCGAAAATGTTCATGGCATGTTTTGAGGACGCAACTTCACCTACTTGGGACAATATGATTGAGGGTCAAGTGAACATGCACGATGCGGTGCGCAAAACGATTTCGTTTACACAAGAATCTAACGGTAAATCGTATAAGCTAAATGACAATCCAGCTACCTTACTGATTCGTCCAAGAGGCTTACATTTAGTAGAGAAAAATGTAGAAATCGATGGGGAACAAATAGCAGGTGGTCTATTCGATTTCGGTTTATATTTTTTTCATAATGCGAAGGAATTAGTGGCCCGTGGTTCAGGTCCATACTTCTACTTGCCAAAGCTTGAAAGTCATTTAGAAGCACGATTATGGAACGATGTGTTTATCTTTGCACAACAGCAACTAGGCATTCCGCAAGGGACGATTAAGGCGACTGTCTTAATCGAAACGATTACAGCTGCATTTGAAATGGATGAAATTTTATATGAATTGCGTGAGCATTCAGCAGGGCTGAACTGTGGACGATGGGATTATATTTTCAGTTATTTAAAACGTTTGCGTAATCAGCCAGAAGTCATTTTACCTGATCGCGGTCAAGTAACAATGACTTCACCATTTATGCGCGCTTATACATTGAAATGCGTACAAACTTGTCATAAAAGGAATGCACCAGCTATTGGGGGAATGGCTGCACAAATTCCAATTAAAGATGATCCAGAGGCAAATGATATTGCTTTTGAAAAGGTGCGTGAAGATAAACGTCGTGAAGCAACGGATGGTCATGATGGTACTTGGGTTGCACATCCTGGGCTAGTATCAGTAGCGATGGAGCAATTCAATGAACATATGAAAACACCAAATCAAATCGATCGTAAGCGGGAAGATGTGCATATTTCAGCAGATGACTTGTTAGCGGTACCTGTAGGAACGATTACAGAGGCGGGTTTACGTGTCAATTGCAGTGTAGGGGTTCAGTATATAGCTTCATGGCTACGAGGCAACGGTGCAGCACCAATCAATCATATGATGGAAGATGTAGCGACAGCAGAAATTTCACGTTCACAAATATGGCAATGGATTCGTCATCCGCAAGGGGTATTAGAAGATGGGCGTGATATTAATGAACAGCTATTTGTTGCCGTACTACAAGAAGAACTTGCGCAAATTGAGCAGCAAGTAGGTCAGGAAAGCTTCAAAAAGGATCGCTATGAAGAAGCGGCAGACATTTTCAGACTTTTGACATTGAAGCCGACATTTGAAGAATTTTTAACTTTAGCCAGTTATAGTCATATTCAATAAAATACCGGAGGAGATTACTATGAAAACAACGAATCAAGAAGTAGTGAAAAAACATTGTCGTGAGTGCGGATGCGTAATTATTGAGCGGGTGGAATCAACTCTGTATGAATGTGAGCGCTGCATCGGCATAAGTGAAGAGTAATAAGAGAAGCTCATCAGTCAATTATTGGCCGATGAGTTTTTTTATTGAGAAAAAACAGGCATTTTGGAGAAAAATAGCGATGAGTTATGCTAAACTAGAAATCTAAGGAGGAGGAAGAATTGGGAAAGAAAATGTTTTTTTATCTAGATCCTAAAGAGCGACAGGGCACAGTGAAAGTTCCAAGTAATCCCGTTTTTGAAGGTACATTCTTGATGGTAAACCATCGTTTAATTGACTCCGTTGCATTAGAAGATTATTGCCCTAATTGTTTAGGGTTATTACGCTATTCTGATGAATATGACTCGCTGTTTTGTGTGAATTGCAATGAATGGCGCGAAGAAGAATGCGATGACCCTACTTGCGACAGTTGTAAAGACCGACCTAAGAGACCTTTTTAAGTGGCGTTTCAAAATGAATTGTTCTCAATAAACGGCTTATTTTTACCAATAAATCCTATTCAAAATAATTTTAGAAACCCAAATCCTTCTAGTTATAATACTTGAATTCAAACTCCATTTACGGGGTTTTTTCTTTTTATATCATTTTTTTAGTATAATTTACTGGTTTTTTATTAAAAATAGATGCATTTATTTTTGAATGTATAAAATGTCGAATATTTGTCACAATAAGAAGTAGATTAGAATAATTATTAAGTGTTAATCGTTGATTTCACTAAGGCGATTTGCTATTGTAGGAAATGGATAAAGGTGAAAAGAACAGTTTTTCGCTTATGCATATATAACAATAATTGGAGGGATTCAACATGGCAGAACGTATGGTAGCAAAACAAGCACCCCGCTTTGAAATGGAAGCAGTATTGGCTAATAAAGAATTCGGTAAAGTAAATTTAGAAGAAAACATGAAAAATGACAAATGGACTGTTTTATTCTTCTATCCAATGGACTTCACATTTGTATGCCCAACAGAAATCACTGCAATGTCAGATCGTTTCGACGAATTTGAAGATCTTGATGCAGAAGTAATTGGTGTATCAACTGATACGATTCACACTCACTTAGCATGGATTAACACTGATCGTACTGAAAATGGCCTTGGTCAGTTAAAATTCCCATTAGCAGCTGACCACAATCAACGTGTATCTCGCGATTATGGTGTATTAATTGAAGATGAAGGTATAGCACTTCGTGGATTATTTATCATTAACCCAGAAGGCGAACTTCAATATCAAGTTGTCAATCATAACAACATCGGTCGCGATGTAGATGAAACTCTTCGCGTACTACAAGCATTACAAACTGGTGGTCTTTGCCCAGCTAACTGGCGCCCAGGTCAAAAAACTCTTTAAGTTATAAACTTTGTTTTTAACATATAAAAGGCCTAACAAATGTTAGGTCTTTTTTTAAAACATGAGAATATACTATGAACGAATTCCATTATGAGGTGATTAAACATGAAACTACGTGCTCAAATGCCTGAATTAGTAGGCGAAACAGCTTGGTTAAACGGTAAAGTATCAAAAGCTAATTTAATTGGTGACAAACCAACGCTAATCCATTTCTGGTCAGTAAGTTGTCATTTATGTAAAGAAGCAATGCCAGAGGTAAACCAATTTCGTGATGAATATAAAAAAGAGTTAAACGTTATTGCTGTTCATATGCCACGTTCTGAAAGTGACTTAGATTTAAACACAATTAAGGCAACTGCAGCTGAACATGATATTACACAGCCAATCTTCGTTGATGGTGAAATGAAATTAACTGACACTTTTGATAACCAATATGTACCTGCATATTACGTTTTCGATAAAGAAGGTCAACTTCGTCACTTCCAAGCGGGTGGTAGTGGTATGAAAATGCTTCAAAAACGCGTTAACCGTGTATTAGATGAAGTACGTAACGCTGAAGCATGATTAATTTATTATGGAATGAGAATTGTCTAATTAATACGGGCAATTCTTTTTTTATTTAAAATAATAGCATTAGGATAAATTTGTATGCTTGAATGGATTGTGATACACTATGTCCATTCTTGAATGTATCGGGGGAAATTTTCATGAAAAAAGAGTTTGTTGTCATTGGATTAGGGCGTTTTGGTGGCAGTATCGTTTCTGAGCTGATTCAGCAAGGCGCAGATGTAATGGCAATCGATAAACATTCAGAAAGAGTCGACGAGTTTGCTCCAATTGCGACACAGGCAGTAGTAGCGGATACGACTGATGAATCTGTGTTAAAATCGCTAGGTATTCGTAACTTTGAACATGTCATAGTCGCAATTGGTGATGATATCCAATCGAGTATTTTAACAACGTTAATGTTAAAAGAAATTGGTGTACAGAAAATAACTGTAAAAGCTCAAAATGACTACCATGAAAAAGTATTACGTAAAATCGGTGCAGATCATGTCGTTCATCCGGAGCGCGATATGGGTATTCGTATTGCAAATAATATGATGTCGAATAACGTACTCGACTACTTAGAGCTATCTGAAGAGCATTCTATTATGGAAATTAAAGCTAATCACTTAATAGAAGGTCATACAATCATTAACTTAGATATTCGCGCAAGATATGGCATTAACATTGTAGCAATTAAAAGAGGGCAGGAAATCATCGTGTCACCGCCGGCAGATGAGACAATCCATGATGGAGATATTTTAATCGTTATTGGAGCGGATGTAGATATTAGTCGATTTGAGAAGAAGATGATGAATTAAAATAAAAAACATAGCAAAAGCGACGGGGATATATCCTCGTCGCTTTTGCTATGTTTATTTAGAGATGGAAGAGGTTTAGTGCCTTAGTAGCTAAATAAGCGCCTTCAGCATTTAGCATATCCAGCTTCAGGCGCTAACGGCTCGAGGTCGTTTCTGTTCTCTCGGTCAAAAGCTGAAATGACACTTTTGATTCGAGAACTCCAACGCTTGTCGCCGTTGAACGAGCGCCTTCAGCATTTAAGTTAAACTTCCATAATAATCGGTAAAATCATTGGACGGCGTTTTGTTTTTTCGAACAAATACGGTCCTAATGCATCAGTGATTTCATTTTTTAATTCAGACCACTGGGGTGTAGAATCTTGTAATGTACGTTGTAGGTGACGGTTCAACATTTGTTGTGCTTCATTAATCATCATACCTGATTCGCGCATATAAACGAAACCACGTGAAATGATGTCTGGACCTGAAACAATTTTTTGTGTTTCCATATTCACGCTAACAACAACAATAACTAAACCTTCTTCAGAAAGGATGCGGCGATCACGTAAGACGATATTACCGATATCACCAATGCCGTTACCATCGATATAAACATCCCCAGATGGAATACGTCCTGTAACAGCAGCCTCATTTGGACTAAGTGAAAGAACGTCACCGTTTTCCATGATAAATGTATTATCTGGTTCTACATCACAATCAATCGCTAAATCAGCATGCATACGAAGCATACGATATTCACCATGAATTGGCATGAAGAATTTTGGTTTAATAAGACGTAGCATTAATTTTTGTTCTTCTTGAGAACCGTGACCAGATGTATGAATATTATTCAATGAACCATGAATAACTTCTGCACCAGCGCGGAATAACAAGTTGATTGTTTTGTTGACGCTAATTGTGTTACCTGGGATTGGTGAAGATGAAAATACAACAGTATCTCCAGGTTGAATTTGAATTTGACGGTGAGTACCGTTAGCAATACGAGAAAGTGCTGCCATCGGTTCACCTTGGCTACCTGTACAAAGAATCATTACTTCATTAGCAGGTAAACGATTTAACGATTGTGCATCAACGAATGTCTCTTTTGGAGCAGTAATATACCCTAATTCACGGCCGAGTGTAATGGCATTATCCATACTACGACCGAATATAGCGACTTTACGTCCGTGATTAACGGCAGCGTCTGTCACTTGTTGTAAACGATGAATATTTGATGCGAATGTTGCAAAAATAATACGTCCTTCTACATTACGTAGAAGATCCTCAATACTTTCTCCAACCTTGCGTTCAGACATCGTGAAATTAGGAACTTCTGCATTTGTACTATCAGACAATAGACATAATACGCCATCGCGTCCAATTTCGGCCATTTTTGTTAAGTTTGCTGGTTCGCCAACAGGTGTAAAGTCAAATTTGAAATCCCCTGTATGTACGATGTTACCAGGTGGTGTTTTAACAACGATACCGTATGCATCTGGAATACTGTGTGTTGTTCTAAAGAAACTCACAGAAGTTTTACGGAATTTGATAATGTCATCTTCTTGGATTTCAATCATTTTTGTTTGACGTAGTAACCCGTGCTCGTCCAATTTGTTGCGTAATAGACCAAGTGCAAGCTTACCGCCATACACAGGAATATTAATTTGACGAAGTAAATATGGAATACCACCAATATGGTCTTCATGACCGTGAGTGATGAAGAGACCTTTAATCTTGTCTACATTTCTTACGAGATAAGTGTAGTCAGGTATAACATAGTCAATGCCTAGTAGTTCGTCTTCAGGAAATTTAATCCCTGCGTCAATCAAGATAATCTCATCTTGGAATTGAACGGCATACGTATTTTTGCCGATTTCGCCCAGTCCGCCGAGTGCGAAAACAGCTGTTTGGTCATTTTTCACAAATTTCATGTGTTTAGATTTTCTCCACGTGGAAATGTTCACTTGCTTGTTCGTATTCTAGGTAGTTTCCTTCTAGCAATTGAACAAACTCGATATTGTAGTTACGATCTTTTAGCTTCATACGGACATCGCGTTCATCTATAGCTTCTAAATATAAGCTTTTAGTATTTTCGCGAACTGGAACTTCTACAGCATTTTCTTGGTAATAAACTTTGTAAATCATATTATGCTCTCCTTTAACACGTTCAAAATAATTGCATTTCCTTTATATTATCATGCGAGTAACTTAAAATAAAGAAAAGCCCTCCAAAATTATGAAGGGCAAATATACTTAAGCGATTGTTTTTTTACCGAGCAAGCCATTAAGCCGTTTCAACAATTGTTTTTTTAGGCGTTTAAACATGGCATATCACTCCTTGTGTAAATTATACACAATTTTACTTTTGCTGTAAAGTTTTTTTACTTAACAATGAATTTTTGACAGAGAGAGGAAGTATTTTAGGATGCAGAAAAGAATATTATTTTTTGATATAGACGGTACGTTATATAATTCAGAGAAAAAAATTCCACAAACGACGATTAATGCAGTCAAAAAGGCGAAAGCTAATGGTCATGAAGTGGTCATTGCAACAGGTAGAGCGCCTTTTATGATTAAGGAAGTACTAGAAACTTTAGAAGTAGAATCGTATATTTGTTTCAATGGCCAATATGTTGTATATAAGGGACGGCCCGTCTTTCGGAAGCCAGTTCCGCTCGAACAATTGAAGGCTCTTGTTGACTATGTGCAAAAACAGCATAAACCATTAGTCTTTTTAGATGATCAAGAGATGGTTTCTTCTATAGCAGAGGACCTCAAAATAAAGGAAAGTTTGACTTCCTTACACTATCCTATGCCAAGACTGGACAAAGATTTCTACTTAACTCGACCGATTTATCAAGTTTTGCTATTTGTGAATATTGAGGAAGAAGTGCAGTATGAAAAAACATTCCCTGAATTGCAACTAATTCGTTGGCACACCCATTCTTGTGATGTATTAAATAAAGGTGTTTCTAAAGCGTATGGAATTGAACGATTATTAGAATATACTGATTTTTCAATGGATGATTCGATTGCTTTTGGTGATGGTTTAAATGATGTGGAAATGCTAACAGCAGTTGGAACAGGTGTTGCAATGGGGAATGGCCATGAGAAAGCGAAAACGGCTGCAACCTTTGTAACTGAGCATGTAGACAAGGATGGATTAGTAAAAGCAATGGAAAAATTACAATTGGTATAAAAACAATAAAAAGTCTTGCTATGGTTTTATGGTTCATAGCAAGGCTTTTTGTGTTAATTATTCACAATTGGTTGAGAATTTGGTACTTCAGCGAAGGGGTTTGATTCATTAATATGATCGTAGAACATTACGCCATTTAAATGATCCAATTCATGTTGGAATAAGATGGCCTGTAAGCCTTTTAGTCGCATTTTCTTTTCTTCACCATCAAGTGTAAAAAACTTAACTGTTATACGTGCATGTCGTGGTACGAAACCATCTACATTACGATCAACTGATAAACAGCCTTCACCATTTGTTAAATAAGTCTTTTCTACTGAATGGCTGACAATCTTCGGGTTCACAGCGACGAAGCTGAGTGGATTGTCAGAATCGTCCGGTAGATGAAGAGCGAATATTCTTTTTGATTCATTTACTTGCGGTGCTGCAATACCAATGCCAGAACGCAAGTCGTATTTTTCGCTTAATTCGGGGTCTTGACTGTTAATGAGGAATTCCATTAAGTCTTGCCCTAATTGTTTATCCTCTTTTGATAGGGGGAAAGTTAGTTCTTTCGCGCGAGCACGTAATGTTGGGTGGCCTTCGCGAATAACATTATCCATTAAAATCATTTCGGTTCTTCCTTTCAATACAATATACAAATGATCAATACTAATAGTATAACGTACGACGACAAACGTTCAATGAAAAAGAATAAATAATAAATGATTATTTGTTTAAGATTACGACAGGTGGGAATACATAAGGCGAGGTAATTACTGTTCTAGTAAAGGTTGGAAAAATAGTGCTGTTGTATAATACGGAAGTTCAAATATGTATAGTACAGAATTTCTTAGAAAGTTATAAAAGATAATGTAAGCATTATCATAACGATGATTGACCAATTAATTTTAATTCAGTATACTGAAAAAGAAGAAACCTTGTATTACTAAAAAGAAAAATATTTATAATACAGACACAAAGGAGATGTGATAGCATGGCTTCACAAAAATCAAAGCAATTCGATCCAGTAGCAAACCTGCATGAGATTGAAGAAAAATTTGAAATGTTTCAGATTTTGAATGAGGAAGGCGAAATTGTTAACACAGATGCAGATCCGAAATTATCGGATGATGAATTAGTAGAGTTAATGCGCCGAATGGTCTTTACACGTATTTTAGACCAGCGTTCAATTTCATTGAATCGCCAAGGTCGCCTAGGATTCTATGCGCCAACAGCGGGACAAGAAGCTTCTCAAATTGCTTCACACTATGCACTTGAAAAAGAAGATTATATTTTACCGGGATATCGTGATGTGCCTCAAATTGTGTGGCATGGCCTACCGCTTTCTAAAGCGTTCTTATTCTCACGTGGACATTTCATTGGTAACCAAATTCCAGAGGGTGTAAATGTTTTACCACCGCAAATTATTATTGGTGCTCAATATATCCAAGCAGCAGGTGTTGCTCTTGGTATGCAAAAACGAGGTAAAAAGGCTGTTGCTGTAACATATACAGGTGATGGAGGTTCATCACAAGGGGATTTCTACGAAGGCATTAACTTCGCAGGTGCATTCCGTTCACCAGCAATCTTTATCGTTCAAAATAACCAATTCGCTATTTCAACACCACGTGAATTGCAAACAGCAGCGAAAACAATTGCTCAAAAAGGGATTTCAGCTGGCCTGCCGAGTATTTTAGTAGATGGTATGGATCCACTTGCTGTATATGTAGCAACTCGCGATGCGCGCGAACGTGCAGTTAATGGTGAAGGTCCTTCGTTAATTGAAACAATGTGTTACCGTTATGGCCCACATACAATGGCTGGGGATGACCCGACTCGTTACCGTACTTCTGATACAGATTCTAAGTGGGAAAAGAAAGACCCAATCGTACGTTTCCGTAAATATTTAGAAGCAAAAGGTTTATGGAACGAAGAAAAAGAAGCAGAAGTCATTGAAAATGCAAAAGAAGAAATTAAAGCAGCTGTCAAAGAAGCGGATGCAGCACCAAAACAAAAAGTAACAGAGCTTATCCGTAATATGCATGACGGCGATTTACCATATAACTTACAAGAACAATACGAAATCTTCAAAGAGAAGGAGTCGAAGTAACCGATGGCACAAATGACGATGATTCAAGCAATTACAGACGCACTACGCTGCGAATTAAAAGATGACGAAAACGTATTAGTGTTCGGTGAAGACGTTGGTGTAAACGGCGGGGTATTCCGCGCAACTGAAGGTCTTCAAAAAGAATTTGGTGAGGATCGCGTTTTCGATACACCACTTGCAGAGTCAGGAATTGGTGGTTTAACTATCGGTCTTGCACTTCAAGGCTACCGTCCTGTACCTGAAATCCAATTCTTTGGTTTCGTATATGAAGTGATGGACTCAATCAGCGGACAATTAGCACGTATGCGTTACCGCACAGGCGGTGCACTTGGCGCACCTGTGACAATCCGTTCACCATTTGGTGGTGGCGTTCATACACCAGAAATGCACTCAGATAGCTTAGAAGGCTTAGTAGCATCGCAACCAGGTATTAAAGTAGTTGTACCATCAACTCCTTATGACGCAAAAGGTTTATTAATCTCATCTATTCGTGATAATGATCCAGTTGTGTTCCTTGAGCATTTAAAATTGTATCGTTCATTCCGTGAAGAAGTTCCTGAAGAGTCATATACAATTCCTCTAGGAAAAGCAGATGTTAAGCGTGAAGGAACAGATTTATCTATCTTTGCATACGGTGCTATGGTGCATGAATCACTAAAAGCTGCGGAACAACTAGAAAAAGAAGAATACTCAGTTGAAGTTGTGGATTTACGTACAATTCAACCGTTAGATATTGAAACAATTATTGCATCTGTTGAAAAAACAGGCCGTGCAGTTGTTGTCCAAGAAGCACAAAAACAGGCAGGTATTGCAGCGAATGTTGTCTCTGAAATTACAGAGCGCGCAATTCTTAGTTTAGAGGCTCCTGTACTACGCGTTACAGCGCCAGATACTATATATCCATTCCCACAAGCAGAAGCTGTGTGGTTACCAAACGCAAAAGATATCGTTGAAACAGCGAAAAAAGTATTAACATTTTAATTTATTTTCGAAACAGAAAGGGTGAATCATATGGCATTTGAATTTCGACTACCAGATATTGGTGAAGGTATCCATGAGGGTGAAATTGTAAAATGGTTCGTAAAAGCAGGGGACAAAATTCAAGAGGATGACGTGCTTTGTGAAGTTCAAAATGATAAAGCAGTTGTTGAAATCCCTTCTCCGGTAGAAGGAACAGTAGAGGCAGTACTTGTAGAAGAAGGCGTTTTAACAACAGTAGGTACAGTATTATTACGCGTAGATGCACCCGGCTATGAAGACATTCAGCTAAAAGGTCATCATGACGATGAAGAAGCGCCGAAAGCACAAGTGGAAGAGGCAGTGCAAGCTTCAGTTGAAGAAGTACCAAAAGCTGATACAGTACCAGCTGGAGTATCACAAGCATCTGTAGAAATTGATCCAAATAAACGCGTTATTGCGATGCCATCTGTTCGTAAATTTGCACGTGACAATGACGTGGATATTAAACAAGTGGCTGGCTCAGCTAAAAATGGCCGTATTGTAAAAGAAGATGTGGAATCGTTCATGAATGGTGGCCAATCTCAAGTTGTAGAGGCGCCTGTTAAAGAAGCTTCACAAGCTGCCGATACAGTAAGTGAAAAAGCATCTGTACAGCCGACATTGGAAGGTGAATTCCCTGAAACACGAGAGAAAATGTCTGGAATTCGTCGTGCAATTGCCAAAGCAATGGTTCACTCGAAACATACAGCTCCACATGTAACATTAATGGATGAAGTAGATGTGACAGAACTTGTTGCACACCGTAAAAAATTCAAAGAAATCGCGGCTGAAAAAGGTATCAAGCTCACATATTTACCATATGTAGTAAAAGCTTTAGTAAGCACTTTACGTGAATTCCCTGCATTTAATTGTTCGCTTGATGATGAAAAACAAGAAATTGTACAAAAACACTATTATAATATCGGTATAGCTGCCGATACAGATAAAGGTTTACTTGTGCCAGTTATTAAACACGCAGATCGCAAATCGGTATTTGCTGTATCTGATGAAATTAATGAGCTTGCAACAAAAGCCCGTGATGGTAAGTTAGCGCCAAACGAAATGAAGGGTGCATCATGTTCAATCACTAATATTGGTTCAGCAGGTGGCCAATGGTTTACTCCAGTAATTAACCATCCTGAAGTAGCAATTTTAGGAATTGGTCGAATTTCAGAGAAACCTGTAATAAAAAATGGTGAAATTGTAGCTGCACCTGTGTTAGCATTATCATTGAGCTTTGATCATCGAATGATCGACGGTGCTACAGCGCAACATGCGTTAAATCATATTAAACGTTTGTTAAGCGAGCCCGAATTATTATTAATGGAGGCGTAAGAAAATGGTAGTAGGAGATTTCCCAATCGAAACAGATACACTTGTAATTGGCGCAGGCCCTGGTGGATATGTTGCAGCAATTCGTGCAGCGCAAACTGGACAAAAAGTAACAGTTGTTGAAAAAGAATACGTAGGTGGCGTGTGCTTAAACGTTGGTTGTATTCCTTCAAAAGCATTAATCTCAGTCGGTCACCGTTTAGAACATGCTAAAAACTCAGCAGACATGGGTATCGTGGCTCCTGAAGTTAGCATTGATTTCAAAAAAGCACAAGAATTTAAAAACGGTGTAGTTAAAAAATTAACTGGCGGCGTATCAAGCTTATTAAAAGGCAACAACGTAGAAGTAGTAAGTGGAGAAGCATACTTTGTAGATGCGAACACAATCCGTGTTATCAACGAAGATTCTGCACAAACGTATACATTCAAAAATGCGATTTTAGCAACTGGTTCACGCCCTGTTGAAATCCCAACTTTCAAATTCTCTAAACGCGTAATAAACTCTACAGGAGCACTTTCTTTACAAGAAGTTCCTGGCAAACTTGTTGTTATTGGTGGCGGTTATATCGGTACTGAGCTTGGATCTGCATTTGCAAACCTTGGTTCAGAGGTAACGATTCTAGAAGGCGGCAAAGATATTCTAGCTGGCTTCGAAAAACAAATGACAATGATTGTTAAAAAAGGTCTTAAGAAAAAAGGCGTTACAATCGAGACAGGCGCACTTGCTCAAGGCGTTGAAGAAACAGAAACAGGCGTTACTGTTAAATACGAAGTAAAAGGCGAAGCAAAATCTGTTGAAGCCGATTACGTATTAGTGACTGTTGGTCGTCGTCCTAACACTGACGAAATTGGCTTAGAAGAACTAGGTCTTGAGTTTGGTGAACGTGGACTATTAAAAGTCGACAAACAATGCCGTACAAATATACCAAACATTTATGCAATCGGTGATATCGTTGCTGGACCACAACTTGCTCACAAAGCTTCTTACGAAGGTAAAGTTGCTGCTGAAGCAATCGCTGGTGAAAAATCAGTAGTAGATTACTTAGCAATCCCTGCTGTTTGCTTCACAGATCCAGAAATGGCAACTGTAGGTCTTTCTGAAGACCAAGCAAAAGAAGAAGGTTATGAAGTAGTGGCTGGTAAATTCCCATTCGGTGCTAACGGCCGTGCATTAGCATTAAATGAAACAGAAGGCTTCGTGAAACTAGTTTCTCGTAAAGCTGATGGCTTATTACTAGGTGGTCAAATCGTTGGTGCTGGTGCTTCTGATATGATCTCTGAAATTGGTTTAGCAATTGAAGCGGGTATGACTGTAGAAGATGTTGCGATGACAATTCACGCACACCCAACATTAGGTGAAATCACTATGGAAACTGCTGAAGTATTACTTGGTAACCCAATTCACATTGTAGCTAAAAAATAATTGACCTAGTCAATTTACAAACCTCTTAAAGTCTTTGGGCTTTGAGAGGTTTTTTATTACAAAAAAGTGGTTGCTTAGATTGAATGGTAATGTGATATAAAGTGAAATATATCAAAAAATCTGTTCTATTCTGATAAATGAACATGGCCTGTTTTAGGGGCAGTAGGTCATTAAAGTATTTATTTCTCTTCATTAATGAGGACGTTGTACTTTTCGATTCATTCTTAAAACGAGAGTTTGAATTTGTTCTTTAGTTACTGTTTTTTATGGTAAAATATGATAACAAAGAGTCGAAGAGTGCTGCAAAATAGAATATTTTTAAATTGAAAAATAAAGGGGTGCTGAAAAATGGATTTAGGTTTAAAGGGGAAAGTAGCGATTGTAACTGGGAGTAGTAAGGGAATTGGACTTGCAACAGCATTACAACTTGTCAAAGAGGGTGCTAATGTAACAATTTGTGCACGTAACGAGGAAAATTTAGAGCAAGCTGAAAAGGTGATATTCAAAGAGACAGGCCAGAAAGTACTTACGATTAGTGCGGATGTATCGAAAAAAGAAGATTGTGAGAAAATCATTTGCGAAACAGTGGAACACTTTGGTCAACTAAATATTTTAGTGAATAATGCAGGGACAAGCTCGGCCAATCCGTTTGAAAGTGTAGAAAACGAGTTATGGCAACAAGATCTAGATTTAAAATTATTTGGTGCCGTGAATTGTTCAAAATACGCTCTTTCGCATATGCGGGCAGTAGGAGGTGGGGCAATTGTGAATGTCACAGCTGTGAAAGGAAAATCCCCATCTGAATCATCTTTACCGACATCTGTAAGTCGGGCAGCGGGCTTAGCTCTAACGAAGGCGATGAGTAAGGATTTGGGCAAAGATCATATTCGTGTGAATAGCGTTTGCATCGGCTTAATACGTAGTTCGCAAATTGAAAGAAAATGGAATAAACAAGCACCGGAACTTAGTTGGGACGAGTTTTCAAAAGAAATGGGCAAGAATATTCCAATTGGTCGGATTGGGGATCCGCAGGAAGCTGCAAATGTTATTACATTTTTAGTATCAGATGCCGCTTCTTATGTCAGTGGCACAGCTATTAACATCGACGGTGGCTCTTCGCCTGCTCTATAAAAGTACGAAACTGAGGAACGAAATTAATATAATGGAATTTAATACTATTAATATAATTGCTAATTATAATAGTCACCGGATTTTAATAAGGATTTGTAAAGCGTAGTGTTATTTATGCTGTATTAGCTGGATTAGTAACAGTCTTCGGTACATTGCTAGTCAACTTAAGGAGACTTTGCTCATAAGTTTAGCCGCCATATCAAGCAACACGGAAAGTAAAAACTTGAAGGTGTAATCAATTATAGTGTGGTCTTTATATGTGACTGTGCAGTCATCTTTCTCAATAATAATACGTTCCTTATAATAGGTTAATATGCTTGTAGTCTAGCTAGATGGGGCTTTGCGCCTGCAAATTAAAAGAGATAGTCGGCAGAAACGCGACTATCTCTTTTGTTTATGATTAAAGCTGCACTGTAAACTGCTTTAATAATAAAGCAAGCCATTGCAAGTTATCCTGCTGTTTAAGGTTGGCCATCATACCATGTAATAATGCAGGGCGAGGTTTAGCAAGCTGTAGTTCATCTTGTATTAAAGACAAAGTGTCCTCAATAATAGGGTGCCCTTTATAAACCTCTTGCCAACGTTTTACTTCTTCTTGCACTTCAAATGTAGTTACTGAGTACTCTTGCATGCTACGGGGTTTGCTTTGCCACAGTTGTTCAGTAAGGAAAGTTTTTGTTGTATATTCTACTAAAATATCTGTTTTTTCTATAAGCGTAGAGCTCAAATGGATGAAATCATACGGTTGTCTATGGAAAACGATGAATTCTGAATAGCCTTTCAGGATACCTTTTATAGTAGTGAGAAGATCGTATTGAAAAGGTTCAATGCGTTCTCCGTATACTTCTTTTAGTAATGCAAGTGTCGTTTTATCTGAAAGTTCATTATAATAATTGAATTTGTTAAGAATTTGTTCATTAATTGGATTCATTTGTTCCTTCATAAACATAGATATAAAGGGCAGTTTTTCTTCAAATAGTTGAAAATGTAATAGGAAATAGTGAGCAAGTTTTTCTTTTACAGGCATTTCTTTTTCTAATAAACAATTAAATTGACCAATAATTTCACGTAAAAAATGCTCGAAAATGGCTACGAGTAATTCGTCTTTTGATTTAAAGGATAAGTAAAAGGCGCCTTTTGAAATACCGCATGCATCGGTTATATCTTGAATAGAGGTTGATGCCATACCATCTTGTGCATATAAAGCTACGGCCTTCTCAATAATTAGTTGTTGTTTTGAAATAATAACCCACTCCCTACTCTTTAAAATTGACAACTGACTGATCAGTCATTATTATATAGGATAGTGACCAAATAGTCAAAAAGGCGGTGCAAGATGCATTCTACAATTAAATTTATGCTCAAAAACAAACTAGCGGTATGGTTATTAACTATTATCCTAGCAGTTGCGGGGGTTTACGCAGGCTTGAAAATGAAGCTTGAGACAATTCCCGATATTTCAATTCCAATTGTCACAGTAATGACAGTCTATCCTGGTGCAACACCAGAGCAAGTGACAGATGATATTTCGATACCTTTTGAGAAGGCAGTAAACAATTTAAAATCAGTAAAATCTGTGTCCTCAAATTCATTTCAAAATGCATCAAGTATTCAAATAGAATTCGAATATGGTGCTGATATGAAAGAAGCAGCTGATAATGTAAAGGAAGCAATCGCGAAAATTGACCTTCCTGATACAGCACAAGCACCAACTATTGACCGTGTAAATATTAACGCATTTCCGGTTGTAGCGTTAAGTGTTTCAGACAAAAATGAAACAATTGAAGAGCTAACAAAAACGGTAGAAAATTACTTCGTTCCGAAAATGGAAGCAATCGATGGTGTCTCTTCAGTAGCAGTAACAGGTCAACAAGTTGAAAAAGTTCAATTAACTTACGACCCCAAAAAACTAGCGCAATACGGGCTAGATGAAGCTACGATTAAGCAATATATCCAAGCGATGGACCTTACAGTGCCACTAGGTATGTTCCAATTCAAGGATGCAGAACAATCTGTCGTAGTTGATGGTAAATTAACAACATTAAAAGAGTTGAAAGACTTAGAGATTCCAGCGCAGATGCAAGGTGGAGCTGGGCTTGAAGCACAACAACCACCAGCTGAGCCGTTTGTGAAATTAGGAAAGCTTGCGAAAATCGAATTGATTGGTGAAGTTGAATCAGTTTCTCGTACAAATGGTCAATCAGCCATTGCAGTACAAGTTGTGAAATCACAAGAAGCAAATACAGTTGACGTTGTAAACGATGTTAAAGAAGCTTCGAAACAATTTGAAAAAGATAATAAAGGGATGGCGATTGACCTAACACTTGACCAAGGTGAGCCAATCGAGAAATCTGTCAACACAATGTTGAACAAAGCATTATTCGGTGCTATTTTCGCCGTAGTTATTATTATGCTGTTTTTACGTAACCTTCGCTCAACAATCATTTCAATCGTATCAATTCCACTATCATTATTAATCGCGGTATTGATTTTGAAACAATTTGATATTACGTTGAATATGATGACACTTGGCGCGATGACGGTAGCAATCGGTCGAGTGATCGATGACTCTATCGTTGTAGTAGAAAATATATATCGTCGAATTTATTTAGAAGACGAGAAATTACATGGGCGAGCATTAATTCGTGAAGCAACGATTGAAATGTTCAAGCCGATTTTATCTTCAACACTTGTAACAGTAGCTGTATTCTTACCACTTGGGTTAGTTGGCGGTATGGTAGGCGAATTGTTCATGCCGTTCGCATTAACGATGACATTCGCACTTGGTGCATCATTAATCATTGCGATTACAGTTGTACCAGTATTAGCGCATACATTGTTCAAAAAAGAGTTATATGGTAAAAAACAAACGAAAAAAGAAGAACATGGCAAGCTATCACAAAGCTATAAAAAATTACTTAGCTGGGTACTTGACCATAAAATAGTTACATCAATTGCGACAATTGCAGTTTTAGTAGCAAGTCTATTCTTAGCGCCGTTTGTTGGATTTAGTTTTTTACCAGATGATGAACAAAAAATGGTCTACTTAACGTATACACCAGAGCCTGGTAAAACACGTGATAGTGTCATTAAAGACGTTGAAGAAGTAGAGAAGATGATTATGGATAAAAAGGACGTCCAAACGGTTCAAGTATCGATTGGCGGAGCAAATCCAATGATGCCAGGAGCTTCAAATGGTGCTTTAATGTACATCATTTATAATCCGGATACGAAAAAATTTAGTGATGTAAAAGCTAAATTAATAAAAGAAGTTGTTGCTGTTGACCAAACAGGAACTTGGAAAAGCCAAGATTTCTCAACTACGGGGTCAAGTAGTGAATTATCTTACTCTGTTTACGGGAATACGTTGAAGGAAATCAAACCAGTTGTAAGAGATATTGAAAAAATGATGAAAAAGCGTGATGATTTAAAAGACGTTAAAGCATCACTGTCTGAAGCATATGATGAACACACGTTAGTAATCGACCAAGATAAAGTAAAACAACTTGGCTTAACAACAGGTCAAATTGCAATGGCGATTAACCCGAACGTCCGCTCAGAAGTATTAACATCGATTGATAAGGACAGCAAGAAAATCGAAGTTTCTGTTCTTAAAGAAACTGCGTCACCAGACGACTTTGATGATGTATTAAAACAAAAAATCAAATCGCCTCTTGGTATGGAAGTTAAACTTTCAGAAGTAGTGGATGTCAAAGAGGGGACAACCTTATCTCAAATCAATCGTAGTAAAGGTAAAATCTATGCGAGCGTAACAGCTACAGTTACTTCAAAAGACGTTACAAAAGCGTCAAGTGCTGTACAAAAAAATATCGATAAATTAGATTTGCCAAACAACGTCGAAGTAAGTAGCGGCGGTGTGGCAGAAGATATGGCAGAAGCATTCACTCAATTAGGCTTAGCGATTCTAGCTGCAATTGCGATCGTTTACTTCATTCTAGTTGTAACATTTGGTGAAGGATTAGCACCACTTTCAATCCTGTTCTCACTACCATTTACCGTGATTGGTGCGTTAGTAGCACTATGGATAACTGGTGAAACGATTAGTGTATCTTCAATGATTGGCTTACTAATGTTAATCGGTATCGTAGTAACAAATGCAATCGTTTTAATCGACCGCGTAATCCATATGGAACACGCTGGTATGAAAATGCGTGAAGCTATTTTAGAAGCGGGAGCAACACGTCTTCGCCCAATCTTAATGACTGCACTAGCAACTGTTGGTGCCTTAATTCCATTAGCAATTGGTGCAGAAGGAAGCGGTTTGATTTCAAAAGGTTTAGGTGTAACAGTGATCGGTGGTTTAATTAGTTCTACAGCTTTAACATTGATCGTCGTACCGTTAGTTTATGAACTACTATCTAAACTATTGAAAAAGAATCGTGCGACTGAAAACCTTGACGAATAGATTTTATTGCTAGAAATTTAAAAGGAGCTATCTATCATCATGTTATTGATGGAGATAGCTTCTTTTGTGTTTATTTGAGAGTCATAGACAACTGGGAAATATAGGCGTACAATATTTCGTATTACTTAAAGAATTGTCGAATGTTAAGGGGGAGCTGACAATGCGAAATAAATTAGCAAAATATAAATTAGTTAAAAATCAATCAAAAAAATTAGTTTTGAAAAAATATAAAGTACAAGAAATGGCGATACAAGAGTTACAAACACAAGAATTAGATGTGCAAGAACAAAATAGAAAAGAATCACATGTAAAAGATTCAAATCAAAGAAAAGTAGATTCAAAAAGTTTTAAGCAGAAAATATTTGCCCAATTTAATTCAGTAAAAACACAACTAGTTAAATATGTTCGTATCATTCTCCAAATCGCCGTGCTCTACTTTTTTTCATTTTTAGGTACATATGTTGTAGATTTATTAGGCATTAATTTCCCTGGTAGCATTGCAGGGCTACTCATTTTACTAACGCTATTACTATGTAAAGTTATACCAGTTACGTTTATTGAAAATGGCGCGGGATTTATGTTAGCGATATTGCCTTTGTTCTTCGTACCTGCAACAGTTGGAATAATTAATTATCCTGAGCTAATATCACTTCATGGTTTGCTGCTATTATTATCTGTTATTGTTAGTACAATCTTCACTATTTTTGTTTCAGGGAAAATTTGTCAGTATATAGAGAGCAAAGAAATGGCAAAACATGAAGAAGTGGCGGAGGTCATTAAATGAAAGTAATTGCAATTATCCTAATAACTATTGTCATATATTATTTAATGACAAAATTGTATGCGCGATATTCGACTCCATTTTTGTTGCCAATATTAACGACGACGATCATCGGTGTTCTTCTATTAATGCAGTTTGATATTCCGTACGAAACATATATGACAGGCGGTAAATGGATTGACGTGATGCTTGGACCAGCAGTTGTAAGTTTAACATATCCATTGTATACACAACGAGATATGATTAAAAAGTATAAATTATCTATCATTTCGAGTGTTGTTATAGCGATGATCTCAGGGCTAATTAGTATTTTTTCCTTGGCAAAGCTAATGCGCTTTGATGATGGAATGATAAGATCACTTTTGCCGAAATCAATTACGACACCAGTTGCGATGCAAATTAGTGATTCATTAGGCGGGGTTCCTCCAATGACAGCGGTATTTGTTATGATAGCTGGATTTACTGGAGCCATTCTAGGACCTTTTATTTTCCGCGTTTGCAAAATTGAAAGTGCAGTGAGCAGAGGCGTTTCAATGGGAAGTGGTGCTCATGGATTCGGCGTATCAAAACTAACAGAATACGGTGAAAAAACACTATCAATGGGATCAGTATCTATGACTTTGAGCGCTGTAATCGGTGCTTTCATTTGCCCATTATTTGCACTGCTTATTTTCTGAAATAGATATGTGAAAGTTCTTGTTGGACTTTCACATATTTTTTTATTTCCTGGGCAATAAAAATAGAAAGAGGATTTTAACAGCTTATGGCGAACCAAAATAGTATGGGAAAACAAAGGGGTGCAACTTATGAAATGGCAAACGAGAGTGACAGATTTATTAGGAATAGAATATCCAATCATTCAAGGGGGACTTGCATATTTAGCATACGCGGATTTAGCTGCTGCTGTATCGAATGCGGGTGGATTAGGGCAAATTACAGCGATGAGTTTAGAAAGTCCTGAAGCATTGCGAAAAGAAATTCAAAAAGTACGTCAATTAACAAGTCGACCATTCGGAGTCAATTATGCAATTGGTCAGCATGGTCGTTCATTTGAGCAAATGTTAGCGGTAGCGATTGAAGAGAAGGTGCCAGTTGTGTCGATGACAGGCGGCAATCCTGCACCGATTCTCGAGCAACTAGCAGGGACAGGGATTAAGAAGTTGGTATTAGTCGCAGCGCGTAGACAAGCCCAAAAAGCAGAGGAGTTAGGCGCAGATGCGGTGATGGTTGTAGGGCAGGAGGGTGGCGGTCATTTAGGGCGTGATGATATCGGTACGATGGTGCTTGTACCTCAAGTTGTGGATGCTGTATCAATTCCCGTAATTGCGTCAGGCGGCATTGGTGATGGCCGTGGTTGGATGGCAGCATTAGCTTTAGGTGCAGAAGGTATTGAAATGGGTACGCGCTTCATTGCCACGAAAGAATGTGTCGATGCATCAGTTGTATATAAAAATGCTTTGATTAATAGTACTGAAGCAGATACGACTGTTATTAAACGCTCTCTTGGTTCGCCAGCACGCGCTATTAGAAATAGTTGGACAGAGCAAATTCATGATATTGAGAAAAAAACACCAACATACGAAGCTTTAAAAAATCATATAAGTGGTCAAGCAAATAAAAAGTTCATCTATGAAGGTAAAGAACAAGAGGGATTTGGATGGGCAGGCCAAGTGATGGGTTTAATTCATGACGAACCTACTGTAGAGGAACTTCTACAGCGAATGGTTGCACAAGCTATGGAAATACGCTTAAAATGGGGAGAACAATAAAAGGCTTGTGACAGCCTAAATCAAAAGGTAGGTATTATAATGGAATACTCTTATCCGTTCTCAACGGACTGGTCGACAGATGAAATTGTAGATGTTATTGCTTTCTTTCAAGCGATAGAAAAAGCATACGAAACTGGTGTTAAACGTGAAGAATTAATGCCAAGATATAGACGTTTTAAAGAAATTGTCCCAACGATGGCTGAGGAAAAAACAATCTTTCGGGAATTTGAAGAAGAAAGTGGATATGTTAGTTATTCAATTATTAAGCAAATGAAAGATGCCCCTGCTGGTGCAAAGGTTAAAGGTGAGTCAAGAAAAAGAAAATAAAGAACAGGCATTTGCCTGTTCTTTTATTTTTTATTGACCATAATATTGTAAATAGGGAGTAATGCATCAAATGTTTCTTCTGTTAATTTTTCAAACTCCTCTGCAGATAGGTGAATGGCTTCTTCTTTTGGAAGTTGTAAACCAACGATAAATTCACCTTTTTTCACATCGCGTAAACGCTCAAGTAAGCCTTCTAATTGGCCATCTTTCACAGCTTCTTTTACATTGATACCCAATGGTGAAAAATGATCACCTGAAATATAAAAATTACCGGGTAGCTTTTTAAATAAATTTTGTTTTTCTAATAAACGTTCTGCTATTTCTATTTTGCTCGGTGCTTCGTAAATTACACAAAGAATAATGAATAAATGTGTACCAAATAAGCCAACCTGGAAATGAGGAATTGCTTTGTAGCCACGCTTGTAAGGAGCAAAAGCAACCCAGCTATCTTTTGGGGGATTTACTTTACGACGTGCATGTTTTGCTACGTGAGGGAAAAATTCATCAGCAGTTTTAGCTGAGAAATATGTAGAAAAAGTCGTCCCTAATTCTTCGAATTTTGGTCTAACTGTATTGATAAGTGCTTCCATGCGAGGTTCTAGACCATCGATAGTGAAAACGTCGAAATCTTTTTGAGTCCATTTAGTACTTGGCATAATAATTTAACTCCTTTAGAAAGTTTATGTTTATTTTATTAGAAATGTGGGAAAAAATCTTGTAGAAGGACTTATCATTTTTCACAACGTGCATATAATGTTATAAGACACTTTAAGTCCTGCTTGCGCAAACAGTAAATAAAAAGGAGCTGGTTAGTATGAAACAGGTAGTACACATTATTCGCAAAGTTGATTTTGAAAAGCAATATGTAAAAGGTCTGCAACTAGAAATGGATTATGAACTAGCAACATTATTCGATGCTCTGCAAGGTGAGGATGTAAAACAAATCGAGCTGAGTAAAGGTCGCCTTTCTGAAATTCATATGGAACTGGAGGCATTTCATGCTTTTGCCTAAAGAGAGAATAAATATTCGCCGGTGAACATCTGCTAATCAAATGAGAAGCAGATGTTTTTTTTTGTTATAATAGAAATAGGCAATGACCATAGAATTTGGACTAAATAATCGATGTGTTTTTGCTTCGAAAGGTGGGGCTATTGTGGAGATTACAGTAATGCATGATTTTGCACTTAAAATTATTCAAGAAGCAGGGGAGCGAATTCGCCAATCATTTTCAGAAAAGTTGGAAATTGAAACAAAAGCGAATGCCAATGACCTTGTAACGAATATTGATCGTGAAACAGAACTGTTTTTTATTGAACAAATTAAATCCTATGATCCTTCATTTAAAATTCTCGGTGAAGAAGGCATGGGGGAACCCCTGGATTCATTAGAAGGTGTCGTATGGATAATTGATCCAATTGATGGCACGATGAATTTTATACGCCAACATTGTAACTTTGCGATTTCAGTTGGTATTTATGTAAATGGCATCGGGAAATTAGGATACATATATGATGTAATGCGCAATGATTTGTACTATGCAATCCAAGGGCAAGGAGCTTATTTGAATGAGCGTAAGCTTGAGCATTTACGGCCATTGCCATTACATGAAGCTATTATTGGAGTTAACGCTACATGGGCTACCCCAAATCGTTATATTGAACATGAGAAGATGATCGATTTAGTGCATTTTGTAAGAGGGACAAGATCTTATGGTTCTGCTACATTAGAAATCGCCGCAGTTGCTTGTGGGCGTATGGATGCATATATGTCGATGCGTTTATCACCATGGGATATTGCCGGCGGCGCAGTAATTGCATCTGAAGTCGGTGCGATTGTCTCAAATTTGAAAAATGAAGCGGTAAATTTGGAGAAGCAAGACACATTTATCATCGCAAATCCGGAAATTCATAAGACAATCATTGAACAATACATTAATTTGAAATAGAATATAAATATAAATAAAAAGAATGAACTCGCAAATCGCAAGTTCATTCTTTTTATTTGGAAAAGTTATAGCAAGCCTTTTTCGCGGAATTGACGCTTTGTTTTGAAGCCGAACCCCATAATAGCGCAAACTAAAAGAATGCCACCAATTATACCGAGTAGACTATTATAGGCAACAGCGATTCCGATTGAACACATTGCTAGCACAGCAGCTAACGCAAAAACAGCCATAACGAATTTAGCATTTTTCATTTTAAAATCCTCCAGTTTATGAATTCATTTGACTAATAAGTAATAATAACTTAATGTCGAAGTAATGATTATACTGTGAAATTATAAAAAAATTTGAAATACTAGTTGTTAAGAAAAGACAAGTAATATCTCTTGTGTTATAATAACACAGTTATGGACTCGAAAAAAAGAATGTGGAGTGGAACAATGACAAATTTACGTCAAGACATTAGAAATATTGCAATTATAGCTCACGTTGACCATGGTAAAACGACATTGGTTGACCAATTATTACAACAATCAGGTACTTTTCGTTCAAACGAAAATGTCGCAGAAAGAGCAATGGATTCAAACGACATCGAACGTGAACGTGGTATCACAATTTTAGCGAAAAATACAGCAGTTAACTACGAAGGTACTAGAATTAATATTTTAGATACACCTGGACACGCTGATTTCGGTGGTGAAGTAGAACGTATCCTGAAAATGGTTGACGGTGTACTTTTAGTTGTTGATGCATATGAAGGATGTATGCCTCAAACGCGTTTTGTATTGAAAAAAGCATTGGAACAAAAATTAACACCAATCGTAGTAGTAAACAAAGTCGATAAAGATTCAGCTCGTCCTACAGAAGTAGTAGATGAAGTAATCGACTTACTAATCGAATTAGGTGCTAATGAAGATCAATTAGAATTCCCAGTCGTATTTGCTTCTGGTGTAAATGGAACTGCATCACTTGATTCAGACCCATCTAAACAAGAAGAAAATATGAAATGCTTATTCGAGGAAATTATTAGCCACATCCCAGCACCAGCTGATACTCGTGAAGAACCATTACAATTTCAAGTAGCATTACTTGATTATAATGATTACGTAGGTCGTATCGGTATCGGTCGTGTATTCCGCGGTAAAATCCATGTTGGACAACAAGTTTCACTTATGAAACTTGATGGTTCTGTGAAAAGTTTCCGTGTTACTAAAATCTTTGGTTTCTTCGGTTTAAAACGTGAGGAAGTTGAAGAAGCATACTCAGGTGATTTAATCGCAGTTTCAGGAATGGAAGACATTAACGTAGGTGAAACTGTTTGTCCGACTGAGCACCAAGAAGCTTTAACACCATTACGTATTGATGAACCAACATTACAAATGACTTTCTTAGTAAATAACTCACCATTCGCAGGTCGTGAAGGTAAATGGGTAACATCTCGTAAAATTGAAGAACGTTTACGCTCTCAATTACAAACGGATGTAAGTTTACGTGTAGAAGATACTGCCTCACCAGATGCTTGGACTGTTTCAGGACGTGGTGAACTTCACTTATCGATTCTAATCGAAAATATGCGTCGTGAAGGATACGAATTACAAGTATCTAAACCAAAAGTTATCATTAAAGAAATTGATGGTAAAAAATGTGAACCAGTAGAACGTGTACAAATCGATGTACCAGAAGATGCTGTAGGTTCAATTATTGAATCATTAGGTTTACGTAAAGGTGAAATGTTAGATATGGTGAACAATGGTAGTGGCCAAGTTCGTTTAATCTTCATGGTACCAGCTCGTGGATTAATTGGTTATACAACTGAATTTATGTCTTTAACAAAAGGCTTCGGTATTATCAACCATACATTCGATAGCTATCAACCACTACTATCAGGTAAAATTGGCGGACGTCGTCAAGGTGTGCTAGTTTCTATGGAAACAGGTAAATCAACTACTTATGGTATGATGCAAATTGAAGACCGTGGTACACTATTTGTTGAACCAGGTACTGATATTTATGAAGGTATGATCGTTGGTGAAAATACACGTGATAGCGACATCACTGTTAATATCATCAAGATGAAACAAAAAACAAACGTGCGTTCAGCTAATAAAGACCAAACGAATGTTATTAAAAAACCTCGTATCTTAACTCTTGAAGAAGCTTTAGAATACTTGGCTGATGATGAGTACTGTGAAGTAACACCAGAATCTATTCGCCTTCGTAAACAAATTTTAAACAAAAACGAACGTGAAAAATCAGCCAAAAAAACACGTAGCGCTGAGTAATCATTCGCTAAATGAAAGGAAGGAAAGTCTTGGATATTAAATCCGGTTTTTTAAATGAACTGAATTTTATTCAACTTGCCGCACCTGATGTATCAAATAAAGATGCATTTGTATTTGATAAAATGTATCCGGTAGCCAAGTATGTTTATCAACATGCATCTGATTATAGTATGGCTAGTATGATTTTATTAATTGTCATTTTTGCTTTGTCGATTATTGTTTACAATCTTGGCTTTGCGAAAAAACTCAAATTTTGGCAAAACATCGTTATTTACTTCTTCTTATTTGTTGGTTGTATCTTTTTAACATTCTTTGCTATCTATTTACCTGTTGTAGAGGGATTATTGATTATCGCACTTGTGCTAATCATGTATAAAATTGGTTTACGCAGAGATAAAAAAGCGCAAGCAGCACAATAATTGGCTAGTATTTAGTAGATGAACAATATAAAAGAGCAATTGAGGATAAGCTTATAGCTAATACTCAATTGCTCTTTTTGTTTTTTAAAATAGACTGCTGTCACTGATCAATTAAAAATCATCTTCGATAAGCGAATGCCTTTTTCTGAAAATGAATTGACCGGTCGCAATACGAGCGTTTGTTTTCTCTGTAATGCGATCATGACAAGTGTTACACATATACGTATGAATAGGGCGATTACGTAATTTTTTGGCTTCTGGTGAAAAATCGGGTAATTCGTTAATTGTATCGCAAATGACACATTTTACTCGCATCGTTCAAAGCCTCCTATTCTACTCGGATTGCAACAAGACCCTTAATTGGTTTTTCTACATTTGAACCGTCTCCGTTTAATACATAAACAGGGCCGTTATCTGTAAGCATTTTACCGTCTTGGCTATATTTTAAAATAAGTGTATCTGCTTGTTCTACTGTGAAGCTATATTCTTCACCATCGCGACATTCAAGAACAACTGTAGTTGCTCCGTCTTTGATTTCAGCATTTTTGAGGAAAGGCTTTAATTCGATACCGAATGTACCTGTCATCATTTTCTTTCGTTCAAATTTACGTTCGGATTGTAAAGTTGGTGGGAAAGTTGCGCCTTCCATAATTTCACGCGACCAGTGTTTTCCGGCTTTTTCCATATACTCTTCATCAGCATTTACAATTACGCGTTCTTCTGTAAAATATGTGTCTAGATCTAATTTACGATCATCAAAAATCCATACAGTTGGATCTAATGTGATAGCAAAGTTCACGGCACCTTTAATTTGGACGATGGATTCCATGTTTATTCCTCCTTGAATAGTACATTTCATATCTCAGTATACAGCTATTTTGTGTAATTTATAAAGAAATAAAATGAGTTAATCGGTTTAAACAGTTATATACTTGCAATTTTCCTGTGCAAAAGATAAACTTTATTAAGATAGAATAGAAGAAATATCAGGTAATGGGGGCGTCCTCATGGATACAATATCGCAAAGTTCGTATCAGGAAAAAGCATTGGAACTTCTTATTGGCGATGCTGATAAAATTGCTAAGCTTATTAGAGTACAAATGGAGCATTTGACAATGCCACAATGTCCGCTGTACGAAGAAGTTTTAGATACACAAATGTTTGGCTTATCACGTGAAATTGATTTCGCAGTTAAGTTAGGCTTGCTTGAACGTGAAAAGGGAAAAGAGATTCTTGATTCACTTGAAAAAGAATTATCTGTGTTGCATGAGGCATTCACAGAGAAATAAGTAAAAAACTCAAACATCTTATTGTTTGGGTTTTTTTGCTACAAGATTAATAAAAAAGAGGTTGTTTCATGAAATCATACTTAAAAAGATACGCCAGAAATTTCGATTATCCACTGTTTTTTACATACTTATTACTTTGCTGTTTTGGTTTGGTTATGGTTTATAGTGCCAGTATGGTGTGGGCAGTGAATCAATTAGGAGGAAGCCCTGACTTTTTTTATAAAAAGCAAATCACGAACCTATGTATAGGGGCAGTTGCTTTTGTAGTTGGAGCTTTTATTCCTTACAAAATTTACAAAGAAAATAATGTGATTGTTTCAATGCTGGGAGTCATGTTTGCTTTGCTATTAGCTGTTTACTTCTTTGGCTTTAGTCCAGGAGACTCTGGAGCGAAAAGTTGGCTTAATCTAGGTTTTGCTAGTTTACAGCCATCTGAGTTTGTGAAGATTATTATTATTTTGTATTTCTCCGCTGTCTTTGCGAAGAAATATGAAAAAGGTAAACTCGATAATATTAATGAATCTATTATTCCGCCTATTGTTGTTTTATTTGCAGCTTCATTTCTTATCTTTCTCGAACCGGATTTAGGTACATTGGTCATTATATTCTTTATCGCTGTTTCAGTTATTGCAGCAAGTGGCATTAAATTTAAAACCTTTGGTAAAATTCTTGGTGTATTAGGTGCTTGTATGGTAATTGCGTTGATTGGTATTTTCTTTATAAGAGATAGATTTTTTACTGAAAAAAGAATGGGACGGATTAACGCTTATTTTAACCCGTTTGAGGATGAGCAATTTTTCGGATATCAAGTTGTAAATGGTTATTTAGCAATTGGTGCTGGCGGTATTAAAGGATTAGGATTAGGTCAATCTGTACAAAAGATGGGGTATTTGCCAGAACCTCAAACCGACTTTATATTAGCTATTATCGCTGAGGAACTTGGCACTTTTGGTGTAGCCATTGTACTGTTTGGTCTTGGTTATATCGTCATTCGCGCATTGGTAATCTCTCTACGTACAAAGGATCCTATGGCGCGTATGATTGCTGCTGGAATTGCGAGTATGATAGGTTTTCAAACGTTTATCAATGTGGGTGGGTTAACAGGAATTATTCCGTTAACCGGTGTACCTCTACCGTTTATTAGTTATGGCGGAACATCATTAATTTTGTTATCTTTAGCTATGGGGATTCTCATAAACGTCTCCATGTTTGTGAAAAGAGAAAGTAAAGGGGGAAATGGCAATGGCAATTAAAAAAATTCTAGTGGCAAACCGTGGTGAGATTGCTATTCGTGTATTTCGAGCGTGTACGGAGTTAAATATTACGACCGTCGCAATTTACTCGAGAGAGGATAGTGGCTCTTATCACAGATATAAAGCAGATGAAGCTTATCTTGTTGGGGATGGCAAAAAACCAATTGATGCGTACTTAGATATTGAGGGGATTTTAGCCATTGCTAAAGACTCTGGGGCGGACGCGATTCACCCCGGCTATGGTTTTTTATCTGAAAATTTAGATTTTGCAAAACGTTGTGAAGAAGAAGGTATTATTTTCATCGGTCCAACCTCTAAACATTTGGACATGTTTGGTGATAAAGTAAAAGCACGTGAGCAAGCTGTTGCAGCTAACATTCCAGTTATTCCTGGAACAGATGGGCCAGTTGCATCCGTTGATGAAGTGTTAGCGTTTGGTGAGGAGCATGGGTTCCCGCTCATGATAAAAGCTTCACTTGGAGGCGGAGGACGTGGTATGCGCGTTGTAAACACTGCTGACGATACTACTGAAGCATACGAACGTGCAAAATCCGAGGCGAAAGCGGCATTTGGTTCTGCTGAAGTATATGTAGAGAAATTTGTAGAAAAACCAAAGCACATTGAAGTACAAATTCTAGGAGACAAAGAAGGTAATATCGTTCATTTATATGAACGTGATTGTTCGATTCAACGTCGTCACCAAAAGGTTGTTGAAATCGCACCTTCTAACTCGATTACAGCGGAACTCCGTGAGGAAATTTGCCAAGCTGCAATAAAGTTAATGAAAAATGTGTCTTACATAAATGCTGGGACGGTCGAATTTTTAGTTGCAGGCAATCATTTTTATTTCATCGAAGTAAATCCTCGTATTCAAGTAGAGCATACGATTACTGAGATGATCACAGGAATTGATATTGTTCATGCACAAATTAAAATTGCAGAGGGTCTTTCATTACATGATGAGAAAATAGGAATTCCTGAACAATCTCAAATCCCACTATTTGGATTTGCTATTCAGTCTCGTGTAACGACTGAGGACCCATTGAATAACTTCATGCCTGATACAGGTAAATTGATGGTTTATCGTTCAAGTGGAGGTTTTGGTGTCCGCTTAGATGCTGGTAACGGCTTCCAAGGTGCAGTAATTTCACCATATTATGATTCGTTATTAGTGAAAGTATCGACTTGGGGTATGACGTTTAAAGAAGCTGCTGCGAAGATGGATCGAAATTTACAAGAGTTCCGTATTCGTGGTATTAAAACAAATATTCCGTTTTTAGAAAATGTTGTCCGTCATTCAAATTTCATCGATGGTCAATTTGATACGAGCTTCATCGATTCGACGCAAGAGCTATTTTTATTCTCCCCACGTAAAGACCGTGGAACAAAATTATTAAGTTATATCGGGAATGTAACGATTAATGGCTTCCCTGGTATTGAATATAAACAAAAACCAATTTTCCCAAAACCTCATATGCCTGAAATTAAAATTGCGCAATCGATTCCTGCAGGTACGAAGCAAATTTTAGACGAACGAGGTCCAGAGGGGCTTGTGCAATGGATTAGAGAGCAAGATGATGTGTTATTAACTGATACAACGATGCGTGATGCACACCAATCATTACTTGCAACACGGGTACGATCTCGTGATATGTTCGATATTGCGGATGAAACAGCACAAATTATGAATAATTTCTTCTCACTTGAAATGTGGGGCGGTGCAACCTTTGACGTTGCCTATCGTTTCTTAAAAGAGAACCCATGGGATCGTTTAATGAAACTCCGCGAGAAAATGCCGAATGTCCTATTCCAAATGCTGATGCGTGGAGCGAACGCAGTAGGTTATAAAAACTATCCAGATAATATTATTAGAGAGTTTATTTCAAAATCTGCAGATGCAGGTATAGATGTATTCCGTATTTTCGATAGTCTGAACTGGGTTAAAGGAATGGAAGTGGCAATTGATGCGACTAGACAGTCAGGTAAGATTGCAGAAGCCGCTATTTGCTATACAGGGGACATTCTAGACGACTCTAGAGCGAAATATACAGTGCAATACTATAAAGACATGGCGAAGGAATTAGAGGCTGCAGGAGCACATATTTTAGCTATTAAAGATATGGCGGGCTTATTGAAGCCAGAAGCTGCGTATCGTTTAATATCGGAGTTGAAAGCATCGACAGATTTACCAATCCACTTGCATACACATGATACGAGCGGAAATGGTATTTATTTATACGCAAAAGCAATTGAAGCAGGTGTTGATATTATCGATACAGCACTAGGTTCAATGGCAGGACTTACATCGCAACCAAGTGCCAACTCGCTTTACTATGCGATGAAAGGTAGCAAACGCCAAGTAAGAGCTGATATCGATGGACTAGAAAAACTTTCATATTACTGGGAAGATATTCGCAAATATTACAGTGATTTCGAAAGTGGTATGAACAGCCCACATTCTGAAATTTATGTTCATGAAATGCCAGGTGGTCAATATAGTAACCTACAACAGCAAGCAAAAGGTGTAGGGCTGGGGGACCGCTGGGAAGAAGTGAAAAAGATGTATTCCCGCGTGAACTTATTGTTTGGGGATGTCGTTAAAGTAACACCTTCTTCTAAAGTAGTAGGAGATATGGCTTTATTCATGGTACAAAATGATTTAGATGAGGATACAGTTATTGAACGTGGTAAAACAATTGATTTCCCGGATTCAGTAATTGAGTTCTTCCAAGGTTATTTAGGCCAACCATATGGCGGTTTCCCAGAAGAATTACAAAAGGTTATTTTGAAGGACCGCGAAGCTATTACAGTGAGACCTGGTGAATTGTTAGAACCAATAGATTTACAAGCACTTCGTGATGACTTATTTAAAAAATATAACCGCCCAGTTACAAGTCATGAAGTACTTGCAGCTGCTTTATATCCTAAAGTATTTGAAGACTATATGAAGACAGCTGAACAATTTGGGGATGTATCTGTCCTAGATACGCCGACATTCTTATACGGTTTAAAACTTGGTGAAGAAATTGAAGTTGAGATTGAAAAAGGAAAAACACTAATCATTAAGCTCGTATCTATTGGCGAAGCACAGCATGATGGTACACGTGTAATCTATTTTGAGTTAAACGGTCAGCCTCGTGAAATCCTTATTCAGGATATGACAATTGAAGTAGATGGTGATCGTAAGTCGAAAGCCGACCTTGCAAATCCAAATCAAATTGGTGCTACAATGCCTGGTACGGTCTTGAAGGTAGCGATTTCTAAAGGTAGCTCTGTAAAACGCGGCGAGCACTTACTTATTACAGAAGCGATGAAGATGGAAACGACTGTTCAAGCACCTAAGGACGGCGTTATTAAAGAAATTTATGTTGTAGCCGGTGACGCAATTTCAACCGGTGATCTACTAATTGAAATGGAATAATAAGCATATAAAAACACGCCTTTGCATTCGCGGAGGCGTGTTTTATATTGTGTTAATAATATTGCTTAATCACCCTTTTCATTTTCATGGCTTCTCGATAATAATAGAATCATATAACACAATAGGCCGAATAATAGTGTGATTAATAATGAGTGTAGTAATGCTAATGTTATATCTAAGCGTGAAAGTACTACAGCCATACCAGCTAATACTTGAAGAGTTACGATAATTAATGCAATAACCCAACCCCAATAAAGGACGCGTTGTTCTTTATAATGTTTAATGGCGTGGATTGCAATAATTAAAATCCAAACAAAGATTAAGCCAGCTGCGAATCGGTGTCCCATTTGAACCCATTCATAAAAGTTAGTGGGTAAACCAATCTCTGTATTATTACAAAACGGCCAATCAAGGCAAACTAAGCTTGCTTTTGTATGGCGAACGAGTGCTCCGGTATATACTACAAGATAAGAGTATAAAGTTACGCCGATGGTATGTCGTTTTAGCGTACGTCCGATTTTCACCTTGTCTGCATCAAACTTTTGATCAACTTCGAAAATAATTAATGTGAGTAAGAGTACTGCTGCGAATGAAATAAGCGATATACCAAAATGAAGTGCTAATATGAAATTACCTTGTCCCCATAAAACTTGAGCAGCACCGATTAAAGCTTGTGCAACCAAGAAGAATAATGCCATGGCAGATAAGAATTTCACTTCTCGAATATGTCCCAATGCTCTCCAAGCCCATACGGTTAAAACTAAAATGAAAAGGGATACAGCTCCGGTAATGACACGATGAGAAAATTCGATTAATACTTCTGTAGTAATGTCCTTTGGTATTAGAGATCCGTTACAATCAGGCCAGTTTCTACCACAGCCCATACCGCTATCAGTCTTTGTGACGAGTGCTCCGCCCAATAAAATGAGCAACATTCCAATTGTTGCAGCAACAGCAAACCATTTCATGTATTTACTATATTGCATAATTGCCACCTACTTTGTATATAGTAATCACCTTTAGAAAGGTGGTACCTGCCTTTCTGATGATAGCGAAAATAGGGTTAAAAAACAACTTGTAATGAGGATTGACTTTCTAAAGAGAAGGCCATTTCACAAATTGTTCATAATTTCGTACAAGAACCTTCACAATTGAATCGCCAAAATGATTTACTATAGATATGTTGTGTTAGATAAACCGGTTCCCATTCACCTGCGATACGAAATTTAACTTTTCGTCTAGAAATCATTGTTATTTTTCGTTATAGTAGGGTTAACGGAATATGCTTACCAATCGAAAGGAGGAGTAATATGTCAAATGGTCGAACATTGACTGCTAGTCGAAATACGGAACCAGAAGCAAGTTCATTTGTAAAAGATTTTTTAGCACTTATAAAAATTGGAATCGTCAATTCAAATTTAGTGACTACGTTTACAGGGCTCTGGTTAGCATTTCAATTCACCGATAAACATTTTCTACAAGAACTTGATGTTATGTTCTATACCTTAGTAGGTGCGGCATTCATTATTGCAGGATCCGGTGCAATGAATAACTATATTGATCAAGATATTGATCCAATTATGAAACGGACAAAATCTAGACCAACAGTTACTGGTAGATTCAAATCGAGCTTTGTATTGGCAATCGCTCTCTCACTTTTAATTGTAGGTGAAATTTTGTTATTTATGGCATCTTTTGCTGCCGGTATGTGGGGACTTGCAGGCATTCTTAGTTACGTTGTTTTGTATTCCATGTGGTCAAAAAGAAAGCATGTCAGTAATACAGTTGTAGGTAGTATCTCCGGTGCAATTCCGCCGTTAATCGGATGGGCTGCTGTTGAGCCAGCACTTGGCTCAGGGGCATTGGCATTATTCTTAATTATGTTTGTATGGCAACCACCGCATTTCTATGCACTTGCTATGAAACGTACGGAAGAATACCGAGCTGCAAATATTCCAATGCTACCAGTTGTCAAAGGCTTTGCAAGAACGAAACGTTCAATGTTAGCATGGGTACTATTGTTGTTCCCACTACCATTCTTGCTAATGAAGCTGGGAATTGGATTTATTATTCTCGCAACAGTATTGAACCTTGGTTGGTTCGGACTCGCTTTAACAGGATTTAAAGCGGCAGATGATTTAAAATGGGCCAATAAGATGTTTATTTATTCCTTGAATTATATGACAATCTTATTTGTTTCAATGATTATTTTCTCTGTCTTTGCCTAACTTCGGGATTCTTTCTTTAAAAGAATTCATATAGAACGAACCACAGTCCTAGTTACACATGCAAATACAACAAAGAAAGAGGGGTTTAATTAGGCTATGATGAAAGGGCTTAAAAAATGGCGTCTATTCGGATTGTTAGCAGCGCTAACAATTTTCCTTTCTGGGTGTGGCGAAGAGTATTTATCGACTTTAACTCCAGGAGGCACAGTTGCTAAAGAACAATACAAACTATTGCTCTTAACATCTGTAATCATGCTGTTAGTTATTATTGTAGTGGTTATCATTTATGTACTTGTTATTGTTAAGTTCCGACGCAAAAAAGTTGGAGAGAATACAATTCCTAAGCAAGTTGAAGGTAGCCATATTCTAGAAATTATTTGGACAGCAATACCGATCGTCCTATTACTAATCATAGCAGTTCCGACTGTAAGTTTAACTTACGAATTGGCGGACACTAAAGCTATGGAAGCTAAAGACGAAAATGGTAATGCAACAGCAGTTACTGTAAATGTAACAGCTAAATTATACTGGTGGGAATTCGAATACCCAGAGCAAGGTATCATAACTGCTCAAGAATTAGTAGTTCCTACAGGTGAGAAAGTTTACTTCAACTTAAAAGCTGCTGATGTAAAACACTCATTCTGGATTCCAGCAATCGGTGGTAAATTGGATACAAACGTTGATAATATCAACACATTCTATTTAACATTTGATAAAGAATCAGATAGTCTTAAAGACGGAGTATTCTATGGTAAATGTGCTGAGCTTTGTGGTCCTTCACATGCATTAATGGATTTCAAAGTTAAGACACTTAGCAAAGATAACTTCGACACTTGGGTTAAAAATATGCAAGCTACAAAAGGTAAAAAAGCTGATAAGAATTCAACTGACTTAGGTGAACAAGTATTTGCTAATAGTTGTATTTCTTGTCATGCAGTTTCTGGTGAAGGTACTGCAGCTATTTATCCTAACTTAGCTACATTTGGAGATCGTAACCGTGTTGCTGGTTTCATCGAACACTCAGAAGAGGGTATTAAAGACTGGATTAAAAACTCACAAAAGCTTAAACCAGGAAATCTAATGCCGGTAGAAAAAGATTTAAATAAAGGTAAAGAATTCACAGATGAAGAGCTTGATGCATTAGCTGCATACTTAATGGGCTTATCTGTAGAAAAATAATTTGAGTCAAATCATTTTGAAGGAGGTTAAAGTTGTGAGCTCAACTGCAAAGAAAAAGGGCTTTGGCGCAACTATTTGGGACTACTTAACTACAGTAGACCATAAAAAAATCGCCGTTCTTTACCTTATTGCCGGTACATTGTTTTTCGTAATCGGTGGTATAGAAGCAATGCTCATTCGTATCCAACTTGCAGAACCAAATAATGATTTTGTAAGTGCGGGTCTTTTCAATGAAATTATTACAATGCATGGTACAACAATGATATTCTTAGCTGCAATGCCATTGTTATTTGCATTCATGAACGCTGCTGTACCATTACAAATTGGTGCACGTGACGTTGCATTCCCATTCCTAAACTCATTAGGTTTTTGGTTGTTCTTATTTGGTGGTTTATTCTTAAACCTTTCATGGTTCCTTGGTGGAGCTCCTGATGCTGGTTGGACTTCATATGCATCATTATCTCTAGCATCACCAACCCATGGTATTGACTTTTATGCTTTAGGTTTACAAATTTCAGGTGCTGGTACGTTAATCGCCGGGATTAACTTCCTTGTAACGATTATTAACATGCGTGCACCAGGTATGACTTACATGCGTATGCCATTATTCACATGGACTACATTTGTAGCGTCTGCATTAATTTTATTCGCTTTCCCTCCACTTACTGTGGGATTATTCTTTATGATTTTTGACCGTATGTTTGATGCAAATTTCTTTGATCATCTTAATGGTGGTAACACAATTATTTGGGAACATTTATTCTGGATCTTTGGGCACCCTGAAGTATATATCCTAGTACTTCCTGCATTCGGTTTATTCTCTGAGATTTTCGCAACATTCTCACGTAAACGTTTATTCGGTTACTCTTCAATGGTATTTGCGACAATCTTAATCGGTTTCTTAGGCTTCATGGTGTGGGCTCACCATATGTTCACTGTAGGTCTTGGGCCAACAGCAAACGCAATCTTCGCTGTTGCTACAATGGCGATTGCTGTTCCAACTGGTATGAAAGTCTTCAACTGGCTACTAACAATTTGGGGCGGAAACATTAAAGTAACGACACCAATGCTATATGGATTAGGTTTCATCCCATCGTTCGTAGCTGGTGGGGTAACTGGGGTTATGCAAGCATCTGCACCTCTTGATTACCAACTACACGATTCTTACTTTATCGTAGCTCACTTCCACTACGTTATCGTTGGTGGTATCGTATTGGCATTATTTGCGGCAGCACATTATTACTGGCCATTAATGTTCAACCAAATGTTAAACGAAACGCTTGGTAAGATTACATTCGTATTCTTCTTTGTTGGTTTCCACTGCACATTCTTTATTCAACATTTCTTAGGTTTAATGGGTATGCCACGTCGTGTATTCACTTACCAGGGCGACCAAGGTTGGGACCTATTTAACTATATCAGTACAATTGGTGCCTTCTTAATGGCAATCGGTGTTATTTTATTAGTAGTAAATGTAATTATTACTGCTATTAAAGGTGAACCAGCAGGACGCGATCCTTGGAAAGATGGTCGTACTCTTGAATGGGCTATTCCACAACCAGTACCATATTACAACTTTAAACAAACACCACTTGTTCGTGGTCTAGATACTTTCTGGATTGAAAAAATGGAAGGAAATAAAGAAGGTATGACATATGCTGAGCCAATTTCAGATATCCATATGCCAAACAATTCTTTCATTCCGTTCATGATTTCATTTGGTTTATTCGTAGCAGCATTCGGTGCACTTTATCACCAAGATGCTGACAAAGCGTGGTCACTTCCAGTTCTAATTGCTGGTTTAGCGATTACATTCTTATCAATGATCGTTCGTTCTCTGAAAGATGACTTAGGTTATCATATTCATAAAGAGGAATTAATGAATGAAAAAGGGGGTAAAAAATAATGGATTTGAAAACTAAATTTACCCCACAATCTTGGCCAGCACATCCAGAGAATGCAACTCTTGAAGGGAAAAACAAAACTTTAGGATTTTGGATTTTCCTTGGCGGTGAAACAGTTTTATTTGCCACTTTATTTGCTACATTCTTAGCACTAAAAAATAAAGGACCAAATGGTATGGAATTCTCAACTCAAAGTCTTTTTGAGTTGCCACTTGCATTCATTATGACGATGTTACTTTTAACATCTTCTTTAACAAGTGTTTATGCAATGTACCATATGAAAAATCATAATTTCAAAGCAATGCAAGCTTGGATAGCAGTTACAGTTGTTTTAGGTCTTGGATTCCTTGGCCTTGAAATCTATGAATTCTATCACTATGTACATCTTGGATTTACATTTACTCAAAGTGCATTCGGATCTTCATTCTATACACTAGTAGGAACTCACGGACTGCATGTTATAATCGGTTTAGCTTGGTTCATCCTATTAATGCTGCGTAACTCTAAACGTGGTTTAAACCTGTATAATGCACCTAAGTACTACTTAGCATCATTATACTGGCACTTTATCGATGTTGTTTGGGTATTCATCTTCACTGTAGTTTACTTGATGGGAGTGTTGGACTAATGTCACATGACGTAACACATACAAGAACTCAACAAGAGTATGAATATGATCGTAAACGCGCAAACCTTGGTATGCGTAATCAGGTAACAGTATTTGCGCTTATGATTTTCTTAACATTTATCGCATTTGCGTCTGTTCAAGCAGGAATGTCAGCTTACTTAGTTGCACCGTTAATTTTATTATTTGCGGCTGTACAAGTAGCGTTACAATTGTATTACTTCATGCATTGGAGCGAAAAAGGACATGGTATGGCTCAATTCTTCATGTACTCAGCCGCATTCATAGCATTTACAATGATTCTTGCTTTCATAACAATTATTTGGTGGTAAGAACCAGAGCAAAAAACCGAGTCTATTTATAGGCTCGGTTTTTTGTTTTTTTACTAGATTGCATTTGAAGCTGTGAGATGAGATCCACCTTGATCGGTCAAACCCTCCGAGGTCACTTCCATTTTCTCGGTCAAAGTCTGAAAAGATGACTTTGATTCGAAAATTCCAGTGCAAGTCGCCGTTGAACGAGCGCCTTCAGCATTAAGTAGAGATCCAGCTTCAGGCGCTAACGGCTCGAGGTCACTTCCATTTTCTCGGTCAAAGTCTGAAAAGATGACTTTCATTCGAAAATTCCAGTGCAAGTCGCCGGTGAACGAGCGCCTTCAGCATTAAGTAGATATCCAGCTTCAGGCGCTAACGGCTCGAGGTCACTTCCATTTTCTCGGTCAAAGTCTGAAAAGATGACTTTGATTCGAAAAGTCCAGTGCAAGTCGCCGTTGAACGAGCGCCTACAGCATTAAGTAGCTATCCAGCTTCAGGCGCTAACGGCTCGAGGTCACTTCCATTTTCTCGGTCAAAGTCTGAAAAGATGACTTTGATTCGAAAATTCCAGTGCTAGTCGCCGCTGAACGAGCGCCTTCAGCATTAAGTAAGATATCCAGCTTCAGCGGCCAATCCCTCGAGGTCGTTTTCGTCTCCTCGGACAAAAGCTGAAAGGAAGCTTTTGTTTCAGGCCCGCACGATGCGGGTCACGCAGTCGTTGCCACAGGATGTGGTGGTCTTAGACTGTGTTCCTTTCTACAACGCTTGTCGGGATTGAACGAGCGCCTTCAGCATTAAGTAGATATCCAGCTTTGCGCGTTAGTGGCTCGAGGTCACTTCCATTTCCTCGGTCAAAGTCTGAAAAGAAGACTTTGAGTCGAAAATTCCAGTGCTAGTCGCCGCTGAACGAGCGCCTTCAGCATTAAGTAGATATCCAGCTTTGCGCGTTAGCGGCTCGAGGTCACTTCCATTTCCTCGGTCAAAGTCTGAAAAGAAGACTTTGATTCGAAAATTCCAGTGCTAGTCGCCGCTGAACGAACGCGCAAAGCACTAAAAATAAATTGTCATGATTCGTTCATTGATGTTCGTGGGGTTGGGACTTATAATGGAGGTACTGAAACTAAAGGAGCGAATTTCAATGCCTCTAAGTATATTTGGATTTCAAGCAATGTGGAGCCCGTATTTGATAGGCGTCATTTTGTTTTTAACTGTACTGTATTTTCTTGTTACTGTTAAATGGAGAACGGACTTCAAAGAGAGTGAACCTTTGAAGAAACGTGAGGCGATCAATTTCGTAATCAGTATGATTTTGCTATATATTGTTATGGGTTCGCCAGTAGATTTAATGGCCCATATTATGTTTACAATGCATATGGTGCAAATGGCTTTACTACTTTTATTAATACCTATTGTCTTGATTCAAGGTATTCCGAATTGGTTATGGAAGTATGTTATTGAACTACCATATATCAAGCCAGTATTTCATTTTATGACTAGACCGATATTTGCTTTAGGTTTTTTTGTTGCATTATTCTCATTCTATCATCTACCAATGGTATTGGACTATATTAAATTAGATGAAACATTACATGGGATGTATACATTCATTCTGTTTTTAGCAGCATTATTTATGTACTGGCCACTTATTAATACAGTGGAAGGACAACCACGTATGAAGGATTTACACAAAATGGGCTATATTATCGGAAATGCGATACTTATTACGCCTGCTTGTGCGTTAATTATGTTTGCTTCAGCACCATTCTATGCTACGTATACAGACGGTGAATTGTGGATGAAAGCAATGGAACTATGCGTACCTTCATCAACTTTAGCAGGACTATCTTTATCGGGTCCTGAATTATTTACCAATATGGATCCTATGTACGATCAGCAACTAGGCGGAGTCATTATGAAAATCATTCAAGAGATTATCTTCGCAGTTGTATTAGGTAAAGTATTTATTAAATGGTATCGTAATGAAGAACAAAATGCGGATGAAATTACGCAAAAAGCTTTATTGGAAAGACAGCAATTAAACGCAAATCAATATCGCTAATTACAAAAAAAGATTGTTAGGAGAAAAACGGATGAGTGTACCTATTTTACCTACGATCAGTACCGCTTTTATCGCGTTAAGTGCTATTTTAGTAGCGATTGGTTGGATTCTGATTAAGCAAAGAAAGATTGAAGCACATAAGAAAACGATGATTGCTGCCGCAATATCAGCATTACTATTCTTTATCATCTATGCGTCACGTACTGTATTCATTGGTAATACAGCATTTGGTGGCCCAGATAACTTGAAAATCTATTACACAGTTTTCCTAGTGTTCCACATCTGTTTAGCAACTACAGGTGCCGTTTTCGGTATCGTGACATTACTTGCAGGGTTCAAAAACAATCTTGTACGTCATCGCAAAATTGGACCAATTACAAGTGTGATTTGGTTCTTCACTGCGATAACTGGCGTAGCAGTGTATACTTTACTCTATGTGTTGTACAAAGGTGGAGAAACAACCTCAGTTATTAAAGCTATTTTAAATAGCTAAACGCCAAAAAAAGCTGTCCCAAATTTACGGGATAGCTTTTTTATTTGATAAAACGAGATAGCAACCCAGCTTCTTTTGCAGTTACGAATACCATGACAATTAATGGGCCAATAAAAAAGCCAAAAAAGCCAAATAACTGCAAACCTACGTAAATACTGATTAAAGTAGCAAGTGGAGGTAAGCCGATTTGGGCACTCATCACCTTTGTTTCTAAAATTTGGCGGAGAATAATTAAAACAATCGCTAATATACCTAACTTTACTCCCAGTGCCATCTGTCCAGTAAGCATAGCGTAAAGAGCCCAAGGAGCTAAAATAATAATAGACCCTAAAATAGGTAATAAATCGACGAACCAGATAACTAAAGCCATGATAAAAGCGTATTTAGGAATGATGAATAGTAAAGAGCAAAAAGTGACGACTAAAATGATTAAGCTAACGATTAATTCTGCTTTTATATAACCGAATAATACAATATGAAGTTTTTGAATGAGCACTTTCCATTTTTCCGCCTTGTTTTTAGAAATATATATAGCAAAGCGTTTTTTTAGTTGTGGCAATTCTAACATTAGAAGGAATAGGGCAAATATATATACAAATAAGTTGAGCAAGAACTGTGGTAATTTAGATACGAGCATTTTCAATCGCTCATAATTAAAAAATTCGATAAAAGATGATTGGAGTCTTTCTAATAGACGATTAATACCGAGTTGTATCTCAGTAATAATTTCGATAGGAAAATCGTAGGTGATTTTTGCTAAACGGGTTTGCAGATTAATCCAAGAGGCTGTTAATTGATCGAAAAGTTCAGGAGCCCTAGCTGAAAAGTGGGTGACTTGAGTGAAGACATTTGTAATGACAAAGTAAAGGATGCTTGACAGCAAAATTAAAAACAATGAGAATATGATAACGACAGACAAGCGTCTAGATTTTATCCATTTTCGTTGGAGAAATTGAATAGTTGGCTCTAGTAAAAGTGCAGTGAGAAGGGCGAGTAAAATAGGAATAGATGCGGGAATTAAAATATATAATAGTAATAGAACTATGATTGTTAGTAAGCCTTTTTTTAATACTGTAAAAAAGTTGGATTTGGCCAATCAAATCACCTATCTTTTAAATTTAGGCTCATAGTATGGGTGATTTCGGCTTTTTTATGCAACTAAAAAAGTGCTGGAAGATTCCAGCACTTCGATTAAAACAAATTAAGCATGAATTTCAAATACTTTAATTTGTTTTTCAAGAGATTTCAAAATTTCTTGGCAAGATTTTACTAGATGAGCAGGGAATGCTTCACCTTCACCATATTCAACACCGTGTGGGAAGTAATGTTTACCAAGAGCTGGTTTGAAAAGAGTGATCATCGCATCGTTAGCACCGATATCACCGTCTTTTGTAAAACCGAATACACGTAGGTAGAATGTTCCTTCACGTACATCAAAGCGTCTGTCCCAAGTTACGCGCTCGTAATCCCAGCCTGTAGCACGGATTAAACCATGATCGCGCATAAGATCATCAAGAAGTGTAATGTCAGCTAAAGTATTTTCAAGTCCTGTATTTTCGAAATACATAATTTTTCGTCCTCCTTTTACTCATCGTACGATATATACGTTCCATTTTATAATAGAACAAAAATGCACCGGTTGCAATGACAACATTGTGAATACATCGTTGCAATTGGTATAATAAAATAACTAAACAAATTGGAGAGAGGCCTTGTGAAAGCATTATTTCGAATTTTACTCATATTAGCGGCTATTTTAGTCGTTTTCTTTTATACAAATCAATCCGTAAAGGAAAATGAATTGTTAACAGCTCCAAATTCAAATGGGAAAGTGATTCCGCAAAAAGAGGCACCAACTGTTAATGGTGAAGCAATCCCTAGACCTAAAGACGGTTTATCTACACTAATAGGAAAATCAACTAAGTCACTAGCAAAATTAAAAGGCGAGCCTTCTCGTAAAGAACCCTCTGCCTATGGCTATGATTGGTGGGTGTACGATAAGAATTACGATAATTATATGATGTTCGGTGTAGAGGCTGGTAAAGTGACACAAGTGTATATCTCTGGTGCTAATGTGGAAGCCGAACCATTTAAGATTGGTCAATCTCTAGATGATATTTATCGATCAACAATTATTGATACAGAAGTGAATGTGCAAATAGATGAAAATATTTACACATTTATTTTAAATGAAGTGGATATGAAAACGCGGATATTAACGATGTATGATGGTTTGTATGCACAAATGTATTTTGATGCGACAGATCAGTCCTTAAGGGCGGTACGTTTTATAGATGGCGAAACGCTCGTAAAACAGCAACCATATGATATGACTTACGTCGGCGATATGATTACACCGAGCGTACCATCGTCCTATTTACAAGCTGAAATCGATTTAGCTAATCAGCAACAACTTTTTGATTTGACAAATGTTTATCGCATTCAAAAAGGCTTGCCAGCATTAAATGCTGCAATAGATTTAAACAATATTGCACAAAGTCATACTGAAAGCTTAGCCCTCGGTAAAATTTCGCAAGAGACAGTCCAGTCTGACACGCTAAAAAACCGATTGAAAAATGCAACGATTGAATTTGATGTTGCTGCAGAAAATATTGCAGAGGACTACTTAGATGCTCCAGAAGCGATTAATGGCTTGCTCAATTCTGAGAAACACCGAGATACATTATTAAATGAAGATTTCAATCAGCTTGGTTCAGGCGCATTTGGCAAACACTTTTCACAAGTGTTTATTCAACGAGTGGAGAGTATGTCAGATGAGCCGTGATGAATGGCAGGAACGATTAAAGTCCCTTGGTCCATAGAAAAGGTATTTCGTATATGCAGCGTGAGATGGTGTTGTTCAGCCGTCTCCGCTGCTTTTTTTTGCACAATTGGATGGCTGTTATTTAATAGTTGATGGAATTCAGGATACGTCAATTTTGAAATTAATACGGCGTCGGCATTTTCCTTAGGATTGTAAGTCATAACACCTGGAACATCCTTATAATATTCGATAAATTGAGCCTTCAAGGCAGCGCCGAGTAGTGCTGCAGTTAAATCACTGCCGCCACGTCCTAGCGTTGTAATATCTCCTTCAGCTGTCGTTCCTTGAAACCCAGGAATGATGACGCAAGAAGTTTCATCTAATGCCTTCTCAATAGCTGATGTGTGAACAGCTTGAACTTCAGCATCGCCAAAATTTTCGGAAGTTTCAAGGCCGATGCTTTGACCATACAATAATTTATTCTCAATACCGGTTCGTTCTAGCTCTGCCGAAATGACAGCCGCGGCAATCATTTCTCCACAAGCTGCAACGAGATCCTTTGCCTTGGAGTCGCTCTTAAAAGCGCTAGTTAATGTTATTAAAGTGTCAGTGGCATAAGCATCGCCAGCGCGTCCCATTGCTGAAACAACAATGACGGCTTTATTATATTGACGAATAGCGTTACGTATATGAAGGATGCAATGTTTACGCGAAGCTTCGGATTGCATTGCCATTCCACCAAACTTTTGAATAATCATAGTGAATACTCCCATCTTTCTTCGTGTCATTTTGTGCACTCTCTTCATACGATAAAAGTGAATAGCGGATTGTAATAATGTATTCTATGATGTTAAAAAGGTGCAGGAGGAAAACAGTTGATCTTAGCAGAGCTTATTAAGGATTGGCCTTGTGAAGTACAGGGTGGCTCGATACGTATACAAATCAATGGAATTACAGATGAAGCAAGTCAAATCGAGCCAGGTAACATTTTCGTAGCAAGAAGGGGGAAACAGCATAATGGTTGGGATTTTGTCTCGCAAGCAATGGAAAAAGGCGCAGTAGCCATTGTGTATGACCAAGACCAGCCAATTCAACATGCAGAAGTCCCCCATATTTGGGTGCCTGATTGTTCAACATTTTTATCCTATGCATGTAAAGCTTTTGTAGGTGATCAAATTGAACTGTTGAAGATTGTTGCGGTGACCGGAACAAACGGAAAGACGACGGTAACACACTTTATCGGACAAATTTTACAACAGCTTGGTGCTAAAGTAGCGGTACTTGGCACATTAGGATTATGGATTAATGGTGAACGCCAGGATCAGTACACTTCCTCTATGACAACTCCTCCTCCTGCCTATTTGTATCGTATTTTTTCACAATGCGTACAAATGGGCGTGACGCATGTTGTTATAGAAGCGTCTTCCTTAGGACTTTCACAGCATCGTCTAGATCATTGCCCGATCGATTATGGTGTTTATTTAAATATGAGTAGAGACCATTATGATGAACATGGTAGTAAGGAAAAATATGAATTAGCGAAGAGAAAATTAACGACATTAGCGAAGAAAATTATCGTGAATGCTGATGACCCATTTTGCTTAAGTATGAAACAGCATCATGTAAGAACTTTTACGTTTGGCAAGTATCGAACAGCAGATATTAGCATCATTCATAAGGAAATTGAAGACACATCAACAATTTTACTTGTACAATATTTGGAAAATCCAGTCGAACTGAAGATACCATTTATTGGAGATCATCATCAACAAAATGTTTTAGCAGCAGTTGCGACCGTGCAACAACTAGGTTATCCACTACAAATGATTGCCCCAAAAATTCCGCAGCTCACTTTGCCGTTAGGTAGACAACAGGAAGTAGAAAATACTAAAGGTATACGTATCGTCATTGACTATGCTCATACACCGAGTGCTCTTGCAGCTGTATTACAATCTTTAAAACAAACAGCGAAGAAAAGATTAACGGTAGTCTTTGGTTGTGGCGGGGACCGTGATCACGGAAAACGACAGGAGATGGGGAAGGTAGCGGATTGCTATGCACATAAAATTTGGTTAACAAGTGATAATCCGCGCAGGGAACAAGCAGATATGATAATTGCACAAATTGCGCAAGGCATTAAACTGACGCCATATGCGATTAAAATTAATCGCAAGCAAGCAATTGAAAGTGCAATTGCTGAAGCTAGTCCAGGTGATACAGTTTTAATCGCAGGAAAAGGGCATGAAACGACCCAAATTATTGGTAGTCAAGTTGTTCCATTTTCTGATTTTGAAATTTCAAGAGCTTATGTAAGTCTTTTAAATATGGGGCTCAATGACGAATAATGAGTCAGTTGCAAACGCAATTTGTTTGCCATCTGCTTGTTCAACTGAAGCTTCGAGCACCATTGTATGGCTCCCTTTACTTAAAAAATTGTGATTTCGCTGTCAAAGTATCTAACTTAGCTGACGTCACATAATGCATTGTCAAATTACTCGTTACTACACTGTGACCATCTGCTATGACATGATTAGCATGAGTTCCCATACAAGTATCTGCCATTTTTGCAACGACACCACCATGTGGTAGCTTTAATGTATTTTGATTAACAGATAAAATTGGAACGGTAATGGTGCAGTAATTATCTGTAATAGCATAATCTATATTCAAGAGGGCATCTATATAGGTATAACGCTCACCTTGTTGACAATCTCTTATGCCTGTCAGAATTTTATCTAACATGATTGTATCTTTTTTTGATCCACTTTCTGGAATATCTATTGATAAGTTTTATAACTTGTCCCTCGTAAAACTTCTCGAACAATAGTAGCTAGAGCTCATTCTAAAAAAATGCAGAAAACTCAAACTGTTGGTGTAACTGTAGTAGGTGGTGGGGCTTATTGCCTCCCATACTTGCTTTATATTACTTCGTTAATAGGTTAGCAAAATAATTTGGCTCATTAGTTTAAAAAAGACGGATCTGGTTACTATAATTATCTATGGCAACAGGTGTGTTGATTAGGGGAATATTAGGTTGTTATTTACCGTTAAAATATTTTTTTATATTCAATATTAACGTATGTTACTACATTTTTTAGTTGATTGTAGCGGAGGAAGCGGCTCGGTGCTTGCCCGCGGAAAGCG
>NZ_JAEOAH010000014.1 GCF_016612995.1 Viridibacillus soli
ATTTTTTTATATTCAATATTAACGTATGTTACTACATTTTTTAGTTGATTGTAGCGGAGGAAGCGGCTCGGTGCTTGCCCGCGGAAAGCGAGCATCCCGTAGCGGAAACCAACCTCCCACTTTAATCGTAATGGTTAAAATTGGTTAATCAATACGCCTATGGCAATATAGTATCGAGACAAAGGATGCAACCCCTTTGTCTTTTTTTCTTCTTCAGATTAATCATACTTAAAATTCTTATATAGAAAATAACTTTGGTGATTATTTGGAAGAAAGGGATCGTCAATTGGGGCTTATAGGATACTGTAATATTAGCAGGATAAAACAAGTATATAGCTTTGTTATTGAATATCTGAATTGTGGAATTCATCAATACTTTAACTACAATTCTATTATTAAGGTATTAGTAACTATTCTTGAAAATTTTCCTTTTTTATTAGTCGTACGGGAAGTCCACTTTGAATATGATGCAAAGACATTATATTTACGGAGGGGTATTTCATGAATTCCATCATTCCCTACTTCTTTTTAGGTGTATCTTTAGCTACACCTATTGGCCCTGTTAAGGCAACTTTATTAAATACCGGTTTTAAAAATGGGTTTTTTCATGCTTGGTTTTTCGGTCTTGGCGCTGTAGTAACAGATATATTGTATATGATCATGGTGTATTTTGGAATTGCGCAATTTATCGAGATGCCTTTTGTGAAAACTCTCCTTTGGTCGTTTGGTTTTTTTGTATTGATGTATACGGGTATAGAGAATTTACTTACAGTGAATAATATTGAGCTGGACTCGAAATTTCGTAAAGTGGTTCGTCTAAGACACTCTTTATTATCTGGCTTCTTAATGGCATTGTTGAATCCACTAACAATTCTTTTTTGGTTAGGTATATATGGCTCTATTCTAGTGGGAGGTGCCACAACTATGACAGGATATAAAATAATTCTATATAGTATAACAATTTTACTTGGAATTGCTTTAGTGGATTTCATAATGGCTTCTATATCAGGTGGTTCGCGTAAAATATTGTCACCTTCTTTTTTGAAAATAATTTCTATTTTTTCTTCTATATCAATGATTGGATTCGGAATATATTTTGGCATTCAAGCTTATCATTCTCTATTTTAATACGTCCAAGTAATCTTCACTTTTTTTAAGTTTACATAATGTTTACCTAGACGTATAAAAAGAACGAGCAAGGAAACCATACCTTTAATAAAAGTATATGAACTTTAGCTATGTTTAGGCATACGCGCCACCCTCGAGGTCGCTTCAATCTCTCGGGGGGAAGTTGGCAAGACACTTGATTTCGGCCTTTCCAGCGCTTGTCAGGGGTGAATGGGTGCGAATGCCTTTTCTTAGTTGAAAATAACCCAACAATTAATAGAGGTGTAGAATGGAGAATGTGGAAAAAAGTGAAGGCAAAGTAAGCCTCTGGTGTATTATCAGTTTGGCCTCAATCCCACTTGTCATGACACTTGGAAATTCCATGCTTATTCCAGTGTTACCGATATTGGAAGAAAGAGTAGGGATTTCCTCTTTTCAATCGAGTATGATCATAACAAGCTACTCAGTGGCCGCTGTGTTGCTCATCCCAGTTGCAGGTTATTTATCGGATCGGTTTGGAAGGAAAGTAGTGATTTTGCCGAGTTTAATCCTTGCGCTAATCGGAGGGCTAATTGCTGGTTTTGCTTCATGGAAAATGGATGACCCCTATACAGTGATTATTATCGGAAGGATTTTACAAGGAGCAGGAGCAGCTGGCGCTATGCCCATTGTATTGCCTCTTGTGGGTGATTTATATAAAAATGACGAAGAAACAAGCTCCTGTTTAGGCATTATTGAAACGTCGAATACGTTCGGAAAAGTGTTAAGTCCTATCCTTGGCTCCTTATTTGCAGCTCTTTTATGGTTCTTACCATTTTTCTCTATCTCTGCTTTTAGTCTAATTTCAATCGTTCTTATTTTTTTCTTTGTTAAAGTACCAAAAGAAAAAGATGAACCATTAATGTTTAATAAATTTTTAATTAATCTCAAGAAAACATTCAAGCAGGAAGGAAAGTGGTTGTATACCATATTCCTTAGTGGTACTTTTGTAATGTTCATTTTATTTGGTGTGTTATTCTTTTTATCAGAAAGTCTTGAGAAAACGCATGATATAAAGGGAATGAAAAAAGGATTTGTAATAGCCATCCCTTTATTGATGCTTTGTATTGCTTCTTTTATAACCGGTCGAAAAATAAAAGGAGATTTAAAATTAATAAAAAAAATGATCATTATTTGCTTGATTGTACTTTCTGCTAGTGTTATTTTTGTTGGATTTACAAAAGAAAAGCTGATGCTTCTGTTAATTGTAAATAGCATTGTTGGTATTGCGATTGGTGCAATACTTCCTGTACTCGATGCAATTATTACAGAAAATGTAAAGAAGGAAGAGAGAGGAACGGTCACTTCTTTCTACAGCTCAGCAAGATTTATCGGTGTTGCAGCAGGTCCTCCTATTATGTCACTCGTTATGAAAAACTACCTCAATGCGAGTTATATTACAATGGGTGTTTTGGGATTTATTCTTATATTCATGGTGTTTAAACTTATTAAAGTTGATGAAATTGGACAAAAACAAAGTACTTCATAATAAAAAGGAGCGATCAGTCATTTTAGCTGAATCGCTCCTTTTGCATAGTCGGTATGTAATTTAGAACATGCTAGATCTCATTTTGAGCTTAAACTAAAAAGAATGAGGAAGATACCGGAAAAGAGGCAAACCATTTTGAACAAAGAGATCTTATCAGCTAAACCAACTAATCCTATTCCCGTCGTGATGATTAAAATACAAGGTCCAACTAATGCGAGTAGTGTATTAATATAAAAGGCTTTTTCTAAATCATTATATTTCAACATAAACATCGCAGCTGTTATCTCTATACTTCCAGAAAGCAATCTCAATAAAATGATAACAAGAAGTGCTTTTGCAATAAAAGTGACCACCTCATTCTTTGAACTTATTCAGCAATAAGGGATTTAGATATAGAAACCAGTTTGTAAATCCATAATAACTTTTTCTATAGTCTATGAATACATTTCTAGTTTTATCAATAAATTTATAGAATACATTGAATTGATATGTCTAGTTTTCATGCTTAACTTAAGGAAAGCGTGTTATATGAATAGGTGGCAGGAGATATCGGTAGCCGTAGGAGAAAAATGCTTTATTAAGTTGTGCTATTTTTAGTGATTTAAGCCAATATTAAAGGAGCTAAATTCTTAGAAATCCAATCCGTTTGTTCGTCAATTTTGCACCTCATTATTTACCTCACTGCTACTTTAATATTTTGAATTTTAGTTTTTCCAATTCGAAACTCCGTCTTAACAAAAAAACAATAAATCTGTTATGATAAGAAAAGATTGGGGGAATGAAATATGATGATGACTTCTGAGTGGGCACAAATCCTTGATGAAGTAGACGGTCTAAGTAAAATGATACGATCCTCCGAAGAAATTGCAACGTTGCAGCTAGCCTACAACAATGTATACTCCGATGTTGAACTTGTGGAAGAAATCTCCTCATTCCAACGTATGAAAGAACAATACGAGGATGTTCAACGTTTTGGAAAGTATCATCCAGACTACCAAACAATTATGAAATCGATCCGTTTGCAAAAGCGTAAGCTCGATTTAAACGATAAAATAGCCGCTCTGAAAGTTGCAGAAAACGACTATCAAGATTTACTTGATGAAATTAGCTTACTAATAGGTAAAACTGTATCAGAAGCTGTAAAAGTACCTGTAAGTAATCCATTCTTATCTGCTGCCTCTTCATGTGGTACAGGTTGTGGAACTGGAGGAGGCTGTTCTTGCTCAGCATAACAAAAGAGACTTATACGAATTTCGTATAAGTCTCTTTTTCTTATTGAAAAATCTTATTCATTTAGTAGCTCAATTGCTAAATCAGGTCGATCTGTGACAATGCCTTTAGCACCGACTGCTAGTAATTGCTCCATTGTAGGTGCGTCATTGATTGTCCAATAATGTACTGGAATATTCAAGTTTTCTAGGAATCGAATAAAGCTAGCGTTATCTAAAGCGAAGACGCCAAATTTGGATGGAATTTGGAAAACATCTACTTTTGGGTGATATAGGTGACCAAATTGGCTCGTGAAAGAAGTATACGCTTTTTTCACTTCACCCTGTCCAGCTCCTAAAGCTACTTTATTTTGAGCATATAAATTAAAACGATCGATTTGTTCGTCGAAGAAACTTGTCACAACAACTCGATGTTCAACACCTAACTCTTCGATCAAACGCCATAGTTTAGAAGGCATTAGCCCTCCCTCATATGTATCCGGCGCATCTTTCATATCAATATTTACGAGCATTTGAGGGAATTCTTCTAATAATGAACGTAATGTAACAATTGATTGTTGTTCATCTCGGTATGGTAAATAACCATCCAAATCAACAAAATTATAGCCAAAGTTTAATAATTGTAATTCTTCTAAAGTCAAATCAGCCACGCGACCTGTTCCGTCACAAGTACGATCTACATACTCATCATGGAAAACAACGATTTCTTCATCTTTTGTTAAACGAATATCGATTTCAAAGCCGTGGACACCAAGTTCTGCTGCTTGACGGAATGCCGCCATAGTATGTTCTGGTGCTAAATGTGAGCCGCCACGATGCGCAAGAACAATAGGGTGTTCATATTGTAATGCCTCTTTATCGTCTCGCTTTTGAGGTTTTGAAAGAGCTTTTGATCCTGCCCATGCTGCTGCGCTTGCTGCTGCAATTGCGATTGCAACTTTCGTTTTCTTTCCCATTATAGTCCTCCTCTAAATGCAGACTTCTAATATTATTATAACGGATAAACCATAACTCTGTCAGCTAAACTTGGTTGCGATTGAATTCCAAGCTATGGTATTCTTGATTGTAAGAAAAGAGGGAATCCATATGAAAGACCGACAAGGCCTGATTGTGTATGTCCATCATTTAAAACAAGCAAAATCTTTGCGAAGATATGGACATGTGCATTATATTTCAAGAAAATTAAAATATGTTGTACTTTATTGTGATCAAGATGAAATTGAAGCGACGATGGCCAAAATGATCCGACTTCCGTATGTCAAGGATGTAGTGCCCTCATACCGCCCATTTGTTTCCACTGAGTTTGAAAATGCGAAGCCAGATAAGGCAAAAGAATACGATTATAAAACTGATTTGTAAAACTTTGGTGATACTTGTCGATAAAAAGAACATCCAGTATGTATTTATCAAACTGAATGAAAATTGATGAAATGTTTCAGTTAGTACATGGATGGGATATAATGATGAAGACGCATAATGCCAATAAGATATTGGTAATAGAGAGTGCTCTCTGCAAATTCGGATGAATGTTTTACTTCAAGAGTATTAACTTTTCTACCGATTTCAGATATTTTATTCTCGAATAGTTGAACACGTTTAGAAGGCTTTGTTTGTGAATGAGAAATTCCTTCTCTACAAATATAAAGTGGCATAAATTTAGTGTCACCTACTGCATTAAAAGCTACAGCAAGAGAGACAACACTTTTGCCATTAACTTCAGATGTCAGTATGAAGGCATTACAATAGCGATGCTTATTTGTTTCGATAAGTTCGCATAGTTCAAAAACGTCACCAAAACCTTTGCCGAGTTCTATGAATTGCTGAATCATTGTTCGTACACATCCTTTCCTAACACATATTATCATGATGCAGGAGGATTAGCACATGAAATTTGCTGCCAGCTTATTTTCAATTTTATTATTTTTAAACGGCATAATGTTATCTTTTCAGTACCATGTCTATTCGGACCAATTGGCTGAGGAAGACAAGGCTTTTAGCTATGACCAAGAAATTGAAGTGATTTATCGTAAAGGTAAGTTAATAGTAAACCATTATCTTACTGATCTGCCAAAAGAAAATATGAAGCTTATTTGGCCGACAAAAAGTAAGGGAAAAGCTTGTTTTTTAGCTGATGCCAACAGTTGTGAGCGTTTAAATGAGCAACTTACTCAATTGAAAGCCGGAGATGGTGAGAAACAAGCAGTCTCTTATGAAATTCCGCTTTCTAAAAAAGGACTCACTTCAGGTGAAGTTCTACGCAATATCTTTTTGACATTACAACACGGGACCCCTAAACATACAAAGGTCCATATAACGGACGAAACAAAATCTGGTGGTCAATGGTTTACTGGTCTACAACTAGTTGGTCAAAAATCTCTTGATTTAGTGCAGTATTCAATGTTTAGCGGTTTCGGAACAGTTACTGATTTATATTGGCAAAAACATAAGTTGAAAACTGTTTTCGAAAATGAACAAGTCACTTTATATAGTGACGAAGCGGTTTCTAAAGAGTTAATGACAGAACTAAAAGACTTTTCATTAGATGGCATTGAACATGTAGCAATTATGCAAAGTTCGAATAAAAGCTCAGCAGGTCGCATTTTATTTACACCAAAATTTAGTGTAGAAACCATCGAAAAGAAAATTGTTATGTCTCGAATTGGTCAGCAGTATGATTTTAAAGGAAATAATAATTGGTTGCCAATCGCTGTTGCATCCTTTATTACCGAGCGAGAAATCGGTTCTGATAAAGCTCTAGAAATTACTGAGATTGTAAATAGTTATATGTCGAATGAACAATCAAAAGTTTGGAAAAAGGGCTTGATTAAACAAAAAGGTGAAACGATTTCACCAAAAAGCCTAGACCAATTGCTGTCAGAAACGATTGATTTAAAAACATCCTTCTTTGAAATGAATGACAATGATAATCAAGAGGTTGCACCATTGTTATTTGAGGATGCTCGTAAAGTTTATATGAAGGAAATACAAGATGAAAACATGCAAGTAATATTTAAAGACGGCCGTATTCTCTACAAAGCAGAGCCATTATTAAATGGTCTTGGCTATGAAGTAAGAGAAGGTAGAAATGGTCTTTATATTGAGAGTGAAGCACGTCAATTCCGTTTCCCAATGACAGAGCCTTTCTATGTGTACAATGAAAAACGCTATGATACGATTTCACAGCCATTTGAAAAATTTGGTGATGATTATTATGTGGAAGAGGCATGGTTAGTAAGATTATTTTTAGTCGATGTTGAAAAGTCGGAGGATAAAATTAATATTGCACCATCCGACATTTTGAATTAAAATCGACTAAAACGTAAGTAAAAGAAGGTTCGGTGAAACAATGAGAGTGATTGCTGGTGACAGAAAAGGGATGCCTTTAAAAGCGGTATCTGGCACAACCACTAGACCTACGACTGATAAAGTAAAAGAATCATTATTCAATATACTAGGTCCGTATTTTGACGGAGGTTCCGTGTTGGACTTATTTGCAGGTAGTGGTGGATTAGGTATTGAAGCCATTAGTAGAGGGATGGATAGAGGCATTTTTGTCGAAAAAGATGGACGTGCCTTCCAAAACCTAAAAGATAATATCGTAAAATGTCGGTACGAGGATCAAACTGAACTTTTTCGTAACGATGCAGTGAGAGCGATGAAAGCTCTTGTAAAAAAGGGCGAGCAAGTAGATTTAATCTTTTTAGACCCACCTTATAAAAAACGAGCATATTATGATTTAGTAGAAGAAATTGTAACGAATAATGTCATTTCAAGCTCAGGTACTATTGTTTGTGAACATGATCGTGATACAGATTTGCCAGCCAGCTTCCGGCATTTTGAGAGAATTCGTGAAGAAAGCTATGGTGGTATTATTATTTCATTATATCGTTCAAAGCAGGAAGAGGGAGAATCCATTGAATAAAATTGCTGTTGTACCAGGGAGTTTTGATCCTATTACGAATGGCCATTTAGACATTGTAAAACGTGCTGCAGATATTTTTGATGAAGTTTATGTTGTTGTGATGAATAATTCTATGAAAAATCCATTGTTTAATGTGGATGAAAGAATGGATTTAATTTCACAAGTAACGAGCGGCATGCCAAATGTTAAAGTGGATTCATCCTCTGGCTTATTAATCGATTATGCAAAAAAACGCAAGGCCGATGCCATTGTACGAGGCTTGCGCGCAATTTCAGACTTTGAGTATGAAATGCAAATTACATCGATGAACCGCTTCCTGGATGAGCATATCGAAACATTCTTCATTATGACGAAAAATCAATACTCATTTTTGAGTTCAAGTATTGTTAAAGAAGTATCGCGATATGGTGGAGATATTCACGGGTTGGTACCAGAAGTGATAGAAACTGCATTGAAAGAAAAATTTAATTCAAAATAACACAAAAGGGCTGTTCTATGATCTCATAAAACAGCCTTTTTGTATGGCCATTTTCATAAGAAAATGATCCAGTACAGTAGTGACAGTGTGGGTATTGTTAACAGGCGTACGAAGAAGTATGGAACTAGCGGAATATCAGCATCTTTTGCTAGTACCGCAACTTGCAAATGAATACTTAAACCTTGCACTGCTAAAATGATCATGAGCCATAATGGTAGGTAAGGAGAGCTTGCAAATGCTTGCGTAGCGATATGTAAGCTAGAAGTCATTTCTAACACGGCATATAAAGAAACCGTTAATATTGGCGGCAATTCATGAAGGAAGTGCAGTAATGTTTTGGCCATTACATGACTAATTGTTGTGAAAAAGATGACAGTTGTTCCAACTAAAAGGACAGTGGGAATACTCCCTTTCATACTATCGATTAAAGGGAATGAAGACGACTTTGTATCATTTTTTATCAATACCGCGTCTGAAGGTTGCTTTAAAAATACAATAAAAAGGCCAAGTATCACTAAATTCACACTATGTATGAGCAGCAACATTTGCCAACCGATCGTGGTGTTTTCCAGTAACTCATAGCCAACAAAACCAATCATAAAAAGCGGGCTAGGGGCGTGACAAATGGCAAGCAAATATTTGCTTTCTCGTAGTGTTAACTGCTTTTCCTTTGTCATAAAGGCGATTGTAGCTGCCCCTGTTGGAAATCCTCCCAAGGCACTAATGCCATATGCTTTCAAATAGATAGCTGTACGAGAGGAGGTACTACTGCCTTGATTTGTTAGGCGTAGTAACCATTGTGTCAATATTAAATAAGGCAATAAATAAGGGAAAAGTGCGTTCATAAATAATTTAATGCCCACATCGGCCCCTTCATGTGCAACTCCGGGCTGTAGGAGTAACAAAGCAATGAGTACCCAACAAATGATCATAGTCATACGAGAAACGAGAATTAGCTTCACCCATTCTTATCGTTTTGTAAGTTGATTTCACAAATGATAAAATAAAATTAATAAAAAATCGAACAAACTTTCTAAAGTTTCGTCATATATATAGCTAATGAAGTTTGAAAAGCGGAGGTGCATTTCTTGAATATCAAGAAATTTATAGGTTTTATAGTTATTGCGGCAATTGTTGTATTAGGTTTTGTGTATCCACTACCTTATTATATTATGCAGCCAGGTGGAGCTTATGAGCTTACTCAATTTGTAGACGTCGAAAATGCGAAGTTAGACAGTGAAGGAACGATGAGTCTTATGACTGTATCGATGTCAACAGCAACCCCTTTTACGTATGCAGTAGCCAAAATAAGCAGTCGTAAGGAATTACTTCCTGAAACGCAAGTAAGAAGCCCGCATGAAAGTGAGAATGATTATAACTTACGTCAATTGAAGCTTATGACAGATTCACAGTTTAACGCTAAATATGTAGCCTTCCAAAAGGCTAATAAAGATTATGAGATAAATTATAATGGTGTCTACGTTGTGTACGTCTTAGAAAACGGGGCTAGCAAGGGTATTTTAAAAGCTGGTGATAAAGTAATTGGCATAGATGGTCAAAAAGTGAAACGCCAAACTGAATTGATCGATTATTTAAACGGTAAAAAGTCAGGGGATCAAGTAACGCTTTCAATTATTCGTGATAAAAAAGAGCAAACAAAATCCGTTACTTTAAAAGAAATCCCAGGTACAGAAAGTAAAGTAGGCATCGGAATTACTTTTACAGAGAATAAATCGATTGCAACAAATCCAAAGGTGAAAATTGAAGCAAATGATATCGGTGGTCCATCTGCAGGGTTAATGTTTACATTAGAAATAATTGATCAATTAACTGAAGGCGATTTAACGAAAGGTTATAATATCGCAGGTACTGGTGAAATGCTTGAATCGGGCCAAGTTGGAAGAATTGGCGGAATGGATAAAAAAGTAATAGCAGCAGATGAAGGCGATATCGAAATTTTCTTCGCACCTGATGATACAATATCGGATGAAGTAAAAAAATTAAATCCTAGTATTAAAACAAATTATGAAATAGCTGTTGAAACGGCAAAAAAAATAGACACGAAAATGAAAATCGTGCCTGTTAAAACAGTAGATGATGCTTTAAAATATTTAAATGACTTAAAACAAAAATAAATTTCACATACGAATGGGCGGGGTTTTATAATCCAAGCCCATTCTTTTTGTATTTACAGGCCCATTAAGAGCAAGCATATACAAATCAGTTGCTTGAATGTCTTGCATTAACATCGCATCGTCAGAGCTTGCTACACGGCTAATAATGGGTAATGTGAATTCTTTTTTGTTAGCGGATAAATATTTTTGCCCATTTTCCGTCATACCTAATAAACGAATATAAGAAGGCTGTTCGAAGGATTTTAAACGTTCCCAAGTAAAGCCAGTGAAAATATGCGTTAGCATGCGTTGTATCCGCGTCCATGTGTAGCGCTTTGATTTGACCTGCTGCATAAAGTTTGCAAAGTTTTCACTATTTTTTGCAGCGCTTAGGAGTAGATATTCAATGCCCTCTGTCACTTCCGCAAAAGTTGAGAGTTCCTGTGGTGTATGACGAATGATTGTGAAGCGTAAGAGTGGCCAGAATGCCTCCCAGCTCCCAAAAGAGGCATTAGTATATTGCCACTCTTCTAACCCTTTAAAAGACGTCTGAGGCATGTAAGAAGAGATTCCTTCGATTGAGGCCTCTTCAAAGACAGCTTTTCTAATCCCAGTAGCGCTAGCAATGGAGGAATCTATTCCAATTGCATCATGATAGCCGGCTTTTATACGCTGAATCGTCACAGCTTTTATATTCGCCTGAATTTTGTATGCGGCTTCAATATAATGGAATCCTAAAATATTATTCGGTTTCGATAAATCGACGAATGACTGCTCGTTATTTGGGATAAGCTGTTTATATGCTATATTTAAAGCTTGAGGATAGCTAATACCCGTTTGTATAGAGTTCCTTACTAACTGCTGTAATGTATCGTTGTGCTCCTGTAACAGGCTATAACTGTTCAAAAACGGTGTAATACTGCCTTCTTCGCTCCCAAATGAAAAAAAGTCGCAGTTTAAGGCTTCTAATAAACTGATTCCGCCTTTCGCAAAATCTGACGCTTGAGCAGTTGCATACACGTAAGGTAATTCAATGACAAGATCCGCCCCAGAAGCAAGTGCCATTTGAGTACGCGTCCATTTATCGACAAAAGCAGGTTCTCCTCTTTGTAAAAAATGACCGCTCATCACGGCAATGACAATATCTGCATTTGTCTCTTTACGTGATTGTCTGATATGATGGAGGTGGCCGTTATGAAAAGGATTGTATTCTACAATTACACCGGTTGCTATCAAATTTTCACCCCTTTTACTCTCTATGACGTAATTATACGGAGAGTTTGTAGTAGTGACAAGAAAATATCTTGACATCTATAATTTAGCATTATATAATCAACTTTGTTGTCTTGAGGTGATAAACGTATGAAATGGGCAATCCCACAATTATCTAAATATCGCCAAAACGGGATGCCAATTGACGAATTTGTTCAATTGGATGATGTGATGAAACGTAACCCGGACATCCGTCATATCTCACCTGTTCATGTAAAAGGGCACTGCACATTCGGTGCATCCCAAATCACTTGTCATTTTCAATTGACAGGCACGCTTATACTTCCATGTGCACGAACATGGGAAGATGTTGAATTTCCATTTGACATTGAGTCCGACGAAATATTTAGTTGGTCAGAAAATGCAGATGAAAGTAGCTATGATAATCTTCACATTGTTGAAGGCGAAGTAGTCGATGTTGACCCTGCTTTAGAAGAACTAATTTTATTAGAAATTCCAATGCAAGTGTATAAAGATGATGCGATAATTCCGGCGCCGAAGAACAATTCCGATTGGAGTTTTTCAACGGAGGAAGAGTTAGCCTTTCGAAAACAGAATGACACAAAAAAAATGGATCCAAGACTAGCTGATTTAGCTAAGTATTTTGATCAAACAGACGAATAACCGATCTGTAAGGAGGTGCCATCGATGGCTGTACCATTTAGAAGAACTTCTAAAACTGCGAAACGTAAACGTCGCACACATTTCAAACTAGCTGTACCAGGTATGGTTGCTTGCCCAAACTGTGGTGAAAGTAAATTGGCTCACCACGTATGTAAAGCATGCGGTCAATACAAAGGTAAAGAAGTTGTGAGCAAATAATTCAGTATTTGTTCTGGAAAAGACTACTAAAGAGACCATGGCTCTCTAGTGGTCTTTTTTTTATTTTAAATGCTGAAGCGGCCCGTTAAGCCCCGACAAGCGTTGTAGTGTTCGAAACAAAAGCGTGTTTCTAGCTTTTGTCCGAGAAGACGGAAACGACCTCGAGGGGCAGGCCGCTGAAGCTAGATATCTAAGTAAATGCTGAAGCGGCCCATTAAGCTGCGACAGGCACTGGACCAAGACTACCTCACACTTAAAAATGTGGGATAGTCTTTTTGTTTGGTGAAAATACTTTAGATAAGTATGGAACCTTGGAGTTCAATTATAGAAGGAAGTTTATTTCGCATAGAAAAGGTTATTTTGAGCACATCGGTTTATTATATTTTTAAAAAAATATCCATTGTGTGCATAAAATTTTTCTGAACGAGCGTAAAATCCTGGAAGTAGAGCGAAAACTTTTAAAAATTCAAAATGGAATCGAACTTGAATAACTCAAGCCGAATCTATAGCGACTGAGCCCGAATC
>NZ_JAEOAH010000015.1 GCF_016612995.1 Viridibacillus soli
GAACAAAAAAATTCGAGAGCATTATAGAGTTCGTCTACGTAGCAACAACAGACCGCACACCACTTGAACAAATCAAAAATGAGCTTCAAGTGGCATAAGGGACCAGTCATTGCATTTTATATGGTAATATTTGTATTTAAAAATACTCACTTAGAGTAAGTATGGTAAAACCAAAGCAAAGGAAACTGTTAAAAAGATTAATTCTCATATAAGGGCTTGTGTACGTGAAGCTGTGGATGAAGGGATTATGCAAACGGACTTTACAAGAAGGGCAACACTCACGGGCAGGGATTCAAAAAAACAAATTGACAAACACATTAATTATTTAGAGAGCAAACGACTTTCAGAGGCACTTTGTGATGTTTTACAAGTCGAACATAGACAGGTTTATTATAGTATTCTATTAGCCTTAAAGTCAGGAATACGGTTTGCTGAAATTATCGCATTACAAAGAAAAGATTTTGATTTTAAGAATAGCACGATCAACATTAACAAAACTTGGGGCTATACTTCATCTTTTGAAGATGGTGAAAAGAAGACAAAAATAGAAACATCGAATCGCGTTATTAAAATGGACAAAGTAATAATGGATATGTTCAAAAATTATTTCAATGAAACTCCCGAAAATATTCATAAACTTGTATTTTATAACCCTGAATTAAAATATAAAGTATTTAGCAACACAGGCGTAAATAAGGCATTGAAAAAGTTGCTTGGCGAATTAAGTATAGATGAAATTTCTATTCATGGTTTACGCCATACTCATACTAGTATTTTACAAGGGAATTTCAGTGCAATATATCTCCGAACGACTTGGACATGCAGATGTTGATACTACTATTCGTATTTACACACACTTAATTAGAGAGCTTCGAGAAGAAGATGAAAAAAATACAATGAATGTACTCGCTGCTTTATAATTTTACACATAGGTATTTACAAACACACATAGATACTGCTATGATTGCACTTGCTTTACGTGGTTCGTAACCATCCCACGAAAAAAAACTAGGGGGAAATGAATAATGAAAGTAAAATCTATGGCTACTAGCGGAATTATCGCAGCGCTCTATATTGCTGTATCCTTGCTAATCGCCCCTTTTACATTCGGTGCTTTACAGTTCCGTTTGTCTGAGATGTTCAACCATCTCGTTGTCTTCAACAAAAAGTACATTGTCGGCATTTTGCTTGGTGTATTTATCACGAATTTATTTTCACCACTAGGTATGTATGACTTATTTTTTGGTCTTGGCCAATCGGTATTAGCCTTAGGTATTACAATTTTTGCGAAACGTTTTATTAATGGACATGTGAAGCAAATGATTTTCGGAACACTCGTCTTTACATTTACGATGTTCTTAATCGCAATTGAATTGCACCTCGTTTTTGACCTACCTTTCTTATACACTTGGTTAACGGTTGCTGTTGGTGAATTAGTTGTAATGGGAATCGGTATTCCGATTATGCTAGCACTGAACAAACGTATTAACTTTAATAAACTAATTGAAGATTAATATTATAACCACCTATCCCCAATTTTGAGGATAGGTGGTTTTTTGTTTTACTCAAGTATGGGAGTTTACGCTCTTTTGGCTCTTGTTTACGCTCAACTTTCCTGATTTTACGCTCGTTCATCTCGTATTTATGCTCACAGTAGTATTTTCAAAAAATTAAAGAGGTGTCCCCAAGCTGAGACCACCTCTGTTTTATTCTTAAAGCTGATATTCTTTCATTTCATTACGCAGTTTTTCTTTTAAGAATTTGCCGACGGATGTTTTTGGGATTTCTTTTAAGAAGACAACACTATCCGGTACCCACCATTTTGCAAATTGGCCTTCTAAATAAGAAAGTAATTCTTCCTTCGACACATCGCTACCTTCTTTCAAGACAACACAAGCTAATGGGCGTTCTTGCCACTTTTCGTCTGGAATCGCGATAACAGCTGCTTCAAATACAGCTTCATGTGTCATGAGCGCATTTTCTAAATCTACAGATGAGATCCACTCTCCACCGCTCTTAATCAAATCTTTCGTACGGTCTGTAATTTTGAGGTATCCCTCTGGTGTCATGACGGCGATATCGCCTGTGTATAACCAACCGTTTTTGAACGCTTCTTCTGTACGATCATCCTTATAATATTCATCAGCAACCCAAGGTCCACGAACAGTTAGCTCACCCATTGTCTGGCCATCCCAAGGAACTTCGCCGTTTTCGTTGACGACACGCGTTTCAATGAGTGATGTCGTTAAGCCTTGTGTGGCACGAATATTAATCTTATCGTCCATTGACCAATTTTCCATTTCCGTTGTGTATGTGGATAGACTGACAAGTGGTGTCGTTTCAGTCATACCGTAACCGACGATAAATGGCACTTTGTATTTTTCCTCGAAGGCGCGAATTAAACCTTTCGGTGAAGCTGATCCGCCACAGACGATGACACGTAATGACGATAAATCGCGCGGATTACGCTCTTGTTCATTTAATACGCCCAGCCAAATCGTCGGTACACCTGCTGTTAATGTTACTTTTTCTCTCTCAATTAAATCGAGTAGTAATTGCGGGTTGAACATTGGACCAGGTAATACTTGTGTTGTGCCAAAATTCACTGCCGCAAATGGCATACCCCATGCATTTACATGGAACATTGGTACGACTGGCATGGCGACATCGCTCTCACGAATACCGAGCGAATCTGCGAGACCAATCGCTAAGCTTTGTAGTACCAGACTACGATGCGTGTAAACGACACCTTTTGGGAAGCCTGTTGTCGCGCTTGTGTAGCACATTCCAGCTGGCATATTTTCTTCTAAATCATCTGGGAATTCATAAGAATCGGATGCCTCTTCTAATAACTTTTCGTAAGAATGGACATTTTCTAAGTTTGTTTCTGGTAAGTCTGTTCCGTCCTGCATGACGACGAAATGCTTTACCGTTTTTAATAATGGTGCAGCTTGTGCAATTAACGGGAAAATATCGCTGTCTACTAGTAATATTTCATCCTCTGCATGATTGATAATATACACAATATGTTCTGGTGACAGGCGGATATTAATCATATGAAGAATCGCTCCAGCACATGGCACGCCAAAATATGCTTCTAAATGACGGTGATGATTCCACGCTAACGAGCCAACCTTTGTTCCCTTTGTCATCCCCAGTTTTGTTAACGCTTCAGACAATTTTCGTGTACGTTGCCCAAACTCTTTATAAGTAATACGATGAATCATCGTCTCACTCGTTCTAGAAATGATTAATTTTTTCGGAAAATATCTCTCTGCACGTTTTACAAAATCAGTTAGTACTAATGGTGTTTGCATCATACTCGTCCAACTCCCCTTTGATTAAGTAATATGATTTTATTTAAAAGCAACTGCTTATAAACCGATATTTTTTGCAATAATCATTTTCATCACTTCGTTTGTACCCGCGTAAATGGAGGCCACTGGAATGTCTCTGAAGCGTCTAGCAATCTTATATTCTTCCATATAACCATAGCCACCATGGAGCTGCATGCATTGTACTGAAATGTCTCTAGCACTTTCGGTAATCCAATATTTTGCCATCGATACTTTTGTGACAACATCTTTGCCAGCTAGGTGATCCTCGATTAATGATTCAAGGAATGTTTTGCCAAGTTCCACTTTCGTCGCCATTTCAGCAATTTTAAACTGTGTATTTTGGAAAGAGCTAATGGTCTTGCCAAATGCTTGACGTGATTTAATATAATCAATCGTCATTTCTAGCATATCTTCAGCGGCAATTTGTGCAGCAATTGCAACAACGAGACGCTCTTGTTGTAATTTCTCCATTAAATATTGAAAGCCTTCTCCCTCTGTACCGAGTAAATTTTCTACTGGTACTTTACAATCTTCAAAATAGAGTTCGGCTGTATCCTGTGAGTGCATACCTATTTTGTCTAGCTTGCGTCCTTTTGTAAATCCAGGTGTTCCTTCTTCAATGACGACTAGGCTTACACCTTGATGTTTGCGCTCCGCTTGTAAATTTGTTTTCACAGCGACAACGACTAAATTGCTATTTATACCATTTGTAATAAAGGTTTTTTGACCATTTACTATATAATGATTACCTTCTCGAATAGCCGTCGTTTTTATATTTGCTAAATCAGAACCCGCTCCAGGTTCGGTCATAGCAATCGCTGTAATAATATCGCCTGCCACACATTTTGGCAGCCATTTTTCCTTTTGCCTGACAGTACCATACGCCTCAATATAAGGTACGACGATATCATTATGTAACCCAATACCTGTTAAGCCTGCACCAACTCGTTCTAATTCCTCTCCGATAATGACACCAAAGCTGAAGTCCAGATCGAGTCCACCATACTTTCCCTCGACTTGGGGACATAGAAAACCCATCTCTCCAAGCTTCTTCCAAAAAGAAGTAGGGATTAGCTTATCGCGTTCCCACTCATCGTAATGAGGCACTGCTTCAACTTCTAAAAATTTACGTAGAGATTTACGAAATAGTTCGTGCTCTATCGTTTCAAAACGATATCTCCCCATCACTTGTCACCCCTTAATAATTACTATTTCGGTTGTAATCGGACGGCACCGTCTAATCGAATCACTTCACCATTTAACATTGTATTTTGAATAATACTCTCGACTAACTGTGCATATTCGGATGGCTTCCCTAAACGATTCGGGAACGGCGTTAATTCGGCTAATGCCTTCTGTGCATTTTCCGGTAATCCAGCAAATAAAGGAGTTTCTACTAATCCTGGAGCAATGGTCATCACTCGCACACCAATTGACGCTAGCTCACGTGCAATCGGCAAAGTCATGCCAACAATTCCACCTTTTGATGCACTATAAGCAGCTTGGCCAATCTGCCCTTCATATGCTGCAACGGAAGCAGTATTGATAATGATCCCGCGCTGACCGTCCTCATCTGCTTCATTATGTTGCATAGCATTTGCTGCTAACCGGATCATATTAAATGTACCAACCAAATTCACCTGTAGTACTTGCTCAAATTGCGCTAGGGAATGCGGACCTTTTTTCGATAATACCTTTCCTGGTGTCGCAATCCCCGCACAGTTAATGACCACATTGACCGCACCAAATCGCTCAAGTGCAAGCGCTAAATTCCCTTCTACTCCATCGGCATCTGAGACATTTGTTTTTAAAAACAAGGTAGCGTTTGCTCCAAGTTCCTTCGCGAGTGCTTCTCCCTTTTCTTCATTCATATCGAAAATGATTGCTTTTCCACCTGCTGCCGTTATATGTCGTACTGTCGCTTCTCCCATACCAGAGGCACCACCTGTTACGATGGCAATAGCTTCTTGTAGTTGCATGCTCATCTCTCCTTCTAAAGTAGCGTTAATTGAATATTAGTGTCGGTTAATCGTTCAATAATAGTAGCGTTTGCCATACCCATTCCCTCACAAATAGCGAGTAAACCATAACGTCCACCTGTGCGTTCTAAATGATGAAGTATGGATACTACTAATTTCGTACCTGTTGCACCTAATGGATGGCCAAGTGCAATCGCTCCTCCATTTGGATTTAACTTCTCCGGATCTCCACCAATATCTTGTAGCCACGCGAGAGGTACCGGTGCAAATGCTTCATTCACCTCATAAACAGATACGTCATCAATTGATAGATCTGCTTTTTGCAATACTTTTTTTGTCGCTGCGATTGGGCCCGTTAGCATTAATGTCGGATCTGAACCAATAACAGCGCGAGCAACAATACGTGCCAGTGGCTGAACGCCTAGTTCTTCCGCTTTTGCTTTTGACATTAGTAGCACTGCCGACGCACCATCACTCATCTGACTAGCGTTACCAGCTGTAATAACGCCTTTTTCATCAAAAACTGTTTTCAATCCTGCTAAAGCTTCTCCTGTTGTATCCGCTCTTGGCCCTTCATCTACTTGGAACGTATAGGTATTGCCATTAACATCCTGTACTTCAACTGGCACAATTTCCTTTTCAAAGTAACCTTCATCAATGGCCTTCAATGCTTTTTGATGGCTGGCAAATGAATAGGCATCTAGCGCTTCACGCGATAATTCCCACTGCTCTGCAACCCTTTCTGCAGATAAGCCTTGATTAATAATTTCATATTGCTCCGTTAATTTTTTGCTAGGTTTGGCCTCTCTCATATTCGAAAACATCGGCTCACGTGTCATACTTTCCACGCCCCCCGCAATGACGATATCCATATCACCGGATAAAATAGCTTGTGATGCAAAATGTACCGCCTGCTGACTTGAACCACATTGGCGATCAATCGTCACACCCGGTACCTCAATCGGAAATCCTGCGATTAGCGCTGCTGTTCTCGCAATATTGCCACCTTGCTCACCTGATTGTGTCACACAGCCTAAAATAATATCCTCCACCGACGCTTTTTCAATACCCGCTCTTTTTACAACTTCTTCAATTACAATTGCTGCTAATTCGTCTGGTCTCGTATTGCTTAGCGCACCTTTTCTACGCCCAACAGCTGTACGCACTGCTCCAACTATTACAACTTCTGTCATTTCACTCACCTCTACTTTATCTCTTCGCGTAATTGATATTTCAATATCTTTCCTGAAGCATTACGAGGTAACACCTCTGTATATATAAATTTCTTTGGAATCTTATAAGCTGCTAATCTTTCACTGCAGAAGTTTTTGACTTCTTCCTCATTAAGTGTAAGATTTTCTTTTGACACGATAATACCTACGACTGTTTCTCCCCATTTTTCATCTGGCAAGCCTATTGTTGCCGCTTCTAAAATTTGCGGATGGCTATTTAATACTTGCTCTACCTCAACGGAATAAACGTTTTCACCACCAGAAATAATCATGTCTTTTTTACGATCCACTATGGTAATAAAACCATCTTCATCAACTGTCGCCATATCCCCAGTCAATAACCAGCCATCTGAAAATGCGCGCTGTGTTTCCTCGGGTCTACGATAATATTCCTTCATAATCGTTTCACCTTTAATAACAAATTCGCCCACCTCACCTGGCTTAACATTTTCCATATCATCCGTGACAACACGGACATTTGTTAAGAACATTGCCTTTCCACCAGCCCCAAGCTTCGTTTTATGATCTTCTGGTGCTAGGAAAACACCTCCTGGTCCGGCTTCTGTTAGGCCACATAAATTATAAAATTGATCCGTTCCAAATAGTTCAACAGCACGCTCAACAAGGGCTGGTGCCATTGGTGCTGCTCCGTATCCGCAAACACGGACCGACGATAAATTATATTGCTTACCCTGCACCTGCAAAATGGCATTGTACATAGCCGGCACACCAAAGAATACTGTAATGCCATACTCTTCAATAGCCTCTAGCGTACTCACTGGATCAAAATCACGATGAATAACACTCGATGCACCGAGGTAAATAGCCGTTGTAAAAAAACCATTTAGCTGTGCGGAATGGAAAAGCGGTGCTAAATGTAAAAATACATCATCTGCCGCCATACTTTTCATTACTAGAAAGTTCATATTCACATTCATAACGCGTTGATGGTCAAACAACGCTCCCTTTGGTCTACCGGTTGTCCCAGACGTATATAAAATTTGAGCATTATCTGTATTTAACACAACCATTCTTGGTTCAGAACAGTCATCACTTAAAATACTAGCCCAAGATAAATGTCCATGGAGCTTTGCTTCTTGTTGCACAATAATATGTTCTAAAGAATTATGTCCATTATCAGCATTCGCCGTAATATCTTCTAAACCTGCATCACAAAACACCATTTTACATTCGGATTGCTCCAATATATAGGCAACTTCAGGCGCTACTAAACGGAAATTAATCGGCACAACAACCCCGCCAGCTTTCCAAATAGCATATAAAGCAATGACAAAGTGATCGGAGTTTTTCATAAAGAGGCCAATTTTTTCACCATGTTTTAAACCTAGCTGGATCAGACCGTTTGCTAATTTATTTACTTCCTCATTAAATTGTTGATATGAATAAGTTCTTCCCTCACATGTCACACACATTTTATCTGGATGGCGATTGGCATTTAATACTAATGGTGTCGTTAAATTCATAAATAACCCCCTTTAAAATATACAGACTTTTCTAATAATTTAACTTTACACAATTATATATGTAAGCGCTAATATAAAACTACTAAAATAGAACATTTTCGAGAAAAAGCACTTATTAAGATAGTGTTTTTCGGAAACTAGCATCTCATTACAATATGCAACTCTTTCTATTAAAATACTTATCTTGTCCAATAAAAAAGGCTGTACCTTCAAATAAGAAGGTACAGCCTTTTGAAATGTCTTTCTTTTACGCGCTTTTAATCACTTTCTCTTGTAACTTTTTTAGCATATCTACCGTCATTGCATCTAAATCATATTTTGCTTTAAAGCCCCATTCCTCTTTTGCAGCACTTGCATCTATAGAATCTGGCCAACTATCCGCAATCGCTTGGCGCACTGGATCAACATCGTAATCCATTTCGAAATTAGGCAAATGCTTACGAATTGAAGCCGCAATTTCTTCTGGCTCAAAGCTCATAGCTGTTACATTAAATGCATTACGATGAATTAACTTCGCTGGATCTGCTTCCATCAAATCAATTATCGCTTGCAACGCATCTGGCATATACATCATATCCATATAAGAATCTTTTGCAATATATGAAGTATATTTGCCTTCCGTAATCGCTTTATAGTAAATATCTACCGCATAATCCGTCGTACCACCACCTGGAGGCGTTACATACGAGATTAATCCTGGGAAGCGCACCCCGCGAGTATCCACACCGAAGCGTTGGAAATAGTAATCACATAATAACTCACCAGCCACTTTGTTTACACCATACATTGTTGAAGGTCGTTGCAAAGTATCTTGCGGAGTATTGTTTTTTGGAGTTGAAGGTCCAAACGCACCAATTGAACTCGGTGTGAAAAATTGTAGATTTTGCTCACGCGCAACCTCTAACGCATTCACAAGTCCGCCCATATTCAAATTCCAAGCGAACAACGGATTATTCTCTGCAGTTGCCGATAATAACGCAGCCATATGCATTAATGTATCCGCCCCAAAATCCTTCGCTATGTCATTCATGCGTTTTGCATCCATAACATCCAACGTCTCAAAAGGCCCCTTTTGTACAGCTGGTTTGCGAATATCTGTTGCCAAAACATTTTCAGTTCCATATGTTTCGCGCAGCTTCATAACTAACTCTGAACCAATTTGACCGCACGCACCGGTTATCATAATTTTTTTCATTTAAAAATCCTCCTCATCTGACAAACATTTGTGTTTTTAGAAAACACATCTATCCAACAATTACAAATGTCCTTTGTAAAAACACATTAATATTCATTAATCATTGATTTATCAGTATTTTAATTAAATAAATTATACAATGTATCTTTTATAAACACAACAAAGGTTTTTATACAAAGGACAGTTTATTTCAGATACAATTATTGGTTTTTATTTTATAATGAATAAAAGGAGTGTTACCCATGCATTTATTTAAACTAACTATGATCTATTTAACCGCTATCATCGCCTGTACATTTCTACTTATGATGGAAGTACCTACAATCACCGTCTCCATCTTATTATCTATCTATATATTCGGCCTCATAATGTTCCCGCAATACAATATAGCGCTATGGTCCAATAATATTAGCAAAATCGACCGCTTCGTAACAAAAAATCGAACAAAACCCACATTTGCCTACCCATACGCAGTCGCTCACGAATCTTTAGAGGAACAAAAACTAGGCCTACAAAAAATGCTAAACAAATATAAACAACCTATCGTCCAACACAACTATCGCTCTGTGCTAGCTGCTCTCAACAAAGATTTCGAAGGCGCTTTAGCAGAAGCAAAACAAATTCCAAAAGAGCCCATCCGTAGCTACAACATTGCCCACACCGAAGTCTTCCTTGGCAATATCGATGCAGCCAAGGCGCTCATCCCAAAGCTCACAAAACCTTGGATGCCACACGCTATTGAAGGACTAATCGCATACGAGCAACACGATCTACGGACATTCGAAAAAGAGTCTGAAGCAGCCATCGCAAAAGCTAGAGGCATACAAAAACATGTGCTGTTTTATACTTTTAAAGGGAGAAAAGAACATTTTATGGTGAAATAAAAAGAGCCACCCGGGGGAAGGGTGGCTTTTTGGGATGGAAATATTTCATTCCAAAGGGGAGTTGTTATATTATTGAGCTTTTCGGGTTGATTTTATACATTTTTTTGAGTTTTTATTTCAATTTGTAATATGTTATTAATCACTACAAAACTCCACTTTGTTCGGATGAGTTAAAAGCTTATTCTTTTAATGTTCTATGACACCCCACAGTGACTTTCGTATTCATTCAAAAGTATGCCATAAAACCTTAATAATACTCAATTCTTTTAATCTTCTTAGCTATTATTAGTCTTCGCCGCATCAACCACATAAGTATTCGCAATCAAGTCATGCAGACCGCGTTTTTGCGGATGGAATGCGACCATTATGTAACCGAGGCATAGGAGGAGGCTACTGAAGATTCGAGCGATGTTGCGAGCTAGGCTACGGAGAATAGAGATTGTATCGCCGTTTGTATCGACGATTTCTAGGCCGAGTATTTTTTTCCCTATAGTACCTCTCCAGTGGGTTGCTGGTAGGCCAATGAAGTATAATAAGCCAGCTACAATGAGAATCCAGCTGTATAGCGGCTGGGTTGATAGATATAGCTGGTCACCAAATAGCATTTCCGGAACAACACCTTTCGGGACTCTTAAAACGATACCAATTAGCGCTGTTACTACCATAACGATAGCTGTATCTATCATTGTTGCGAATACACGCACCCAAAACCCGCCATAACTCATGTACATTTCCCCTTTTTGATTTTATTTTTTTCATTAACTTATGACGCCTAGTTTCGTATGCTGACATTGCAAATAACGGATATGTCGATGGTGAGCGTCTGCTCTTTAGGAAATTGTGTGCGGATTTTCAATGTGTTGGATTCATTGTTTATTCGTTCAATTACACCCTCTATTATATGGGTTTGCCGATTTTTCCAGATGGTTAGGAGAATTGTTTGTTTCGATTTGGTGGCAATTTGAATGAGTTCTGCGTATTCGTTTAATGTCCATTCATCTAGCTCAGGCTGAGCGACATATTGGTCCTCCGCCTGCCATTCTCTTAGGAGTTGCACGTGTTCAGGTAGCATCATCGCTGTCCATTTAATATTACCCCGGTCTTTATTCACATGAATTGCCCCTTTCTGTGTATTAAGTGCATAAGTTGTGTATAACTGGGATAATTTTGTTAATTACACAGGTTACACTTAGTTATCCACATGTTCACAAGTCCTTTCCACCACAGCGCCATATACACTCTTTATTCAAAAGATGTATAGCAATAAAATGGGTATTGAATAAATATGCATTTCCCTATTTTTTGTGACCTCCTAATAATTTTGCGCGTACAACGGCAGTGCCTGCTTCTGTATAGGAGACAGCGCGCAGGACGGCGGTCGAGCCGTAGCGAGTGCGTAGTTGATCCATTGTGGCTCCGAGCTTACGACGGTGAAAGCGGTCAGTGTCGAATAAACTAAGTTGCATGGAGTGCTCAGATTCAAGCTTTGTGATGCTAATAGTGAGCTGGCGTACCGGTCTTTCTTCTATATAGTATTCATCGAGTAGTTGCTGGCAGACCTTATAAATTTTCATCGTGTCATTTGTTGGCTCATCGATTGTACGTGAGCGATGAAAGCCACCACCAAATGCATTTTTGCTGTAAGAAAGTCCGAGTGAAATGGTACGTCCAATTTTAAATGCTTCGCGGGCACGTCTTGCAATGTCTTCACACATTTCCAGAATAACTGCGAGCACTTCCTCTTTCTTGTTATAATCACGCATTAAAATTTGACCTTTGCCGTAACTGATTTGCCCTTCGATTATTGGTGCGCCAAGCTCAGAAAGGTCGATTCCCCGCGCATGATAGTAGAGCTGATTGCCCATAATGCCAAAGCGCTCCTCCAGTGTTTTCAGATCCGCTTTTGCTAAATCTCCTACAGAAAAAATCCCCATATGATTAAGCGAGCTTTCCGTTCGGCGCCCAATTCCCCACATTTTCGAGAGCGGCGCTACGGGCCATAGCTTTCCTTGTACATCTTCATATGTCCATTTGGCAAAGCCTGTTTTTTTCCCTTCCAAATCAAGCGCTAGCTTTGATAGCAACATATTAGGTCCCATGCCGACGGTACTCGGGATTTCGAACTGACTGTAAATTTCCCTTTGAATCCTTTTAGCAGTTTCTTCAGGTAATCCCCATAATTTTTCTGTTCCAGTTAAATCGATGAAACTTTCGTCCACACTATAAACATGGATCGCTTCCTTCGGGACGTAACTGTTGAGCAGGCGCGTAATTTCCATTGATATGCGGATGAAAAATTCCATTTTCGGTTCGAATAGGCGGATATCTGGGTGCTTTGGAATTTCATAAAGGCGTGTGCCCGTTTTTACTTGGAAACAAGTTTTCATCATCGGGGATGCTGCAAGTACGATGCTCCCCTTTTGATTGAAATTACCGACTACCGCAATCGGTGTTTTCATAACATCTAGATGCTCAAGCGACGCAATACAACTCGCATAGAAGCAACACATATCAATACACATGATGGATCGCCGTGGCATGTTTTCATACATACACTTATCCTCCAATGCAGAACATTTGTTCTTATTTTAAATCGATACATGCGAGATGACAAGTGGTAATATTAGGTATTTTGAGCAGATTGTCCATTTACGCTCAACTTTTAGGGTTTTACGCTCGTTCGAGGAAAGTTTACGAGTGTTCAGCAGAGATTTACGCTCACAACGGATTATTTTTCCAATTAAAGTGAGTTACTATGCTCGAAAAATAACAAAAGGCATCAAGAGTGAGCTTCTTGATGCCTTTTGTCGACAGTCTGAAACCTTGCAATAAGCAAGATTTTTTAGGACTCTATTTTTATTTAATTTCTTTCCATAAAGACAATGCGAATATCCAATTTGGATTCCCACTTCCTTGATAGCTTTGAACAGCTTCATATATTTTACCTTTGTGTTCTACTTTATCACCTTTTGTGTACGCCTTATACGGATCCCAAATATTATCAGAAACTGATGTATCCGGTTTAATTGGATTGGAATCGGTACTTTTCCAAATTTCGGCTGTTAATTTTGGATACCCTAGGGCCGCCACCTTTTGGATCGTATTATTATTTGGGCGTAATCCCCATTTTTCGAAAAATGGAATTAAATTTTGTTGAGCTGCTTTGGAGGCTTCAATCATAAATAATTGTTTCTTATCTTCATTATTTTTAGGTAACATACTATCAGACATATCTCTATACGATTGATGCAATTTTGGATAAAATTCTTCTCCATACGCTAGATTTAATTGCCATAGCATAGCAAGTTTAACAAAAAGATCACTAATCTCGTCATAATTCTTATTCTGCTGTTCTAAGTATTGAAAAACCTTAGGATAAACGCCTTCTTTTTCTAATCTCGTCCGTTGACCAAATGCTTTTTCTACAGCAAGACTATAAATATTGTTCTGAACCTCTGTCATATTATGAAATGCCCAAGGACTTTGTTGTCTCATATGCCCCGCCTCATGCCACGGGCCCCATCCATCATTTATAAATTTATTAATATCTAACACATGTTGGATTGCGTCTCCTACATATGCAGTTCTATAAGGGTATGCATACATATAATAATCTAGAGAATTGTTATCCTCAACATAATGTAGATAATGTTTATCTACTTGTCCTTCAGATAATCCAGATATTTTATCTTGAATTCTAGTAGCTTCATCCAACTTTTTCAATAGTTGAGTAGGATCTGTGTTAGAGCCGATCAAATATTTTTTAACACGTGCCGGGCTAGCAGTTATCAATACACGCTCCCCTTTTAATTCCACCGTATGTGCATTTGGATATTGATTAAGCATATCTATTAAATCTTGTTTCGTATGCTTTCCGAGTTCATAGAGAGGGGTAGCCATTCCGCCTGTTGTTACTGTTGTTTGAATGGTGCCTCCTTGTTGTTTATTGTAAAAATAAATCATCCCACCATTTGGAGACTGTATAGTGTTTGGACCAGGTTTTAATGTAAAGGATTTTATTTTTGAATCTTCTCTCCAAGAAGCATCATATGAAAAAGTTCCAATGTATGCTTCGATATTTTGATTTCCTGCTACCTGAATGATTATTTGTTCATTAGACCTAGCGTATATCCCCGTCGGTTCATAAGGACTAAATTGTCTATCTCTTCTTTCGCTATTTTGGAATTTCGCGATATCTCCTTTTCCTGGAACTGCAAACTCCCGATTTTCCACTTTCACTGATTTTTCGTTTTTTAACACGTTAGATACTTTCTGTTGCTGTGTTTGTTCTTCCGCAAAGACTTCTAATGAAGGCGTTATTCCGGTAGCAAACATAGAAAATAGAGCAGTTGCCACCACTAACTTTTTTGTTTTTTGTTCCTGTCTTCTTTTCATCATATCTCTCCTACTATTTTTTATGTATTCAAATCAAGTATATACTATTACCTATATTTCCATAGTACCTTTTGACACATTTTTTTACATTTTTCCTATAAATCTGCCAATACCAACGCATTATAAATCATTCTTAACTCCTTATACAGATCAAATAAACATATCAATAAGCACTTTGAATAGTATTATTAATACAAAATTATAGAAAATAATACCTTTATCGTCATAGTTTGTTAATTATGCAAGACATCATTCAACGTCATATATGGGAAACGTAAGTGGAAATAGCCGACCATTTACGACATTCTGATGATATCAAGCAAATCTATGCGAGGGTAAAGAAACAATTGAATGTGTTTTTGCGGATGCCTATTTTTACTGCCATGAATTTGAAAAAGCTTGCTACTTGGACATGACAAGCTTTTTATAGAGAGAATATTGCTAGAAGAGTATGTTCTCTTTAGTAGGAGAATGCCATTTGCTGAACATAAAAAAATGACAAAAGGCATCGAGAGAGAGATTCTTGATGCCTTTTGTCGACAGTCTGAAACCTTGCAATAAGCAAGATTTTTTAGGACTCTATTTTTATTTAATTTCTTTCCATAAAGACAATGCGAATATCCAATTTGGATCTCCATTTCCTTGATAGCTTTGAAGAGCTTCATATATTTTACCTTTGTGCTCTACTTTATCACCTTTTGTGTACGCCTTATATGGATTCCATTGCTCATAAGACGCCCCCTGTCCAATGGTACTATTTCAGTAGGCCTGTTTCGGAAGAAAAACTTATCGAATTGCTGACAGAGGAAAAGAACTCCACAAATCAGTAAAAAATGAGACTCTTTTTATTGCTTTTGGCTGTCATGTAATTTTGTCGTAATAAGTGAATAATCCAAACCATTTGCGGTCATCTACAACACAGCCCATTAATGCCCCACTTTTCTTTAAAAACTCTAACGGAAATTTTACTAAGCCATCAATTGTACTAATTCCTCTTGCTAAAAGGTTTCTCTCCATTCTCATCCCAATCCCAAACATTTTGTCTATAGGTAGCAAGCAGTTAAAATAACACCTAAACGACGCTCCAGATCACCTAAAACCATAACTGGGTTACTTGTCTTTTCAACAGAGGCATAAAAAGACTGCATAACAACAAAAAAATAACCTTACCTTTCACAAACTCTACATTTCATTGATTGAAAGTATTTTATGTTAACTTCACAAAGGAAAAAAAATCTTATTCTCCAAACACAAACGTTCGTTCAATAAAAAATTCAAATAATCAACGAGTTTTTAAGTTAATTTTCCACTAAATATTTTCTCTCCTAGAGAAAAATTAAGATAAGCATTGATAAATAAAGCTAGTTTAATTAATCTTCCGAAAAATCATGAACATAATTTCGTGTGCCCGTTTTTACTTGGAAACAAGTTTTCATCATCGGGGACGTCGCAAGTACGATGCTCCCCTTTTGACTGAAATTACTGACTACCGCAACCGGTGTTTTCATAACGTCTAGATGCTCAAGCGATGCAATGCAACTCGCATAGAAGCAACACATATCAATACACATAATGGATCGCCGTGGCATGTTTTCATATATACACTCATCCTCCGATAAGCAACATTTGTTCTTATTTTAAATCGAGACAAGTTGGAATATTAGGTATTTTGAGCAGATTGTCAATTTACGCTCAACTTTTAGAGTTTTACGCTCGTTCGAGGAAAGTTTACGAGCGTTCAGCAGAGATTTACGCTCACAACGGATTATTTTTCCAATTAAAGTGAGTTACTATGCTTGAATTAGTTGATTCTATGCTCATTTAGGATATTTTTTTCAAATAAAAGACTACTCTACACTTTTAGGTGTTAAGTAGTCTAGTTTGAAGCATTTAATTGGCTTATCCTGCTTCAGGCGCTAACGGCTGAGGTCGTTTCCGTTCTCTCGGTCAAAAGCTGAAGTGATACTTTTGTTCCGAGCACTCCAGTGTCTGTCGCAGCTAAATGGGCACCCTCAGCACTTAGATGAGATATCCTGCTTCAGCGGCCAGACTCTCGAGGCCACTTCCACCTTCTCGGTCGAAAACTGAAAAGACGTTTTCGATTCGAAGGTTCCAGTGCTTGTCGAGTCTAGACGGGCCGCTTCAGCATTTAATAAGATATCTAGCTTCAGGCGCTAGCTGCTCGCGACGTTTCAGCCGGGCGCTCAAAGTCAAAGTGCGACTTTGGCTTCCGTCTTCCAACGTGTTTCTCAGCTGAACGAGCGCCTTCAGCATTAACTCCATCCAGCTTCAGGCGCTAGCTGCTCGCGACGTTTCAGCCGGGCGCTCAAAGTCAAAGTGCGACTTTGGCTTCCGTCTTCCAACGTGTTTCTCAGCTGAACGAGCGCCTTCAGCATTTACTTCATCCTGCTTCAGCGGCCAGCCCCTCGAGGCCACTTCCATTTTCTCGGACAAAAGCTGAAATGATGCTTTTGTTTCGAAAACTCCAGTGCTTATCGGGGCTGAACGGGCCGCTTCAGCATTTACTTCATCCAGTCAGGTTTTCCGAATCCTTTAAATTCTTCGTCGATGATTTTTTCGAATTCTTCTGATTTAACGATTTCTAGGATGTCTTTAGCTAGTTGTGAGTCTTTGTTTTCTTCTTTAACTGCTACAACGTTACGGAATTTGTCAGGCATGTTTTCTAAGAATAGTGCATCTTGTAGATCAAGTCCTGCTGCAAGTGCAAAGTTTCCTGGGACACCAACAAGATCAGCACTTTCGATTGCGCGAGGTAGGCCCGCTGCTTCGATTGGTTGGAATACTAGTTTTTTCGGGTTTTCGATTACATCTTTTTCAGATGCTTTTAGTTCTTCAATGTTAGGATCAATTTTGATAAGGCCTTGCTCTTGTAGTGATAGTAATGTACGTGCTGCATTTGATGGATCGTTAGCGATTGCTACTTTTGCGCCATCTTTAATGTCATCAATTGATTTATAGTTTTTTGCAAAGAAGCCCATTGGTGCAGTTGGCACATTGATTAGACTAGTTAATTTCATTTTGTTTTGTTCGTTAAAGTTTTCAAGATAGATTGAGTGTTGGAAAAGGTTTGCATCAATGTCACCAGAATCTAACGCTTTGTTTGGTTGTACATAATCACTGAATTCAACAGGTTTTACTTTATAGCCTTTTTCTTCTAACTGGGGGATGATAGCTTTATTTAACATGTCGCTATAAGGACCTGCTGTTGCGCCTAATTTAATGTCTTTTGAATCTTTTGTTTTGCTTTCATCTTTATTGCCACATGCAACTAAAGCTGTTGCTAATACGAATAATAATGCTGCTAGTAAAAACTTCTTCATCTTCAAATCTCCCCTTTATCGTTTATCGATTGCTTTTGAAAGCGCGTCGCCTGCAAATTGAATAATTTGGACGATAATAATTAAGATGACGACCGTTGCAATCATGATCGTGTTGTCATAGCGATAATAACCGAAGCGAATTGCTAAGTCACCAATCCCGCCACCGCCGATAATACCAGCCATTGCGGAGTATGCGACTAAACTAATAATCGTCATTGTAACCCCTTGGATAATACCCGATTTTGCTTCAGGTAGTAGCACATCTTTAACGATCATCCATGGCGTTGCACCGACTGCAATTGATGCTTCTATGACGCCTTTATCAATTTCACGCATAGATGTTTCAACGAGTCTCGCGAAAAATGGAATCGCCGCTACGGATAACGAAACACTCGCTGCTACTGGACCAATCGTATCTCCAACTAATATTTTTGTTAGCGGGAACAACGCTACTAATAGAATGATATACGGAATGGAACGAACGAGATTGACGATAAATCCTAAGACCCCATTTAAAAAGCGGTTACGTAAAAATAACCCTTTGCTTGTAACGAATAAAATAATGCCGAGTGGTAAACCGATAAGTAGCGAAATGCTAAGTGAAATACCAATCATAAGTAATGTTTCACCGAACGCTTTCCAAACATCTGGCAACATGCTGATAAAATGTTCGAAGTCAAATAGCATCGTCAATCACCTCCACAAACGCACCGCGCCCTTCCATATAGGAAACAGCTCTCTCTACATTATCCGGCTGACCTTGTAACTCCATTAAGAAAATGCCGAGCGGTTTTTCTTGAATGTATTCAATTGTGCCGTGTAGGAAATTACCGCATACTTCAAAGTTTTGAATCATATCTGAAATGACGCCTTCACCAGCGACATCTCCTTTGAATAGCACTTTAACCATTTTTCCTGTCACGCCTTCAAGAATTGTTGGTGGTAGCTCAAATGATACAACGCTGCTAATAAACTCTTGTGTTAGAGGCTCAACTGGATTCGCGAAAATGTCGTAAACTGCGCCTTCTTCAATAACTTTACCGTCTTGCATAACAACCATGCGATCACAAATTTCTTTAACAACATCCATTTCATGTGTGATGAGGACAATTGTAATATTTAGCTCACGGTTTATCTTTTTCAGTAAGCGTAAGATGGAAACAGTTGTTTTTGGATCAAGTGCCGATGTGGCTTCATCACAAAGGAGTACCGATGGAGTATTTGCAAGTGCTCGGGCAATGCCAACACGTTGCTTTTGGCCACCACTTAACTGAGCCGGATAAACATCGATTTTCTCTGATAAGCCGACCATTTCAAGTAGCTCGCGAACACGGGCGTTAATATGTTTTGGTGGTGTGGCAGCTGCTTTTAGAGCAAATTCAATATTTTCACCGACTGTTTTTTGGCTGATTAAGTAAAAATGTTGGAAGATCATACCGATTTTTAAACGCGCTTTACGAAGCTGTTCACCTTTTAACTTTGTTAAGTCCTGACCATTTACGATAACGCTACCGCTCGTTGGTCGCTCTAGTAAATTGATACAACGTAAAAGTGAGCTTTTTCCTGCTCCAGAGTAGCCAACGATACCGAATACTTCACCTTTGTCGATTGTCAACGATACGTTATCTACGCCCGTCACTTCACCCTTTTTCGTCTTATATATTTTTGTAATATTCTGAATTTCAAGCATCTTGTATTCCCTCAAATCCCGTTATATTGCGTAATACCTATAGAAATAATTAGGATTTACTTTATAAAAAACGCTTCTTTCATCTATCTGAAAGAAGCGTCCTAAGTGTAAATTGGCAATTTATCTTCCAGAATTTACTCATTCTGCAGGAATTGGCACCTTCCCTTTTCAGGGGGTTGCCGGACGTCATAGGGCCTCCCCCTCGGTCTCTCTAGATAAAATTCAATATTCATTTGTAAGTTATGAACTAAATATTACTGTTTAATAATCTAGATGTCAAATAGTTTTTTGAAACTTTGAATTATTTCGAAATATCTTCGTATAACTCAGGTCGTCGATCATCGTACACAGGGATGCGTTGACGTACTTCATCAACGATTGCGAAGTCGACATCAATAATCGCCATTTCTTCGTCTTCTCCACCTGTCCATAATACTTCTCCCCAAGGTTCAATAACCATGGATTGACCATTGAAGTTCTGTTTTTTATGGCTAATACGATTTACTGCAATAACAAAGCATTGGGTTTCAATTGCACGTGCTTGTAATAACGTTTTCCAGTGATCGATACGTGGTGTTGGCCATTGAGCAGAAACGAAAATTACTTTCGCACCGTTTAATGCGTGTAGACGGAACCATTCCGGGAAGCGAATATCGTAGCAAATGACACCTGCTGCTGAAATATCACCCAGTTCAAAGTTATTTTGCTTATCACCAGCTGATAAATATAAATGCTCGTCCATTAGACGGAATAAATGTGCTTTGTCATATTCGCTGACAAGCTCACCTTTATTGTTATAAACATACATCGTATTATAAAATTTGCCGTCTTTTTTTGTTGATACTGAGCCACCAACAATATGGATTTGTAACTCTTCTGAAAGCTTTTGTAGAAATTCTTTCGTACGTTCCCCGTTCGGATCTGCTAGCTCTTCTAATTTCTCTAAAGCATAGCTAGAATTCCACATTTCCGGAAGAATTGCGAGTTCCGCTCCCTTTTCGGCAGCCTCTCTGAGGAATTTTTCAACGTTCGTAAAATTTTTTTCAATGTCCCCGAAGGCAACATTCAACTGTATACATGCAATTTTCATAGCTCCACCACCTGTAGACATTTTGTTTAAAAGATTATAAGATTTCTCTTATTATTGCGATTATTTTATACATACGTCTATTTTATCCACAAAGTAGTTGTTGTGTATAGAGTATTTACGGAAAGATTTTGTGGATCACTTGTTTTTAAATAAAATATTTTAAGGAGGTCATTTCTTAGATGGAATTTTCAACGAAATTACAGCAGTTGCCAAAGCAGTTTTTCGCAACATTAGTACAAAAAGTAGGTGCCGCAGTGGCGGAAGGTCGAGATGTCATCAATTTAGGACAAGGAAACCCTGACCAACCAACACCAGAACATATTGTGAAAGCGATGCAAGAAGCTGTCTCCAATCCTCAAAATCATAAATACTCGCCATTCCGAGGTTTACCTGAATTCAAGGAAGCAATTGCCGCATTTTATGCGCGAGAATACGGTGTTGAGATCGATGCAAATACAGAAGTAGCCATACTTTTCGGCACGAAAATTGGCGTAGTTGAATTACCTTTAGCTATTATGAACCCTGGTGATTCAATGCTACTCCCAGACCCTGGTTATCCAGATTATTGGTCAGGTGTAGCGCTAGCTGATATAAGATTTGATACACTTCCATTGCTCGCTGAAAATGATTTCTTACCTGATTACACTGCCGTGTCAGAAGAGGTAAAAGATCGTGCGAAACTAATCTATTTAAATTATCCAAACAATCCAACCGGCGCTGTTGCTGATTTATCATTTTTTGATGAAACAGTGCAGTTTGCAAAAGATCATGATATTGCTGTCTTGCATGATTTCGCTTACGGAGCAATTGGCTTTGAAGGTGATAAGCCAGTGAGCTTTTTACAGGCGGAAGGTGCTAAAGACGTTGGCGTTGAGCTATATACGCTGTCAAAAACATATAATATGGCAGGCTGGCGGGTCGGCTTTGCAGTCGGTAATGCGCAGCTGATTGAAGCACTGAATTTAGTACAAGATCATTTATTTGTTAGCTTATTCCCTGCCGTGCAAGAAGCCGGAATTGCGGCACTAAGTAGCCCACAAGATTGCGTAACCGAGTTAGTTGCGATGTACGAAAGCCGCCGCAATGCATTGATGACAGCTTGTGAGAACATCGGCTGGACTGTGACGGCTCCGAAGGGCTCATTCTTCGCATGGCTTCCTGTACCAGAAGGTTATACGAGCGAAGCGTTTGCTGATTTACTGCTCGAAAAAGCAAATGTAGCAGTCGCTGCTGGTAAAGGCTTCGGTGATTTTGGTGAGGGTTACGTACGCGTTGGCTTGCTCGTTGATGAAGACCGCCTTCGTGAGGCAATTAGCCGCGTTGAGAAGCTTGGACTGTTTTAAGATTTTGAAGGAAGGATCTCGCTGAGCGAGATCCTTTTTTGATAAGAGGTTACTTCGCGAGTAATTATTTACGCTCGTTCGAAGAGGTTTTACGCTCAACTTGGGGTACTTTACGTGCGTTCAGTGGAGGTTTACGCTCGTTCAGCCAAATTTCACGCTCACAGCGAAAATTATTTCCATTAAATATCCCAGCAAACAATCTTATTTGCGAATTGGTTGCTTAATTAGTTCATATTTTGCATTACGGTACGTGCCTGTTTTATTGAATGCTGTTAATATTCGAAATGCCTGATTACGATCTGCAAGATTGAGAAAGGAACGGCATTCTTTATTTGTAATCGTTGAACTTATAAGAATTGCATAGTCGCGTAAAGCTTGCTCATGTGATACATTATTCTGCGCACCACAATTAGGACAAAACCAATTTCTATATACACGCTTCATACCTATTACATCACATAGCGGACATTCAACACCTGATTTCAAATCTGATGGATGAATATCATAATATTTACACAGTGGGTATGGATTGAAATCATGATGCTTAACTAATAAAAACCGGCTCAAATCGCCAAGCTCTTCTGACGATAAAATACGCTGACTAACTTTTACTTCCCTCAAAAATGACCTAATTTCATTCCGAAGTAACACTTTTGTTTTTGTAGTGGGTTCCTTAATATAGCTGCTTGCAAATGAAAAAACGATTGCCCCATAGACCGGAATCTTAAATCCAATTTCTTGTGAAAGCTGTTGAATTTGATAAACATATTCTTGTAGCTGAGACTCTGGGCTATTAAAGGTATGTGTTTCTCCCGTGTTAAGTGTACGAACAAGTTGACTAGGGTTTTGCCTAAACTCAATCGTTCCTTTAATATTTTTTACTTCAAAAATCATAATGTAGTGTGGCGTAATAATGAGGATATCAATCTGAATGTTAGATTCTATGAAGAGATTTAAATTGTGGAAAATATAAAATTCATATGGTAATTTTAAATGTTTGAGCTGCTCCATAACCATCTCTTCGCCTTTATCGCCTGCAGAAATACGATTAACCTTCGCTTGAAGTTCCTGAAGTTTAGTATGATTTGACGGAAGTCTTTTTACTAACGATATTATGGATGTTAAATGCGCTGTTGATGAGAATTTTTTGATAATCAGTTTATATCACCTCATATAAATCATAACATGAGGTTCATACATTTTACATATATTACCTTAAAATAATTATTTACTATCAATTTAAAGGCCAAAATCTGATTTTGAGTATTTATTGCCTGCTAATTCATAATTTTTCATACCTTGAAAATTAGTTTACGTGCGTTTTAGCCAGTTTTACGCTCACAACAAAATTTTTCTCCAAACTGCAACTTCCAAATCACAAAAACCGCCCAGCAAAATCTACTGGGTGGCTACCTTTAATTCTTTACTTAATAACGCCTAATTCTCTACCAACTTTTTCGTAACTTGCTAAAGCCTCATCTAGCATTTCTTTTGTATGTGCTGCAGTTGGCATGTTACGTACGCGGCCGGTGCCTTTTGGTACAGTTGGGAAGACGATTGATTTTGCGTATACGCCTTCTTCAAATAGGCGAGCTGAAAAGGCTTGTGTTAATTTTTCGTCGCCGATGATACACGGTGTAATTGGTGTTTCAGATGCACCGATATTAAATCCAAGTTTTTTCAGACCGGCTTTTAAATAATCACCATTTTCCCATAGCTTGTCACAAAGCTCTGTTGAATCAATCAACATTTGCACAGCTGCAGTGATCGCAGCGACGTCACCTGGTGGTAAAGCTGTTGAGAATAAAAATGGACGTGAGCGCACTTTTAACCAATCGATTAAGTTTTTCTTGCCGGCTACGTAGCCACCTACTACACCGATTGCTTTAGAAAGTGTACCGATTTGGAAGTCGATTTCTTTTTCTAAACCGAAATGCTTCACAGTACCTTTCCCTTGACCTGTTACACCTGAGCCATGAGCATCATCCACGTATGTAATAAGGTCAAATTCTTTTGCAATTTCTACGATTTCAGGAAGTTTCGCGATGTCGCCATCCATTGAAAATACACCGTCAGTAATGACCATCACTTTATTGTAAAGACCCGATTCAGTCGCTGCTTTTGCTTTGGCACGAAGATCATCCATGTCAGAGTGGTTGAAGGCAATAATTTTCGCTTTTGATAGGCGGCAACCGTCAATAATAGAAGCGTGATTCAGTTGGTCAGAAAGGATAGCATCATTTTTGTCCATAACGGCTGAAATAGCTGCCATGTTACAGTTGAAGCCTGATTGATATGAAATAGCCGCTTCTGTACCTTTGAATTCTGCTAGTTTTTCTTCTAATTTAACGTGGAGATCGAGTGTCCCATTGATCGTGCGGACTGCTCCAGCACCTACGCCGTATTTTTCGATTGCTGCTTGAGCAATGTTTTTCAAGATATCATTTGTTGCTAATCCAAGATAGTTATTTGAAGATAGGTTGATCAAGTTTTTGCCACGCACTTGAATAACTGAGCCATTTGGACCTTCTACTGGATCGATTTCATTGTATAAGCCTTGGTCGCGCAGTTGTTGCAAGTTGTCGTTTACGAATGTGTTCAGTACGTTTGACAAGTGTATCATCCTTTCATGCATTGATAAAAATATTGTAGCATATTTAAATCGATATTTGTACATCTGAAAAGAACCATATGAAATCAAATGACGAAATACATTGTAATAATTGATTACAATGTCCTTACCAAAAATACAGTTGTGCATACTAAAAGAAAAACACCACTTTTCTCCGCTCTAGATTCGAGACAAAATATCATAAAAAAATGAGCAGACAATTGTCTACTCACTTTCTACTTATTTCGTTAACTCTGAAAAAGTTACTTGTTCTTCACCGATACACTTCAACAATAACTTGCGGTTATATGCGAGCGAAAATTGCACAATAGGTCCGAGGGCAAATGCCATAAGGACCGTACCAAGACCAACAGGACCACCAAGTAACCAGCCTGCTAGAGCAACTGTCACTTCCATAATTGTGCGGGCTTTAGTAATACTTAGCCCTAGCTTGTTCACAGCTAAAAGCATTAAACTATCACGCGGACCTGCGCCTAGATTTGCTGAAATGTATATGCCGCCACCTAAACCCAGTAAAACAATACCAATAAGGAAGCTAATAAATTGTAATGCGATATGGTCAACATCGGGTAATAACCAGTTGAAGAAGTCAATGAATATACCTATGCACAGCATATTGATGAAGGTACCTATTTTCGGTAATTGACGTGTGCTAATTGCTGTAATGCCGATGATAATGAGGCCTGTAATGATGGACCAGCTACCGATGGAGAAACCGAAGTTTTTGAATAGGCCGATATGCAGTACATCCCATGAACCTACCCCAAAAGTTTGTCCTTTAATTGTTAATGAAACACCGAGTGCAATGACGATAAGTCCCGTCATGAAAAATCCCCAGCGCCAACCATTTATTTTATTCACAAAAATCCTTCTTTCTACAGAAAAATGAAAAGCCCTTTATGCAAGAAGCATAAAGCGGCTTTTCAATGATAACTAAATTATTATAACAAAATTTGCTCCTTTTTAAAATAACTCTATCCTAGATTTATATAATAGGAGCAAAATTCGCATTTATAATCTTTGCTAAATCGGCTGGTTGAATACAAATCTGCATACCAATCTTACCTGCACTTACAAAGATATGCTCAAGCGTTTCAGCTGATTCTTCTATGAATGTTGGGAACAGTTTTTTCATGCCAATTGGCGAACAACCACCTCTAATATAGCCTGTCATAGGTAATAAGTCTTTGACGTGTAGCATTTCTATTTTCTTTTCGCCAACAGCCTTTGCAGCCGCCTTTAAATTGAGCTCTGCTGCTACTGGGATGACAAAAACGAAAAATTTCCCTTTCCCTGCCGTAGAGACGAGCGTTTTATAAACCGTCTCGACAGGTTGTCCAATTTTACCTGCAACTGTAATGCCATCAACTTGACCATCTGTAATTTCGTATTCTGTCAGTGTGTACGAGACTTTCTTTTGGTCTAGTAAGCGCACTGCATTCGTTTTTTGTACTTTTGCGTTTTTAGCCAAAACATTCACTTCTCCTACGCAATACGATAAAAACTAGGCTGTATTATTTTAAATCCGGATTTTGCTATTTGTACATGGTATGAATAGCGCGAAATTGCACGATCGAATAAACGCTGTTTAAGCTTTTGCTCAAGTGTTTGTGTTGTATTTATCGCTTGTTCAGTACCCGCTTGTACAATTTTATTATTATCAGCCTTTTCTATCGAAGCTTGTTGTTTTACTACGGTGATTTGACCATGTTTTTGCTGGGTTACTTCAACTACACTATCAGCAACTCTTATATCTTGTAGGGTCGGTTCCCCCTGTGTTAATGCTGAATGACGAACTCTCTCTAATACTTTAATTGTTTTTTCGCGCGGAGAACCGGATAAAAAAACGGTCGGCACTTCCACCTGACTAGCAGCATTTGACGTTTTAGTTGTTTCTGAAACAACCGCTGTTAGCGGGGTCTGCTCCGTGTCATCTGTTGCTTTGGCACGAGATTCCTGATCCTTTTGTTGAATTTCACGAATAGCGGCTTGTACTTGTGGTTGATGTTCTTTTTCTTTTTTACCAGTTAACAAATCCATTAGCTCTTCTAATGCAGGGTTCGACTTTGGTTGGAAATACTGCGCTGTTTTACGATAAGCATCGCCTGCGTTCTTTTTCCTAAGAGCTCGTTTACGATTTTCAATGTCTGTATATTGATTGTTTAATAGAGCAGCTAATTTCATGCAAATCACCTCTTTTCTAATATTTTTATAGTTAAAATCTATTTTACCATCATTGTCAGAAAATTCAAAAGGTCATTATCCTCATATATTCAAGTAAAACTTTTAGTGAAAAATACCCAATTACTCATCTTGGGCGCCTAATAGTTTTTTCAATGCTTCTGCCATTGCATTATTTTGCGGCTGCTCATCTTGTTTTTTCATAAATTTTTGGACTAAATTTTTGGACTTCTCGTTTTGAAACTTTTGTGATTGCCTGTTTCTTTCTTTCGTTTTTCAAAGGCAGTTAATTTTTCACGATGACTGCATGAGCAGACGAAAATTCGGCCGTCACCTTCCCCGCGAAGCTCCAATTTCTTATGACATACTGGGTAGCGTGCATTGGCCACCATCGATACTTTTTTCTTGTGACCGCAACTACGATCCTGACAGACAAGCATCTTGCCACGTTTTCCATTTACCTCAAGCAGTAGCTTGCCACAATCCGGGCATCTTTTTCCTGTCACATTATCGTGCTCGAACTATTGATCGTTCTTTTTAATATCGCTAACTTTTTTAGAAAAACTAACCATATTATTAATGAAATCAGATTTTTTTTGCTGAACCTTTAGCAATCTTTGTTAATTCTCGTTCCCACTCTGGTGTTAATGCAGGTGATTTTAAATCAGTCGGAACTAACTCCAATAGTTAACTCCCCTTTGAAGTGGCATATAAGTCTTTGCCTTTTTTTCGATTAAAAATGAATTAAATAAGTTCTCAATAATATCAGCACGTGTTGCAACTGTACCAATATCTCCTGTTTCTTATTTAGTATTGGGATATGGTATATCCCCTACATCTATTTACAGATGGATGTATGATTACTCTAAAAATTTAAATGAAATTTCCAAAGAAGATAAACGTTTAAAATACGAAGGTGAAATTCTTAAACAAGCGATGTCTATTATAACCACTAAATAGGAATGCCTAAACAAATTTCCGCTTTGAAACTATGGTATATTAGACGGTACATAGTTAGTAAAGGAGTTCGAATAAATGGCAAAAAGTGTAGTAATCGCTGAAAAACCTTCAGTTGCACGTGATATTGCAAATGTGTTGAAGTGTAATAAAAAAGGCAATGGATTTTTAGAAGGTGATAAATATATTGTCACTTGGGCATTAGGACATTTAGTAACGCTCGCAGATCCAGAAGTTTACGATAATAAATATAAAACTTGGAATTTAGAAGATCTTCCGATGTTGCCAGATCGTATGAAACTAGTCGTTATGAAGCAAACAGGCAAACAGTTCAATGCTGTCAAATCACAGTTAACACGTAATGATGTAAATGAAATCATTGTGGCTACAGATGCGGGAAGAGAAGGAGAATTGGTAGCACGTTGGATTATTGAAAAAGCCAATGTAAAAAAACCAATTAAACGTTTATGGATTTCATCTGTAACAGATAAAGCAATCAAAGATGGTTTTGCTAATTTGAAGCCAGGTAAAAATTATGAAAACCTCTATGCAGCAGCTGTAGCTCGCTCAGAAGCTGACTGGTATCTAGGCTTAAATGCAACACGTGCTTTAACAACACGCTTCAATGCACAGTTAAACTGTGGACGTGTGCAAACACCAACTGTCGCAATGATTGCGACACGTGAAGATGAAATTAAAAATTTCAAGCCACAAACATATTATGGTATCGAGGCGAAAACAGCTGATCAATTAAAGCTGACATGGCAAGATACTAAAGGCAATTCACGTAGTTTCGATAAAGAGAAAATCGATGTCATTGTGAAAAAATTAGGTAACGGCAATGCCACAGTTGTGGAAATTGAAAAGAAAATGAAGAAAACATTTGCTCCAGGTCTATATGATTTAACAGAATTACAACGTGATGCGAATAAAATCTTTGGTTACTCTGCTAAAGAAACATTGAATCTTATGCAAAAACTCTACGAGCAACATAAAGTCTTAACATACCCTCGTACAGATTCACGTTTCATTTCATCTGACATCGTTAGTACGCTTCCAGAGCGTTTAAAAGCTTGTGGAGTAGGAGAATATCGTCCATTAGCAAATAAGGTCTTAACTAAGTCGATAAAGACGTCTAAATCGTTTGTAGATGATAGTAAAGTGTCGGACCACCATGCAATTATTCCAACAGAAGGCTATGTGAACTTCTCTGCGATGACTGACAAGGAACGTAAAATTTATGACTTAGTCGTGAAACGCTTCTTAGCTGTTTTATTCCCTGCATTTGAGTATGAGCAATTAACGCTACGTGCCAAAATTGGCGATGAAAACTTTGTAGCTAAAGGGAAAACGATTTTAGCAAGTGGTTGGAAAGAAGTATATGAAAACCGATTTGACGATGAAGATGCAGCCGATGATGTGAAGGAACAATTATTACCACGCATTGATAAAGGTGACACGTTAAATGTGAAACTCATTGTTCAAACATCAGGTCAAACAAAACCGCCAGCACGCTTTAATGAGGCGACATTACTTTCAGCAATGGAAAATCCAACGAAGTATATGGAAACACAAAATAAACAGCTAGCCGATACATTAAAATCAACAGGTGGACTTGGAACAGTAGCAACACGTGCGGATATTATTGATAAACTGTTTAATTCATTCCTTATTGAAAAACGTGGCAAGGATATTCATATTACCTCAAAAGGTCGCCAGCTATTAGACTTAGTACCCAATGAATTAAAATCGCCTACAACAACAGCCAAATGGGAAATGAAACTAGAACAGATCGCAACAGGTAAGCTTAAAAAAGAAGTATTCATTAATGAAATGAAGCAGCATACAAAAGCGATTGTCGTAGAAATCAAATCAAGCGACAAGAAGTATAAGCACGACAATATCTCATCTAAATCTTGCCCAGATTGTGGCAAGCCAATGCTTGAGGTTAACGGTAAAAAAGGCAAAATGCTTGTCTGCCAAGACCGCGAATGTGGTCACCGTAAAAATGTCGCACGCGTTACAAACGCGCGCTGCCCACGATGTAAGAAAAAGTTAGAATTACGCGGTGAAGGTGACGGTCAAATCTTCGTATGTAAATGCGGACATCGTGAAAAGTTATCTGCTTTTGAAGCTCGTCGTAAAAAAGAAGGCGGCGGTAAAGTGGATAAACGTTCTGTGCAGAAGTATATGAAGCAACAGGAAAAAGAGGCTGAACCAATTAATAATGCCTTTGCGGATGCACTGAAAGGATTAAAATTTGATTAATTTAGAGTGGACAACAGAATTTATTCTGTTGTCACTTTTTTTCTTCTTTTGAAAAGTTCATCGAAGTTCATTCAAATGAACCGGATACTAACAAAAAATCCGACGTAATTGTAAGCGACACTAGCGATATTTTAGACCCAAGTAATCCTAATGAAAAAATAGAATAGGCATACATAATAATATCCCAAACTATATTTGTTGTTTCACACTCATATGTATCTCACCTTTTTATTTACCATTTCTTAAAGAACTATAAAAACAAATGTTCTAGCAACATAATAAGAAAATGTTTTATTAAAACCTACTTTTTTAACGAGAAAATCTGTTAATACCTCTTCCACAGTTCCTTCAAATTGCACAGCATAATCTAAAAAAGTAGTAATAGATTTCCAATGGAATACAACTAACTCTTCCGGTAGCTGTTTCTATTTTCTTAACCATTTTATCTCAAGCAGTTCAAAATAAAAAAACGGGAATTGATTTAAGAATCCCCTAATAACCATTCCTATTTTCCTAATTAGTGATCGTTAGACTTTTATATCAAAATGATTTTCTTTCTCTGAGAAAATTATTTTATATATTGCACAAAATAGGATAACTTAACAAAAAAAGATAATACTATTAAATTGGAATTGCATTCCCCTCCTCCTTTCCAAAATAGAATAGGAGATGGAATGTAGGAATACTGCATAGCCTTAGTTCGATTAACTATGTCCACTTTTCTTTTTTCATCTCCAGTAAAGGATTTGAGTGAAAACGCACCAAATATTATTAAGTCAAAATTTTCAAAAGCGAACAGAGACACTAAGCTTCTCCATTCGTTTTTCTATTACATATATTGTTTACGCCAATGTAGCTGTTCTTTAGATGCTATTTGCTGTTCAATGGCTTCGTCTCAATGATTTATCAGTGTATTCCACACTCACGCATATAATATATCCTTTCCTTTGTCTAGACGCTGAAAAAACCGCCCTATATGGACGGTTTTCATTAAAATGACCAAAGATTAATGTTGGTCGATTGGTTCTTTTGGAAGGTCTTTACTTAGTTCACAGTACTTCGCGAAGACGCGGACCAATTCTTGTAGACGTTCACGAACGTTTTCATCGATAATGTTATTCTCTTTATCGAAATGACTAGCATGCGTATAAACGTAGTTTGGTGTTACGAGTGCACGGAAGTAGTCGAGGATTGGTTTTAGTTGGTTTTCTACTACTAAATGATGTTGTTGTGTACCACCATTGGCTACGATTGAAACTGGTTTGTAGCGCATTGCTTTAGGATGTAGGAAATCAAATGTATTTTTTAACACGCCAGGAATCGATCCTTGGAAGATTGGTGTTGCTATAATATAGCCATCCACTTCTTCGAATTTTTTCACGAGTGTTTTCATATCATCATTATATTGATCAAATGGGCGACCATCGACAAATTGATGTTCGAAGTCAGCTAGATGCAATAATTCAAGCTCTAGGCTGCTATCAAATTCATTAATATATATCTTAATTTGTTCTAAAATTGCTCCTGTTTTTCTTCCGATAATTGTACCGTCTACGAGTAAAATCTTCATAGATGTTACCTCCAATTCAAAATTCCTATCGCTATTGTAACAAATGCAGATTCGTTATATAAGGTGACAAGCTCGTTTTTGACACAATTTCAGTCTTTAGACGGAACATAAAACTACATTTTTCGCCAGAACATTAAATAAATGCCTGCATAAGCAAAGCGTTTTGCTATATTAATCTCCATTATTCAAGGTATTCAAAATACATTCCATATTCCAAGAATTATATGGTACCAAAAAGTGCCACTCTGCTTTGTAACACCTTGAATAGATATTGATTTTGCTATTCATTATCTAATGGTTTATCTACCTTTTCATCTTCTCCAGCTTCTGTCTCTAGGAAAACTTCTTTGCGTTTCTCCCAATTAAATATCGGCTCTTCATCAAATTCTTCTTCATGATGTCCAGTAATTTTTTCTACTACTCCCTTTGATGGCTCCATCATTAAAATTGCTGTGGAATCATACACTGCTACCTTTTGTTTTTTACTATAAAGAGCAATAATATGCATTGCTTCTGCTAATTTTTTTGCAGGAATTGCTCGATATTTTTTTAACGCTCCAAAGAATACAGGTTTCAATAAATTTATCGCTACTCCACCGAGATTTTCCGCGAGGCGCAATTCCTCACGATTCCCCATTAATAATGACGGTCTAAAAATCGACAGTTGTGGTAATTCTAAAGCGATTAAATTATGTTCCATTCTCCCTTTTACTCGATTGTAATAGAACTTAGAGTTTTCATTCGCACCCATTGCAGAAATAACGAGTACATGCGGAATACCTCGCTTCTTTGCGATGGACGCAATATTTAATGGATATTCAAGATCTACTTTTTCAAAGGTTGCTTTTGATCCTGCTTTTTTTCGCGTCGTTCCAAGGCAGCAATAAAGCTCATGCGCAAATTCGAAGTCATTCTCCTCTAGTTGATCAAAATGACGAACTTTCACAACGAGCTTTGGATGCTCATACTTTAATTCGCGGCGAGCAATTACTGTGATCTCTACATACTCTTCACTTTCACAAAGGCATTTGACAAGCTCTTGTCCCGTCAAACCAGTTGCCCCAACGACAATCGCTGAACGCATTAACATAATTGTTCACGACCTTTCCTAAACTATATACCGTCAAAAACAGCACATAGTTTAGCTTGTATATCTAATATTCTATTGATTTATCAGACATAATTATCAATTTTTCACCATAAAGTAGATAGATAAGCTGAAAGGATGGGATTTGAATGACTAATAACCAAACAGAAAACTATTCTAAAAAAACAATTGCATTTGCGGTGGAGGTTTCAGCGCATAATGATTTATACCCCGTAGAAAGAATTGCTACCCTTGTAAAACTGTTCAACGATGAAAAAATTCGAATTTTCATAAAGCAACCTTCTGAGTTAGCATTGAAAAAGCTAGCGGCTACTGGAATAGAGCCTATTTCTTACCGCGATCAAAAGCAGTTGCTTCAATATATAACAAAACTAAAACCTGATTTACTTGTACGTGATGGCATAAATACAGAACTAGAAGATACGGAAAAATTAAAAGAAGTTGTACCTGCCATCGTCCATTTCGATGATTTTGGTGAAGGTGGCAAAGCAGCCGATTGCGTGCTACATACACTTTATAGAGAAGTCCGTGAAAAAGTAGATCCTCATTATTTAACAGGACCCTCTTCATTTGTTGTGCCCGAAAAAATTGCTGCCATTACACCGATTGAAGACGAAGGGGATCGGCCTCATATCGTCGTCGCATATGAAGGTAGCGATCCCGAAAATTTAACGTATCGAACTATGAGGCATCTAATGCAACTACAAATTCCCGTACGCATTTCGGTATTAGTTGACCCATCTTATGCACATGGTATAGATGAATTAAAAATGATGGCGTTAAGCCGCAGAAATATTACCATTATCCAAGCAGCTGATATGCTCGAACCATTACTTGCTGAAGCTCAAATCGTCATCTGCTCAGCGAGTTACACACCTTATAAAGTAGCTGTTGTTGGCATCCCATGCATCGTCATTTCACAAAATGAAACTGAGATTATGCATGCATTCCCTCGCGATCAAAATGGCTTTATCCATCTCGGAAGTGGTCGTAAGTTAAAACAATCTCACTTACAAAATGCCGTCATGGAATTACTCCTACATGAAGCACGCTGCGAACGTGCTATTCGCAACCAAAAAAAGCTCGATTTGCAAAGCAACAACCATTACATCCACTCCATGCTGATTAATTTTGCACAAAGAACACCAAAAACACAGGCGTTTTTAGTACAAGATCACACCAAGAAATCGCCACGTATGATACAATAATAAAAAAGCTGTGATGAATTTTGTCGCAATCCCTGAAATAGACGCCGCAATGAACGAAATCTATATAAAGGAGCATTTCCATGCCTACGAAAGCCGAAATCGAATACCAAATATTAGAACTAAAAAGCGACTATATCCGTCAACAAGGTGACATCGAAAAACTCGATTCCATAGGTAACGGATCCGCAGTCGAACAGGCCGAAAAACGCCTGCAAGACATGGAGCAACAACTAGCCGAATTGAACAAACAACTCGCAGCGTTGTAACACTGCGGGTTTTTTTATTGTGAATGCTGAAGGCGCTCGTTCAGCTGCGACAAGCGTTGCAGTTCTCGAATCAAAGTCATCTTTTCAGGCTTTGACCGAGAGAACGGAAACGACCTCGAGCAGCTAGCGCCTGAAGCTGGATGAATTAAATGCTGAAGCGGCCCGTTTAGACTCGACAAGCACTGGAACTTTTGAAACAAAAGCATCTTTCCATCTTTTGTCCGAGAAAGTGGAAGTGACCTCGAGAGTCTGGCCGCTGAAGCTGGATATCTCATCTAAATGCTTCGGACGCCCGTCTAGCCCCGACAAGCACTGGAAGGCCCGAACACAAGACACTTTTTGTGGTGTGCCGAGCTACACCCTATTTTTCAAACAAAAACAAAATTCAAACTACTAACTATAACAAAGAATACGACTTGCCTCGTTTGCATTCATGCTTTCGAACACGGATATTTTCTTAAAGGTGCAATTATCGTATTTCATATGGAGGACAAAAGAATGAGTATTTTAACAGTTGATAATCTTGGCCATACATTTGGCGATCGTACGCTTTTTAAAGAAGTATCGTTCCGTATCGTAGAAGGCGAGCATGTTGGGCTTGTGGGCGCAAATGGTGTAGGTAAATCTACATTAATGAGCATCATCACGGGCCAACTAATCCATGATGAAGGCCGCGTTGAATGGTTACCAAACACACACTACGGTTATTTGGATCAACATACTGTATTAACACCAGGTAAAACGATGCGTGAAACTTTACGCGATGCCTTTTTACCGCTTTACAAAAAAGAAGCTGAAATGAATGAAATTACAGGTAAAATGGCCGAAGCCACACCTGAAGAACTTGAAGAATTACTAGACCAAATGGCTGAAATTCAAGATGCTCTTGATGCTGGTGATTTTTACACATTAGATATGAAAATTGAAGAAGTTGCACGTGGTCTTGGTTTAGATGCAATTGGCCTTGAGCGCGATGTGACTGCACTTTCTGGGGGCCAACGTACAAAATTATTACTTGCGAAGCTTCTATTAGAAAAGCCTAAAGTTTTATTACTTGATGAGCCTACCAACTATTTAGATGAAGAACATGTAACTTGGCTTTCAAACTATTTAAAAGGTTACCCACATGCATTCTTTTTAATTTCGCATGATACAGAATTTATGAATGGCGTTGTCGATGTTATTTTCCAATTAGAATTTTCAAAACTAACTCGCTACACTGCCACTTACGAAAAATTCTTAGAACTAGCAGAAATCAACAAACGTCAACATATTGATGCATATGAAAGACAGCAAGAATTTATTAAAAAACAAGAAGGCTTTATCGCAAAAAACAAAGCGCGCTACTCTACAACTGGCCGTGCAAAATCGCGTCAAAAACAACTGGATCGCATGGAGCGTATTGATCGTCCTGAAACAGCTGCGGATCCAAAATTCAACTTCAAAGAATCACGTAGTTCTGGCCGTTACGTCGTAGAAGCTGAAAACCTATTAATTGGCTATGACAAGGACAAGCCATTATTACCACCACTTACTTTCGAAATCGAACGTGGTGAGAAAATTGCCTTAGTTGGAATGAATGGTGTTGGTAAATCAACGTTATTAAAAACAATGCTTGGCAAAATCAATCCACTTGGCGGTAAAGTAACACGTGGCGACTTCCTCTTCCCTTCTTATTTCGAGCAGGAGGTAAAAGCAGGCAATATCACGCCAATTGAGGATGTCTGGAATACCTACCCAAGCATGGATCAAAGCCAGGTACGTGCTATCCTTGCAACAACTGGTTTAAAAAACGAACATATTTCACGCCCATTAAACCAACTAAGTGGTGGAGAACAAGCGAAAGTTCGTATTTGTAAATTAATGATGGATGAAAGTAACTGGATGCTATTCGATGAACCAACAAACCACTTAGACGTTCATGCGAAGGAAGAACTAAAACGTGCCATGAAAGAATTCAAAGGCACAATCGTCCTAGTCAGCCACGAACCCGAATTCTACGAAGGCCTTGTCACAAAAGTATGGGACGTAGCAGAATGGTTTTCAACTGGACATCAATAAGTAAATGCTGAAGTGGCCCGTCTAGCCCTGACGAGCACTGGATTTTTCGAATCAAAGTCATCTTTTCAGACTTTGACAGAGAAAATGGAAGTGACCTCGAAGGGCTGACCGCTGAAGCTGGATATCTATCTTAATGCTGAAGCGGCCCGTCTAGACTCGACAAGCGATGGAACCTTCGAATCGAAAACGTCGTTTAAGTTTTCGACCGAGACGGTGGTAGTGACCTCAAGAGTCTGGCCGCTGAAGCTGGATATCTATCTTAATGCTGAAGAGGCCCGTCTAGACTCGACAAGCACTGGAACCTTCGAATCGAAAGCGTCTTTTAAGTTTTCGACCGAGCCGGTGGAAGTGACCTCGAGAGTCTGGCCGCTGTAGCTGGATATCTATCTTAATGCTGAGGACGCCCGTTTAGCTGCGACAGGCACTGGAGGGCTCGAATCAAAAGCGTCACTTCAGCTTTTGTCCGAGAGACCGAAGTGACCCGAGCAGCTGGCGCCTGAATTTTAATACTCTTCTAAATACTAAAACTCCGCCAATGCGGAGTTTTTTTCAAATTCTATACGATAGCCATGATTTCATAGCTATCCCTTGAAATCAGATACATATCGTGTAAAAATTGCATTAAGGAAGGTGTTTTTATGGATTCAGACAAGAAAGCTAAAATAGTACAAAGAAAGAAAAACAAACTTAAGAGACATACAATCAAGGTATTCTTTTTAACTTTAGGTGCATTAATCATGGCTGTTGGTTTGGAAATGGTTTTGATTCCAAATAACTTAATTGATGGCGGCGTTACTGGTATTGCCATTATAGCCTCACACCTCACAAATCTTTCACTCGGGTTATTCCTATTCCTTTTCAACTTACCATTTTTATATTTGGGCTATAAGCAAATTGGACGTACGTTTGCCTTTTCAGTCGCTTACGGTATCGCCGTCTTATCAATAGCGACTTCATTTATGCATAATTCTACAGCGTTCACAAATGATATTTTATTAGCTACCGTTCTTGGTGGTATTATGCTTGGAATTGGTGTTGGAATTGCGATTCGGGCTGGTGGCTGCTTAGATGGTAGTGAAACGTTAGCCATTCTATTCAATAAAAAGTTGCCCTTTTCTGTAGGACAAATTATTTTATTCATGAACTTATTTATTCTAGGTAGTGCAGGCTTTGTATTCGGTTTCGACCGTGCTATGTACTCGCTCATTTCGTATTTCATTGCATTCAAAACAATTGACCTTGTTTCTGAGGGCTTGAATCAAACGAAATCTATTTGGATTATTAGTGATGAAGCCGATGAAATTGGCGATCAAATTATGTCTCGACTTGGCCGCGGTATTACCTATTTAAATGGCCAAGGCGGTTTCTCTAAAGATGATAAACAAGTGATTTTCTGTGTCATCAACCGTTTAGAAGAAGCAAAATTAAAAAATATCGTAGAAGACGTCGATCCATCCGCATTCCTTGCTTTCAGTAATATGACTGAAATTCAAGGCGGGAATTTCAAGAAAAAAGACGTGCACTAATTTGCTCATACTTTCAAAACCACTGACCAAAATTGATCAGTGGTTTTTTATGTAATAGCCTCTGATTTTGTCGAAAATCGAAATTTCATGCTTATCCGTTAATTTTATTTATTTCTTCCTCAAAAGACATTGACTTATATATATCTTACTTGTAAGATATAAGTATAACAATCAGTACAGAAAGCGGGAGAAATAAATGGCTGTTACAATTTTTACTCAAACGAGCTGTACATCATCCAAAAAGGCATTACAGTGGTTAAAAGAAAATAAAATTTCTTTCACTGAAAAAAGAATTACCTCTGAACAGTTAACATTACCAGAATTTAAAATGATTTTGGGCATGACTGAGGATGGTACAGATGAAATAATTTCAACAAACTCAAAAGACTTCAAAAACTTAAATTGCGATATTAATCAACTTTCTATTCAAGAACTATATGATATTGTAAAGGATCATCCGAAAATGTTACGTAGTCCTATTTTAGTAGATGAAAAACGTCTACAAGTTGGCTATAACGATATGGATATTCGTCGTTTCATCCCACGCAAAGTGCGTGCTTATGAGCTTTATGAAATGCAGCGTCTTTCACTAGAAGGCTGAATGAAACATTTTGGAGATGAGTAATATGAATGAAGCTAGAAGAGAAAGCATTTCTTCACTTTTTGAAGTAGTCGCTTCTTTAGAGCGGAAATGGGCAAATGAATGGAATAGCCAAAACACATTGGGCTTTTCCAAAACACATATTTTGATACTAGATTTGTTGGATAATGAAGGTCCAAAACGCCCTTCTGCTATCGCTGAGAGACTGCAAGTGACAACAGGTGGCATTACAGTGCTCACTAACAAGCTGATTAAGGCGCAACTTATTAAAAAGACACAAAACGAAACAGATCGCCGTGCCTCTCAACTTGAGATTACCGAAGCTGGCAACGAACTACTATTGACTGCACATAGTCATGTGAACGAAATTATTGAAAGAATGTTCGGCATGCTCAGCGAAGATGAAATTCATACACTCCGTAAAATTTTCTCAAAATGCTTATTTGGTTAACGATATACTGCTAGCACAAAAAATTGTGCTAGCGGTTTTACTTTGGAGAAACTTTCTTTTGCGAGCATTGAATGCTGCTCCATACAACCGGGTCACAAAAAAAGAGCCACCCACATCGGGTAGCTATCTTCTCATCCATTTGCCGTTTTTCAAGGCGCCAACCTCTGCTTAGATTGCCCGGCATTGATTAACGGACAAAGCATGAATTATGCCGGCATAACAACTTCAGCTGAAGATTGGTCAGCTATCATCATTTCTTTAAGACGTTGTTTCGCACGGAATAAGCGAGATTTCACAGTGCCGATTGAAACTTTCATTAACTCTGCAATCTCAACAAGTGAATATTGATTTACATAGAAATATAATAATGTATTGCGATAAATAGCATCTAATTGGCCAATTTTATCTTGTACGATTTGAGCGATTGCATCTTGCTCAACAACTGCTTCAGTAGATAGTTCATTATTGGGAACCAAATCTAGTACAGGAACGTCTAAAGTATCAGGTTGGTTCATCATGTATTTACTACGACGAACATTTTTGCGATAGCGGTCGCGGAAAGTGTTCATACATATTGTAGTTAACCAAGCTTTGATATGATCTACATCAGCTACATAAGATTCATAACGTACAACTTTTACCCACACCTCTTGCATTAAGTCCTCTGCCTCTGTATTATTGCGAGTTAGTTTTAAGCATAAGTGATATATATAACGATTGTATTCCTCGTAAACTGTTTCAAGTGTTGTATTTGTATTTGTTGTTGTATTCATTTTCATTACCTCCGATTCGCATCTTACTTTGTTAAACCTATTGTCGCAAAAACAAACCTTTCACTCTATCGTATTCTCTTTCAATTTTCTTACATTCATGTAAGGTTTGTATGTGAATCATGTAATCTACTATCCAAAACCTTTATATATCAGCATTCTTCATTGAAATATTACATTACAAAGAAAAAAACCTACCCGATTTTGGATAGGTTTCAAACTCATTATCTACTTTTCTTGCTCTTCTGACGTTTCCGTTGGCATCTTTGTAATCGTTAATTTCACGATACGACTATCATCCACTTCATTTACAACGACATGTAAATTTTCATAATCGAATGATTCATTTTCTTCTGGAACATGGGCGCATTGTTCAAAAACAAACCCACCAAGCGTATCATGATCTTGCGGAATTTCTACATTAAAAATGCGATTTGCCTCATCAATTTCAAAGCGACCATGACAAACAAGTTTCATCTCCGTTACTTCGTAAATAAGCGACTCCTCTGCCTCATCCGATTCATCCTCGATTTCCAGACCAATCATTTCTTCTATAATATCTTCATGCGAAATAATACCGAGTGTTCCACCATATTCATCTAGTACAATGGCTAAATGCTTTTTCTGTGCTAACATTAATTTGAATACTTTTTCTACATTAATATTTGAAACAACAAATAGCGGTTCACGGTCAATGAAATCACCAAGCGTTTTCGAAGGATCTAATGTCCATTCGATAAATTTTTTCGAATAAAACATGCCGACAATATCATCCATACTCTCATCATAAACCGGATAACGGGTGAAAGAGTATTCCAAAATCGTATCGCGCGCCTCTTCAAACGTTGCATGAATGGATAATCCAACGACCTCTGTCCGGTGTGTACCGAGAACATCTGACACATCCTTATTCGGGAAATCCATCACACCTTTAAGGCGCTCAGATTCATCAAAGGCAAATGTTCCTTCTATAGAAGCAATATCTACCATTGTTCGAAGCTCTTCCTTCGTTAGTGTCGCTTCCTGTACCGCTCCATTTGAAATGATTCGGATAAAAATATTCGTAAAGCCTTGAACAATCCAAATAATTGGGCGCAAGATTTGTACAAGCAATGAAATGATAGGAGCAACTATATATGCAACACGATCTGCAAACGTTACAGCAATCGTTTTCGGAAGAACTTCTCCGAATATTATGATCATTACTGTCAAAATTATTGTAACCACCGAAATTTTCCAACCGTGTCGGAGTGCAATGATTGTTAATAATGTAGGCATTAAAATATTTACTATGTTATTACCAATTAAAATTGTTGTAATCATGCGGTCCGGCTGCGAAATAAGCAAAAGCAGCTTTTGCGACATACGGTCACCTTGCTCAGCTCGCAGCTGGACCTTCATCCTATTAATAGCTGTTAATGCTGTTTCACTACCTGAAAAGAAAAATGACAGCATCAAACATATGATCAAACCTATAAATTCCAACTATATTTCCTCCTGTTATTATACGGATTCTCTACATTTTTATATAAGTAATATACCATATTTTCACTAATCTAACTCTTCCCAAGTGCAGATTTCTAAATAATCCTAGGAATATGCTATAATATTTCTATTATCGAAATTTTCAGAATGAGGGATGAATATGGAGCATTTAGACAATTATTTCACTACGAAGCGTGAAGAACATTTAGAAGAGCTAAAACAATTTTTATCTATTCCAAGCATTAGCTCTTTATCTGAACACAAAGAAGATATGAAAACTGCCGCTACATTTTTAGCCGATGCTATGAAAAAAGTAGGATTAGAAAACATAACAATTAATGAAACTGGTGGCCACCCCGCTGTCACTGCAGATTGGTTACATGCTGAAGGCAAACCAACCGTTCTAGTATATGGTCACTATGATGTACAACCTGTTGACCCTTTAAACTTATGGGATAGCGAGCCGTTCAAACCTGAAATCCGCAATAATATTTTATATGCTCGTGGTTCAAGTGACGACAAAGGACAAGTATTCATGCATATCAAGGTGATTGAAGCTTTATTGCAAACAAACAGTGAGTTACCTGTGAACGTGAAGTTTCTAATCGAGGGTGAAGAAGAAATCGGTAGTAAAAACTTACCGGCGTTCGTAGAGGAACATAAAGACTACCTAGCATCAGATTTAGTTCTAATTTCAGATACAGGTCTTTACGCTCCTGGAAAACCTGCTGTCTGCTACGCTTTGCGCGGTTTAACAGGTGTACAGATTGATATCCGCGGAGCTAAAGGGGACCTTCACTCAGGACTTTATGGAGGTGGCGTTCAAAATCCAATACATGCCTTAGCTGAAATTTTGGCATCCTTCCATGATGAACATGGCACTATCACAGTAGATGGCTTTTATGACAATGTTCTTCCACTGACTGAAGAAGAACGCGCTGCATATCGTGCTTTGGACTTTAACGAAGAAGGTATCAAAGAGGAAATTGATGTGAGCGAATTATTCGGTGAAAAAGGCTACACCTACCTTGAACAGACATGGGCGCGCCCAACTTTAGAAGTAAACGGCGTATTCGGTGGCTTCTCTGGTGAAGGTATTAAAACAGTTTTACCTGCAGAAGCTGGCGCAAAAATAACTTGTCGCCTAGTTCCTAACCAAGATCCTGAAGAAATCGTAGAAAAACTACGTACACATATCGCAACTCACAAACCAGCAGGCGTTGAAATTACAGTAACTGACTTTGATAAAGGGAAACCTTTCATCACACCAATGGATCATCCACTAATCCAAGCTGCTGGCCGTTCTTATGAAAAAATATACAACGCACCTACAGCATATATTCGTGGTGGCGGTTCTATTCCCATCGTCGCGACATTTGATGAAATTCTAGGTACTCCAGTAATCCTGATGGGCTTCGCACTTTCAAGCGAAAACTTCCATGCACCAAACGAGCACTTCCACCTAGAAAACTACGACAAAGGCCTCCGCGTAATTAGCGACTACTACTACGAAGTAGCCGCAATCGACAAGGATGAGCTGTAAGAAATAAAATTGACCGCTCCAATTTAAATTGGAGCGGTTTTTTTGATGAAGAAAATATATTTGTATGGTGCTTCGGAGCATTTATTTTACTGGCGCTCTTGTTTGACGTACTTGGATCTGCTATCGACTCACTCGAGCTCTCATTTAACATACTCAGAACGGCTTTTGACTCACTCGGGCTCCCATTTAACCTACTCGCTTCCGCTTTTGACTCACTCGAGCTCTCATTTAACCTACTCGCACCGGCTTTTGACTCACTCGAGCTCTCATTTAACCTACTCGCTGCGGCTTTTGACTCACTCGAGCTCTCATTTAACCTACTCGCTGCGGCTTTTGACTCACTCGAGCTCTCATTTAACCTACTCGCTGCGGCTTTTGACTCACTCGAGCTCTCATTTAACCTACTCGCTGCGGCTTTTGACTCACTCGAGCTCTCATTTAACCTACTCGCTGCGGCTTTTGACTCACTCGAGCTCTCATTTAACCTACTCGCTGCGGCTTTTGACTCACTCGAGCTCTCATTTAACCTACTCGCTTCTGCTTTTGACTCACTCGGGCTCCCATTTAACCTACTCGCTTCCGCTTTTGACTCACCCGGGCTCCCATTTAACCTACTCGTTTCCGCTTTTGACTCACTCGGGCTCCCATTTAACCTACTCGCATCGGCTTTGGACTCACTCGGGCTCTCATTTAACCTACTCGCTTCCGCTTTTGACTCACTCGGGCTCCCATTTAACCTACTCGCATCGGCTTTTGACTCACTCGGGCTCTCATTTAACCTACTCGCTTCCGCTTTGCTCGGCATCGCTCTACTCGAATGAGAATTCTATTTACCTTCAAATCAAATCTCATCACTCAGTTCCTCCGGCTCCAAATCAAAAAAATCCCACATACGCCCAAAAAACGTATGCGGGATTACTAGCACTATACAAAGATTGTGCTCAATATTTAATGTTACTCTCCGAAAATGGTTACAATTTCAGCTGCTGATTTGCGTGGTTTTTCTTTTGGTACGAGATCATAATGGCCGAATTGTAGCATGCTGATAATGCGTTCACCTTGTTTGATGCCCATTGGTGCGCGGAATTTTGGATTATCTAACCATGCAGGTGTTTTCCAGCATGTACCGATGCCGTAATCCCATGCTAGTAATTGCATATTTTGAATGAAGGCACTTGCTGCACCAAAGTCTTCTAAACGCTCTTTTTGACGTGTATCTTCAGGAATAACTACGAAAGCATAGGCACCTGGTAATGAGAACTTACTCATTTTATTTAAAAGTTCATCTTCAGAAAGTTCTTTCCAATTTGGCACGACAAATTCACGAATTAGATCTTTTAATGGCTCTAATTCAGGACCGCAGGCAACAACTAAGCGCCAAGGTTGACGGTTACCGTGGTTTGGTGCCCATACCGCATCATCTATAATAGCCATCAGGTCCTCGCGATCGACTGGTTGGCCATTGAACATTTTAATAGAACGACGTTGTGTAATAGCCTCTTTTACTGTTAATGATTGTATACTCATTTTTATCTCTCCTATTCTGTTAATCTTCAAAAATCGGCAGTCATTTCCATCATACGATTTATAGATACATCACTATTCACAATACCATATTCGATTCAAAATACAAAAAATGATGCAAGAATTCTCCATCATTTTTTATCATAAAAATGTCACTTGATTTCGCCCGTTATTTTTTGACTCGTATAGCGCTCTATCGGCCGTTTCGACAAAGGCACTAACTGATTTATATAGGTGCATATATGTTGTTGTTCCACCGATACTAATGGTCGCAAAATGGGGGTCACTTCTACCTTTATGTTCTAACTGGGCATTTTCAACTGAACTTCGAATTTTCTCGGCAAGTCCCCTTGCCTCGTCCTGATCCATTTTCCGCAAGACGATTGCGAATTCTTCTCCCCCATAGCGTGAAATAACACCTCTGTCAGCGACGATATCCCTCATTATATTAACTATATAGCAAATAAGGTCATCACCTTTTAAATGGCCGTATGTATCGTTATATTTTTTAAATTCATCAATATCAATCATTAATAATGTGAGTGACCACTTTTCTACGTAACTTTCACGGAAGCAAATTGGCAGATGATCATTAAAATAGCGGCGATTATTAATACCCGTTAAGCCGTCTAATTCGGTCAACTGCTTCAAACGCTCATTTTTATCCTGTAGTTCTAATGTTCTTTCATGAATTTTCTCATCGAGTGATGTATTTAACACTATCAATTCCTTGCTAAGTAACTCGGATTCATGGAATTTCTGTGCGTAACTTCGGCTCAGGTTAAACGCTTGTAAAACAACGTAGATGAAAAAACCGTAAATCGTCATGATGAATGTTTCAATTACGCCCTTTTCGAACAAATAATCATTTATAACGGTGAAGCAAAATAACAAGTTTGCTATAAAATTCAATAACGCAGTTGGCCTCTTATTCAAAATGGCCTTCATCAATATAAACACTACATAGAACATTAAAATAAAGGTAAGTGGAAAGACGCAAAAGAATAGTGATTTAAAGAAACCTGGCGACGTCACCCATGTTAGCAATACTGATGGCAGAATCATTGCCGTAACAATATAAACCGGCTTTTTGCTCGTTTCTTTTGGAAATAGCCGATAAATAAAAGCCATATATAACAGGACGGATATATAGATTAATGTATCCTCTATCCTCATTAGTAAAAACCAAGAGAGTTGTGAAAATTGCATTTGTAAAAACATTGGTCCAACGAATAATGAACGCCCCGCGATGAATAAACTCAACAAACCAAAGTACAGGAAAGGTCGCTCCTTCTTTCTATATAAAAATACAACTATATGATATATCCCTATAATAATTATGCTACCATTCATAAATAAGAGAGCCGTTTGTTGGTCCACATTATAATTGACAATCGCATTCGCTTGTCCAAATAAAATCTCCTGATTGGCACCACCTACAACATTCGCAAAATTTGACACATGCAATATGACTAAAACTGCATCTGACTTAGGTATAAAATAACCAATTCTTGGTGCCATCACTGGTGTAGTTGAATCTTTCGAAGTACCAACAAAGCCATTGGATGATATACGCATGTCATCTACAAATAATGTATAGGCACTCGATTGAAATCGAGTGGAGAGCGCCAATGTATGACCAATCTTCTCTTTAGGAATTTGTATACGTAATGCATATGTAGCAAAGCCATCTGCACTGCCTAACTGATCATTCCAGGTGCTTGGTAAATCTGCCATCTTCACATTAGATTCTCTCGTCCTCTTCTCTATTTCTTTAGAAGTCAATAATTCTTTAGAGAAAAATAACCATTCTCCACGCAGCGGAATGACGGATTTCTCTATTAAATTCTTATTATTAATCACTAGTAAACCATCTTGTATATGGTAATCAGTTTTATAATCAACGAATGCACAACCACTGAGGATGAATACAAATAGTAGTAATGCGCGTATGTTTCTCAAATGTATTCCTCCCTTAATTCGATAATAGGTTAAAAAGGGTTGTTCTCATAACTATTTTTCCTGCATACTGTAAAAAAGAGCCTGGAGGATGTAGTATGTTTTATTTCACGATTTGTTATTGGGTAATTAGTTATTTTGTCGGTACAATGATGACCGCATGGTGGATTGGTAAATGGAAGAAAATCGATTTACGCGAGCATCGTAGTGGTAATTTAGGTGCTAGAAATGCTGGTGCAGTGATTGGTAAACCTGCGTTCTTTCTTACTTTCTTTGGTGATGGAAGCAAAGGTGCCCTCATTGTTTTACTTGGCTACTTGCTTGACGAATCACAATTCGCCATCACTGTTGCTGGAGCTCTCGTTATTGTCGGTCATTTATTTCCGATTTGGTTAAAAGGCAAAGGTGGCAAAGGAATAGCCACGTTTATCGGTGTTGCTCTTTCTTTAGATCCACTACTATTTGTATCTTTTGTTGTTGGCTTTTTATTTCCTTTCCCTTTCTTAAAAAGCGCGACACTAAGTATGCTCATTGGATATGTGTGCTATGTCCTATGGATTATTTACGTTGGAATGCTACCAGTTGCATCGCCAATCGTCCTTATTATACTTATTATTCTTTACAAACATCGCTTTGATATCAAAGAATCATATCAAGAAAAAGCTTGGCAATCCAAAAAAGGTGAGTGAATCGATTTCCTCAAAATGTATTTTAGCAGAACATAGTTAACCCGACCTACATTGTATTACATAGGTCGGGTATTTTATCATATTGGTAATATAACATCTTCTATGTGAAAAAAGTAATATTTCATATTCGGCGTATACGCAGTTGAATCTTTATATTCCCATGGTCGATGAAAGCTATTGGATGTGTGGGCATTCACATGAGGTACACCATCTTGAATACTTGTAACGATGACGGAATGGTCGATTCTCCCATCACCTTGGAAATCGTAAAAAATGACATCCCCAAGCTCTAATTCACTGGCAGATGCAACTCGCTTCCCCCTCAGTCCCTTCTTGGAATTTTCTAAATACCAACGCAAAGAATGCGATGTACTCCAACTAAAACTCCAACTACCTCCTTTTAGCCACCAGCCCTCCAATCGGTTTGGCGCTCCCCACATAGGTGCGCTGCCTGCAAACAAACATTGCGATATAAAATTCGTACAATCCACATCGAATCGCGGAAATGCTGGATTGTAGCTATCCCACCATTTATCGGCATAGCGTACAGCTGCTTCTCGATTATAAACTGCTTCATCACACCTCCTTGCTCATTTATATGCACTGTTTGGCTGAAATATTTCTCTTACTGCAAAATATTTTCCATCTAGCAGTCATTTAGCTATAAAAATTAGTCTCTATGTAGCTAGTATATTTAAAAAGAACCTCAGAATATTACTCTCTATTACACTTATATGAAATTTGACAGTGTCTTTACATTTAAACAACAATTGTAATATTCCTGATTTGAATCCCCAATATAAGTCAAAAATTTGGTACAATAAAAGTAACTTATTTGTTTCTCCTATTTTACGTTTGAAAGGGTGTTTGAATTTGACACAGCACGCAGAAAAAGAAATTGTTGAGTCGACCTTATTATGTGACAAGAAGGGTAATTTAAATCCTTCTGCCATAGGTTTCGCTCGAAAACCAATTATTAATAGTAATTTAAAAGGTCATTTTATGCGTAAAAAGAAATGGAATCATTGGTGTGTTTTCGGTGATGAAATTATGTTCTCCGCAACAATCAGCCATTTAGACTATGCAGCCGTTTGTTTCGTTTACTTCCTTGATTATGAAACACAGCGTTATTTTGAAAAAACAATAACAATTCCATTAGGCAATAAAGTGAAAATGCCTACAAACGTATTGGAAACTGTGAATTTTAATCATGAAGAAATGAAAATTCAACTGTTATACGCACAAAATGAAACACAAATGACTGTAACTATTCCTAATTTCGATGGTGATTTACTGCATGCAGACCTAACAATCAAACATCCTATAAACGACGACTCTCTAAACGTTGTCATCCCATGGAATCGTCAAATATTCCAATTTACTGCGAAGCATCATTCATTACCCACAAACGGCTATGTAAAAATAGGTGAAAAACGTTACAATTTTCAAGAAGAAGAGTGCTTCGCTGTGCTCGACTATAGCCGAGGTATTTGGCCACGTGAAGCAACATGGAACTGGGCAATGGCTTCTCAAAAATGTGGTGGTCACCGCATCGGACTAAATTTAGGAGGCCAATGGACAGACGGCACCGGCATGACAGAAAATGCTGTCTTCCTAGACGGTAAAATGACAAAAATCCATGAAGATGTTATTTTTGAATACGATCCAAAAAATTTCATGAAGCCTTGGCACATTAATTCCAAATTCACAGATGACGTGCAACTTACATTCACCCCCTTCTTTGAACGTGTCGCCGCAACAAATGCCAAAGTAATCAAATCTGAAGTTCACCAAATGGTCGGCTACTTCAACGGTCGCATCCGATTAGAAAGCGGCTGTTACTTACCAATACAACAACTACTCGGCACTGCAGAAGAACATTTAGTAAAATGGTGAAAAGAATAGGACAGCCTCTCATTTGATTGAGAGACTGTCCTTTTCTATTGAGCAATCGCTAGGGATACGAATTTGGTGAGATTGGATTACTTTCAAAGTAGCAATAGTTCGCGCTACTCATCAACTAACTATGCCACCCCCGCTCCTAAGCACCTACCTATTCCCATGCAAATACATCTTCTCTGGGTAATCTGTAAATACAGCATCAGCACCGATTTCCTCCATTAAATCATAGTCTTCAACACTGTTCACGGTATACACACGTACTATATTTCCCCTTGCAATTGCCGTTTTAACGGCTTCGCGCTTAGCTGCTACTAATGAAACATGCAATGCTTGGGTACCTATCATTACGCCGTATTCATGCAGATTCACTAATATTTTCATAAATAACGCGCCTACTTCATTGTGTGGAGCTTTTTTCAGTACACGCTCAACCATTTCATGATCAAATGATGAAAAGATGACTCGATCTAACATGTCATATGCTTCGAGCATTGCAACCACTTCATCTTCTATTCCTTCATATAAGAAAACATCCGTTTTTAGCTCAATATTAATCATATGGTGTGTAGTTTTGAAAACTTCCAACACTTCTTGCAATGTAGGCATTTTTTCGCCAGCGAATTGTGTTCCCTTCCACGAACCGAAGTCGTATGAGCGTATTTCTTCAAAGGTCATATCACGGATATATCCCTCTCCGTCTGAAGTCCGATTAATACGTTCGTCGTGATTGATAACAAGAACCCCGTCTTTTGTACGTTGGACATCTAATTCAACGCCGTAAATAGGTAATCTTGCTGCTTCACGGAAAGAAATGAGCGTGTTTTCTGGGAAATCTCCTGAAGCTCCGCGGTGTGCATATATTTTCATTAATATTTTCCTCCAAAAAATTATTCGTTATCATTATGCTGTATTTTTTAAAAAATTCAAACAATTGTAAACTTTCACTTGTACTCTCGTATTTCATGTAGTAATATTTATCATTGCTATTAAAACCCCAACATCTTCAACAGGACGCAAAATTGCCAAATTGGAGGACTGTATATGACACAGAAGCATCCCGATTTTGAACAAGAAGCGCAGCGCCTGGCGTTCACAAAACATTATATGCGACAACTTTTAGAAGAATCCAAACGTGATGTGCAATCTGCACAGGACAGTATTCGACAATCGATGGCTGATTTAGAATATTTAGATTCGAGTTTAAGCTACCTCAACATTTTAACGAACGCTCGTTTTTTCGAAATGGCACGTGACCAAAAAGAAGGGCTTGAAGCAATTAAGCAAAAACCTTATTTTGCCCGGATTCATTTTCAAAAGGAAGGCGAACCTGCCGAAAAACTTTATATTGGTAAAACCTCTCTCTTTGACCGTGAAACACAGGAGCCAATCATCGTCGACTGGCGCTCTCCCGTCGCAAATGTATACTATGATGGGCGACTTGGCGACCTTACTTACAAAGTACGCGATGAGGAATACAATGGGCATCTCTTTTCAAAACGGCAATATAAAATTGAAGAAGGCCAGCTGCTAGACGTTCAAGATATCGATTTGACTACAAATGATGAGTTATTACAAGAAGCTCTTGCCGGCAAGGCCGATATACGCCTTACTGAAATCGTGTCGACTATTCAAGCCGAGCAAAATGCTATCATTCGTGCTCATTTAAAGCAACCCATACTTGTACAAGGTGCAGCCGGATCAGGGAAAACGACGATTGCACTCCATAGAATTTCTTATTTCCTATACACTATGGGCGAGCATTTCAACGCCAAAGAACTTATGATTTTAGCACCTAACCAGCTGTTCATCGATTATATTGGCGATGTTTTGCCTGAACTTGGTGTCGATCAAATTTGCCAAACGACCTACTCAGAATATGCGCAGCAAGCAACTGGCATTAAACTGAAAATCCAAAATCCAAATGAACAACTAGAAAAACTTGTAAGCGAAGACGCTATCGATCCAACCGTACTATGGCTGACAAAAATGAAAGGCTCGCTTGCCTATCGTGATGTAATGGACCGCTATATAAGAAGAATTGAAGCAGAAATAGCCGAGCAATTCGAAGACGTTTATATCGAAAAGTATCGCATTTTAAAAGGCTCACACTTGAGAAAACTCTTCTTAGGTGACTTCTCCTATATGCCTATTGAAAAACGAATTGACCGTATTAAATCCGTTTTACAAAATTATGTGCGACAAAAGAAAAAGCAAATTCTTCTTACGTTAAATAAGAGATATGATGATATTTTAGATAAGGCATTGTTTGGTATTCAAGATGCCGCCAAACGGAAGCAAACCGTAACAAAATGGATTGATGAGCGTGATGAGCGTATTCCGGCTGTTGAAAAGCAGGCTAAATCCACCTCTTCAAATTATATGAAACGCTTTAAAAAACAAAAAATCAAAGCACTTTACCGAGAATTTTTGACCAATCCTGATTTGCAGAGCGAGTTGACCCCAGAGTGGTCCGATGCTGAGCACGAACAATTTTGCAATGCGCATATGAAAGAATCTTGGGCACTAGAAGATTTAGCTGCCATCTTCTATTTGCATGCCAAAATCAAAGGTGTCAGCGAACAATGGAAAATGCGCGTTGTCTTCATCGATGAAGTGCAGGATTATAGTTTATTCCAGCTGGCTGCTTTAAAAGAAGGTCTTGAAACCGATATGTTTACGATGGTAGGCGATTTAGCTCAAGGAATACATAGCTATCGTTCCTTAACTGATTGGGCTCCTGTTCGTGAGTTATTCCCACGCGCTACTTATAAAACATTGCAAAAAAGCTATCGTACTACAATTGAAATTATGGCTGTGGCGAATGAAATTTTATCTAAAATGGAAGAAGATCTACCACTTGTCGAACCGGTTGTCCGTCACGGTGATGAGCCGACCTTTCATGAGATGAAAGAACTTGACCCGGCAGAAATTGAACTGATTCATCAGCAAATTCGAGATAAAGGACATCGCTCCATCGCGCTCATTTGTAAAACCTCTGATGAGACAATGGCTTATACAAAGTTATTGCAAAAGGCCGGCGTTATGGCGCAAACTTTATCTGAATCATCCGAGATTGACCAGGATGCGCTGCTCGTCATTCCAAGTCATTTAGCAAAAGGTCTCGAATTCGATGCTGTTATTGTCACCGCGATTGAAAAGCCATTTCATGATTCGGCACTTGATCGCAAACTTTTATATGTGGCGGTCACTCGTGCCATGCATGAGCTACATTTAGTAGGCTCTGCACGCAGTTCGTTTTTATTAGAAGAATAAAAATAAAGAGGCCCTCCAAAAGTCGTTTACCTGCCGACAATTGGTAGCCTCCTTTTTATTTCCTTGTAGACAGTGGATAATAACTTTGTTTTTTAAAAAGGATATTCATAATCGTACGGAGAATGCCTTTTTTCTCTTTAACTAATCGCTTTGCATTCTTTTCATCGGCTTTTCCTAGTGCAGGTAATCTCATTGTAGATCTCCCCTTCACGATAGTTATTGTACTATCTTCACAATACCATTAGTTTATGAATATTATCGACTAAATATGTTTATTTTTTGTAAAATTTAATGATAATTCTAATTATTTTTTTACCAATGTAAATTCATGATAAAGTAATTGATTTTATCAGGCAGTAGGTGCTGTTGCTTTAACATATTGATGCACTGTTATAAACAAAAATAGCACCGTTTATCAGGGGTGTTTATTATCTAATTTTAACCATATTCATTAAAGTGGTAGGTGGATTTTCGCTATGGGATGCTCACTTTCCGTGGGCAAGCACCCTCCGCTACAATCAACTAAAAAATGTAGTAACATACGCTAATATTGAACATAAAAAAACCATTTTAACGGTAAATAACAACCTAATATCCCTCTAATCAACACACCGGATCGTTTATAAAAAGGTTGATCCAAATTTTCAGTAAAAATGCGATTTTTTCTTTTCTTATTAAGATAATGAAACTAAAATATATTTCATTCGTATAAAATTTATAATTAGGAATTTCAACGAAAGAAGGTATATCTTTTTGGATGACAATAAAAAAAGTAAGGAATCTATAGGTCTTGGAATAGGTATTGGAATATTATTTGGATTAATTTTCGGTTTGCTTGTTCATAACCTTGCTGTAGGGCTTTTGATAGGGACATCGATTGGGGCTGCAATTGGGGCGTCTAGAGTAAATAAAAAGGAATAGCTATATGTAACTAAAGGATAACGTAAGTTGAAAAATACAGTACATAATGATCAATTTTTTTAAAAAGCAATAATCCGATTAAATGTTTTAAGCAGTTGTTTTGATTAATCTTCTTTTCAAAACTATAGGTGCATTCATTCCATGATTAGGTTACTATATCACCTAAACCGGAATCAATTGGATTTTCTTTCTTTTGACTATTCACTTTCAGCATTTGGCACTATTAAAAATACCAAGTAGGCTGCAATTCGCAGTTTGCTTGGTATTCTTCACATCATCTAAAAATGTTCAATATTCGTTGGCAGATCCCCTTCTTACTGACACCTTCCATTTTTTCAACTTCTTCTACTATGGCATCAGATAACAAGTCGTAGCCTGCTTCGCCGAAATGTAGTCCATCATTTTTTATACCGACTAATAGCTCTTTATAATTTGGTTTGCTATAGAGGATTTCAAAGAAGTCAATGCAATGACATCCTGTTTCAGCAGCAACATCTTTTACTGCTTGTCCATATTCCTTTAGAAGTTGATTGTTGCGATTTGGCTGCAGCAATTCATCTACTGGTGGTGAAGTAATGAGAATCGTTTGATCAACGCCAATTTGCTGGACAAAATAACGGATATTAGATTTAAACGTGTCTATCGGGATTAATTTATGCGTAGCAGAGTCGTTCCCGCCAAATAAAACTGTGACGAGATTAGGATTCTTTGCTAATACATCTTTATGAAAACGTTCTTTCGCTTGCTCAGTTGTATTGCCTGATACGCCAGCATTGATAAATTTATGCTGTTTCATTTTCATCTTGAGCATGGATGTTAACACTGGTTTCAGATGGTTTTCTTTACGCGCTGTAATGCTGTCTCCAAAACAGATGATTTTCATCTCGTGTTCACCTTCTTTTCATTAACTTTACTTCCTGTTTATTTTTTTGCAAAAAAATCTACTTGCTGTATTTTCGAAAATCCAGCTCGTTCATAGACAGATAGTGCTTGCTCATTTTCAATCTCAACATCTAGCATAACTGTCGATTGCCCTTCTTTTACAGCGTGTGCTTTAAGCCATGCTAAAAGTGCTGTTCCAATGCCTTGACGTTGAAATCCAGGGTGTACTGCTAATGCTGTTACCCACTGAACATCTCCTTCTAAAACAGATGTCACTGTACCAACAATCACTCCATCCTTTTCAGCAACCCACAATACACGACCTGCTTTTGATGTATTGAAAGCAATCAGATCGTCTGTTTCCTCAGGCATATCATTAAACGCTGACTCGAAAATAGTAACAAGTGCATCGCGTTCATCATTATATAAACGAATTGTTAAGTCGTTATTTACGGCAGTAACTTCTGCATCTACACGTAATGTCGCTTCTGAAAAACTATATTCATAGCCTTGTTTTTCGATAAAATTACGTCCTTCCTCCCCATTTAGTGTGAGTGCTAATTCGCCAGCTGCTCCGCGCTCTTCGAATCCGGAAGTAATACCTTGGACTAAATGCTCACCAATACCCATCCTACGATACATAGGTGCTACAACAGTTGACCACTCAAATGTATTTAACCCCATCACATCTATGGCACTTGCAACACCGATTAGTTCATCTTTGTCATCATCATAAGCGAGTGCTAAAAACCCATGTGCTTGTGGATTACGCCATTCGCTTTCGTGCATCACAATTTTGTAGTTTTGACCGTCTTGCTGTTCCGCATTTTGCAGTAATTGTAAAACTTCTTGATAAGTTTCGCTATCAATGGGATATGTTGCTTTCATTAAAAAAATGTTCAAATTGAAACCACCTTGTTGTAATTGTTTTGACATCTAAATGATATCAAATTTTTAATTGAAGCTACTATCATTTGCCTTTCCAGAGGTAGAGAATTTTATTCTGAAAGAAGATAAAACGACAAAAAAAACATGCATATTTCTGTAGATAAGCATAGGTTATACCGTTCTCTGTCTAGGTATATCTATCATAGGATCTTTAATAATTAAAGAATTCATTCCATATGGTTTATTTTTCATCGGCGATATTCGTGCAAAACGGTCTTAGGTGGAAGTTATTTAGCATATAAATAAAAAGGCATTTCTCCATTTTGAGTGGATGAATGCCTTTTCTTATTTATAGAAATAGTTAAGCTTTAGATTCTTTTAACATTTTATAATAAATACCTTGTTGCTCTATTAACTCCTGCTGGTTGCCTGCTTCAACAAGCTCTCCTTGCTGCATTACAAAGACGATGTCAGCTTGACGCACTGTATTTAATCGATGCGCAATAACAAAGCTTGTACGGCCTTGCATTAAACGTTCTAGTGCCTCTTGGATTTTCAGTTCTGTCACAGTATCAATGCTACTTGTCGCTTCATCTAACAGTAAAATCACAGGGTCTGCAACTAGTGCTCTTGCAATCGATAATAACTGCTTCTGTCCCTGGCTAATTTCGCCACCATCCGCAGACAAAAATGTATCGTAACCATTTGGTAATTTCATAATGAAGTCATGGGCATTTGCCTTATTTGCTGCATCTACCACTTCTTCATCTGTCGCATTCAACTGACCGTATCGAATATTTTCTCGAACCGTTTCTTCAAAAAGAAATGGGTCTTGTAAAACAAACGCCATTTGGCTACGCAAATGTTGACGGGACATTGCTTGAATTGGTGTACCATCTATCGTAATATCACCTTCATTTACTTCATAAAAACGTGCGAGTAGCTGTAAAATCGTCGTTTTACCCGCTCCAGTAGCACCAACTAGAGCAGCCGTTTGTCCTGCGGCTACATGGAAGCTAACCTTTTGAATCGTATGCGCTTCTTCTGTTTGCTCATATTTGAACGAAACATTATTAAAATTTACGTCACCTTGTAGCTGACGGATTGCCGTTCTAGAAGCTGCATCTTTCTCTTCTTCTTCGTTCATAATCGCAAAAACACGTTCAGCTCCAGCAATTGCAGACAATACATTATTGAACTGATTCGCTAAATCATTCAAAGGTCTTGTAAATTGCCGTGCATATTCAGAGAAAATAACAATGGTCCCAATCGTCACTTGGCCTTTCAACGCTAGTAAGCCACCCACACCAGCAACAATGGCAAAACTTGCATTATTTAAAAGGTTCATGACCTTTGGAATTCCACCTGAATAAACATAAGCCCAAAAACCAACATGGCGTAACTTACTACTTTTCTCTGCGAATTCCTCCATCATACGCTGCTCTTGAGAAAACGCTTTAACGACACGCTGCCCTGAGATTGACTCCTCAATCATACCGTTCAATGCGCCTAATGCTTGCTGTTGCTCCTTAAAAAGTTTACCAGTACGGCGTGTAATCCATCGCGTTGCAAAGAACATAACCGGAATAATGACCATAGTTAACAGTGTCAATAACGGACTCATCGATAACATGACAACAACTGTCCCAACTAATGTTAAAACACTTGAAAACACTTGTATAAACGTACTGTTTAAAGTCGAACTGACACTCTCAATATCATTCGTCATCCGACTCATTAGCTCACCATGCTGACGCTTATCAAAAAACGACACTGGCAGTTTTTGCAACTTCGTAAATAATCCCGTACGCATGCGGTAAATTGTCTGCTGTGCAATACCTATCATCCAATAGTTTTGAAAAAATAACGATAAAGACAAACCGATATAAATGGCAATCAAGCCATAAATCAACCCAGGCAATCCAACAAACTGCATTTTCATAATGTGGTTATCAATAATTTTCCCGATTAAATATGGACCTAATAGTGATAATACTGAGCTCGCAACAACCATCAATAGGACGACGATTAAAAGTGCTCGCTGTTCATCAACAATATGCCAAATATGACCTAACGTCGCACGCCAATTCGTTGCGCGTGCTACCTTCTTATTATGCTGTTTTTGTAAATCCTCTTTCTTTAAAACAGGTTTATAGCCAAATGGTTGTCGAATCGATTTAAGCATTATCATCCACCTCCTGCTCTTGCTGTGAAGCGGCAATTTTTTGATACAATGTTGAATTTTTCACTAATTCTTCATGTGTACCAAATGCTGAAACTTGTCCATCTTCTAATAACAAAATACGATCCGCACCTTTTGCTGTGCGAATTTTCTGTGTTACAACAAGCATCGTCGCCTCTTCACCGTCTAGTGCATCCCATAGTGCCGATTCTGTTTTGATATCTAACGCACTCGTACTATCATCTAATATTAAAAACTCTGGCTTACGTATTAATGCACGTGCAATGGATAAACGCTGCTTCTGACCACCAGATAAATTGACACCCTTTTGGCCTACTCTCGTTTCATAGCCATTTGGAAAGTTCTCAACTGAATGATGAATTTGCGCCTGTATTGCGGCTTCCTGTACTTCTTCAACTGATGCATCCGTCTTGCCCCATGTTAAATTATTGTGGATAGAGCCTGTGAATAACAATGCTCTCTGTGGTACATAACCAATCGCCTCTCGTAATTTTTCTAATGGCCAATTTTGCACGTTCTGTCCATCCACATAGATGTCTCCAGATGACGCATCATAAAAGCGTGGTAATAACTGCAGCAACGTCGATTTCCCTGATCCAGTTGCCCCCATAATAGCGAGTTTCTCACCTTGCCCACACTCGAAAGAAATGTTATACAATACAAATTCATCCGTCTGTGGATATTTGAACGATACATTATCAAAGCGAAGTGTTCCGCGTTGTCGTATATCTAGCTGCCCTTTATCCTCAACATCATGTTCTAGCCCTTCATCGATTAACAGCACTTCCTCCATACGATCCGCTGAAGCTTTCGCACGTGAAAATAACACGATAATAAATGAAAACATTGAAAATGCTCCTGTCATACGCAGTGCATAATTGACAATCGCTACAAGTTCACCAATTTGCGTTTGTCCTTGCTGAATTTTCCCAGCGCCAAACCAAAGCACTGCAAGCAAGCTGACATTCATGACAAACAATAAAATCGGTTGAATATATTCCATTGTCCGCAATGCTTTTGATGTATCTTTTTTCAATAAATTTGCCACTGTTTCAAAGCGGCTCGCTTCATACATACCGCGCAAATAAGCTTTTACTAAGCGCACTGCTTGCAAATTTTCTTGAATGACACGATTCACCCGATCAACACGCTTCTGAACTGCCGAAAAATAGGCAATCCCTTTACGGACCATGATAAATAAGAACATAGCTAAAAATGGAGCCCCAATAACAAGGTAACCTGCTAATGATACATTCACGTAAAACGCCATGAGTAAGCTCCCAATGACAACAAGCGGTGTACGAAGCATAACCCGTAGGCTCATAAACAAGACTTGTTGCACTTGCGATACATCACTCGTTAAGCGAGTAATAAGTCCTGCCGATGGAAATCTCAAAAACGTCGTCATCGTAAATGATTGTACTTTTTTAAATAGCGCATTTCTCAAATCAAAGGCAAAGCTTTGAGAAGCATGCGCTGAGAAAAATGAATTCGTCACACCTGCTAAAAAGGCTAAAAAAGCTAATAACATCATTATGCCGCCCCATAACCAAACCGTTGCAGTATCTTGCAGGACGATTCCATCATCAATAATCTTTTTGATAATAAGTGGTTGTATTAACTCCACAGACAGCTCCACAAGCATGAGTAAAATGGCGATAAAAGCGTACCATTTATATGGTTTTATGTATGAAAACATTGTCTTCATGGTAAAGCCCCCTATTTTTCCTTCGCAACTCGAAACTTCCGTGGTTATTCCTTATTATGCCATATATTAGCCGAAACTTGAATAAAATAAGCTTAAATTTACGATAAGATACTACTTTTTTAATATTATATACTCAATTAGGCCCCTAATAATTAGACGTCCATTAAGTCACAAGCTCTTCCTAATGAACACCTATTTTTATAAATGATCAGGCGTGTTGATTAACTAATTTTAACCATTACCATTAAAGTGGTAGGTTGATTTCCGCTACCGGATGCTCGCTTTCCGCAGGCAAGCACCCTCCGCTACAATCAACTAAAAAATGTAGTAACATAAGTGAATATCGAACATAAAAAACCATTTTAACGGTAAATAACAACCTAATATTCCTTTAATCAACACACCTAATAAATGATATGAATTGTATGTCACTCCTTTTAAAAAGGTATTTTTCCGAGTCTGCCTATTGCATTGACCGCATAAAACTTCTTTCGCATTTCATATTTAATAAATATAAAAACGGCCTCCTCCACTACAAAAGTGAAAGAGGCCCTTCTTGTATTATTACTTACCTTTAAATAATTTTGCAAAAAGCTATATGTTCATACTTATAATTTAAAACGTGTCACAAGTACTTGTAAATCTCTTGCTAAGTTACTTAAGATTTCGGAAGATGCTGTAATTTCTTGCATCGCTGTACTTTGCTCTTACGCTGCTGCATGAGTAGATTGTTCTTCATTCAACATCAACTGTGATTGTCTCCATTTGGTTTGTAGACGCATTTGTTTGATCAGCACTTTCTGTAATCACTTTAAAAATCTGACCAGTTTCTTCAATAACCATGCGGACATGACGTATTGATTGTATTGGTATAATTACTCAACTTTAATATACCAATCTTATTTTTTTGTCCTATTTTAGGAGTTTTCTTGATCCTTATCTCCTTCTACGGATAGCCATGTTACACAAACAAGCATTATAATAACGCCTACAATTTGCCACAATGCCAATGTTCTGCCCAGCCAAATAACAGAAATAATCATTGCTGTTAAAGGTTCCATACTTGAAAGTACGCTCGTTTCTACTGGTGAAATATATTTCATACTACTTAAAAACAATACAAAGGCCAGTGTTCCAAAAAATATGATTGCAATTATTATAGAAGCAATCAATGGATCTATTAAAAGGCTCCACTCATTTGAACGCCAGACTCTAGATATAATCCCTAGCACAATACCTCCGATTAACATTCCCCATCCAACTACTAAGAGAACGCCCCATTCTTTCATAATCTGCGTAGGATATAATGTATAAAATGCAAAAGTTAATCCGACTGCGACTCCCCATAAAAGGGCTTCATTACTAACGAGTAATGTCTCAAAAGAAGCATTTGTTAATAATAGGAACAGGCCACCAAGCGTTCCTAGAATACCTAACACTTGATAACGAGGTGGCCATTTACGATAAGAAAATGAAATAAACATGACAACAAAAATCGGTGCTAAAAACTGTAACAAAGTTGCTACCACCGCATTACTAGCATTAATGGTTGCTACGAATGTATATTGCACCCCTAGCATACCTAAAACGCCAAATACAACCAACTTTTTCCACCAAACAGGATATTTCCAAATAGCAAAAACATCTTTTTTAGTTAGTAACAAGAAGGATAAAAGTAATAACCCTGCAGAAACAAGTCGTACTGTTAGCATGAATGAAACAGTTAAGTCACTATTAGATAATACCCATTCCATAAGTGGCCCTGTAGCACCCCATAGCATTGCTCCAAAAATAATCATAGCTATACCTTTTAATCTACGAGACATATTATTCATCACTAAACCTCTTTCATATGAATATAAAATACTGTATTTTTGATGATTTTCTACATGTATCTTCTTATTTTATCCTTTTTATATTGCTTATATTTAAAAAAAATTCTGAATTTCTTACATATACCTTGTCTATTACTAATGACGGATGACTTTCTTTTCACTATAATGATATATATAGTAATTTCAAGGAGTCGTCGCATGCATGAATGAAACTCAGACAATATTTAATACTGCAAATTCAATTTTGAACCAAATGCCATTCCCTATGATGATTGTAAATCATGAAGGGATTGTAGCAGCATGGAATCGTCAAGCAGAAAAAACCTTTGGCTATTCAGTCGATGAAGTTCTTGGGACATTCGTACCCTTCATCGAACAAGAGCAAGCGGGTCTTCACAGAGATGGATGGATTAAGCTATTACGCTCTCCTGATCCTTGTCATTTAGACAAAGTGGCGTTTATCGCCAAGAATAAAGAAGTTATTTTTTCTTCTGCTTTAGTAAAAGCATTTACGATTGAAAACGAACGGTATGTATTCTTCCATTTTGAAATGAATGATGAAATTCAAAATGACCCATCTCCATATCAAGAGTTAATCAGTATGAAGACAGGATTAGAATCATCCTTTATGATGCTTACAATGGATCAAGAAGGCTTAATAACGTTTGCAAACAGCAATTTCTTAAAACGTAGTAAATGGACACCAAAACGGATTATCGGCAAAACTTTTTGGCAAATGTTCCCTCAAACAGATGATGGAACTGTACTTGCAAACAACATCTGGGCATCCTTAAAGAGCGGTAAAAATTGGAAAGGTGAAGTCGAAAAGATGGCGAAAGACGGTGAGTCTTATTGGGTTGATTTAACCGCTATTCCTATTTTCGTTTCTAGTAAAAATCCTGCTTACTTTATTCTGCTTGAAAATGATATTACAGAAAAAAAACTGCTACAAAATCGTTTGGAAAAGATTGCCTATATTGATCAAGAAACGGGTTTAATGAATCGATATCGTTTAGAGCAAATTGTTACAGACTTAATTCAAGAAAATAATCACTTTACATTTGTTTACTTAAGCCTCGATAAATTTTACTCTTTAAAGGAAATTTATGACGAGCAAACAGAAATTGTTCTTTTACAAGAATTTACGAATCGTATGAAGATGTACTTCCAAGATAGTACGATGGCACGTGTGAGCATTGATGAATTTGTCGTATTAACGCCACTTGGTGAATGGTTTATTCAAGGCTTCCTTGCCTATTTAAAACAACATCCAATTTATGTGAAGGGTCTTGCGTTACCGCTATCAATTAGCGGTGGTATTACGAAATACCCTGAAGATCAATCGTCATTCTCCCATTTAGTGAAAGCTTCACACGCCGCAATTTATAAAGTACGCTCTGAAGGTGGCGGTAATATTATCAGCTTAACAAAAGCCGACCATAAAGCACTTAGTACAAAAGCTCTTATTGAAAAGCGTCTATTAATCGCACTGGATGAAAAGAACTTAAAAGTACTTTACCAACCACAGCTAAATCTAGCAACAGGTAAAATTACTGGGGTTGAAGCTTTCGTACGTTGGGAAGATGAAGAAATTGGTATCGTCACACCGGATGTCTTAATCCCTATTGCAGAAGAAACTGGATTGATCAATGATATCGGGACATTTATGCTTGAACAAGCTTGTTTACAAGCAGCCACATGGCATAAAAAAGGCTTAAATTTAAAAGTAAGCATCAACTCATCTGTACGCGAATTCCGCGACAAAAATATGGTCTTACAAATCCGAAAAGTATTAGAAAAGACAAATTGTCCTGCCAATCTATTACAAATAGAAATTACAGAAAAGTTTGCATTAGAAGCTGAAGCTGAAACTTCAATTATCCAACAAATGAAACAATTAGAAGCAGATGGTATTGTCTTCGTTCTGGATGACTTTGGTACAGGCTATGCATCATTCCGTTACATGCAATTACTTCCATTAGCTGAAATTAAAATTGATCAAACATTTATTTCAACATTGGAATATCAAAAGAAAGTTCAAAAACTAATTCAAGGTATAATACAATTCGGAAAAACTATCAATATGCGGGTCTTAGCAGAAGGTGTTGAAACTGCTGGGCAACAAGAATTACTTGCAGGATTTGGCTGTGATGCCGTGCAAGGCTATCATATTAGCCACCCTGTTACACCTAGAGAAATAGAGAAATTGTTAAAATAATACACTGTTTTATTTCTTTCAAATGATGCAATACAATTACTAAAAAATCAATTGATTCGAATAAAACAAATTTATAATCCTATAATATAAAAATGGCCTTCGCTTAAGTAAACGAAGGCCATTTTTATATTTACATAACATCTCCAATAGCTTTTGCCTTTCGTTTACGAATCATATTGAAGATGAGTTGCATAAATACTTCCGCAAAGACAAGTCCCATAACAATTGCACCCGTAATAATGAACGCTCTTGCTGCATATTGAATGCTTGCAAGATAATCATTTTCAACAACATGTCTCATCGCGTTATATGCCATTCCACCAGGAACGAGTGGAATAATACCGGCAACACTAAAAATAATCATCGGCATTTTAAACCGTCTTGCCAAAATATGCGCTACTATCGAAATAACAAAAGCTCCCGCAAAGGAAGCTGGTACGGCATCCACACCTTGCTTCTGCAAAGTAAAGTATATTAGCCATCCAATGGCACCCGCTAATCCACAATGGAACAGCGTTTTTTTCGGTGCATTAAAGAGAATCCCAAAAGCCGCTGTTGCTATAAAACTAAAAACTCCTTGGATGACCCACAACATAGTATTCCTCCTAAAATGACAATACGAGTGCAATACCCGCTCCAATTGCAAATGCTGTTAAAAAGGCTTCCATACCTTTAGCTACGCCGGACACAAAATGTCCCGCCATCAAGTCACGCACAGCATTTGCAATAAGCAAACCTGGCACTAATGGCATGACAGAAGCAATTATAATTTTATCTATTTGAATACCAATACCAAATCTCACTGCTAAAAACGCTGTAATGCCTACGAATAGCGAAGCTGTAAATTCCGCAAAAAATTTCACCTTCGTTAGCTCATGCATTAATACGAAAATTAGAAATCCAACACCACCAGCTAAAATTGCTGCAGCTACATCCTTCCACATTCCTTCAAACAAAATTAAAAAACAGCCGCTCGCAATAGCCGCAGCGACTATTTGCACCCAAGTTGGGAATAGTAAATTTGCGCGATCTAAACGCTGTAACTCCTCATACGCTTCTTCTAAAGTAATTTGCTCTGTCGCCAAACGACGTGATACGCCATTAACAAGTGCAATTTTTGCTAAATCCGTCGAACGTCTCGGAATTTGGATAATTCTTGTCGGCCTTTGATGACCAGCAGAAAATATAATTCCCGTAGGTGTCACGAAGCTTTGTGCGGATGTTAACCCTTGTGAATTTGCCATGCGTAACATCGTATCCTCAGCACGATAGGTTTCGGCTCCACTTTGCATAAGTAATCTTCCGGCAAGAAGAAAACAATCTATCGCAAGCTCTTCTTCTTTAATCTCAATCACTATTTTCTCCAGCCTTTCATAATCTAATTTTATTAAAAATACGTTATGTATGACTATTTATTCTAAAAAATGTCGTTTTCTTCCTGAAAATTCATTTTTAAAATGACATTTTTACTTATTTTCCAACAAAAGAAGCTTTTTTAACATAAATTGAAAACTTTTCACGCTACTCGGCCGTCTAATCGTATAGAATAGAACACATAATAGTTTTAAAGGAGGTCTATGGGGTAATGACCACATCACGCCCGAAAAAAAGAGGGCTTTGGATTGACACCATTTTGATTAGTAGCATTTTAATTTTATCGGCCATTTTGCTTTTCTTATTTATTTCGTCTAAAACCGACAAAGATTCTTCAGTAGCTAATGGTGTCGCTTTAGCAGCGGAACCTGAGCTTAAAACGAAGGCTTCGGAATATTCCGGTATTACTATTGCCACTATCATTTCAGAAGACCCACGTATGCCATACTCAATTCAATATCCGCAAACTGATAATAAGGCATTTAACAAAGTCATTAAAGATGCCGTTTATAAAACACGTGATACCTACTTAGAGGAGATGGAGAAAAGACTCCAAAAAGATGCAAAAAAAGTTGGCAACTTAACAATAACATTTGATACTTTGCAACATAAAAAGAACTATTACTCATTTGTTTTAACAACAACTACATATAAGGGTACAGGGTATAAAGACCAAACTGTTCAAACCTTCATGTATGATAATAAAAATAATAAGCAATTGTATTTAAATGATGTTATTAAAAATGAAAATAACTTAGTTAAGCTTGCATCGCTTGTACAACAACAAATAATAAACAATGATAAGCTAAAAACATACGCCAATACGGAAAAATTAAAAAATGCTACGAAGCCTACGTTTGCGAATTATAAGCATTTTTCATTAACTGAAAGTAATCTATACATTTATTTCGACGGTGAGCAGCTGTCTAATGATATTAAATCGATTTCAGAGATTAGAGTTCCGCTGACTTCTTTAAATAGTATACTTGCTAAACCATTCCAATTAGAAGAGAAAACAGCAAATAAACTTGTGAAAAAGAAACAAATTGCATTGACATTTGATGATGGACCTAATGCAAAAGTGACACCTAAAGTCTTGAAAACACTTAAGAAATATGATGCAAAGGCAACCTTCTTCATGCTTGGAAGCCAAGCGATGTACAATCAGAAGCTTGCAAAAAAAGTGGCGGATGCTGGACACGAAATCGGCAACCATTCATTCTCTCATGCAAATTTAAAAAACCTTTCGAATGCGAAGATCAAAAGCGAATTAACGCGCACAAATCAAGAAATTAAAAACGTAACAGGTAAAAATCCGACGTTGTTCCGCCCTCCTTACGGCTCAGTAGATAAGCGTGTACGCGCACAAACGAACCTGCCTTGTATTTTATGGGATGTTGATACACTTGATTGGAAATACCGTAATGCTAAATCTCTTTTAACAATGATCAAAATGTATGCCGGTAATGGTGATATTATTTTGATGCATGATATTCATCCAACTACAGCGCAAGGTTTAGACGCTGTTCTAGCCTATTTGCAAAAGCAAGGCTTTGAATTTGTAACTGTTTCTGAGTTAAGAAAATAATAACATTCTCCCTATGACCAACTAATTAGGGCCTTGATTATATTTTGTAATCAAGGGCCCTTTTAATGATTATTCTTCGATCCACTGTTCTAATAGTTTCTCAAGTTGTGCCTCTAACTTAACTTTCTCTGTTAGGAGTTGTTCATATAACAACCAATCCTGCTCTTGATTAATCGTCTGATGTAGCTGTTTTAAAGTTGCTTCAAGCTGCGTAATCTCCTGCTCTATATGCTGATTATTTTCGGTAACCTTCACTTTTGTAGACGCTTTTTTTGTATGCTTCAAAGACTGTGCTGCGTTGCGTAGATTTTGTTCCTCAACCTTCTGACGTGCCCAATCATATGGTCCTTCATAAGTTGTTAGTTGTTGATGCTCAAGCCACACTGTTTTTGTAAATATTTTATTTAAAAAGAAGCGATCATGAGAGATAGCCAAAATAGTACCTCTGAAGTCCTCTAACGCGTCTTCAAGCACTTCTCTTGATTCGATATCCAAATGATTTGTCGGTTCATCTAGTATGAGTAAATTGACGTCTTGGTGCATGAGCTGTGCTAATCTAAGTCGCATACGTTCACCACCACTTAAATCGGCAATCCGCTTAAAAACATCTGCTCCGTAAAACATAAATTTCGCTAAAATATGACGTGCATCACCTTCAGTGACAGATACCTCATCCCGAAAAACATCAATGAGTCGTGCTTTTGGCTGAATAATTTTAAAATGCTGAGATAAAAAGCCAATCTTTACTTGGCTGCCTAACTTACAAGTACCAGAATCTATCGTTATTTTATTCAGCAACATATTCAATATAGTCGATTTGCCTGTACCGTTGCGACCTACAATCGCCATATGCTCTTGCCAAAATAGTTGTAAACTCGCATTTTGAAGTAATACTTTTTCTCCAAAAGTTTTAGTAACATTGTCTAGAATGGCCACCTCTTTACCACTACGCGGAGCCGCTTCGAATGATAAATTCATCTTTTTCGGATCAATAATTGGCTTACGTAGCTTCTCTATTCGCTCTAGAGCTCTCTCCATATTACGTGCGCGTCGGTGCATCGCCTCATTCGGAGGATTCGCTTCGTTCGCCCATTGACGCATACGTTTGATCGCCTCACGCATCTTCTTCAACTTCTTCTGCTGTTCCTCATATTGCTGGAACTCTCTCATAAGACGCTCTTCTTTTTCAATACAAAAATCTGAATAGCTACAATGATAAACTTGCAACTCACCTTGCTCTAAATCTGCAATTTTCGTGACAACCTTATCTAAGAAATATCGGTCATGCGAAACAATAACAACTGTCCCTGTATAATCGAGTAAATATTGCTCCAACCATTCTACTGCAAATAAATCTAAATGATTCGTCGGTTCATCTAGCAATAGTAAATCCGGTTTCGTTAATAGCAGCTGACCTAGCATAATTTTCGTCTTTTCTCCACCACTAAGACTATTAAAGGGCTGTTCTACAAAATCATTTAACTGCAGACCGTTAACGACCGTGTCCATTTGTACTTGCATACTATAACCGTCTGCTAATGTGAAGCGTTCCTGCACGTCGCCATATTGCACTAGATAGCGCTCTAGCTGCTCAGATGTAGCGATAGCCATACTTTCTTCAAGTTCCTGCATTTGGTTCTGTAAAACGAGTAAATGCTTGAATGCTTGCGCTAAAATGTCTCGCCCCGTTACAGACTCTGCAAATACCGGAATTTGTGCTAAATATCCGATTTTTGTCCCCTTTTTAAAATGAATTTCCCCTTGATCGGGTGATTCAACTCCTGAGATAAGCTTAAATAATGTCGTCTTTCCTGAACCGTTACGTCCGACAATACCTAAACGAACTCCTGTTTTAATATCTAATACTAAGTCTTCAAAGATACTATTCCCGCCGAGCATTTTACTTATATGTTGAACTGTACAAATCATGATTAATTACTTCCTTCCGTATGACACAGCTGAAAGCACTCGTTTTTTGCCAAAACAAAAAGACTGCCTGATTAACAGACAGTCTTTTACGCCTTAAAATATGGCTTGGAAAGAATGGCTAATCAGCTGTGGATTGTTTGATTTTGTTGAAAAATGGGCGCACTTATCCCGTTGTTCGCAAAATCGAAAGAAATTGCACATGTAATTGGCAAAAATTCCAAAGTATAAACATATGCATCCACAACGTTATTCATTCTTTCCTCACCTCCGTTTCGAATAATTATGAATAGTCTAACATAATTGGTGATCAATTTCAAATGGCCATTTAGGCAGCATATGATTTAACGGTTTATCCACACGCACACCTAATACATAATCTGCCTGCATTAGCGTATGAATTTCACGTGTTCCCTCATAAATAACAGGCGCTTTTGAGTTACGCAGGAAACGGGCAACTGGATAGTCATCAGAATATCCATACGCACCGTGTATTTGCACTGCATCATCTGCTGCTTTGTTAGCGAAATCACACGCCTGCCATTTTGCAAGGGATGTTTCGCGTGTATTACGAATCCCTTGATTTTTTAATTCGCCTACTTGATAAACAAGTAGACGACTCATTTGGTAACCAGCTTCCATTTTCGCTATCATTTGCTGAACAAGCTGATGCTGTCCAATTGATTTACCGAATGTGTGGCGCTCATGACAGTATTTCACACTTTCCTCGATACATGCCATCGATAAACCAACCGCCCCCGCTGCTACTGTGAAACGGCCGTTATCTAATGCAGCCATCGCAATTTTAAACCCTTCTCCCTCTTCACCTAATAAGTTTTCTTTTGGTATCTTTACATCTTCGAAGAATAACTCACCCGTGTTACCCGCGCGAATACCATACTTCCCTTTAATCGCTTTTGACGAAAAACCTTCCCACGTACGTTCTACAATGAAAGCTGAAATACCTTTATGCTTCAATGAACGATCACCTGTGTAAGCAAATATAATGAAATAATCCGCTACATCACATAAAGAAATCCACGTTTTTTGGCCGTTTAAAATATAATGGTCACCAACTAATACCGCATTTGTTGTCATAGCAGCTACATCAGATCCAGCTCCTGGTTCAGTTAATCCGAAGGCACCAATTTTTTCACCTTTAGCTTGAGGGTTGAGGTACTTTTTCTTTTGCTCCTCATTACCCCACTGTAGAAGAGTCATGCTATTTAAACCTATATGCACGGACACAGCCGTACGAAATGCTGTATCACCACGCTCTAGTTCTTCACAAACTATTGCTAAAGAGTTATAGTCCATACCACTACCACCGTACGCTTCTGGAATGCAAACACCCATTAAACCTATAGCCGATAGCTTTGGTAAAATAGCTGGATCAAACTTCCCTTGACTATCCCACTCACCAATATGAGGAATGATTTCTTTATCCACGAAAGCACGCACCGTATTTCTCAGCATTTTCTGTTCTTCAGTAAATTCAAAATTCATATTAACTCTCCCCTTTTTGTGTAATTTCCTCAAACAAAGGCTTTAAAATTTCATCGTTGTGCTCACCATGATTTGGCGGGTGATGTCTAACTGTCACAGGTGTTCTTGATAATTTCAACGGACTCCCAATCATTTTAATAGGACCTGCTGTCGGATGATCATATGAGATGAACATATCACGAGCCTGTAACTGCTCATCTTGTTCCACTTCTTGTATATTTTGAATCGGCCCAGCTGGAATATTTTTTTCACGACATGCTTTATACCAGTAGGTTGTAGATTCCTGTAAGAAAGCTCTTTGCAGTAAAGGGATCAATTCATCACGTTGTCTTACGCGATCTGGATTTGTATGAAAACGTGCATCCAGTGCGTATTCAGGTACCTTTAATACTTCACAAAGTGCTGCAAACTGGTGGTCATTCCCAACCGCAATAACCATTTCGCTATCCGCAGTTTTAAACGTCTGATACGGTACGATATTGGCATGTGCGTTGCCAATAGCTGCTGGGGTATTACCAGACATTAAATAGCTACTTGCTACATTTACTAGTGCACTCACTGCAGAATCGTATAATGCGATATCTACCTTTTGACCAATTCCTGATCGAGTTCGTTCTAGTAATGCTGATTGAATGCCTATACATGCATACAAACCCGTGAGCACATCTGTGATAGCTACCCCTGTTTTTTGCGGCCCCGTTTCTGATGTTCCCGTAATACTCATCAGACCACTCATTCCTTGGATAATAAAATCATACCCTGGTACGTAACGTTTCGGCCCGGTCTCACCAAAGCCAGTAATCGAGCAATAGACAATGCCTGGATTAATCTCGATAAGTGTCTCATAGCTTAAGCCAAAACGCTCCATCGTACCTGTTTTAAAATTATTGATAATGACATCACTGTCCTGCACGAGCTTTTTAATAACCTCGCGCCCTTCTTCTTCCTTCAAATTGAGTGTAATGGCCTTTTTATTACGATTTGCTGTTAAATAATACGCACTTACATCTGCTTGAAATGGAGGGCCCCACTTCCGTGTCTCATCTCCGCCATCAGGATCTTCTATTTTAATGACCTCCGCACCTAAATCTCCTAAAATCATTGTGCAGTATGGTCCCGCAAGCACTCGAGATAAATCGATAATACGAATATTCTCTAAAGCACCAGACATCCTGTCACCTCTCTTCTTCGGTCAATAAAAAAGCCAATTCAAAAAGACTCCCGTGAATATACTGAGTGTCAAATTGAACTGGCTCGTATCTGCGACGAAAAACCGGGTTTTGGCTTTCAACAGATTAGGTAGTCATATTTGTAACGTAATTCAATTATGCATTTTATAACTCATGGTTTTTTAAAAATTACTCCCTCAATACATTATTGTAAATATTCAAACTTTTCAGTTCGAAGTAATAGGGAGAATCTTTGGGTTTTTCGAGATTCCTTCACTGTTTATGCCTCATAAAAACAAATTATGACAGGTGCCCTTTAGCCTTTCACAATATTTGTAGAACGGTGCTTGGTCTCTTTGATGTTTACACCGCGTTTTTGCATTTCTTGCATGTATTTTTCACCAGGAACAACTTTTTCTGGTGGATACACCCCGCGCTCCGAAATCGTGCCATCTCCAATTAACTGTGCAACTACAGAAATTGTATTGGCAGTTGCTTGAGCCATTGCGGTTTCATTGATTTCTTTATTTTTTTCGATAATCATTTCATATTCGTAAGATACAAGCTCCTCAGCCTTTTCACCAGCAACGACAACTCGCAATAATACTACATCTGATTTATCACCTAAAGACATTTTAGTTTGTAGTACTTCGCGTAATACATCTCGAGCTTTAATAATATTACCGTCTACATTAACTTTTGTTTCTTTATTTGTTAATCCTAAATCAACAAGTAGCTTGAACTTCTCAGCATGACCTTTATACCGAACAGTTTTGTATTCTAACGTAGTAACGTCTGAGAAAGTCTTCGCCAATGTTGATAAGCCGCCTGAAGTGTGGAATGCTTCAAGACCGTTAAAGCCGTCAAAATAAACCGTTTCAATCTCTGTCAAAGAAGTGATTTCCTGCAATTTACCACCACGAATAACATGAGAAGGATCTGTATAATGATCAAATACTCCTTCAAGAGAGAACACAACGTTATAATCTAGCGGCGGTTCTTTTTCTAATGGAATACCACCAACATATAATTTAATCGAGTTAACATGGTCTAATTTTGATGCGCCATAGCCTGTCAAAATATTAATCATACCCGGAGCAACACCTAGGTCAGGAATAACTGTAATACCTTTTTCTTTAGCAGCATCAGATAACTTTAATACAGCATTTGTTGCGCCACCGATATGCCCACCAAGATCGACTGAATGTACGCCAACTTCAATTGCCATACGTGCGACTTTTTCATTAAATGTATAGAAAAGAGCGTTAATCACAACATTTGCTTTTGTCATAACTTTTTCTAATTCTGCATCATCATTGGCATCTAAATAGAGTACTTCTAATTTATCTGATTGTAATAACTCAGCAAATAACGTCATTTGCCCCACATCTAAATCCGCTAAATACACCTTTTCAACCTTGCTACTTTTAACTAGATCACGCGCAACTTCTTTCCCCATTAAACCGGCACCTAATACTGCTACCTTCATCTAAAATTCCCCCTTCGTTGTTATTATTCCGTATCGATTTGTGCTCGTTGCAGCTTGCCACTGTAGTCGATGTAAATACTTTTCCATTCCGTATACACATCGAGGGCAGCAACACCAGAATCACGATGACCATTACCCGTTCCTTTAGTACCTCCAAATGGTAAATGGATTTCCGCCCCAGTTGTACCAGCATTGACATATACGATACCTGTATCTAAATCGCGTTGTGCCTGAAATGCACGGTTAATATCTTGTGTAAAGATGGAGCTAGAAAGCCCAAATTGCACGCTATTATTTACTTCAATCGCTTCTTCTAAGCTTGCGACTTCTATCAATGACACAACTGGCCCAAAAATTTCCTCTTGCGCAATACGTGCATCCCATTTTACATCAGTAAATAATGTTGGCTCATAATAAAAGCCTTGATCATAAGGTGCATCTTTCAAAATAGCGCCACCCGCCAACAACTTCGCGCCTTCCTGCCGGCCAATTTCTACGTAACTATTAATCTTGTATAATGCAGTTTTATTAATAACCGGACCTATTTTCACCGACTCATCTAAACCATCACCAATTGTTAATTGTTGCATAGCTGTTAGGAGGCGATCTTCCAGCTTTGCTTTTACATCTTTATGCACAATTACTCGACTACATGCAGTACATCGTTGACCCGCTGTACCAAATGCACTCCATAAAATACCTTCAACTGCTAACTCTAAATTGGCATCATCCATAACTATTACTGCATTTTTGCCGCCCATTTCAAGAGATACTTTCTTCAAATGACGGCCGCCCAACTCTGCTACCTTACTTCCCGTAGCAGTTGAACCAGTGAACGAAATGACTTTGACTTCCGGATGCTCAATTAATGCCGTGCCCACTTCTGAACCGGAACCAAAAACGACATTAGCAACTCCCTTTGGTAAACCCACTTCTTCAAAAATTTTCGCCATTTCATAAGCCATCATTGGCGTTTCTGTAGCAGGCTTCCAAATAAATGTATTCCCTGCAATTATTGCCGGAAAAGATTTCCAAGTTGCAATTGCTACTGGAAAATTCCACGGTGTAATTAGGCCGACAACACCGATTGGCGCCCGAACACTCATCGCAAATTTATTGGCTAACTCTGATGGTGTTGTTTCCCCAAACAAACGTCGCCCTTCGCCCGCCATATAAAATGCCATGTCGATACCTTCTTGTACTTCTCCCCGACCTTCTTCAATAACCTTACCCATTTCCTTCGTAAGCACCTGTGCTAAATGTTCTTTCTTTTCTTTCATCTTCAAGCCAATTGCATATAAATAATCGGCACGTTTTGGCGCTGGTACGAGTGCCCAACTTTTTTGAGCCTTTTTAGCAACTTCTACTGCTTGCTCTACTACTGCTACTGAAGACATAGGCACTTGCGCCAGTTCTTCACCATTTGCAGGATTAATAACGGGTACGAATTTCAAATCTTCAGAGGCTCCCCATTGACCTCCGATAAAATTTTGTAACTTCACAGCAATTCCTCCTTTTACATGAAAACGCTCTCTCAGTTATTATATATTCTACAAACAATCCAAATCTCCTTTATTTTTCGCAAATCGAACTAACTTATTTTTTCTTAACTGGAAATTCATGAAACCTTTTAAAATCTCTAATCGTATTAATAATTAAATAGAGTTTGAAAATTGGAGGAATAATAAGATGAATAATCATGAAATTGATTACAAATTATTCGGTGATGATATGCAATTTGTGGAGGTAGAATTAGATCCACAAGAAACGGTCATTGCTGAAGCTGGTGCATTAATGATGATGGAAGACGGCATTCGCATGGAAACTGTCTTTGGTGATGCTTCAAATAGTGGCGGTGGCGGCTTAATGGGCAAATTAATGGGTGCTGGCAAACGACTTGTGACAGGTGAAAGTCTATTCATCACAACATTCACAAATGATGGTACAGGAAAAAGACATGTTTCCTTCGCATCTCCTTATCCTGGTAAAATCATCCCAATGGATTTAAGCCAATATAACGGGAAAATTATTTGCCAAAAGGATGCTTTCTTAGCAGCTGCTAAGGGTGTCTCAATTGGCGTCGAATTTCAACGTAAATTAGGAACAGGCTTCTTCGGTGGTGAGGGTTTCATCATGCAAAAACTTGAAGGTGATGGGATGGCCTTCGTTCACGCAGGAGGGACAATTGTACGCAAAAGCCTACAAGTTGGTGAAACATTACGAGTAGATACAGGTTGTCTAGTCGCAATGACAGCAGATGTTGATTACAATATCGAAATGGTCAAAGGCGTAAAAACAGCACTATTTGGCGGCGAAGGCCTGTTCTTCGCAACACTTCGCGGACCTGGAACTGTATGGATCCAATCACTACCATTCAGCCGCCTAGCAAGCCGCGTATTCGCAGCAGCCCCACAAACAGGCGGCAAATCAGTAGACGAAGGCGGAATCGGCGGACTATTTAAAGCGTTTAACAAATAAAGAAAGAAGGTGTAACCTAAGTACGCGACGTCCTGTCGCAACGGTTGTATGACCAACATCCTGTTGGCCCAAAGTGCTCGTCTAACTAGAGCTCTTTCTTCTACGACTGAGAGCACAACTATTATGACTCAACCTACTCTAACTATAGAGTAGGTTTTTTGTTGGAATAAAAGCACTTTCGAGCGAGATCCTCATTACACTTGTCCAAAAAATATCCTCACCCTAGTCTCTCCATTACACAAATATAAAAACTCATCCCCCTATTACTAGTCAGTTACAAAATATTTAATTTTCCAAAAACACTTTAATATACTTATATTTTCCATGTTATAATTACAATAATTTTCTTAAAGGAGTGGACGAATATGAAAAGTACTTTAAAAACTTTCAAAGACAACTCGGAGGGCATGCTGTTTCAATGCTAGTAATTTGGCCTCCGTTATTCTAATTAATTGGAGGGAGAAAAATTGAAAACAAAAAGTATTTATTATGCAATCACAAGTTCACGTTCACTGCTTATTCAAATGGTATTCACATTGAGTGCAATTTATTACGTTGTGACTGCGGAATTAAATCCGTTGCAGCTTGTGCTTATTGGTACGATTATGGAAATATCCGTATTTCTTTTTGAAATGCCCACCGGTTTAGTTGCTGATCATTTTGGTCGTAAACGTTCGTTATTTATCGGAACCTTTATTATCGGCTTTGCACATCTTCTTGAAGGTTTATTCCCTTCATTTTGGCTGATTGCTATTGCTTCAGGGCTGTGGGGATTAGGTTGGACATTCATTAGCGGTGCTGAAGAGGCTTGGATTGCGGATGAATTAGATGGAAAAAATTTAGATTTGGTATTTTTAAAAGGTGCACAATTTCGCTCTTTAGGTCGATTTCTCGGAATTGTATTCAGCGTTTGTATCGCTACTTTGTTTTCTGTCCAAATATCGATTATTACGGCTGGAGTGTTATTAATTTTGCTTGCTTTCAGTGCAGTTTTCACAATGCCTGAAACGAAATTCATTAAAATTACCCGCGAAAAAAATATTTCTGCAGTACACCATTTGATAACGACAATTCGACACGGTGCGCGACAAATCAAAGGTAATACAATGTTAGTTAGTATCGCGATTATTACTATATTTTTAGGATTAGCCAGTGAGGGATATGATCGATTATGGGGCGCTCATTTCATTGAAGATTTCCAACTACCTGAAGATGATTCCATCTATTGGTTTGGTGCCTTTTATGCGGTAGCATTTTTGTTAAATATCGTTGCATTAAAGTTTGTGGAAGGACGATTTAATAAGAATTATCCTGTTGTCCTTTTAATCGCCAATGCTCTATTGCTTGTGATGATGCTTGTATTTGCCTTAAGCTCAAACTTTTTACTTGCTATCATAACTTTCTGGGTAGCTGGTGCATTACGCGATATTAATTATCCATTAATGAGTGTGATGACGAATGAAAGATTAGAGGCACAGGGACGCGCAACTGCTTTATCAATGTTTGGCCAACTTGATGCGATCGGGCAAATTGCTGGTGGGCCCATTATTGGCTTGTTAGCGCTATATACAACAATTTCTATTGGCATCGCATCAACTACACTATTTATTTTGCCGATTTTATTCTTTTTATTTTTGATGTTACGAAAGAGATAAATACTTTATCAGGCGTGTTGATTAACCAATTTTAACCATTACCATTAAAGTAGTAGGTTGATTTCCGCTACGGGATGCTCGCTTTCCGCGGGCAAGCACCGCTACGCTCCGTGCAGGGTCTCGGTTCGCTTGTATTTCCCACAGGAGTCGAGCACCCTCCGCTACAATCAACTAAAACAGGTAGTAACATACGTTAATATTGAACATAAAAAACCATTTTAACGGTAAATAACAGCCTAATATTTCCCTAATCAACACACCTGATACTTTATAACAAAAATGTGCCACAGACAATGAAGTCTAGCTGGCACATTTTCACGTTATTTGACTTGGCTTTGAATTTCTTTTCCTTGTAAATAAGTAACAATGGACTCTACGTTTTTCGCCATCATATTATTACGTGTACGAATGGAGGCACTACCTATATGAGGAAGTACGACGACATTCGGCAATGATAATAATGGATGATCAACTGGAACTGGCTCTGTTTCAAATACGTCCAGTCCCGCTGCCCAGATTTCTTTGTTTTCCAGCGCATTGTATAGCGCATGTTCGTCTACAATTCCACCGCGTGCGACGTTAATGAGTATGGCACTATTTTTCATCAAAGCGATTTCTCTTTTACCGATTAAGCCCTTTGTTTCAGGGGTTAAAGGTGTTAGTAATACGACGAAATCTGATTCCTTCAACAAATTATCTAGCTCGGCATATTCAAAACCGTATTGTTCTTCGGCCTTTGGTTTTCTTGTACGATTATGATATAAAACTTTCATATCAAAACCATTTCCGCGACGAGCAACTGCTTCACCAATACGTCCCATACCAACAACGCCCAAAGTTGCTCCGTGAATATCCATTCCTGTCAGTTGAGTGACAGACCAACCTGTCCATTTCCCCGCGCGTACTTCACGCTCCGCCTCTGGTATTCTACGAGCTGTTGCGAGCATTAAAGCAAAAGCTAAATCCGCTGTCGTTCCTGTTAAAATATCTGGCGTATTTGTTACCGTAATGCCATTTTCCTTTGCTGCTTCGATATCAATATTATTGTATCCGACTGCCAAATTAGTAATTATTTCTAGTTTCGGCGCATTTTCAATTATTTCACGGGTCATTTGATCAGAAATCATCACCCACATCACATCTGCTTCTGCAGCTGCTTTTTTTAATTCTTCAACGGGCATCGGTTGCTCTGCTGATGGCCACATCTTAACTTCAGCCATTGCTCGTATCGGTGCAATGCCCTCCTCCGGTAATTGCCTAGTAATCCAGACTAATGGTTTCATATAAACGACCTCCTTTAAAGCACTCTCCTAAAGCGTATCATATTATCTAAATAATCTGATATAAATGCATACAAAAATACTATTCCAATAGCCAATTATATTTTGGCCATTAAAATAGTATCTAAAATCCAAATGCTTTTACTGTTGTTTCTAACTAAACAGCCACTTGTTTTAATTGTTTTTGTACATGCGCTTTCTCTACATGGGCTATTTAGATTCTAATTATAGATCATCAAACCCATTATCTTGAACATTCACCTTCACATATTGTCGTGAGCGTTGTTCGAAGAAATCTGTCTTCCCTAAATCGACATCCTCGTATGCTTTAATCCATTTCATCGGATTTTTGCGATAGCCTTCAAATGGTCTTTCATAGCCTAATTGTGAACAGCGCACATTTGTATAGAAGTAAATATAATCTTCTACATCATCTACATCTAAGCCATCAATTTTATCGCCAATTACTTCATTTGCCCATTCAATTTCAAGTGCTGCTGCTTCACGGAAGATTGCCTCAACCTGCTTAGCACGTTCTGGCGTATCATATTCAGGATATTCTTCTAATAATTCTTTATAAATTTTAACGAAAAGATCTACGTGAAGCTGTTCGTCACGGTTAATATAATTAATCATCGTACTCGTCGCCACCATTTTTTGGTTGCGGGCTAAATGGTAGAAAAATGCGAAACCAGAATAGAAGAATAATCCTTCTAAAATGACATCATAGACGATGGAATTTAACATATGATCAATATTCGGCTCTTCAGAAAATGTTTGATACCCTTTAATTACGAAGTCATTACGTTTTTCAAGTACTGGTTCAGTACGCCAGAAATCAAATACTTTATCTTGCTCATCTTTTGATACTAGACTTGAAAGGATATATGAGTAAGAGTGATTATGAATTACTTCTTGCTGCGCAAGGATAATCATAAGGGCATTCAAGCTTGAGTCTGTTAAATAATCAGCCACTTTACCTGCGTAGTCTGTTTGCACGCTATCTAACATAGCCAATAAACCGATTGTTTTCATAAACGCTTCTTTTTCATCTGCCGTTAAGGTTGGAAACTCTTTAATATCATTTCCCATATTAATCTCAAACGGAGTCCAGAAGTTTCCTAGCATACGTTTGTATTTTGGATATGCCCAGCTAAAGCGGACATCATCCCAGTTTAAAATATTTGAAGAGCTCCCGTTCACAATACCTGTTGAACGGTTTGGAGCTGTTTTATCCATCAATTTTCGTTGTTCTAGCTTTGTCATCGTTAGTTCCCCCTAGCTTGCACATGATTCACATTCTAATAATTCAACCGAAGTTGAGCGAACGTAATAAGTCGTTTTAATGCCGTAGTTCCAAGCATTCAAGTGCAATTCTAATAGTTCCTTTGCTTTTACTGTATTTTGTACATATATGTTAAGCGAAATACCTTGATCAATATGACGGGCACGTGCTGCATTTTGTTTTAAAGTCCAGTTTTGATCAATAAAGTAAGCAGATTTGTAATACCAAGTTGTTTCTTGGTTCAAATCAGGAACAGTTACAGGAATTTTATAATCCTTCTTCTCTTCAGAATAAGATTTTTGGAAGATTGGGTCGATACTTGCAGTACTTCCTGCAATAATAGAAGTTGTTGAGTTTGGTGCAATAGCCATCACATAGCCGTTACGCATACCATTTTTGGCAACTGCTTGTTGTAATACAGCCCATTTCTCTCCTTCGTATTGACGTTTTGAGAAGTATTCGCCTGTTTGCCAGTCTGAACCTTCAAATAATGGGTATTCGCCTTTCTCTTTTGCCAATTCCATCGACGCTTGGATTGTTAAATAAGCAATTTGCTCATAAAGCTTGTCAGCAAATTCAACGGATTCCTCCGATTCCCAAGCAATACTTTTCAGTGCTAATAAATGATGCCAACCAAATGTACCAAGACCGATACCGCGGTAACGTGCATTTGTACGCTCTGCCTGTGGTACAGGAATATGGTTTAAATCGATAACATTATCTAACATACGCACTTGAATCGGTATCAACCTTTCCAAGGCATCAGCAGGTACTGCACGTCCTAGGTTGATAGACGATAAATTACAGACAACGAAATCTCCTGGTTTACGGCGCGTTACAATGACATCGTCTTCAAGTGTAATGGACTCGAACTTTGTAGCGCTCATGTTTTGGAAAATTTCTGTACATAGATTACTCGAGTAAATCATACCTTCATGCTTATTTGGGTTTTTACGATTTACTTCATCACGATAGAACATGAATGGTACACCAGTTTCTAATTGGCTACGCATAATACGTTTCATAATATCGATTGCTGGCACTGTCTCACGTGTTAATATTGGGTTCGCTAAGCACGCCTCGTATTTTTCGCGGAATGAGCCTTGGCCACGTTTTTCATCATAATAATCTTCTAAATTGAAGCCCATTACTTCGCTAATTTCATGCGGGTCAAACAAATGCCAATCCTCACGAGCTTCAACAGCCTCCATGAAAATATCTGGTAAGCTAACGCCAGTGAAAATATCATGTGCACGCATACGCTCGTCTCCATTATTTAGTTTTAAATCAAGGAACGGGAAAATATCTTTATGCCAAATATCAAGGTAAATCGCAATCGCACCTTGGCGCTGACCTAGTTGATCTACTGATACTGCTGTATTATTCAATTGTTTAATCCAAGGAACGACACCGCTTGATGCGCCCTTGAAGCCACGAATAGATGACCCACGGCTTCGTACTTTCCCCATATAAACACCAATACCGCCACCAAATTTTGAAAGTGTTGCAACATCAGTGTTTGAATCATAAATACTTTGTAAGCTGTCATCGACTGTATCGATAAAGCAGCTTGATAATTGACCATGTGTTTTACCCGCATTTGATAATGTCGGTGTTGCCGTAGTCATATATAAATTACTCATTGCCCAGTAAGATTCTTTAATTTTTGCAAGGCGGTCTGTTTTTTCATCTTGCATCAGTGTCATCGCAATTATCATCCAGCGTTCCTGAGGTAATTCGATTGGTGTTTTGTCATAATCACGTGCTACATAACGGTCTAACAATGTTTTTAAGCCGATGTATGTAAAAATTTCATCTCGTTTAGGCTCTAGCATTAAGCCGATTTCCTCAAGTTCCTGCTTTGTATATGACTCTGTTAAAGCAGGGTCATATAAACCTTTTTCGACAAGTTTCTCAACTTGTGTGGCAAATGCTGTGTATACTTGTCCAACTTCTAAATGACGTACTGTAGAAGCTTCGCTATAAACGTCCATCAATAACAAACGAGCCGCAACGAATGTCCAAAATGTTTCTTCCTCATCTAATAAACTTAATGCTTCTAGACTCATTGCCTTTGTCCATTCAGCATCTGTACCTTCCGGATTTTTGTCTGTCCAGCGTTCAGCTTTTCGAATGAGTGGACTGATCTCTTCTCTTCCAAACTCTTCCTCTATACGAGATAGTAATGTTGCTCTTTCATCTGTCATTAATTGAACCATATTGTTGTCTCCTTTATTTACAAATATAAAAAGCGATAGATCTGCCTTCTTCGGCAGAGCCATCGCTCTAGGTTTTAAAATTGGAAACAGTCGAAATCGCAACAAAAAATACTTTTGTAATCAAAAGTAAATTGTTAAATGCAAAGTCGCTCGCCTCCACTTCTCAACCCCCGAAGAAAGTGTTGTCAGGCGAAAAATGGCAGGTCTACTGGCTCATGCGTCATCCTCCTGTCATCCTTCCCAAGCATTGCTCAGTGGTCATTTGACAGTCGTCCGCATTCACAGTTGCGGGGACAGCTTCGGTTTCTTAACCGAATTCCCTTTTAAACCGTATATGGTACCTTTTCTCGCTCACATACTATATATTGTGTTTTATCAATGAATCTAATCTAACATATTGTGTTCCCTTCATACAAGTCCAAACACAAAATTAAAGTAAATGAAAGCAAAAGACCTATGAAAATTGTTTTATATTTCCCTGATAGAATCTTTTTGGATTTTAATATTTTCACAAAACAGGAAAAATGAATTGTTTTTATGCAAAGAAATATTAAAAAGCTACTCAAAATTGTATTTTGAGTAGCTAAAAATTCTTTTCAAAGAAAATTAGTCATCTTCATATTCTTTTTCAAAGTCTAGAATGACACCTGTCGTAGCATCAATTTCTAAATCATATTCGTACACGCCATCTTTTACTTCAATTTCATATACACCATCTTCTTCATCTAGTTCAATTTTAGTAATTGTACCTTTCGCTTTTGTTAAAGCAATTTGAGAAGCTTTTTTATCACCGATGACCATATTCGTAGTTGTTGCATTTGAAGGCTTTGGTTTATTAATTGTCGTTGATAGAGCGTCTACTTCTTCTGATTCCTTCACAAGAATCTTACCTGTTTTCGCATCGATTTCAAAATCATATTCTGTAGTGCCTTTAATGATTTCGATTTCGTATACGCCATCGCTTTTATCTAATTTTGCTTTTTGAACTGTACCACCGACATTAGATAGAGCAATTTGTTTCGCTTTCTCTAAACCAATTACTTTGCCTGTTACTACTTTTTTTGAAAATTTTTCTTGCTCTTTTTTCACGATTTTACCTGTATAAGCATTAATATCGAAATCATATTCATAGCCTGCTTTAACTATTTCAATTTCGTAAATGCCATCTTCTTGATCTAACTTCGCTTTATTTACAGAACCTTTTACTGATCCTAAAGCAATTTCTTTCGCTTTTGCTAGACCAATTACTTTTTTAGAAGTGTTTGTGTTAGATACTTTTGAAATTTCCATCGATTTTTTAAGCAATTCGCCTGTTTTAGCGTCTAATTTTAATTCGTATTCTTTATTATTTTCACCTTGTACATCAATCTCATATACTTGAATGCCTTTTTCTTTGTCCAATTCTACTTTATAAACTGTACCCTTTACATAGCTGAGTGCTTTTTTTGATACTTCTTCTGATGATAAAATTTTACCTGAGTTATTTTGAATGCCTGCTGCCGCAACTACTCCCGTTACTGCAAGTGATCCCGTAATTGCTAATACTGTAATCATTTTTTTCATAATTTGTTGCCTCCTCATTGTCGTTACTTATACTTTACACAATGAAAATGAAAGATTAAGGAGAGAAAGATTAGAGTTTAATGAGAAATTATTAATCCCAGGTAATTGAGAGTACTTTGCCTGAAATAGCATGGATTTGAAAGATGGCTTCTTTCTCATCTCCTTCTATTTCCACTAAGTAATAACCACCATCACTCGTATCATAATAGGAAATGTCCTCCACAGCACCATTTAGCTTATTCTTTGCAATCTTAATGGCATCCTATTTCGACTTAATTGAAGAATCTTGCTCCACACCGGCTTGTATTTCTGATAGGACTTCCCCGCTAAGAGCATCGATCAATAAGTTAGTTTCTTTTTTATTATTTACAATCTCTATTTGATATACTGGTTCTTCCTTTTGTGTGTTCAAAGTCATTTTTTCAATTTTTCCTTTGTATTGTTCCTTCACAATTTTACGAATTTCAGTTTCTGATAAATACTCTGCTTTTTCCGTGACATCCATCTTCTCCTGCTTCATCTGCAGAACCTTGCCGGAATATGGGTCTATTTTAAGATTATAAATAGCATTATTTCTTTGGAGTTGCACTTTATATTGATCATCTTCAGCAAGGAAAAAAATAATTTCTCCTCCGTACATCGTTTCAATATTCTTCACAATTTCTGCCGTTGTCTGCGGGGTCTCATTCGTTAGTTTTTTCCAAATAGCAATACTAAGAATACCTGCAATTATAATGAGTGACACAATGAAAAGTATCGGTAGTTTTTCACGAATATGCATATCATTGTTCCTCCTCATCATAATTTACAAATTTGAGTATGATTGTAGTTCCTTCACCAAGGGTACTTAATACTGTGATATCAATTGCTAAACGCTCTGAAATCTCGCGCGCAATGGCCAAGCCTAAGCCAGTACCTCCGCTTTTACGATTGCGATCTTCACTAACTCGGTAAAAGCGATCAAATAAATAAGGAATTTTATCTTCCGCAATGCCCTGTCCAAAATCTTGAATGCGAACGACTATTTCCGCTCCTTCTCGGGCCACACCAACATTAATTTCTCGCGCACTATAATGGCGCGCATTTTCTAGAAAAATAAAGAACAATTGTTTAAGCTTTTGCTCGTCTGTTTTCGTTATAGCTGGCCCTTTTCCTACTAAATTAAATTTACGACCATACGCTTGGTGCATTTGATGCAGTGTATCCTCCAATACTTTATAAGCATCAACAGATGTGATTGTTAGTGGTGACCGCTCTTTATTTTTTGCTAATTCAAGCATTTGCTGAATCATTGCATTCATACGAATCGATTCACTTAAAATTGCTTGCACCGCTTCATTTGCTACTTCTTTATTTTCAAAACCATGACGTTTTAACAGGCGCGCATAGCTTTCAACTACAGTCAAAGGTGTTTTCAATTCATGGGAAGCATTGGATACGAAATGTTCCTGCTTACGATAGTTTTGCTCAAGCTGGCTCATCATATCGTTAAATGTATGACCCATTTCAGCCATTTCATCACGACCATTTTTTTGTACAGCTATCTTTTCAAAAGTTCCTGATTTACTGCTCTCTTGCATCGTTGCAATTAGCCGATAAATGGGCTGTGTAACAAGGCGACCGAGCGCCATACTTGAAAGCACGATAGGAATAGTAGCAATAATTGTCACGCCAAGTAAAACGAGCTTCAGCAACTCTAGATTCCTTGCAACACCCTTCATTGACTGTAACATTTGAATATGCACGACAGAACCATCCACCCAAATAGCTGGTAGGCTCATTGATAATACAGGTATACCTTCGTACTCTTCAACTGAATATCGTTTACCTTCTTCAATTGCGGGACGTATTTCTTCAATTCCTTCGGTAGATTGGACAGCAACAAGCGATTTACCATTCGTATCAATAGCGCGAATGGCTCCCTTTGGCGGAATATAGGCACGTAAAATCGTTGCTGGGTCATTTATTTTACTAGTTTGACTAATGGACGTCACAAGCTCCCCTGACTCGGACAATAGCTGATTATACTCAGTATCATAAGCCATTTTTTCATATAAAAAATATATACCGATCATCGTTAGCACTAAAATAATTAGCATAAGTAGCGAAGAGAAAATATGAATTTTCGTCTTAAGCTTCATTTACTTGCTCCTTTAATACATAACCGACGCCACGAACTGTTTGAATAAGAGTGTTTTTACTTTTTTTATCCACTTTCTGTCGCACGTAACGGATATAAACGTCAACAACATTCGTATCGCCGTAATAGTCATAACCCCATATAGCATCTAAAATTTGCTCACGAGACAATACTTGCTTTGGATGCTTGATTAAATATAGCAATAATCCATATTCCCTCGGCGTTAAATCAATGGAATACTCATCTCTAATCACCTCACGAGTCTGCTCATGAATGGACAACCCCGCATACTCATGGAAAAATTCATCCTGTTTCACTTTAGCTTCCTGTTGACTTGTATTAAAACGTAGTGCCACGCGAATTCTTGCTAATAACTCATCAATTTCAAATGGCTTTGTCATATAATCATTAGCTCCAAGATCTAACCCCGTCACCTTATCCTCAACATCACCTTTAGCAGTCAGCATAATAACAGGTGTATTAAATTCTGTCGCACGAATGCGCTTTAACACATCTAATCCGTTCAAACCTGGAAGCATGACATCAAGTAAAACGAGATCCCACTGCTGTTCACGATATAAAATAAGCCCATCCGTTCCCGTATGAGCAATTCCAGTTGCATAGCCTTCAAACTCTAATTCGAGTTGCAGTACACGTGCAATTTTCTCTTCATCTTCTATGATTAAAATGCGTTCAGACATTATATTCACCAGCCATTTTTTAGTTTTATAGTACCATGTCATTATGAAAATTCCATGAGAAGAACTATAAGGCACATTAAATTTTTATAAAAAAAAACCTTTCCTCTATCAAAAAGGAAAGGTAGAAATCTTTATTTATACACGATAATTGCTAAGACAATCGCTACAATAATACGGTAAATTGCAAAAGGTGTTAGTTTTACTTTATCGATTAATTTTAAGAAGAATTTTATTGATAATAATGCAAAGACAAATGCACTAACGAAGCCGACTACGTAGAAACCGATATAATCCATCGTCATATACTGCCAATTTTTCATTACAGATACTAAGCTGGCACCTGCCATAATTGGCACAGCCATAATGAATGTAAAATCAGCTGCCGTTTTATGATTTAAACCTAGCAATACCCCACCAGAAATAGTTGCACCTGAGCGCGAAAATCCTGGCCATAGTGATAGACATTGTACTAAACCAATTTTAAACGCTTGGCCGTACGTAATTTTATCTAAAGTAGTAACACTCGGTCTTTTGGGCCCGAATTTATCTGCTATAATCATTAAAATAGCTCCTGCAAATAAACTAATTATTACATACTCTACACTAAATAAATAATCATCAATTAAATCTTTAAATGCAAAACCTAAAATAACAGCGGGTAACATCCCTACAATGACATGGATTAAGTTAAATTTACGGTTTGCTGGTTGACCTTCAATTTTATAAAGACCGATTAAACTAAATAATCGTTTCCACATGACAACGACAACAGCTAAAATTGAGCCTAGCTGCACCACAATTTTAAATGTGTTAGCAGAATACATCCCTAAAAACTCTTCTGTTTTCAGCCACATATCATCGACAATAATCATATGTCCTGTAGATGAAACAGGCGCAAACTCCGTCATACCTTCTACCAAGCCCAATATTAGAGCCTTTAATAATTCTATAAATTCCATAGTATCTCCTTATTCTTTTGTAAATTGAAATGCCGAATCAACACGCCATTTCTAGCAAAACTATCATACCACAGTCAACATCATTGCACTTTTACAGTTATGTAAAAAATTACTCGGTAAGCAAAACGTCTACAACCCACATTTCAGAGCGACTATTCGTACGAATTGGTGGTCCCCAAAATCCGAATCCTGATGACACAATTGTATGCGTTGCTACCTTTAATTTATAACCATAATCGTGCTCAAACGTTTTCCGCGTAATGAATTGATTTGGCCACATTTGCCCTAAATGTGTGTGCCCTGATAAATGTATGTCAACACCGATCTTACTTGGTGTTTCAATATCAGACGGCGTGTGATCCATGACAATCCACGGTAGCTTGTGATCAACTGTTTCTGCCAGTTTTTCTAACGATTTACGATTAGTATTTGTTTTATCTTCTCTTCCTGTAACATAAAACGATTCTGCCACTAATATTGTTTCGTCTTGTAAAATGCGGACACCTGATTCAGCCATCTCATGTACAAAGAGCGGAATTTTGCGACCGTAATATTCGTGATTGCCTAACACCCCATATATACCATATGTACTTTTTAGTTGCTTCATCACTTCACTCATGCCGTATTCCACATACCAAACTGGATCATCATCGACTAAATCGCCAACTAGGAAGATGACATCTGGTTTTGCTTCATTAGACATTTTTACGAAACGATTTAAATGTGTTTTATTCGATAAAATACCTAAGTGAAAATCGGAGCCTATGACCATACGCAACGGTTTTTGCAACGGATTTGTTTTTTGTATTTTAATAGTAAGGTTTCTCACAACAGGTGAATAAGCCATATAACTGCCGATTGCAACAATGAAAGTCATTAAAATAACAATGACATATCCAATCCATTTTGTATGTACGCCTGGCACAAGCCATACGAGTAAATTTGCTATCGGGAACAACAGCAAGCCATATTGCATTACGATCATCCAGTAACTACCTATAATTTTAAATAGACGCAACTTATGATGAATACGGCCAATTACGATGCTATATGCAATGATTGCCCAAATAATACTAAAAGCAATCGGTCCATGGAAAGAAAATGCCACATAAATCCATTCATACACATTCCAACCTAAATAGTAAACGATCGCATTGTATAGCAGCAATCCCATTAAGCCGAATCCTATTCTCGCTCGCATAAAATCCCTCCTAGATATATGTCCTGTTAGTATAGCACTTCAAGTAACAGCCGACCTGTCTAAGCCGTACCTAGTAGCTTCTACGACTCAAGTCTTAGTTGAAAATGCATTTCAAGACTGTTTGTCCAAAGTAAATCCAAGCGTAATATGAAGATACAAACGAAGGGAGGCACTTTCTTATGAGAAAGGTCGGGTTATTTATCATCGGCGTCATTGCCGCTATTACTATTTTATGTTCACTTGGTGCTATGGCAGGATTGGCTATTTCAGCAGCTATCCTATATGCAGGAATTCACTTCTACTTAAAAAGTGATTCTACATTTGCAAAAATCATTTGGGCTCTTGTCGCAATCGCTGGTCTACTAACAGCTATATCGAACGTTCCAAGCTTTATTGGCTTAATCGCAATCGTTGGACTTTGGTATATCGTTCGTAAATGGGACGGTAATGATACAACTACTACTATTATTACTGCAAAATCAGACGATCCATTCACAAACTTTGAAAACCAATGGACTGAATTATCTAAATAAGGAGGAAAATAAAATGGCAAACTTACTACAACGTTTAAAATACACTCTAGAGGCAGACTTACATTCGGTATTTGATAAAAAGGAAGCAAAGAACCCAATCGCTATGCTAAATCAGTATATTCGTGAGGCAGAAAAGCAAACAGAGCAAACTGGTAAATGGTTAGAGCGCCAAGCAGCTCTAAAAAAACAACTTGAAGATGAGTTAGCCGTGGCAATCGAAATGTTCAAAAAACGCCAAAAACAAGCTGAACTTGCTAAAATAAGTGGTGAAGAGGATTTAATCGGCTTTGCAGAACAGGAAATGGCTGCCTATGAAAGCCGTAAAATTATGTTAAAAGACAGCATTAACAAAGCAACTGAAGAATTATTTGGTTTGGAACGCAAATACGAAGAAATGAAACATAAAATTAAAGATATGAAAGTTCGTCAGCTACAGTTAATGGGCAAAGAAAATGTCACTCGCGCTCACCATCAAATGGATCGTGTATTAAATCCAGAAGCAAACGCTCAAGTAGGTAAACGTTTAGAAACGTTTGAATCAATGGAAGCTTATATTGAACGTCTAGGTCAAAAAATTGATCAAGAGCATGAAATTTCTTCAATGGAGCAACGCCTAGCGCTGCTTGAAAAAAACACACCACAAGCCCCGATAATTAACGAAGAAAAAATCAGCTAATACTAGACTTCTATCGAAGGACAGTTATACTAAAAAAGGAGAAAGGCATACGCCCTTCTCCTTTGAGTTTTTCATTTAAATGGGCATTATGATGCGAAGAAGGAGGAAGAACATGAATCAAATTACAACAAATAAGCTGACGATGTTACTCATTATCTCCCTATTACTCATCTTTATCGAAGTAGTATTTTTCGATAATGGTAGCATTATTTTCGCTCTTCTTGGCATCGTAATGGTTTATATGAGCATTAGCAAGCGGAGCAAATGGCTGTTTTGGTTCGGCGCTATCATCAGTATCATGTCATTATTTTCAATGTGGAGCTTACGCCTAATCGTCGTTATAACACTTGTTTATCTTTTATGGCAGCTAAAGAAAGGCTCTCCCGTTTCAATTTCATTACCAAAACAATTTGATTATGATCCTACTGATGACGAACCTATCATTCAAAATAAGGCGTTCTCCGTTCAAAGTACACCAATGAATGCGTATGAATGGCAAGATGTCCATGTGCAAGGCATCGTTGGTGATTTAACAATCGATACGACACAAACACTTTTACCAAAGGGCACTTCGCTTATTTCAGTTCGCCAAGGCTTTGGAAAAGTGCGAATCGCTGTTCCATATGAAGTTCCTGTGCGCATTCATTTTAATACGCTAGTTGGGGATATACAGCTCTTTGGCAAGAAAACGCCGCGTTTATGGAACACAAACATTTCCATGAAAGACGGCTATAATCAGGAAATTGAATCACCCGTTGAACTAATTATTACAATTTCAACTCTGCTTGGGGATGTTGAGGTGATTCGTAAATGAGGTCCCTAATCCCCAGATTTCTGTCGATTTTATTTATCGAAATTGCGATTGTCTTCTTCATCTTTTTCATATTATGGGGTATGCCTAAGCTAAGCAGTTGGTCCCCACTATGGAAGCTTTATTATTGGGAATTACCACTCGGTTTATGGATTTTAACACTACTTGCAATATTCAGTATTAGCGTAGCAATTTGGTCCGTTTCACTAGCTCAAAATAAAGAAAGAGAATTAGCAACTGTACTACAAACTTTAGTGCAAACAGATAAAACTACTTCTATTTCAACAAAGAATTTATCAAAAAACATCCGTAAATCCATAGAATCCGCTGAAGAACTAATATTGACACAACGAAAAAGTCTACAGCGCATTACAAATGAGCGTGCAGAAGCTGATGATAAAGTCATTCAAGAGCGTATCATACAGGAAAGACAACGACTCGCTCGTGAATTACATGACTCCGTCTCCCAGCAATTATTTGCAGCCTCTATGTTATTATCAACGGTCAATGAAACAATACCAGAAGATTTACCAGAACACATGACAAAACCACTAAAACAAACGGAAACAATCGTGCAGCAAGCCCAGCTTGAAATGCGCGCACTATTATTGCATTTACGCCCTGCTGCCCTACACAACAAATCACTGGCACAGGGACTTGAAGATTTATTGCTCGAATTAAAACAAAAGGTTTTCTTCTCTATTCATCACCGTTTAGAGGAAGTGTCCTTGCAAAAAGGTGCGGAAGACCACTTATTTCGGATTGCTCAAGAAACGTTATCAAACACTTTACGCCATGCAAAGGCAACAGAAGTTGATATTCTATTAGTTGAACGTGATAATCTTGCTATTTTTCGTGTACAAGACAATGGTGTTGGTTTCCAAAACAACGATGGAAAAGCTGGCTCTTATGGTTTAAAAAACATCGAAGAACGTGCCATCGAAATAGGTGGTACTTGTAAAATTGTTTCTATTCCAAATCAAGGAACGGTTATAGAAGTGAAAATCCCTGTAGAAATGGAGCATGAACTAGATGATTCGAATATTATTAGCGGATGACCATGAAATGGTACGCATCGGTGTATCTGCCTATTTGCAAGCACAACCTGATATGGAGGTTGTTGCAGAGGCAACGAACGGCCAAGAAGCATTTGAGCTATCACTAGAACATCGTCCCGACATTATTTTAATGGATATGGTCATGCCAATTATGACCGGTGCAGAAGCTACAGCAGCAATTATTAAACAGTGGCCACAAGCGAAAATCATGATTGTCACAAGTTTCTTGGATGACGATAAAGTGTACCCGGCCTTAGAAGCAGGTGCTATAAGCTACTTGCTCAAAACAACAAACGCCAAGCAAATCGCTGATGCTATTCGCCAAACTTCAAATGGCACTCCTGTTTTAGAACCTGAAGTTACAAACAAAATGATGCAGCGCCTTCGAAAAACAGATCGCCCTCTCCATGAGGATTTAACAGAACGTGAACATGAAATTCTACAATTAATTGCACAAGGCAAACCTAATCAAGACATTGCCGACGAACTTTTCATAGCAATAAAGACAGTGAAAACACATGTCAGTAATATTTTATCCAAACTTGAAGTACAAGACCGCACCCAAGCTGTCGTATACGCATTCCAACACCACATAGTTCAATAATTCAGCTTGCATACGATGTTATATTTTCTGCCTCACTCTTTTTTGGAAAACCGCAGTAATTGTATAGTATTATAATACTATACAATTACTGCGGTTTTATTAATATATAGATTGTTATGATTATAGTCTCTCTTCATATTGTCATTTTCATCAGACAAAATCCCCCTTTCTACCGATTCGAAATCCATATGATTAGTGTAATATTCAAAATAGTATATTTTATTGGAAGGTAAACATATGCAAAACATAGGCTACATTATTAAATCAGAACGCATTAGACAAAATATGAAACAAAAAGTACTTTCAAAAGATATTTGTTCCACTTCATATTTAAGCAAAATTGAAAGTGAACAAAAAAGCCCCTCCCAAGAAGTACTTGACGCTTTAATTGAGCGTCTACAGATTAACCTAAATGACTTTACGTCAGAAAATGAAAAACAGTTTGTATCAAAGTTATACGAAAGCTACAAATCTATCGTGCTAACTCGTAACGAGCAATCTGCAAAAGAAAAATTGAACTATTATATGACCAAGGATTTCGGTTTTGAAGACGTTACAAACTTTTATTTTTATAATCTGTATTTGTTCCGCCTTTTTCTTGTCTCCAAGCAGCCCCTTGTTGATATCGAATATTTTTTAAAGGCATTTTATGCAATGGAAGAAAATTTAAATGATCAACAACGATTTCTCTATAACTTAAACGCTAATATTTACTACTGCAGAAAAAGTGACTATCTAAAAGCACTTCCTTTTTTGGAGTCGTCTATCAACCTACTGCAAAAGATCCAGCTAGAGGACTGGGAGAAAGCCGATTACTATTATGCATTAGCGTTAAACTACTATTCCTTAAATCAAAATTTAAATGCGCTTGAATATGCAAAAATGGCTAGCGATATTTATGAAAGATCAGGTTATTATGCCTGCTCCGTAGACTGTAAAATTTTACTCGCTGCAGCGTATTCTCAAAACGGACACTACTCGAGTGCGGAAAAGATTTTATTGGATGCTTCTATATTTTGTAATATGTATCAACTTCAGCAATTTGAAGGTCTCCTATCACAAAATATTGGCTTTATTTACGCCCTCCAAGGCGATGCAAAAAAGGCGATTTCTTATTATAAAAAAAGCTATAAAACAAAAACAGAACCTCTCAGCGTTCTTATTACCATCCACTCGATCATTAAAGAATACTCCAAATTAAAACAAGTGGATGATGTGCAAAAATGGTGTGAAAAAGGGCTATCTCTTATTAGAGACAATGAACCACTAGACAAAACTACAGCCTATTTATATCACTTTGAAATTTTCAAAATGATGCATTACCTATCACCATTTGATGAAAAACGAATTGCTCTTGCTATTGATTATTTCCAACAAATGAATGACACCAAAAATGTCCAAAAATACTCCATCCTATTAGGCAATCTTTTATTTGAGCGTAATAACTATAAAAAAGCGGCTATTTACTTTCAAAAATCTACCGAGGCTATGTACCAACTAAATTATATTAATACATGGGAAGACCTCACATAACGTCAAAAAAACCAGATTGCCATTACGCAATCTGGGTTTTCTTATTAATAAACGGATACTACATTCACTGTTACTTTGAACAAGTCACCGTCTACTTCAATTTTCATACGAGCTCCGTGTAAATCTACAATCGATTGCGCAATGGCTAACCCAAGACCCGAGCCATCTGTGTGACGTGATGTATCCGCACGCTTAAAGCGCTCATATAACTCCTCCACATCTTCACCAATCTCATATTTCGTTACATTTTTAATAATAAATTCGGCTTCACCATTTTTCTGACTTAGTGTTACATATACTCGTGTACCTTCCATCGTATACTTCAATGTGTTTATGATTAGATTATCCAGCATTCTCCACCACTTTTGACCATCCACATAAGCAAATAACGGGCCATCAGGTGTATTCACACGAAAGTCTAACTCGGATTTTGTAATGTCTTCTTCATGTTCAGCAAGTGCTTGCTGCAACAACTGATTTAAATCGACCCGCTGTTTATGAAGCTCAATATTGCCAGATGCCATTTTCGATACTTCAAATAAATCTTCGATAAGCGTTTTTAATCGCTGTGATTTTTTATCTAATATGGCAATATAAGAATTGCGTTCTTCTTCAGTGACATTTGGCTTTTTCAATAAATCTGTATACGTAATAATCGATGTTAGCGGCGTACGTAAATCGTGGCTAACATTGGTGATCAGCTCTGTTTTTAAGCGCTCACTTTTCGCTTGCTCAGAAATGGACGTGCGAACCCCGTCACGTAATTCGTTTAAGTTTCCGGCATGTATAGCAAATGCCGATTTACCTTGAATTTTGATTTCATTACTCAAGCGACCTGCAGCCATTTGCTCCGTTTCTTTCATAATACGATTTAGATAGCTCATTCGGGTTAAGAATAGTATTGTCGCTGGTAGGGCGATGAATAGGAACAGTGGGGTGTAGATAACAAATAATTGCCCCGAAACCATCGCACCGGTAAAGCCAACACCTGCTAAGAAAATAATACCTACCAAAATAACTGATTGAAAACCGAGACTACGATTTAAAAATAGATCTTGTAAATTCTCAAATGTTTTTTTTACAAAGCTTCTTTCGTATGCTTTTAGGCGCTTTTCTTCACTATTTAAATTCTCTAAAATTGAAACCGCTTGTGCCAAGGAAATCCATAATAAGAAGCAAAAAATAATAAATGGGAATCCAAAACTTAGTACTTGTCCTATCATATTTTCCCGTCTGCTATAATTATTAAGATCTTCAAGTTTATACATTATCCCTTGTGAGTTGATAAACAAAGCCCAAACAGCTACTAATAATCCCACAATTTGTGCATCCATCGGCCATTTGCGTATCCAAAGAGTGATATCATTGTTTTGTAATAAAGTTTTTTTAGTTGGTTTACATACTGTTAATAAGAGTATTACGCTTACAAATCCTAAAAACCAAATAATGTAACACAAAACTTGATTACTTTTAAAAGCATTATAGTCTGCCTCAAATTCCGTATATTTCAATGCACTTTTTGGAACTGTAATTTTCCCTTCGTACTGATAGGTTTTATCCGTTAGTTTTACTTCTTCTACATCAGTAGAAGTTACAGTATCACTTGCAAAAAAACCATTAGATGAATAACTATTGTTATCATACCTATCTTCTGGATAACTACTCGACACACTGTACGTTCTAAGTAAATTGGTTCCTTTACCATATTTAACACTAAATGCTGCTGGACTTTCTATCTCACCATATGTCATCGTTTTTTGTGTATCTACATCGGTCAGCTGGAAAGCAAAGAATCGATAGGTATCCAACAAATCCTTTTTTCGATTGTTCATTTCTAACATGTAATTATCTATTGCTTTTTTCTTGCTTGCTATGACTTTCTCTTTAATATAATCATTGTCTTCAAAGTTCTTCGTTATGTCGTCTATTTTAGAGTCTCTTTCTTTTATTAGAGTCTCTTTTACTTTTTTTGCATTAGAATCAATTGCTTGTGCAATACGATTTTGGTACTGGTTATTAATATTTTCAACTTGTTCGCTCAAAGTACCGTATCTATTTCGATGTTCTTCAATTTCATTCTCTGTTACTGTAATTGTCTTTTTCGCCTCGTCAGCATCAATAGGATTTAATAATAAAGGTCCAATATCAAATGTAAAATTATCCAGCTTAGCTTGAAAGCTATCCGAATCAAAGTAATCTTTCCCAATATACTTTGATCCTTGCTGTATTAAAGAAAAAACACTGAATAGAACAATTGACATTAAAAATAAGCTAAAGAGCCCTCTTGAATTATTCTTCATTATTACGCTCCCCCCATCCATCTTGTTAGCTGAGCAAACGTTCTAGTTGTTCTTTCGAAGCTGATATTTACTAAATCTAATATAAATGATACGCAATATGTCAGGCTAATGACCGCTAAAAATAATGCAAGGACAGACCATAAAAACGCATTACTATTTCTCGATTTTGTAGCCAATGCCCCAAACCACCTTTAAATAACGTGGATTTTTTGGATCCACTTCAATTTTTTCTCGAATCTTCCGAATATGCACCGCCACAATATTTTCCGCATTGTATGCAGGCTCGTTCCAAACACGCTCATAAATTTCTTGAATCGAAAATACACGTCCAGCATGCGCCATTAGTAGCTCTGTAATTTTAAACTCAATCGGCGTAAGTTTGACTGATTCCCCGTCAAGTGTGACTTCCTTCGCATCTTGATCCAGTACTAGTCCTTGCACGGCAATTTTCGATTGTTGCTCATTATACGTTCCAAGCTTCACATATCGGCGCATTTGTGATTTCACACGCGCCACAAGTTCCATCGGATGAAACGGCTTCGTCACATAATCATCTGCTCCAACAGACAGCCCATGTATCTTATCCGAATCCTCCGCCTTCGCACTCAACATAATGATTGGAATATTACGTTCCTCACGAATTTTAAATGTCGCCGTGATTCCGTCCATATTCGGCATCATAATATCTAATATAATTAAATGCACTTCATTCTCCGAAAGCATTTCCAACGCCTCAAGACCATCCCCCGCCTTCAGTACGTTGTAGCCCTCATTTCTCAAATAAATCTCAATTCCATCACGAATATCCTGATCATCATCCGTCACAAGCACTGTATACTCCGCCATCTTTCGCACCTCATCCCTCATCATATTTTATCTATACAAACCATCAATTAAGCTCATATTTCTTATACTATTTATAATACACATCAAATCTTAAGACTACCTTATCATAAAAATGAAGAAATTCTTAAGGTTATCTTAAATGCTTCGGACGCCCGTTTAGCTCCGACAAGCGTTGGAGTCTTCGAAACAAAAGCATCACTTCAGCTTTTGTCCGAGAAGACGGAAACGACCTCGAGGAGCTGGCGTCTGAAGCTGGATATGCTGATTAAATGCTGAAGCGGCCTGGCTAGCCCCGACAAGCACTGGACGGCTCGAATCAAAGGCGGTTATTGCCTTTGACCGAGAGACTGCAGTGACCTCGAGGGGCAGGCCGCTGAAGCTGGATATGCTGATTAAATGCTGAAGCGGCCTGTCTAGCCCCGACAAGCACTGGAAGGCTCGAATCAAAGGCGGTTTTTGCCTTTGACCGAGAGACTGAAGTGACCTCGAGGGGCTGGCCGCTGAAGCTGGATATGCTGATTAAATGCTGAAGCGGCCTGTCTAGCCCCGACAAGCACTGGAATTTTCAAATCAAATTCTCAAATTACTCTTTCCCCATGATTTTCTCCACAAAAAAAGCTACTTAGCCCAAACTAAGTAGCTATAATCTCTTTACCCTTTCCACCACGTCCACCGAATGTAATGACTAATATACCACCGAGTAGCATGGCCACACCCATCCAAGACGTTACACTCAAGAACTCTCCAACTAAAAACACACCTAGTAATGCTGCAGTTAATGGTTCTCCTAGCGACAGTGTTACTGCGGAAGATGATGATACTTTTTGTAAACCTGTTAAAAACAACAAATACGCAATGCTCGTGCCGAATAAACCCATGAATAATAATGGTAACCAGTTTGCACTTTGTCCGACCCACTCGATTCCGTATATCAGTGCAATTGGGGATAGCAATAAGGCACAAATTGAGAATGTCATCGCTACTGCTGGCAACGCTTCCTCTTTTTCCATCAACGCCTTGCTCACATGTGTATAAGTTGCAAAAGCGATTCCAGCACACAATGCCATTCCTACGCCAAGTGGATTCACCATAGCTTCGCCTTTATTAACAAACAGTAAAACACATCCAATAATCGCGAGCACTGTGGCAACGCCCCATGTGCGAGTTGGTCTATTTTTGAAATAAAGCCAATCAATTAGTCCCGCAAAAACTGGTGAGCTGCCAATCGTTACAACCGTTCCAATCGCAACACCCGTTAAACGAACTGATGTAAAAAATAGCGGCTGAAAAAGAGCCATTACTAAAGCCGCAAAAAATGTATACTTCCATGCCCAATGACGAAACTGAATTTTCCTCAAACAAATAGCTATTATCAGTAAAGTCCCCCCACCAATGGCTGATCGCATCATGGCAATTGTTAGTGGATTAATACCATCTGTTAAAAATGTCTGTGTCGTACCAACTGTACCCCATAAAACAGCCGCCAGTAACACACAAATATACGGTAAAATATTCACTTAATAGCTCACTCCTTATGTATCATCCCCTAAATATACCATAAACTTTGAAAGTTGAGGCAAACGTTTTCTTCTATTATAATGAAGGCAAAAGGAGGCATTGATCTATGTATAAAAATGTCGCAGACACCGCGAAAGATATCTCAATGCCCGAGCAACAAGTAATGCGTTATATTCTAGACGGCCGCATTCATGCTGTTCACGATGGCGAACAGTTTTTAATAAGCAGTGACCAGTTTGAGCGCTACCACGAACAGCTCGAGCGCATCAAAGAAGAAATTGAAATCTGGAAAAACACGCCAATTCCAGAAGACATTGATATTAAAGATGAAGACTAGCAAAGACAGCTGAAGGCTGTCTTTTTGTTTGCAGCCGTATTGAGCTATGAGCAAATTGTTAGAGGAGATAGTAGTGTGCTTGATTCCCCATATAAATTAGAATTCTCTTCATTCCTCCCTATCTGCTCTACTCAAACCTCCATTTGCATCACTCGCCCCCATTTACACTACTCAACGCTCCATTTGCATCACTCGCCCCCAGTTACACTACTCAACGCTTCATTTGCTTCACTCACTCTCCCAGTTACACTACTCAACGCTTCATTTGCTTCACTCACTCTCCCAGTTACACTACTCAACGCTTCATTTGCTTCACTCACTCTCCCAGTTACACTACTCAACGCTTCATTTGCATCACTCACTCTCCCATTTACACTACTCAACGCTTTATTTGCATCATTCGCTCTCCCATTTATACTACTCAACGCTCCATTTGCACCATTCGCCCCCATTTACACTACTCAACGCTCCATTTGCATCACTCACTCTCCCATTTACACTACTCAACACTCCATTTGTATCACTCACTCCCATTTACACTACTCAACGCTCCATTTGCATCACTCACTCTCCCATTTACACTACTCAACGCTTCATTTGCATCACTCTCCCATTTACACTACTCAACGCTCCATTTACACTACTCAACGCTCCATTTGCCTAACTCATCAATGTTAAGTGGGATTTTCTTTTCTCAGAAGGTCAATCTTTATACTCGAGCACCTAATCTCCTTACTCGCCCCGATCTACATCCAGAACACTATTTATTCAAACACAAAAACACCAGTGGTATTCTAATACCCACTGGTGTTAATCGTATGTAGAAGCAGGCAACTGGACGCCGCTTCAAAGTCATATTAGATTGGGACAGGTGTTGCATTTTTAGCTAGCATGTCTGCGTAGTCTTCAACCATTACACTAGCTGTTGGATACATGCCTGCGCCGGGGCCTACTAAAGTAAGTGTGCCGATGTAGTTTGTATCAAGAGCAACTGCGTTGTTGACGCCTTCAATTGAATAAAGTGGGTGCTCTGGACCTACTAGCTCCGGTCCTACTTTTGCAATTAGCTCGCCGTTTTCTCCTAGTTGCACATCTGCTACGTGACGGTAGCGTAAACCTTTTGCTGAAGCTTCTTCTACTTGCTCAGAAGAAATTTCAGTGATGCCTATTACGTCAACATCTTCCCATTTTGGTTGCTTACCGAATGCTAATGCGCTAAGGATCATTAGTTTACGGAAAGCATCTTGACCCGAGATATCGTTGTAAGGATCTGCTTCAGCATAACCTAAGCTTTGCGCATCTTTTAATACATCGTCAAATGCTAATCCTTCACTGCGCATTTGAGTTAGGATGTAGTTTGATGTACCATTCAAGATTCCTTGGATATGGCTTACATCATTTACACGGAGGATGTTTTGCATTGTTTTGATGACTGGAACGCCACCAGCAGTAGTCGCTTCATATCCAACTTGCACGCCATATTGTTGTGCTTTTTCTTGTAAAGCTAAGCCATGTTTAGAGAACATTACTTTGTTAGCCGTGATAACGTTACAGCCTTTTTCAATTGCTTGTGCTGAATATTTATATGCTGGTTCTTCACCAACAATTGCTTCAAATACAACTTGTAAATCCGGAATAGCTAAAATATCGTCAAAGTTATCTGTTAATAACTCTTGTGGAGCTTGTGGTCGTGTTTTTGACACGTCACGTACTAAAATTTTAGCAATTTCAATATCTACTCCTAAAGTTTGCTTAAACTGTTCGCGTCTTTCATTTACGATATGATAAATTCCTTGCCCTACTGTACCAAATCCTAGAATTGCTACCTTTACTGATGTCATACGATCGCCTCCAAAATAAAATTGCAATCTTGCGCTTTTTTCCTGAATTCTGTTCATACGCCACCTTGTTGTGATGGGATAATACTAACATCTATAAATATCAATGTAATATTTGCATCCCATTCATATTTGTTTCCTAGCTCATCACCAGATGTTGTTGCCTTGAAAAGATTCAGAAAAAAAGTTTTATCGCTATTAACTAATTATGTTACTTTACTGCTGTATTGAACCCCTTCACAGCCTGTATGTCTTATAATTCCCAATTGTGAATAGTTGTTCTTTCAATGCTTAGCAATTTCATTAAATCACTAATACATGGTTTCAATTATTTTACTTATTGATGATTTTAGACTAGAAATGAACAGATTACAAGAAAAATCTTTCTCACAAGGACATTTGTTTTTTCTAGAAGGTCATTGAAACCACTGACAACACTATTCTAACTGAATTTCATATTTTACGAAAAGTTTTTTCAACTTAGGAATATCTGGTTTAAAAGGAAAAAAGGATGACATATTTCTCCTCGTCATCCCTTATATCTTACTATTCCTTCTATAATCAATACTTATTTCACTACAGCTGCTTCTTCTACTTTTGCGAAAGCATTATCTAAAGCTGAAATAATATCCTCGATTGATTCTAAACCGATTGAAAGACGTACGAGCTCCTCTGATACACCAGCTTGCACTAGTTCTTCTGCGCTTAACTGTTGGTGTGTTGTAGATGCTGGGTGAATGATCAACGAACGTGCGTCTCCAACATTGGCTACATGTGAGAATAACTCGATATGATCGATTAATTGGCGTCCAGCTTCACGGCCACCTTTAATACCGAATGTTAACACTGAGCCGAAGCCATTTTTCAAATATTTCTTCGCATTTTCATGGGAGTCATTATCCTCAAAACCATTGTAGGTAACCCATTCAACACCTTCGTGACCACGTAAATACTCCGCTACCTTTTGAGCGTTTTCATTGTGACGTGGCACACGTAAATGTAATGTTTCTAGACCTTGAATTAATTGGAATGCATTGTCCGGACTCAATGTTGGACCAAAATCACGTAGTAATTGAACACGCAAACGAGTTGCGAATGCTGCTCCCGCAGTATCAATACCGTAACGAATACCATGGTAAGATGCATCTGCCTCTGTATAGTCAGGGAATTTCCCTTGTGTCCAATCAAATTTCCCAGCATCAACTGCAACTCCACCGATAACTGTACCGTGTCCACCAATCCATTTTGTCGCAGAGTGAACAACAATATCTGCACCAAAATCAATTGGATTTGAACCATATGGTGATGGGAATGTATTGTCAACGACCAAAGGAATACCATTCTCATGTGCGATATTCGCTAAAGCTTCAATATCCACTATAGTTAAACTTGGGTTACCGATTGTTTCCACGTAAATTGCTTTCGTATTTTCTTTAATTGCTGTGCGAAAATTTTCTGGATTTCTTTCATCTACAAAGGATGCTGTAATGCCGTAACGTGGTAAAGTATTGGCAAACAAATTATATGTACCACCATATAAACTACCTGATGCTACGATATGATCACCAGCACGCGCAATATTTAAAATAGAAAATGCAATTGCTGCCATTCCTGAAGATAGTGCTACCGCAGCTGTTCCTCCTTCTAAAAGAGCAACGCGTTTTTCGAACACATCAACAGTTGGATTCATGATACGAGAATAAATATTACCGGCTTCTTCAAGAGCAAATAGCTTTTGAGCATGCTCCGTACTATTGAATGCGTAAGCTGTTGTACGATAAATTGGGACAGCACGTGCGCCCGTTGTTGGATCTGGCTCTTGACCACCATGTAATAATAAAGTTTCTGGACGAAAATTTGTCATTGTTCATTCCTCCTAAAATGGTTTTGTAGAAGATGGACAATTGGTGGCATGAGGAGGATTTTGGAAAAACAAAAACCCCCTTCGCTAAGAAGAGGGTTGCATAAGCAATTTTTCCTCCCCTTATCTGTCAGATTCGATTAGAAATCTGTAGGAATTAGCACCATTGTGAGTTCGTCACTCACCGGTTGCCGGGCATCGCAGGGCCTATCCCTCCGCCGCTCTTGATAAGAGTATTTAATTCAGTTCCATCTTGTGAACTAAGTATAGAAGATGGATCGGATCATTGTCAACGCATTTTTTTGTTTTTTCTGAACATTAAATTTAGTATAACGGCATTTTAGGAACAAAATTTGTTATCAGCAACTACTGAAATATGTTAGCCTAAATATAGAATGTACTCATTTAATATTTGGCAAAGGGGTTCTGAATTATGGTAAAAGAATTGCTACGCAGTCACTCTTCTGTACGTAAATATACAGGAGAACTTATTTCTAAAGAGGTCGTTGTCGATTTAGTCGAAACGGCACAAATGGCGGCAAGCTCTCATTTCGTGCAAGCATATAGCGTCATTTGGGTTACTGATGAAGAGAAGAAGAAAAAACTTGGGGAACTTTCAAATAATGAGTTCCAATTTGGCACAGCGGGCGCTTCATTTTTATTTTGTGTAGACTTTAAACGTCTGCAAGTTGCAGGGCAAAAAAATGGAGTTGAGATCGTCGCTGATTCAGCAGAAAATGTGCTTGTTGGTGTTGCTGATGTTGCTCTTTTCGCTCAAAACTTCGTAATTGCAGCTGAGTCTAAAGGTTATGGAATTTGCTATATCGGCGGGGCACGCAACAAACCACAAGAAATTAGTGAATTATTCAAGCTTCCTGAATATGTATTCCCGTTATTTGCAATGACAATTGGCGTGCCAACGAAGCGCTATGAAACAAAACCGCGCCTACCTGTGCAAGCTGTTTTACATGAAAATAATTATGATGTAGAGCAATACGATACATTGTTGGATGAATACGATGCAACAATGGAAGCTTACTATACAAATCGAGGCTCTAATCGCAAAATGGCTAACTGGACAAAACAAATGGCCGATTTCTTAATCGAACAACGCCGTCCGTTTATCAACGAATTTTTGGCAAAGAAAGGCTTCACCTGGAAATAACTATGACAGCTCTGAAGTTAGGAAAACCTACCTCCAGAGCTTTTTTTCTAAAGTTAGATTTTAGCGTAAGCTCCACTCTCTCACTTTCATGCTTATTAGCTAATCTCAAAAAAACTGCCACTATAAAAGTGGCAGTCAGGTATTTCATTTTATTCTTCTACTAAACCGTCGATTACTAGCTCTTTTACTGGTAGGAACACTTCGCCGGAGTTAATATATTTCACTTCGACTTTGTCACCTTCTTGTAGATAAATTGCTAGTGGTACGACTTCAGAGCTAACGCTGTAGTTGTCTTTGTTGTCTAACATAAATGACACGGTTGTGAAGTCACCATTTTTTTCTTTATAAACGCGGACGATTTTACCTGTAGTGCTTGCCACTTCTTGTTGAGAGCTACCATTTACGGAGCTTCCGCCACGACTTAAGATTGCTTTATATTGTCTTAATGCCTCATTTGGTGTTGCACCTGAAACTGATAGCTCAGGGTTAGCAGCTGAGACGATGAAATAGTTTTGTAAGAAACCATTTGAATCTAGTACTGGTGTTAGCCAGCTTGCTTCACCGTAGAAGTTGTAGATGATCGGCATTTGACCGTTCCATTTTTTCTCGATGAATTTCTTTTCGATAATTTGTAGGGCACCTTGAGAATCCATATACGCTTCCTCTTGGTTTCCAGTGTAATAAGTTGCTTCTCCAGTGCGACCATTTGTTAATGAATAGCCGAGCATTGAATCGACACCTTCTTTTGGACTTGTAAAGTCTGTGAAGTAATACATATCACCATTTTCATCGAATATAGGGCTGACATTTGCTTCTGTTCCTTCATCTGAAGGTAATTTTACATCTTTTTTACCGAATTTACTGTTCCAGAAACCGTGAATATAGTTACCGAAATAACTGTTTTGAAGGCTGACTGCTTCTGGTGAAATAGCACCGTCGATGAATTCAGGGACATCTTTTAACGCAAAAGTTTGGGATTTACCTGTTTTAGCATCGACCATGACGATCCCTTCTGCATCGAAGCCGTTACGAGCTGTTATGAATTTACCGTAAGAACGGATGTAATATGGAGTACCATCATCATCTATTTCAAGTTGTGGCTCGCCGTAGAAAATTTTCGTCGGGTTTTCTAAACGAATATGACGAGCAACATTGTAATTTAAAAATGAAGATGTTGTATATTCCATTTCCGCTTTGATAAATTTTGGATTATCGGAAGAGTCTGTAGCGCTCATTGTGAAATATCCCGGTGTTACTTTTCCCTTCGTCCATTTAAAGAAACCAGAGAATTCAACCGGTGCAATATACACAAATTCGCCGTTTACCTTTTGAATTTGCAAACTACCTAGTTCATAATAACTTGTATTTGGCACTTGGCTAAATGCCTTTTTCATCTTATTGCGTACAAATTTTGGTGGTACGCTAGCAGGTGTTTTTGTTTCGTCAAATGCTTTCAATTCAACTTTTTGAGCCATCTCAGCTGATTTGTACTTATCATTCGCATTTAATAAAGGTGCAGATAAAATATACACTGCAAAACCTAAGCTTCCTAAAAACAGAATGCCTTTTAAATTGCGTTCCATACCACTTGCAGACCATGCTCCAAGTGCTGTTAAAATAATCATCGCTGGCCATAGAAGAGTCCAGTTTTGGTCAATTTTCAGAACATAGTAAACTGTAGCTGTCGCAATTAACCCAACTATGAATACAAAAATGAAAAATTGTAGTTTGAATTTGGCTTTAAAGTCGCCATCTTTTGTTTTACTCGTAATCGGTACGATTAATAGTCCAGCTACCGCTGCTACTATCGCCGACATTATCAATGTAGCAATCATTTTGATCATCCTTTCACATATCTATTTTACGATACAATCGGCAGAAAGTTTCAGTAATATTTTTTATAAAAAAAGGTTTTAACTGTTTGGAGCAAGAATACTCTTTTAATGGAAGGAGTTAAAAGAGTATGAATCAAAAAGTTCTCATTGGCTTAACCATTATTTTAGGATTCATTTATATCTGCTTCATTCCAGCAGAACCTGTTGCTGTGAAGCTTAGTTTCAAAGTAATTCCAATGCTTCTCATTATTTGGTTAGCTTCTCTTCAACAAGTACCCGTAAATACACGTTATAAAAACTGGTTATTACTTGGCTTGTTATTCTGTATGATTGGCGACGCGACGCTCCAATGGTTTTTAATTGGTTTGTCGAGCTTTTTAATCGGTCATATCTGCTATATCGTTGCATTTATAAAGCTTAAAAAGAAAGCAATAGCTAAGCCTGCAGCCATTCTTTTATTACTTTACGGTGTCTTCATGGTCGTGTGGATTACCGGTACTGTCTTTAAATCTGGGGACATTGTTTTAGGCATTGCAGTTATCGCGTATATTGCTGTTATATTGACGATGGGTTGGACAGCTATCCAGACTGGTTCAAAGCTTGCTACGATTGGGGCTCTATCATTTATTTTTTCAGATTCAATACTTTCGATTAATATGTTTATTACAGAAGTACCATTTTCACATGCACTTATTATGGTGAGCTATTACGGTGCTCAGCTTTTATTTGCCATAAGTATTCCTTATTATTCCGTCATCCGAAAGAAAGTGTTAGAATAGTGACAATGCTTTTACTTTAAGGGGGATTTTCCAACATGAAAGAAACAGTGATTGAACGACTAGTACGTTATGCACAAATCGATACACAATCTAATGCTGATAGCGAAACAACTCCATCGACTGAAAAACAATGGGATTTACTACATGTACTTAAGAAAGAATTAGCTGAAATCGGTATGATTGACATTTCACTTGATGAAAATGGCTACTTGTTTGCAACACTTCCAGCTAATTCAGATAAAAAACTACCAACAATCGGTTTCCTTGCACATGTTGACACTGCAACTGATTACACTGGTACAAATGTTAAACCACAACGTCATGATCATTACGACGGTGGTGATATTCAATTAAATACAAATACAACTCTATCTCCAAAAAACTCACCAGAACTTGCTAATTATGTAGGTCAAACGTTAATTACAACTGACGGGACGACTTTACTTGGTGCAGATGATAAAGCTGGAATTGTTGAAATTATGACAGCGATGGAATATTTAATTGCGAATCCTGACATTAAACACGGTAAAATCCGCGTTGCTTTCACACCAGATGAAGAAATTGGACGTGGCCCACATAAATTTGATGTGGATGCATTTAACGCTGATTTTGCTTATACAATGGATGGTGGCCCACTTGGTGAATTACAATATGAAAGCTTCAATGCCGCGGGTGCAAAAGTGACAACTTATGGCGTTAGTGTACACCCTGGCTCTGCAAAAGATAAAATGGTGAATGCTCTAACAATGGCTATTAAATTCCAATCGTATATGCCTGCAGATGATGTACCAGAAAAAACAGCTGGCCACGAAGGGTTCATTCACTTAATGAACTTCAATGGCCATATTGAAGAAGCTAACCTTTCTTATATTATTCGCGACTTTGACCGTGACAAATTTGAGGCGAAAAAGCAATTATTCAAAGAGGCAGAAGAAAAGATTAAAGCCGAATTCGGCGATACGGCCATTGTTGTTAAAATAGAAGATCAATACTACAATATGGCTGAAAAAATTGAACCTGTAAAAGAAATTGTTGATGTAGCGCACAAAGCAATGGAGAATTTAAATATTAAACCTCTAGTTTTACCAATTCGTGGTGGTACTGATGGCTCTCAACTTTCATATATGGGAATGCCAACACCAAATATCTTTGCTGGTGGCGAAAATATGCATGGTAAATTTGAGTATGTTGCGGCTGAAACAATGGTCAAGGCTACTGAAGTCATCATTGAAATTGTCCAATTGTTTGAGCAACAGGGATAATGTGAATCGATAGGTAGGTGGCATTGTGAAGGAAATTGCTTTAGGCGTCTTGGCGTCATTATTTTTTGCTGTAACATTTATTTTAAATCGTGTGATGGAGTTAGATGGTGGGAGTTGGCTATGGAGCTCTTCACTACGATACTTTTTCATGCTTCCCTTTTTACTCATTATCGTAATGTACCGTAAAGGTATGCAGGCGTTGACGCAGGAAGTGAAAAAACAGCCTGGAGCTTGGCTATTATGGAGCTTTGTTGGGTTCGTCTTATTTTATGCTCCGCTAACATTTGCGGCAGCATATGGACCTGGTTGGCTCGTATCTGGTACATGGCAATTTACGATTGTTGCCGGCGTATTATTAGCCCCCTTTTTCATCATAACGCTCGGTGGGAAAACAATACGGCAGAAGATCCCTCTCGTATCACTGCTTATTTCGAGCATTATTTTAGTAGGTATTGTGTTAATTCAAATGCCAAGTGCCAAAACTATTTCGACCGAGAATTTAATGCTTGGCATTTTGCCAGTTATAGTGGCAGCATTTGCTTATCCACTTGGCAACCGTAGGATGATGGATGTGTGCGATGGTCGCTTAGATACCTTCCAACGTGTTCTTGGCATGACAATCGCATCACTGCCTGCTTGGATCATTTTAGCTGTTATTGCAGTAATAACAGTCGGTTTACCTTCTACAAGCCAAGTGATTAATTCCCTTCTTGTTGGGATTAGCTCAGGTGTTATTGCAACAATCCTTTTCTTTATCGCTACTGATCGCGTCCGTGGAAACCAAGGAAAGCTTGCAGCAGTTGAAGCAACACAATCGACTGAAATTCTGTTCGTTATTGCCGGAGAGATGATCATCCTAGGTATTCCATTACCTGAACCACTTTCTCTATTCGGCTTAACTGTCATCATCATCGGAATGTTCTTACATAGTTATTACACAATGCTTATGAAGAAAAAACAAACGCCCACGCCGAAAACTTTGATTAAAAGTCAAGGAATTAGTTAAAAACCTTGATAACAATGTAGATTTATTTAATTTCACACATTATAAAGCGTAAAAAAGAAGGTTAGGTGAGCAGCGTTTGAATTTGCTCCACCTATCCTTTTTTTGTTCACAAATAATAAAATTGTATAAAAAAATATAAAGTCGTTTAAATGTGGGTTTGAAATAAAGTTTGATTATTTATAAAATAGATTGATAATTTGTAATAGTATTTGATTAAAATCATCTCTCCTCTATAGATTTAATAGAGGTGAGATGATTTTTTTATTGGATATTTATGTTAAAATAAACATATAGATTGTGAAGAAATGTACCTAAACTACCATGAAAATTAATTTCTTCAAGAAAAAAAGGACAATACTTAAGAAGACCCCTGCTTAATCGTTAAAAAAAGAGGAGAGCGTACATTAATAAGACTATTGGTTTCGGTGGACTACTAGTATTGACTCCTCTAACCATTTTCATTCTCTGTGGTGCAGCACTATTTTGTGCTGCATAGATGGCTAACGGGCAGGTTAGTTTAACAGTGTTGTTTAACTTGTGTTCAACAATCGGGCCAGCTTGTTGCACAGTTTACTTTGGGTAGGATGAGAGGATTCAGTAATGAAAAAATTGATAAGTACAATTTTAAAAACAATTATCTTTTTTATAGGATGGGTAATTTTAATTTCTTTTACTCCTGATCTACGAACAGAAAACCAGGCATTATTACGATTATGGTGGGAATTCACCCCACTTGCAGTAGTTATTTTATTCTCTATTATTTTTATTTTAGTAATAGAAAAACGTAAAGTTCAGATTCCCGTAGGTTCAAGATTCTTTAAAAGTTCTTTAACAGGTGTTGTAATAGGTGTCTTATGGTTGGGTAGTGTGGTTGCTGTTCTTTTACTTACAAAAACAATGAGTTTACAAGGTCAAAATAATATTGACCACATATGGATTTGGATTTTGGCATTGTTGTTGAACGTTGCAATGCAAGAATTGTTGTTTAGAGGCTATTTGTATCAATTATGGAAGCAAAGATATAATATTGTTGTGGCAACTGTTTTAACGACTATATTATTCACTGCGATGCACGGTGGAGCATTTGAAGCAGGTATTTTACCAGTATTAAATGTTTTTTCAACGAGTGTATTTATAACATTATTATTGGAATACACGGGAACAATCATAGTACCCATAATTGCTCACTTTATTTGGAATATAGTTGGAGCAATTATATTGGGTGGCATTTCCGTGGCAAGTGATTATCCAAATCTTTTAGACAGTACGTTTCAAGGAAATTCATTAATCTCAGGTGGTATTTATAAAATTGAGGGTAGTATTATCGTCTTAATTGTAAATTTAATTCTAATTATATGCTTGCTGGTATTGAATAAAAGAAGGTCTAGTGTGGGGTTATAAAAATAAGCGTATTACAACAAACATGGCGCTATTGTTGAATTAGCGTCGCTGTTCTTATTAAACAACTTTAAAGAGCCTTACTACAATAAAATGTAGCAAGGCTCTTATATTTTCATATCAAAATTAAATAACTTTATTATTGCTTTACAGTCGGTTTAAAACAAATTTGTACTGTTTGAAATAAAGTCGTGATGTTTGTAAAAAGTTGCACCGTTTTGAGCGTATCAAAATCAAGAGAATACTGTTATATCAACATTTGTACTCTAAACGAGCATATTTAAAGTAATATTTCACCATCCAAAATGAAATGACAGGCACCCTAGGCTACTTGAAACTCGTTTTTGATTTGTTCAAGAGAAATACCATTTGTGGTGGCTGTATGTAGAAATTCAATGATACTGGCGAATTTGTTCTTTCGTACGAAATGGATTGCGTAGGTAAATATCGTGCCGTGTAAATCACTTAAAAAGAGATATATAAATTGGACGAACAACCAGTAACGTAAAACCGCACGTTTACTACGGACTTGGACGCCCTGAAAGCCAAGATCCTTTTACTTGTTGGAAGTACGTTTTAATACGCCAACGTATACTATAGTAGTTCAAAATTTCTACGTCATTTAACTCCGTATCGGTACTTAAAAAACAACGCATATTACTGGCTTCATAGGTTCATCGGCCGACCAACAGCGCACCATGATCTAGATCGTTTAGTGCCCCTTCATAGCGATACACACGATACGATTCACGCCCAATCGTCACGAGATGGTGTCTGCCTCTTTGATAAAAGTGGCGAATTGTTTCGCTTGAATCCGGATGCCTTGCGGATATAAAATACGGTTCGTTTTGAGGGCACCAATCAGATGTTGTCCTTGTTTTAAAGCTGTTTCGATGATGGTATAGCGGAAATTTCCCAGCACAACAAAAAACGATAAGCTGATGAAAGCCTACCGTTCCAGTCTTATCGATATACTCCTAAACTTTTTGAGGGGGGCTTAGGAATACAGTAAAGTGCTTAGCTAAAATTTTGGAGAAAAGTAGCTAATTCAATTCCTTCTCTACTTGCTATGTTGTAAAGGAGGATATTCTCTTTATATGACAATGATAATCATTATCAGTTAAATAGTCAAGCTTTTTTATAGAAATTATTTTTAAATTCAGTTAAATAACAATCGAAATTCTCCATATATAAGACTCATTCAATTAGAATCCTTTGAAGTTATTTTTTTCAACTCTTGAAGAGATGAATTCCTCCAAGACCTCATATATTTATCTATAAATTGATCAAAAGTAGCATCCATAATAATCCCCTCTACTGATTATTTAATATTTCTCTTTATGCTATTTCTCCTGTAATCAATGGCTTAGCTAAAGTTAATGTTCTTCTGTTTATGAATAATCAAACGCTATTTCACTAAATTTTCAAAATTTTAATGTATATTATTTTAAGAGGTGATTTATATGGGTTCTTTATCGAAAGATCAAAGACAACAACTAAACGCATATAGCGTATATACAAGTGAGCCTTCTACTGTGCTCTTCCGGTTGGATCAACTGCAAGACGATGCATTTCTTCCCGATTTTATGAATATTATGCATACACTCAGTGGCGTAACTTCTAAAACAATTGCCATTTCCTATTTTACAAGACGTTACGGCATGTTCATCGCTATGCAATTTTACATGCTTAGTACATATGACGAAATTTGGGATAGTGCGGTTTCTGCTATCCATTTTGGTGCGCGTGAAGAATTTGGAAAGGCAGCACTTTGCACATTTGTAAATGAAAATGACTGGAGGGTTGTTAATGATGATGAGCGTGAGGTCGTTATTGAGCATATCTTGCTGACACAGTGTCATGAAATCATCCAGCAGCTACGTAAAATTACGTCCGTTTCCCCATTAATGCTATGGGAAAATATTTTTGGCTATATGCTTTGGCATTTCCATACGCTACTTTCAAATCCAGGAACTGAAGATCCGGCACGTATTGATTTAGACATTTTGGAGGATGATAAAGTATGGGCTAATTTCGCATCTCATTCCAATTTTGCAAAATATACTGGCTGCCAACACCCATCTAAATTAATCAATATGCCAGTTCGTAAAACATGTTGTTTCTCAAAAGATATTCCAGGTTGGATGCAATGCGGTTTCTGCCCTTTAAAATAAGGGCCTTTTATAAATATATGAAGAACAGTTAGAAAAAAATGGCGTTTTTTATAAATTACAGGATAAATTACCCTTTACAATTTCCAATTTCAGTATAAACTAAGAGTGTATATTCTTTCTCTAAGGAAACATTTTTGTTTACACGACAATTTATGGGGTGAGGGGAAACTGTGGTGAAAAATAGAGAGAACGATGGTTTTATACGTTTTCAAGGACCTACCGCTGAAGCTGTGTTAAGGGGTGATGTGAAAGGTTTCAGACGAATTTTACCCTTTCTAGGTCCTGCTTTTATCGCTGCCGTCGCATATATAGATCCAGGTAACTTTGCAACAAATATTACAGCCGGTTCTGAATACGGCTATTTACTATTATGGGTAATCGCCGTTTCCAACTTAATGGCCGTTCTTATTCAATCTCTTTCTGCAAAACTAGGAATTGCTACTGGACGAAACTTACCGGAAGTTGCACGTGATCGTTTTTCTAAAAAAACATCTGTGGTTTTATGGATACAGGCTGAGCTCGTCATTATGGCGACCGATCTAGCTGAATTTATCGGTGCAGCTCTTGGTTTATATTTAATATTTGGCATTCCGATGCTTCCGGCAGCTCTCATTACAGCAGTTGGCTCATTTGCTATTTTAGAATTACAGCGCCGTGGTTATCGTGCATTTGAAGCAGGTATATCTGGGATGGTTTTAATCGTTGTAATAGCATTCGCCTTCCAAACATTTATGGCGAAACCAGACATGGGTAGTGTCATTTCAGGCATTTTCACACCACGCTTTGAAGGTGTGGATTCTATTTTACTTGCTACCGGTATTTTAGGTGCAACTGTTATGCCACATGCAATTTATTTACACTCTTCATTAACACAAAGTCGGGTTATTGGACGCACTAATGAAGAAAAGCGGAAGATTTTCCATTTTGAATTGATCGATATCGTTATCGCCATGGTGATTGCGGGTGCGATTAATATGAGTATGTTGGTCATAGCGGCTGCTGTTTTCTTTAAAGAAGGTATTGCTGTTGAGGATTTAGATGTAGCATTCAATGGCTTAACTCAAGCAATTGGCCCACTGGCTGGCATTTCATTTGGACTTGGATTATTGATTGCAGGTCTAGCGAGCTCTTCTGTCGGTACGATGGCTGGTGATATCGTTATGCAAGGATTCATTCGTAGAAAAATCCCTATTTATTTACGCCGCGCTATTACAATGATGCCTCCACTAGCAGTTATTGCATTTGGTGTTAATGCAACATACGCACTCGTTTTGAGCCAAGTAATTTTATCATTTGGCATCGCCTTTGCACTCGTTCCTTTAATCATCTTTACGAGTAATAAAAAGATTATGGGCGAACTCACCAATCACAAAGTAACAACGATTCTAGGTTGGATTGTCGCGGCAATAGTCATCTTCTTAAATTTATATTTACTTTTTCAAATGGCTTTTGGTGCATAATCAGAAACTGTTTCGAGCACACTGCTTGTTATAAAGGAGTGTGATGAAATGGAAAGACCGCCGATTCCCGATGATAAAAAGATTTTTACTGAGATGCCTTATTTGGATAATCCTGATGTCGTCGCTACAGATTCTATTAGCTTGTTCGATTTACATGAGGATATGCGAACCGTCGATGCCATTCCTGTTGAAGAGTTAAATGACTTAGTAAAAGATGAAGACAATCATCACGGAACAAAATCAACTTCATCTACTATACGTAAATACACACGTTCGAAGGAAGATACAGAAACTTAAGGATGACTATCTCTCTAAGTATTGGATAGCAAATTGGATAAAATAAAACCGTACATAAAGTATATACAAATACTTTATGTACGGCTTTTGCTTATTCTTTTTGATAGCTGTTCCTACAACTAAAAATAAATTACCGAATAAATTCTTTCGGGATGTCTGGTTGAGCTCCCATTCTCGTTACAACAAATGCCGCTACGATTGTAGCATATGTAATAGCCTCTATCAGTGAATCTTCATGACATAATGCAACTGCTAAAGCCCCGTTGAAAGAATCTCCTGCCCCTGTCGTATCAACGGCCTCTGCCACCTGAGCTGCTACAAATCCACTTTCTTCGGAAGTCATATAAAATGCACCTTTACTTCCGAGCGTAACAACAACTGCATTTACACCCTTCTCTAACATGACATGACATGCCTTACGCAAATTTTCTTCCGAGTCGGCTGCAATACCTGTTAGTAACTCAAGTTCTGTTTCATTAGGTGTTAGAATCGATACCTTTTGTAACAACGAGTTTGGAATATCACGTGCAGGTGCTGGATTCAAGATAATTTTCGTACCGTTTTCATATGCAAGTTTCGCAGCCTGTTCTACTGCTTCTATAGGAATCTCCAACTGTAATAACAATATATCACTTGTTTCAAAAATACCTTTTGACTCCTTGATTTGCTCAGGTGTCACAAGAAAATTAGCTCCAGGGAATAGGACAATTGAATTTTCGCCTACATCAGAAAGCTGAATAATTGCTTGGCCTGTTGCTCCTTGAGAAGAAATAGCTTCAGTATTAACACCCTTTCTCTCCATGTTCTCTTTCGCACGAATGCCGTGATCATCAGCCCCAACGCTCCCAACAAATTTAACATCAGCACCTAGCTGCCCTGCAGTGACAGCCTGGTTAGCCCCTTTTCCACCGAAAAACAAATCATGTTTTGTACTATGAATTGTTTCACCTTCTTTTACGATATGGGGAACTGCATATACAAGGTCGATATTAATACTACCCGCTACGATAATGTTTTTAGTCATAATTCACTTCACTCCTTTATGGCATGACTTTTTCTAAAATCGCTGCTAATAGTTAAGCCTTTTTTATACCCCTTCAGTTAAGAATACTAATTTGCAACTAGGGATGGCTTTAATCAGTTTATTTCTAAATGTATCTATAGAACAAAATAATTCTACTAATTGAAAGAAAAACTACTCAATATCCAAATAGATATCCAGTAGTTTATAAATACTTCGCAATTATACTAGTTGTTTTCCGATTGTGTTTACAGCACTAAAGAATAATTCGATAAATCCTTCACGATTAACTGTATGAAGTACTTTAACATTTGGCGCCTTACCTGTTTTCCCTACATAATCGACAATTGTCGAACCCGCTGTTAAACGCCCTTCCAACTCTACTTCTACAAAATAGTCTCCGCCTTGGAATAACTCTGGCTCAACTAAATAAGCAACTGCACATACATCATGAACTCGAATTTGCTCTTCAAAATGAGGTGTATGGAAAGGTGTTTGTGATTGTGTGAATGTATAGAATTTCATCATCTCAGCGACTTTTTCAGCAAACGGAGTACCTGACTTGCTTAATCGCACCATTTCATCAAGGGTAATATATGCTTTATGTGTTACATCTAAACCACTCATAACAATCGGTAGACCTGAACGGAAAACTAATTCTACAGCATGTGGATCAACAAAAGCATTGAACTCAGCAGTTGTTGACATATTACCACCTACAGCAGCTCCCCCCATCCATGAAATCATTTTAATTTTCGGTTTAACTTCTGGATGTGCAAATAATAACGCTGCTACATTTGTTAGTGGGCCTGTCGCTACAATTATAATTGGCTCATCGCTAGATAGTAGCGTCTCACGAATGGCATTTACAGCTGAGCGCTCACTTGCTTGTAAAGTTGGCTCTGCCCATTTCACATTGCCTAAGCCACCCTCACCATGAATATCTTCAGCCACTTCCAATGTGCGGAACATAGGCGCATCAAGACCTCTAGCTACTTCAACATCTTGTTTAATATAAGTTAAAAAACTAAGTGCGTTATAAGTTGTTTTATCTTGTGATAAGTTTCCAGCTTCAGTTGTTACAAGACGAATGTCTAATTCTGGTCTCGCAAAAGCCAGCGTTAACATCATGGCATCATCGATTCCTGGATCACAGTCTAGAATAACAGGGATTTTTTTCAACACATTCACTCCTCATTACGGATACTACTATTGTTTCATAGTAATCCTGCGTTTTCTTCAATAAATATTGTAACCTTTTTTGAAGCTTATCTCCTCATTTGGTGAGGGCCTTAAATTTTATTTATCTTTATTTCTACCATTTTCTCTATAAAAAAAGCCACTTCTTTTATCAGAAATGGCCAATACTAGTTAAGTTCTTTTATACTCCACAAGCCAGTCGTCATTCACCATGAATAGCTGTACGCCAAGCCAGCCTTCTTTCAATAATCGTTGTTGCTCTGCTGTATCACTCATTAATACATGGCATGCCTCACTGAAAGGCAAATTCTCTTCAGCCGTTTTTTTGAAAAATACATAACGAAGCTTGCCTTCATATTTTAATTTCAAAGCAGCAACCATCATACCTTGAGAAAATTTATCCTTTAAGCTTGGGATGTTGAATGGCTTCACTGTTGCACAAATATAGTCAAAGCGACCCACATCTACCTGTTCCATAATGACTCTAGCCAATGTTTTTTGTAGCCCAAAGCCACGATAATTAGGAGACACATTTGAAATTTCTTGATATAACACACGTGATAATTCTGATTCTGCTACACCGCAATCACGACCAAGATGTTCATCATCAATATCTGGCTCAAGTAATGCGCGAAAAGCTATAAGCTCATTTGCTACGAATGCGCCAATCATTAAGCCGTTGCCACCAAGAATATTTTCAAATTCCTCTTGTGTTAGGGGCTGTAGTACGGTTTGATCAGGCAGTGCGTTATAGACAATTGTTTGCAACTGTTGCAATGCTGGTAAATGCTCATTTGACAATAAGCTTATATCAAAGGGTGTTTCACTTAGCTGACCTTTATATATGCTGTTCATCGAAGTCCTCCTCTAGTTGCTATTTCACGACATGTGAGTAGTGGCAAAGTTCTTGTAGTACAGCTTCATCTACATCAACGCCTAGTCCTGGGCGCTCCGTTAAACAAATGAACGGTACATCATATTTTAAGTTACCAACATCTTTAGAGAATTTTAATGGTCCTGTTAACTCGACACTTGTCATAATTTTTTTCGAGAAGGCAACGTGGAAGCCTGCTGCAGAGCCAATTGATGATTCAACCATTGAGCCGATTTGGCATTCAATTCCTGCCATTTCAGCCATATTTGCTAGCTTCATTGCAGGGTAAATACCGCCACATTTCATCAGTTTAATATTTATTTTATCAGCTGCTCGTTTGGCAATGATTTCACGCATTTCTTTTACGCCATGTAAACCTTCATCAATCATTAATGGTATATCTGTTTTTGACTTTATTTCTACCATTGCATCAATATCGTCTGCTATAACTGGTTGCTCTAACCAATCTAAATCAACGTCACGTAATGCACGTAAACCTCGTAAAGTTGTTGCACTGTTATTCCAACCTTGGTTAACATCTACACGGATTGCAATGTCAAAACCAACGCGGTCACGTACTGCTTGAATGCGTTCTACGTCCTTCATTACTTCCGTGCCGACTTTCATTTTGAATGAACGGTAGCCCTGCTTCACACAATCTTCCGCTTCATTGGCCATTTTTTCAGGAGTCCCAATGCTTAATACATGTGTGATTGGGAATTTCTCATGATAACGCCCACCAATTAGTTGATAGACAGGTACATTTAATTTTTTTCCTGCGATATCAAAGCAAGCGATATCAATTGCTGCTTTTGCGGCAGGGACTTGGTACACAGCCTTATCCATCATTACATGGATCTTTTCGAATGCCATTGGATCTTGACCAATCATTAATGGTGCCAGTTGATTTTTTAATACTGCGTATGTGCTTTCCCAAGTCTCACCTGTAACATGCTCATCCGGCACAGCTTCACCGTAGCCTACTATACCTTCATCCGTTGTCATTTTCACGATAATAGACGGCATTGTTGGATATGTGTCATAGCTAATAATAAACGGTTCGATCAATGGTAATTCTATAGCAAAAATTTCAATTTCGGTAATTTTCATTTTATTTCACTCTTTTCTTTACAAGTTATTTCACTGCTGATATAGTTGTCGTTAAATAGTCGCTAATTGTATAAAAAATATAATAAAGGAGCTGCACTCTATGCCAACAAAAATAGCAGTTATTTGCTCAAAGGCTTTTATGAATCGTCTTACTAGTATCGCACATGAAGTGCCACATATTCAATTAGATTTTTATATTTATAATTCATACGAAGAAACATCTAGCTTGATGAAGCAAGTGAAACCTTGTGATGTGTTGTTATTGGCAGGTACGTTGCCTTATTTATATGCCAAACACTTATTGCGACAATGGCCGATTCCTTGGACGTATTTAAAACAAGATGAAACGACGATTTCGACGACTCTTTTAACCGCCATTTCAAAACGTACCGTGACAATTAATCGACTGTCGATTGATGTGATGAACCCTGCATTTATTCATAACGTTTTGCATGATATCCAATACGAAGATGCAGTACCATTCATACAGCAAATCGATTTAACTACACCAACTGAGCAATTGCTCAAGAATCATATTGCACTGTGGCAAGCACAACAAATTGATTTAGTCATCACAAGTATACACGCGATTCATGATGAGTTAACTACATTAGGCATTCCTGTCATGCGTATGCTTGATCCAAAAAGTTCGATTATTCGTCGCCTTGATGAAGCAAAATCATTATCGCAACTAACGAAATCCGAATCTGCAAAAGCTGTCGCTGGCCTTATTGAATTGCATGAAACCCACGACAATACAATTACAACCATAGAACAGTTGGCCGCTACAATTCATGCTTCTTATCAACTAGTGAATGCTAGTCGTTATGAATTATTTACGACATATGGCCATTTGCAAAAAGCACTCGATCAAAATCAGCTTGAATCATTCTTTACTAATTCGAAGCAACCTGTAAAGCTCGTTTTTGGCTACGGTGAATCAATTTTAGAAGCACAAAAAAATGCCCAACAAGCCCTACACTATGCGTCACCTAATGCTATTTCTATCTTGAATGAAAACAAAGAACTTCAAGGACCTTTCCCTAAAGTAACCACAACATTATCATTACAAACAAAAGATCCTTATGTCGTTCATATGGCAAAAGAAACAAAACTTAGCCCACTCAACATTTCGAAAATTATGGCCTTTAGTAAAGCAAGACAGTCGTTACAATTTACAGCTCATGATTTATCGGAATACTTACAAGTGACACGCCGTACAACCGAGCGTATTTTGAAAAAACTTGTTGAACACGACTATGCTAAAATCGTTGGAGAGGAAATGACCTACCAACAGGGAAGACCTCGTGGATTATATGAGTTGAATTTTTCGACCTACCTTTGAAATCAAAGCCTTCTAGAAATTTAAAACTCTAGAAGGCTTTGATTATCTATTAATCTAGTACAGGCATATTGTTCATACTATCGTCCTCTTTTAATTTTTCTCCTTTCCCTTTTAATAATTCCTGTTCTTCGGGAGTTAGCTTAACGATAGAAAAACCAGTATAGCCGTAAATTATTGAAAGAATTGGTACAGTAAAATTCAAAATCGCATACGGTGCATACTCTAAAGCGCTTACACCAAGCGTCGCTAGTATAAATACACCGCATGTATTCCATGGGAAAAATACCGAAGTTAAAGTACCTCCATCCTCCAATGTGCGCGAGAGATTTTTAGAATGTAAACCTCTATCTCTATAAACCTTGACGAACATACGAGATGGTACAACGATTGATATGTATTGCTCTGAACAAGTTGCATTTGTTGTAATACAAGAAGCAATTGTCGCAGCTACTAAACTGCCCGTTGATTTTGCTGCTTTCACAATAATATTCATCATTGATTGAAGCATACCAGAATACTCCAATACACCGCCAAAAGTCATCGCAACTAAAGTCATTGAGACAGTGAACATCATTGAATCTAAACCACCACGATTAAACAATTCATAGACCATTTCATTGTCAGTTTCTAGTTTAAATCCTTCTTGCAAAGCATTCACTGCATCTGCTGGTGCTCCGCCCTGCACGAAAATTTGCGCGATAAAGCCTAGTAAAATCCCAATAATTAAAGCTGGTATTGCAGGCACCTTTTTTGCCACTAATACAATTACCATTACCGGTACTAATAGTAACCATGGAGAAATAACAAAGCTTTCTTGTAAAACACTTAATGTTCCTTCAATTTTTTCAACATTCATTGAAGATGATGCAAACTGACGACCTAAAATGCCAAAAACAACTAATGAAATAATTAATGCAGGAATTGTTGTATAAAACATATGCTTAATATGATCAAACAAATTTGTATCTGTTAAGCCCGCAGCTAAGTTCGTTGTATCAGAAAGTGGAGACATTTTGTCACCGAAATAAGAGCCAGAAATAACCGCGCCTGCAATCATTGCAGCAGGAATCCCCATACTCAAACCAATACCCATTCCAGCTACACCAATTGTAGCCATCGTCGACCATGAACTACCAATAGCAAGTGATACAACTGAACAGATGATCATAATCGTTACTAAAAACCATGCTGGTGAAATAATCTTCAAGCCATAAAAAATCATCGTTGCTACGACCCCGCCACCAATCCAGGCACCAATGGTTAATCCGACTAACATAATTATTACAATTGCAGGTAATGCAAGACGTATCCCCTTATACATCATGCCTTCAATTTCTATCCATTTATAACCATGCTTCCATGCAATAATCGCCGCTACAATTGTCCCCACAATTAAGGGCACATGTGGACTTTGTTTTAACATAACAACGGTTACTAACATCGTCATAATCATAATCAAAAATGTTAAACCAGCCCAACCTGCACTAATCTCCTTTTTCATTCAGCAAAACCCCTTTGTGAAAATATGAATTGTTTAGAATAGTCTATAAATAATCACTATTATAATAATAGTAATAGCCACTTCTTTTTGAGTCAAACCTTTTTTTGAAAGCGCTAGCATTTCCTGCACATAAACTAGATAAATTCACCTAATTATATTCCTGAAAAATAAAAAACCTATGCAAAGATTTACTTCGCATAGGTTCTTAAATTATTTCGCTAGAGTTTTTGATAGTACTTTCGCCAATACTTTGGCAGCGTCTAGTAATGACTCTTTTTCGAAAGTCATTTTAGGATGATGTAAGCCTGGTGCTAAATTAGCTCCAATACCGATCATTGTCGCTTTTAACTCCGGCTTCAAAACGGTATAAAAATGGAAATCATCACTGCCAGGTGTTACAACTGGTGATGCTAAATGTTCTTTACCTAGCACGTCAATAATCGCCTCTTGCGCCATTTTTGCAGCCTCCAGAGATACTTCTGCACCTGGTGTTAAGTCCGCCCAGTTCCAAGTAATATCTACATTAAATTGTTGCTTGATTGCTTCTAATCCATGTTCAACATGTGATTGTATCTCTTTTAATACAACGTTTTTCTGTGCACGTACATCCATTGTGAAAGTTGCTCCACCAGGAATAATGTTAATACTCCCACCATCTGCAACAATTTTCGTTAATTTCACTGAATGTGGTTCAAAAGGCGATACATAAATATTCTTCACCATTTGTTGAACAGCTACTGCAACATCGATAGCATTTTGCCCTTGATGAGGACGTGCGCCATGTGCATCTGTACCGTGAATTGAGCCTTCTAAAAATACAGCTGCTCCGTGGTGAATAGCCGGTGATACATGGCCTAACGGAAGTTCTTCAATCGGGCGTAAATGCACACCAAATAAATGGGACACTCCTTCCACTGCACCTCTTTCAAAAGCTGCAACCGCACCGTTTCCTTTTTCCTCAGCAGGCTGGAATATGAAACGTATACGATGATTTAATGGCTGATCTTTTAAATGTAAAAGAGCACCTAAAACCATCGATATATTGGCATCATGGCCACATGAATGATTTGCGCGCCACTCCCCGTCAACCTCTTGCCATAATGCATCAATATCAGCACGTACTGCGACAATATCTTCCCCTTCGCCGATTTCTGCCAATAAGCCTGGGACATCACCGAGAAGTCGATAAGAAATGTTCAGCTCATCTAAAATAGATGCTAATTTTTTCGTTGTCTCATGTTCTTCCCAGCTAATTTCAGGATTTGCATGAAAATGTTCAAACCAATTTAATATTTGTTCATCAATTGTCATGTATAACACCCCATCTGAATCACATCATACTGCAAAATTGCCTAGAGTTCTATCCAATTACGTTATCATATGCAGGTATAATTATTTTTTTTCAATAAAAAAACAGCCCTGGAAATCGGCTGTTCATTTACTATAGTTCTGTGAAAAAGCCTTCTGGATATTGCTCTCTATCATACTCATAGCAACTTTCCTCATACTTTACATCCTTCGTTTGTAAGTCAAAATCCTGGTCTACTAAATACGTTTCAAATTTAGAATTCTTCATTTTCATACCTCCTTTTAAAATTGAATTTTCTGATTTTTTAATATTACAATGTTCCTCGCAATAAATCAACCTCTATAACCTAAATAATTTTAATTTTCTTTCAATTCATAAATACTAAACCTTGTCCAGCATTTTACAGTATACTAATTAAAAGAATATTTATACGAAGGAGATTGTTTATGAGTCCTTTTTGGATACCAATTGTTGCGTTACTAATTCCTATTGTCGCTATTTCCACAAAAGCCTACAATGACCGCCTGAAAATTAAGCACAATTTTATACACAACAAAATAGAACTCGAAAAATTGAAACAACAAAGCTTTATTGCTGAAACAGAGAAGCTACGTTTAGAAATTGAAAAAGTGCGTACAACATCATTACTACCCAATGATGAACTATTAGATTATAAACCGATCCAACCAGACCTGAATCTAGAACCTACTCCAATTTCTTTTAAAGAAACAAAATAAAATCACGGCCGCTCTAAGGGCGACCATGATTTTTCTTTTTTCCAAAAACAACATGCCAGCCTATGACAATCGCTGCAATTAGTAACAACGTATAAATCCCTCTTGCATATGGAATATTAGCGATAAAAAAGTGAACAAGAGCAAAACCACCAATAACAAACATAGCCATAAATAATTTCATCGTATTATTATCCTGCGTTAGCTCATGTGAAGTTGAAAACGGATATGTCTCGCCATTTAAAATCACATAAGAAATCAACGTTATCAAAATGCCCACAAGGAAGATAATAATTATATCTGGAATGACCTCCCATGAAAACAACAATGCAAAAGCCATACTAATAACGATAAATGCTGGAAAGAACAGTTGCATAATTGCTGCTTTTAACGCACTGCTATAGAGCATTTTATCATTGTTAATTGGTGCTGCACGATAAATCCAGCTGCCCTTATATTTGCCTGAAAACCTCAGTAAGTGAACAACAGTTGGAATCATCAAAGCACTGAAATACACTGGAAATACATTTTCATTAGCTATTGTTTCTTTAAAAGAGTACATCCTTACTTCATTAAAGAACATAACAAACGGAAAAACGAGTGCAAAACCAACTTGCGGATATGCCTTTAACTTAAATTCTCTCTCTTGACGCATCATTAGCGCTGCAAATCGGTAAAATGTACGCTCCTGAGGATCACGGCATAAAATTTTCGCGCACCACTCCTCAAACGGACGTGACTTCCCTTTTGTTCGCACTGAATCACTCAATAGTTTTGATAAACTGCGCTCAAATGCCGGCATCAGTTTAATATATAATCGTAATGCTAGCACTGGAATGACAATGCCACATGCCATTAATACAAACAGCGATGCCGAATAATTATGATTCAGTAGCACTTCAAATGGTGCACCGTACCAAAGGGGAGGTAATAATATATGCCACCAATGAAATGTATATTGTATATTCACTTGTGATAGCTCAAATGAATGTGCCATTACTTGATAACTAAGCATAACTGCAATTGCCAAAAAGATTTGCACATAATTAATAATATCTTTTAGCTTTTCACCACTAAAGAAACGCAATATAAATAAGTAAACGAAGGCGGTAACCACAACGACTAAGCTACCTACAAATAGTACACTTACTAAGAAAATAAGCCCGTAAAATAGTCCATAACGGTACACTCCTACTGCAAACGGAATAACGACAAAAGCGCCATTCAGTAATACTAAGTAAATAACGATATGCATCAATTTTGCCGCACTTAATGTGCGATTACTAACTGGCTTTGGTTGTAGTATATTTTTATCCCGCACATCCAACAGCACTGCTGAGAAGTCCGAAACCATTGTCGTAACCGTGATGAACATTAGCATTGTGAACATCATACTTGTCGCAAACATATATTGACTCTTTAAAAACAAAAATGGGGTTAATAATAAAAGTCCATAAAATAAATATAACCAGAGCGATTTCAAAAACTGATTACTCTCTTTTTTCTGCTTGTATCCATTGAAAATAGCTGGCATACGGCGGCTATCCATCGTCAGCTTCAGTTGGATAATCTGTCTCATAATAGGGTAATCGATATCAAATTTCTCAAATACACCTCGAAAAACATCCAGTACTTTTAACGATTTAAAATCATTCATGCACTCGACCTTCTCTCACAATCTCAACAAAGCGCTCAGCAATTTCACCTTGCTCATTAAAGCCTGTCATTTGATTGAAAATTTCCTCGAGCGTTCCCTCCTTACCCTGCTCTTGTAGCTCCTCAAAACTGCCATCCGCTACAACCTTACCATCAACAAGAAGTATAATCCGATCACTAATCTTCTCAACAACCTCCATAATATGAGAAGAATAGAAAACAGTCTTACCTTCCTTGGCAAGCTTCGCTAAAATCTCCTTCACAACGAGTACACTATTCGCATCTAGACCACTTAAAGGCTCATCATAAAAAAGTAAATCCGGATTATGCAATACGCTCGAAATAATCAGCACCTTTTGACGCATTCCCTTTGAAAAAGAAGACAAACGTTGATGAAAAGCTTGCTCTAACCCAAATTGAAACATCAGTTGATATGCTTTATTCTCCGCTTCTTTGCGCCCTAAACCGTACATTTCTCCAGTAAAAGTCAAATACTCCGAGGCTGTTAAATGGTCATATAGCTCTGCTGTTTCAGGCACATAACCAATTCGCCCTTTATATGTATAATCGCCATCAGCAATATCTTTGCCGAAAATTTCAATTTTACCTGTATAGCCTTCAATCAGACCAAGCATCAACTTCACCGTGGTACTTTTCCCAGCACCATTTGGCCCGATATAACCAATAATTTGCCCCTTACCAACCTCTAGATTAATGCCATTTAATACTTGTTTAGTACCAAAGCTCATCTCAACATTTTGTAATCGTAAAATGGGTTGATCTATCATCAAAAACAGCTCCCTTTATAAGCATTTCCACTCTTCGATAATTATAATAAAACCTTAGAATCATTATAATGACTCTAAGGTTTTATTGTTCTTTCACCGTTTACGAGAGTTCTTAACCTCAGAAACTTGCTCCCTCATTGCAGCGTATTTATTGTCACCTATTAATATCATAATTTGCAACATTGTAAAAGGTAAATAAACACGCTTTCGGTAAGCTAAATATTTTGGTTGCCATATATTTGCGTACTTCTCCTTGAAACGTTGCACATCTTGGAAGTTATAATACTCTTGACCATCAAATATAATTTGTGCAGCGATTTTCTCTGTTAACGTCGCATAGTGGGATACACCAATATGAGAAAGAGGTGTCATTCCTACATTTAAACGTTTAAATTCTTCGCTCTTTGCCCAAGTAAACACATTGAGTAATAAATAATCCAAAATACCGCTTGGTAGATTTGTCTTTTTCGAGCGCATAAGGTCAATAGAAATGGTCTGCTCCGCATCATATAAAGGAATAACATTTGAGAAAGCAACAATTTGTGCATCACCATTTTTCACAACAGCAAGCGGTGCAAATTGTAAATAATCTTCACTAAAATAGCCGAGTGAGAAGCCCTTTTCCTTTCGATTATCTAGCCATTCATCTGATAACTTCCACAATTCTGAAAGTAAATCCTCTTGGAATGGAGGTTGCAATAGCTCAAAGGAATATCCATCCTGCTGTAAGCTATCTTTCAACTTGTCAATTTCCAACGTATCTTCTTTAGAATATGCAAGAGACTCTAAATCTATAAATCCCTCTTCTCCTAATTTAAAGAAACTGTAGCCATAGCCATGTAAATAAGGCACAAACTGATCACTCACTTCATAAAAGACGGGTGTATAACCATAGTAATCAGCATGTGATACAAACTCTTCTATGGCTACCCCGAAATCTTCCTTTTTACCAACTAAATCTCCAAGAACAACAAGCTTATCGGCACTTTCCTGATATGGGAAAAGTACTGTTTTTTTCTTATTCCAGAAAATATATTTGTCATGAAGGAAAATAAGATGTGATAACTCTTTACCACCATATTTATTGAGATGTAAGAAAATTTCCTTTTCATGATGGATCGAAGAAATTTTCTTGAATTGCGTAACCTTTCTTAGCCATACTTCTATAAATACAACAATTGTTACAACGACTAAGCCGATAAAGGCACTCCAGAAGAGGTCACCTGAATCCGTAATAAAAAATGGTCGCATGCTTTCTGGGATTGGGTATTTCGCAGTAGGAATCGCCCAAATACCAATTACAACGTATAATGCTGTAATGACTAAAATAATACATACATTGACGAGTGAGCGCCCCCACGTAACAATATAGCTTTCACGATAAAATCGATCTCGCGATACAAATAACAGACCTGCTACAAAAATCATAAATAACGCCTGTTTATATTGAATGCCTTTTAATATAAATAATGCTGCCGCAAACAATAAAACAAATAGCGTAATGCGATATGAACGTCGATCTTTATAAGAAATACCATTTGATAACGCCAGCAATATAAAGCCGGTCGCTACAGCTACCTGATGGGACACATTGACAATTGGTAACGATAATATTTCCTTCGCATACTTAATTCGTTCAATGGCCCCAGGAGCCGCAGAAGACACCAAAAGCACTAGCCCTGATAAAAAGACAAGAACAGTCGCTGTTACATGACTGGCACGTTCTAAAATAATATTCGGAATACTATTAAAGCCGGCATTTAATTTACCCCATAACTCATGTAGGAACAAAGCAAGCCCTGCTAAAAAGGGAATAATATAATATCCGACGCGGTAAAATAACAGCATCAATAGCACTGACTCCTCTGGTACATTTAAACTTTGCGTTCCCCATAAGAACACCAAATCAAAAGACCCAAGACCACCAGGAATCATACTTACAATACCAGCACATGAAGCAACAATGAAAATCGGAATTAAACTTTCAAAACTGATCGGCACTTCTAGCATATAACTGATTAAAAAAATAAATGCAATTGCACCTAACCATTCTAAAACTGATACACCTAATAATCCCACTTCGCCTAGTACATGGCGGGGTGTTGTCGTTTTCTTGGCTAATTGCACAATTGCCTTGATAATTAAAAAGGGAACATATAAACCAATAATTGTTACAGCAATAACTAAAATTTTGCGTTCACTAAATAGCGGTAAATCCCAATAAAAGATAGGTAATACCCAAGCAAATAGTGAAAGACCTGCTAAATAAAATAATGTTACTGAAGCAATTGTCTTAAAAAAAGTGCTACTGTCTACATCTTTTTTCTTAAAATAATGCGTACGTAATAGCACACCGATTAAACCACCAAAACCAATAAGATTAGAGAAAGAGTTAATAATTAAAGACTCTTTCATCAAACGTTTTAACGGTCTTTTAAGCTTCAATTTTTTCACAATAAAATAATCATAGAAAAACATTGGGAAAACGAGCACTAGAGGAACAGCTGCCATTAATACTAAAGTACGAACATCCAAATTCCCCAGCTCTCGAACAATTTCTTGTCCATTAACATTCCCAAGAATCTTACCTATTTCGTGAATAGCGAAAAGCATTAGTAATACTGGAAGAATGATTTTCAGCCATTGAAAAATTTTCGATTTGTTTAGTTTCATCCGCAACCACCCATTTACGTCAAGTTCATATACTACTACTATACAACTGTGACGCAAAAAATGCTGAGATCGTTGCATAAAATTCTTAATTTTTTCATAAATCGACTATTTCTTTATAATTCCACATGCAATTCGCTTACCAGAATTACCTGATGGATCTGTTTTATAATCATCTGCAGACTCATGGATAATAAAAGCGGTGCCATCCTTATCTATGATCGAGTTACTTTCACCCGGTCGTAATGTAAAAGCCTTTGTCGAGAATTCTAAATCTACTGTGCCATCTTTATCCACTTGTAAATTCGGTAAATCACCTAAATGATAGCCTTTTGAATTCAGATAACCATGTTGCTTATGCGTAGGGTTAAAATGTGCACCTGCCGTTTCAAATGTCGGTTTATCACATTTCCCTACTGCATGGATATGGATTGCCCTCTCACCAGGTTCTAACCCTTGTAAAGCAAGACTAATTTGTACACCATCTGCTGTTTCAGTTAGTACAGCTTCACCGATAGACTTGCCCTCACTATTAATAAATGCTGCATGTGCATTTTCCGCTGGATCTGCTGTTACCTGTTGATAAGCTTGCTTGTTATTCGAACACGCACCAAGTAATAATGTCATACTTATTAGCAACCACGTTGATTTTTGTACTCGCACTGAAAACCACTCCTTTTTTGACAGCATGTGCTAAATACCGATAATTATGTATCATTCAAGGAATATCATCTCACTATTTAACATAACTTTAAAAAAAGCATCAATAGTGCCACTAAATATAACTAAAAAATACCCATCATGACGAAATAATTCGACATAATGGGTATTTTTTTAATATAGTACAGAGCTAGAGTTCTCCGCACATTTCTTTTTAGTCTAAAACTTTAATGGTAACGTTACGAACGCCCCATTGAGAAACTTTGTTGTTATCTGGGATAAATACATCGATACGGTTACCTTTAATAGCACCACCTGTATCAGAAGCAATTGCCTCACCATAACCTTCAACCCATACTTTTGAACCTAATGGGATAACAGAAGGATCAACAGCGATTACTTTCGCACCTGGATTTGAACGTAAATCGTACCCAGTGGCCGTTACACCTGAACAGCCTGAACAATAGGCTGTGTATGCTGTTGCACGTACAGTCATCGTTTTACCTGCTTGTTGAGATGTTGCTGTAGCCGCTTGAGTAGATGTTGCTGGCGTTTGTTTTGTATGTGTAGCTGGTGTTTGTTGAACTTGTGTAATATCGGAAGTTGCTGTAGCCGATAATGCAAGTTTATCGTCTGCGAAGATTAAATCACTGGATAACTTATTCCAAGTCATTAAGTTCTCTACCGTAACCTCCTTTTCTTCAGCGATTTTAGTAAGCGTATCGCCTTTTTCAATTGTATATGTGTCATCTGATTTTTTATCAGCTCTGTCGGCTTTATCAGATTTAGATTCTAATTCTAGTTGTTGCGCTGGGAAGATTAAAGAAGAATCTAGATTGTTTGACTCTAGCAAGTCGTCAACTGAAATGTTGTTGGCTTGTGCAATAGACCAAAGTGTATCCCCTTTTTCTACTGTATGGTCCGCAGCTGATGCTTGCGCAGTCATCGCTGCAGATCCGATTATCAAAACACCTGCTAGTGCAATCAATTGTTTTCTCATCGTTTAAAAACGACCTCCTTTTCACTAACACGGATAACTCTACCACCCACACATGTCATGGATATTGCTGAATGATGTAGGGGGGGTAACAATCCTGTTACAAGAGTTGTCAATATTCTGTCATTTTATGCATTATTTTTTAAACTTTTTTAAAAAAAGTGAATGAAAACGTTGGCATGACTACCATCATCAACATTGGTGCATAATTCCAAAAAAAGATCTCCTAAAAAGCGATTTTTGGCAAAGCCTAACGAATTTTTGCTATTTTTTTATGATTTTTATGTAAAACAGAGGAAAATTACAAAATCCGGAGTGAAAAAGAGTGATTTTGGGGCTTAAATATTACAAAAAAATATGCTTTTTTTAGTTAAAAAGCATATTTTAAGGTTTAAATTCCATTTTTAATTTGTCGTCAAAAGCTAATTAATGCTCCACGCCTGAAATTTCATCTTTCAATTGGGCATAAGCTTTATGCAAATTGGATTGATACGCACTTTTATTATCGTTTTCCAAACTACTTGATTGTTTTAGTTCTTGATCCAACTTTGTATAAATATCTCCTATTGAACGTGTTTCAGTTAACACGTAATTTTCCATTAAGTTTTGTTTAAATGAAGCGATAAAATAAGCTTTTGTACCGAATTCCATTTTCCTCATCCTTTCTATCTCCTGTAGCTAAGAACAAAAGCGCAAAGCGGCCGTTTACATCCGAGAGCGCTCGGAGCTGAATTTAGCGGGTATCCTGGACTAATGTTATCCACGATGTAAGATTTTATAATTTACTTAACAACAAAAAACACCTTCCTTTGTGATGTAAGGAAGGTGTCGATTATTTTAAATCAACATGGTGTCGCACAAAAACAAATAGCCGCTAATGGATTAAGATAGGCATTCTCTCTTTTTTTCAACGCAAAGAAACTGCATCGCAAAATAAAAAGAAAAAACGTTTATTTTTCTCCATTGCTTCATTTTTTCGTACGGTGACCATAAAAAGCCACGCTAAGCACCTCCTATCCTCGTAGGTTGTATGGTGTGTACTAAAATAGGCAGGTCTCCTGGCTCATGTTCATCATTCTTTTCCCCTTCCCATTATATTTTCCTTCTATATAACAGTGGTTTTGAAAAAGAACTCCCATTTACAGTTGCGGGACAGCGCCGGTCTTACACCGGACTTCCCTTTTAAGCTCTTTTTAATATCAAAAAGAGCACCTATTTCTACACAATATTCAGTTGTCCATTAACTATAACATACTATCAGTGAAGGATTGTCTTGATCTTCACTAGGACTTAGGTGCTTTAGCGCGCTTTGTACTATTAAGAAGTAAGCTCTTTTTGCATCGCCTTTAACTCAGCTAATGTATAAAGTTCTAATAAGTCCTGCTTGTTTAGCTCTGGTAATAATAAATGTATGTCGCGTAACAATACTTTGCGCTTCTTAAACTTGTCTTTATCTTCTTTTTGCTCTACTGACTCTTCTAACACATTCAAAAGCAATTCATCAGCGGAAACTTGCAACACACCACTTAGCTTTACAATCCAGCTTGCAGATGGAACACTTTCTCCCATCTCCCAACTTTTAATACGGCTTGCGGATGTGCCAATCTTCCTTCCTAAGGATAACATCGAATAATCATTTAACTCTCTAAGTTCTTTCAACTTCATTCCAAAAGCTTGTGAATTAAACATTTTATTTCACTCCTTTATATGCGATGTTTTATGCAAATCTTGAGTTTCTTCTTATTATAAAAATCCGTTCAATATATATTCAACTGCAAATTATTATTTGATAAAACTGGCTGGCATAACCGCAGCTACAACTTCACCATTAGCTACATGCTCATCCCCAGCATATAGTCGTACATGCACTTTGAATTTCTTCGGATGGATTTCTTCAACTTTGCCAACAGCTTTCAGCTGCACCCCTTGTGGCGTCGGTTTTAAGTAATCCACATGCAATGATGCTGTGACAAATCTTGGCGGCTCATTCCCATCACCTGGCTCATGACCATTTTTTCGATGGAGTGCTAACGCGGCTGATCCAGTACCATGACAGTCAACTAGCGAAGCTAAAAAACCTCCATATACGAATCCAGGTAAAGCTGTATATTTATCGCCCGATTCATAATAGGTAACCGTTTCTTCACCTTCCCAAACAGTGCGAATATGATGACCATCAGCATTCAACCTTCCACACCCATAGCACCATGCGAAATCATCTGGATACTCATCTTGAATAGCTACCTTTTCTTCTTTATTCATACTCACTCATCCCCTTTGTTACATAATAATCCTGCTTCTATACAATTCGACAACCGCTGTATTAAACCTTTTCTTTTTAACAACTTTTCTGCTTTAAAGAGAAAATTTTTATCTCTACTATAAAAAAGGTAATTTTCAATAAACATATTTTATTACACTAATGAAAAAAGCCATCTCATCTAAACGATGAAATGACCTTTCTAGTCTATTATACTTCCATAATAATACCAAAAATTATGATTAAGTTAATTCGCCGCTCTTCTTCATAAACTACTTTACGATAGTTAGGACTGCAACAGCCCATTATACATAGTCCTTATTATATCCCGAAACATCTTCATCTAATAATACCGTATTCTCATTCCGCTGTTCCACAGCAGCAACGAAGGAGATTGAAATAATTTCCAACGTATAACTGTCGCACCGATATATGCGATATTCATTGATAATCTAAAGTCAATTTGTGCATTTTAAATATATGTCACTGTCGTCATCGTCATAAATATACCTGGAATAAGCGAAATCCAGTAATTTTTCTTCGTTAAGAATAAATACATCGTCGCAACCCATAATGCAATCACCGCTGTCGATTGGTTTGCCCATGAGAAGTAGCGCCAAAGAATGTATGGCACTTGCTAAAATTGATGCTGTCCCACATGGAATTGCTGTAAATCCCCCTAGTGTTAAGCGGCGCACACCGGCAATAATACCAACCTTATCCCCCCCAAGCAAACCTGCGATTACAACACCAATAACACGTGAATTTGCTATAGCCTCATCAGCTGAGAGTTCTGAAGCCCAGCGGTCAAACTGCTGTGTTTCAATACTTAAAGTCATACCTGAATACGTCCCAATAACGCCAAAGAAACCAAAAAACAAAATGGACATCCATTGCTGACGATTACTAAATTTTTTCTGTACAATCAGTCCACGTAAAAACTTCAAGCGGGTCAAAATAAAGGCAATCATTACGATAATGCCTAACCTCTCTAACATGGTTATGAATAATTCAAACATTCAATTTCTTCTTTGTTTGTACGACTATAGTTATATTCAATTTTAGCTAAAAATTGTCCCATGAACATAAATTTTCTGATTTCATCGAAATTCTAGGGGGAGCATAAGAAAAATGGTAGACGCCTTTTTTCTGCGACGAGCCTTTCGCTGGAGCTGGACTGTTATCGGAGTAACAAACTTTATACTTTCTTACCTTATAAAAAAGCCAGCTCCCTTTTAAGAAGTTGGCTATCTAGAACATTTAATTAAAAAATTTATTAGAAAACAACCGCCTAATGTTATAGCGGAACTATATTAACATCTACTTCTAGACAAAATCTACACATTTCAATGCTTACTTTTTCTATCCATGAGTTTTAACCATTTTCTTTGTCTCCAACTACAAAAGAAATAACCAATGAAAGAAATAACCATCAATCCAACTGAAACTTTTGATAGTATAGGATACTGAAAATATATGCCCAAGGAAATTCCCACGAATCCTAATACACTTATAATAAACATCTGCTTTTTTTGGTTTTCATAAATAGAAAAGTAAAATTCCCTTTGTTGCAGTGTTTCTTTCTGTACTAATAATCGCTGGGGAGTCTCTAGTAAATCTTGAATGGAGTGAAATACTTGAAAAATAGGAAGGGCATTTATCCATTTCAAAAAAAATTTCCATTTACTTGAGTTACTTTGATTCAACCAGTCCATAAATACGGGTTTTACTATTTCTAAAATTTCTTTATTTGGGCTAATTGTAAGTAACATCCCTTCAATTGTCACAAAGGAGCGCCCCAAAAAGATAAATCGTGTAGGTACTTGAATTGGAAGTAATTTTACCATGTCATTCATTTCTTTTTTTACTGCTAATAGATCCATTTCTTTCAACTGATTTAGATCCATTGTTAAAACTTCTTTAAGAAGGTTTTGAATGGTTTTGAGATTAGCTTCTGGAAGTAAGAACCCCAGGTCCCCTAATATTTCTGCTGCTTGTGCATAGTTTTTCAACAAGATTGCTTGCATTAGATTTTGAAAGTTTATAGCATCCTTTTTTGAAATTTCACCTACCATCCCAAAATCAAGAAGAACAATCGTTCCATCTGATTTCACCAGTACATTCCCTGCATGAGGATCTGCATGAAACACTCCTGCTTCTAACCATTGCGGAAGAAAGATTCTCATTAAACGCTGAGATAATTCCTCTCTATCTACCAGGGATTTATCTAAAAAATCTACATCTGTTATTCTAACACCGTCTATCCATTCCATTACCAATACTTTTTGGGTACTAATATCCGGATAAACTTTTGGTATATTCAGCTTAGAATAAGATTCAAAACGTTGTTGAAAATGTTGAATTGTTTCTAACTCTTTTTGGAAATCTAATTCTCTTTCGATTACATATTTTAGTTCTTTGAATAACATATTAAAGTTGAGAAATCCTTTCGGGATTGGAGCAAAGTGTTGAGCAAACCAAATTATAATTGCCAATGAACGAAAATCTGTGCGCATAATCGAAGGAATCGATGGACGTTGCACTTTAATTGCTACTTCCGTTCCATCTTTTAATTTGCCGCGATAAACTTCTCCTATAGATGCCGAAGCAACAGCTTTCGATTCAACCGATAGAAGTACATTTTCAATTGATCCTCCCCATTCTCTTTCCATTACACTCTTTATTTCTTCCCAAGGAGAAGGTGGTACCTGATCCACAAGATCTTGAATTTGATCGATAAAACCACTTGGAATCAAATCTTTACGAATGCTTAAAAATTGACCTACTTTAATTAATAATCCTTCTAATTCAAAGAGTAGCTGGCGAAATTGTTGCCCAAGCTTATCCCATAACCTTTCCCACTCCGTATCTGATTTTTTTCGGATACGAAACCAGTACACTTGAACGAACATTGCAAATGCGAAGGACAGTATCTTCCACATACGAAATCGACTTTTTCCTTGTTTCATTAAAATACCTCCATTCGAGTTCCTTCCTCAGGTATGTAGTATCTCGGTTCGTTTTACAGCATCCCACTTGCCCTCTTATTAATTTATCAGGTGAGTTTATTAGGTAAATATTAGGTTGTTATTTACCATTGAAATTGTTTTTTTGTTCAATATTAACGTATGTTACTACACATTTTTTAGTTGATTGTAGCGGAGGGTGCTTGCCCGCGGAAATCAACCTACCTCTTTAATGGTAATGGTTAAAATTAGTTAATCAATACACCTGTTCATTTGTATAGTCAGCGATCCATCAAATGAAGATATCATTCTTCCTTTATTATATACAATAAGTATTTTTTTACCATATAAGATACAATAAGAAAAATGGAAAGCGCCTCTCTAGCTCAACACTGACGCTGGAAAAATCGTTGCGAAAGTTGGCTTCGCCTGAGGATCTAAAGCTTAGGTGCAAGCTGGACAAATACGAAATGCAGTTGACGCCGCCCTGCTATGACAACGCCCTTATGCGGTGAGCCTTGCGAAGAAGTAGCTAGCGTCAGGAGCTAACTGAGTAAAAAAGTTTATACTTTCTTACCTTGTAAAAAAAGCTGTCTATTCACCAAATTTGATGAATAGACAGCTTTTCTATTGTCATTACCATAAAGTCGGCTTCGCAACCATAAACCATAGCATAATAAGTAACAGTAAAATATAAATCCAAACAGACTTCACTAGTTTATTGATAAATAGCTGCTGATTGAATTCGGGTGTGTTAAATGTACGAATTGTCGGCTTGAATGCGCTCGCCAAAAAGAAGATTGAGCTAATCATCACCGCAAATGTCATAACAATCCATGATGTCATCAAATTCCAACCACCAAGCCACATGGCAAGCAACCCAGAAGTGACAAGTACATGTCCGGCATGCTTCACAATACGAATGGCCATCGAAAATGTCGCCACATAGGCCTCCAATGCATGATGATTTTGTGTATTACGCATCTTTTTCAACATCGGCAGCAACACAAAAAACGGTCCAATAGACAAAATGGCACTAATTACATGTATAAAAACGATTATTGAATAAGTCATTTGATTAAGTCCTTTAAACGGTATTTTTTTATCTTCCTTCAATATTCACGATAATTGAAATAGGAATAGAGTGCAATGTACGTTTTATGAACAAAAGAATGTAAGTATGTCCAAGTTAGAAAAATAGAACAATATAAATGATTTCTTTCCATAATAATATCCACTTGCAATATTATTAACCTAATGTAAAGACCTTGTTAAGATAAAGCGAATTAGTCGGATTTTGGAATTTTCTATAGTACAATGTAAATGTAGGTGAAATCTTCGCATAAAAGATTGCACTTTGACATATACTTATTTTAGAGGAGAGGATTTTTATAGGTATTCATAAGTTTTTCACTAGCTTAAACGACTTAGAGCGAATTATTCGCTGTCCCGGACGCTTCAAATTTGAGGAGCACAATGTTGCGGCTCACTCTTGGAAAGTATCACAATACGCCATGTTCTTCGGTACTTTAGAGGAATTGAACGGCGCAAAAATCGACTGGAAATCATTGTACGAAAAAACGATAAACCACGATTTCGCAGAGGTTTTCATCGGTGACATCAAAACGCCAGTCAAACACGCATCGCCTGAACTTAAACAAATGTTAGCACATGTCGAAGATAAAATGATGGAAAAATTCATCGTCAATGAAATACCAGAAGAATTTCAAGCTATATTTTTCGACCGTATGAAGGAAGGTAAGGACGCCACAACAGAAGGACGCTTACTTGAATTCGCCGACAAATTAGACCAATTTTACGAAGCATTTGCAGAGCTAAAACGGGGTAATACCGATTTAGAGTTCGTATATATGTATCAAACAGCACTCGAAAAACTGCTGCGTATTCCACTTCCAACAAGCGTCGCATACTTTAAAGACACCATGCTAGCTGACGTCATCTCAGAAGAAACGCAAGTCGATGTCTCATCGTTAACATATGAAATAATCGATAAAGCCTGAGCCTTGGAAATAAAAAGGCGAAGAGCTTTTTTATTTTGCCCTAATTACACTCATAAAAAAACTGCAAACCCCAAGAATCTTTAGGAATTCACAGCCTGCTTATTACTTTGTTTCTATTTATAAAATGCTTCAGGAATTGCTCCAATATTACGACGATGATAAAGCAGTGGTTCCTTCTCTGCATTTTCAATATTGATAACACGCCCTATTAAAACAGTATGATCGCCTGCATTTACTTGCTCCGCTGTTTCGCACTCTAGTATAGACAAGGTATCTTCTAAAACAGGTAATCCTTGTATAGATTCTCGCCAATCGCATTGACTAAAACGATCCTCATTTTTACTTGCAAATAGATTACATAAATCTTGTTGATCACTTGCTAAAATATTTACCGCGAATTTTTTTGTTTTGATAAATTCATTATATGATTTTGATTTTTTATCAATTGACCATAAAATAAGTAGGGGATCCAGAGATACCGATGCAAATGAATTTACCGTCAATCCAAGGGGGTTATGGTCCTCATTAAAAGTTGTCACAACTGTCACTCCTGTAGGATAGTTACCTAAAGCTTTCCGAAAGGCCTGTTGTTGCTCAGACATATTATTCACTCCTATTTTTCATTTCCTCTTTTATTAAGACTCATCTATCATATGTTCATTTTTACTATCGGTTTCAATTAAGCGTATGACGTATAGTATTATGATCATACAATTATTTAACAATAACAATACGTTGATCGAGTGGTTGAATTTCTTTTTCCTTCGGTGCCACAATTGGCTTTCCAAACGGTAGTTGAGCAATTAGCTTCCACCCATTTTGAATTCCCCATTTCTGCCTTATATCAGCTGCAAACGTTGGAATATAATGCTGCAAGTTAGCTCCAAACCCTTCATATTCTAAAGAGGTCCATATTAAGTATTGCAGTATGCCTGATGCTTGATGTGACCATTCAGTAAACTGTTCATTATATGCTGGGAACTTCTCCTGCATTGTTTGCACTACCTCATAATCTTCAAAAAACAGCACTGTCCCATAGCCATCCGCAAATGCTTTAAATCGTACGTCTGTTTTTGCAATACGATTTTCTGCTAACCCTGCTTTCACCGACTCAAATGCAATTTGCCAAAATTCTGCATTGCTATTCCCTAGCAGTACAACAACTCGACCTGTTTGAGAGTTAAAAGCCGTTGGAGTATTTGCCACAGCTAACTGAATAATCTCCTCAATACGTTCGTTTGAAATAACGATTTCATCTGTAATGCCATATATTGACCGTCTCTCTTCTACTGCTGTATAGAAATTGCGTGTCACTTTGAGTGCCTCCTACTCTGTTATATCAAATCTGTAACATTTAACTAAAGTATTAAATTTATAAAACTCTTTGGATGGATCTCTTTGAAACCCTAGCCATTCATACAATCTAATTGCATCTGACATTTTGTCCGTCGTATGCAAATAAAGAGATTTAGCCCCTTTTTGTTTAGCATACTTTATACTTACTTTTAACAATTCCTTTGCCACCCCTTTCCCTCTAGCAGAAGGGTGCACCGCCAGTAACCGTACAATAGGCGTATTGATTTCTAACTCTGGCCGATCATAGGCTTCTTTTGAAGAGGAAAAAATTTGTAATGTCCCTAGAATATTATCATTGCTTTTCGCTATTAAAATGCGATCAAGATTAGGATTATCTACTGAAGATCTAATCTCCTCAATATACGTATTCCAAACTTCCGTATTTTCATAACTATCTTTAAATTGTTCATAACTTTCCACTAAAACTTCTCGTGTAGCATCTTTTTCATGTTCTAATAAAACATCTATTGTAATAATACTTCCCACTGTTCATGACCCCTCTCTAGGTACATCTATATTGCACTATTAGTATAGGCTTTTGCCTTTTTCTCTACGACGTAAGACACCGCTTCAATAATTGCTGTAATAATCCAGTATAAAAGACCTGCTGCTATGAAAGCTTCTAAAAATTTTAGATTTTTGGAAGCGATTATATTAGCAGCACCTGTAATCTCCTTTTGAGAAACAAGAAAAGCAATCGATGTAGTATGTAAAAAGCCAATTATTAAGTTTGTAAAATTAGGAATAGACTGAGCTAATGCTTGCGGTAAAATAATCCTTTTCACTACTTGAAATGTATTCATGCCAATTGCATAAGCCGCTTCTGTTTGACCCTTGGATACACTAGATATACCTGAGCGAATTATCTCAGATAAATAGGATCCAGCTGTTAACGACAAAGCGATTATGACAAACAAGACAATAGGTATAGAATTTGATTGTATTCGTAAATGAAAGTAATCAATAAGGATATCCAGTAATAGCGGGATACCAAAATAAATTAACATAATATGCATAATTGCAGGAGTACCTCTAAAAAAAGAAACATAACCATTAGCTATTCGACTTAAAAACTTCAAATTATATGCTCTAATCATTGCAACAGATAAACCAATAAAAAATCCAATAATAACGGGTACAAATGTAAGTGTTAAAGTTAATGGGGCCGCTTTTAAAAGTTCCTTGAATGCAATCCAAATAAAAGGAAAGTCAATTGTCATACTACTCTACAACCCTTCTCAAATAGTAGCTGTTTCATTTGGTTGATAACGATTTAAATATCTCTCGGAGATTTTAAATACTTTTTCTAAAATTACTACAACAATGTAATAAACAATAGCCAAGGAAATATATACTTCCAAAGCATGCGCAGTAGAAGCAATTAACGTCTCACCTCTCCCCATCATATCCATTACACCAATTGTAAAAGCTAGAGAAGTATCTTTTAAAGAACCAATTATAGAATTTGAAATATTAGGAAATGCAATTCTAATTGATTGTGGGAAAATAATTCTGGAAAAACTTTGAAAACGCGTCATACCTATTGAATAAGCTGCTTCCGTTTGACCATAATCGATAGCTGAAATGGCACCACGAAATATCTCTGCAAAAATGGCTCCATTGCTTAGTGAATAAGTAATAATAACGAAGTAGAGTGCATCCATTCTTGTAATATCTATGTTCCACAACATTAATATTGCTGGTAACCCATAGTAGACAAGGAATAACTGAATGAGTATAGGTGTACCTCTAATAAATGAAATGTATAAAGTAATCATTTGTTTTAAAACAGGAATATGGAACAATTTTGGTATAGCAGCAACTATACCAATTAAAGTTCCAAGCATTGTAGAATAAACTAAAATTTCTAGAGTAATTCCCAAGTATTTTATTAACGTTGGGATAAATTCAATAATTAATACCGGATCAAATACTTTCCCCATCCACTCTCTTCCTTCCAAAATATCATTTAAAATTCAACTGAATAGTCTGCCCCTAGCCATCTTTTGCTTAATTTGCTTACAATGCCCTCTTTTTTCAACTCTAGAAGGGCCTCATCAACTCTATCTGATAGTGTTGTTTCGTCCTTATTGAGCAAGAAAAAAACTTTAGAATTAAGTAGCGTATCTCCAACTACTTTTTGTTGCGCATCTGCTTGTTCATTATAAAATTTTGCTGCGAATGGTGTTGAAATAATAGCATCAATACGTCTAGTTTTAAGTTGATTGATAATATCAGTTGTGTTCGTTCCGTAATTAATATGAGCTCCTAAATTATGCTTTTTATTGTATTCTTCAATAAATACAGATGAATTACTTGTTGGTGTAACACTAATATTTTTTCCTGCTAAGTCATCAATCGATTTAATATTATTATTATCTTGATGAATAGTCACCTTTAATGGAAAAACATTATAAGGTTCTTTGTTAAATAGGAATTTCTCTTCTCTTTCTTTATTCACTTCCATTTGATGCGCGATAAGATCGATTTTTTTTGTTTCTAAACTTAATAATAAATTTGAAAATTCCATCGTCTTAAATTCAAATTCATATTCCGGCAGCTTTTCATCTATCGCTTTCACGATTTCGATATCGTACCCCGTCAGCTCACCTTTTTCATTTATAAAACAGATATTTGGAAACTGAGTACCCGTACCAACAATGATTTTTTGAATCTTTTTTGAACTTCCTTTTTGATTATCCACTGACTCTGCTTTTGATGAGCAGGCACTCAATAAAACTATTACAGATATCAGTCCCCATAGCCATACTTTCCTCATAATTTATACCTCCCTAACAATTCTTTTTATCATTATTGGTTTACTTGGTTTTTATTCGCAACTAAAAACTCATCTAGTGCTAGTTGTAAATGTTCTATTCCTACTTCCGTTACTCCACGATACACATTCCCTTGACCAAGCTCCACAACAGGTACGTGACGTACACCGTATTTTGCATCTAAAATATCTCGTAAATGATCGTTATTTGTAATATCTACTATTTTATAAGTTAATTCTTGTTCAGCTAAATATTTTTTTACATCATGGCAATAGCTACAGCCTTCCTTTGACCAAACGATAATTGAGACATTTTGTGACATGTTATAAACCCCCAAAATAAACTATTTTTTTATTTATACTCTATTAAATTGAGACTTCTCTACGTACAATTGTTGCTAAAGATTTGGGACTTAATAATTCAAATGATTTTAAGCGCTCATCACTTTTAGGTATAGGTGTATGTAAAATGAATTCATCAACACTGTATAGTTTATGCAGTTGATCCAGCGTACCTTTCACTTCAGTAGCTGTGCCAGCAATTATATTCGCTGCATACTCCTTCACTTCATATTTCTCACCTGACTCTTGCCCGAACTTTTCTGCTGCCTCAAGCGAATTTAATGTCAATGTACGGCCACTTGCTAAATGTACTTTAATAATCTTTTGACACTCAGCTAATTTTCTAGCCTCTTGTGATATTGTTGCTGCGATTGTTGCTACAGCTACAATGAATTTTCCATTCGTACTATTTTCACGATAGACTTTTGCCGCCTCAGCAATAATGGTGTCATCACTATTAATAAAACGTGCAAAAACGAAAATAACTCCTAATTCTGCAGCCAATTTCGCACTATTTGGACTAGCGCCTAATAAATATAATTCCTGCTTTTCAGGTGGTATTGGCGTTGCTTGAATCCCTGCTAATGGGTGTGTTGTAGGAACCTTGTTATTCAATATTTGCTGTAAGAAAATTAGACGCTCCTCAAAATCTCCGCCAGTATTAACGGTTCCATATTGTAAAGCTTTAGTCGATAAAGGTAACCCTCCTGGTGCCTTGCCAATTCCTAAATCTACACGTCCCGGTTCTAAAGTAGACAACACCTGAAAGTTTTCGGCTACTTTATATGGGCTATAATGCTGAAGCATAACACCACCAGAGCCAATTCGAATTTTCTTAGTTTTAGCTAACAAATAGGATACCAACACTTCAGGTGATGAGCCAGCGACATCTACTGAATTATGATGTTCAGATACCCAAAACCGCTCATATCCCCACTTCTCAGCTTGCTGTGCTAATTTTACTGTCTGTTGCAAAACGTCGTGGTTCGACAATCCTTCAATTATTGGACTTTGATCTAAAATCCCAATCTTGTAACTCATCGTTTTAGTCCTCCTCTTTTCACCCTAAATCGAATAGTCCAATTCAGGGGTCATTCTCTTCAAGAACTGCCTTGTACGTTCCTCTTTCTGCTCTACAAAAATATCCTTTGGTGTTCCCTCTTCAACTACAACACCATTATCCATAAAAATAATCTTGTCAGATATTTCCCTTGCAAAATTCATTTCATGGGTGACTATAATCATCGTTTTTCCATCTTTAGCGATCTTAGCTATTACATCTAATACCTCGCCTACTAACTCAGGGTCTAAAGCAGATGTAGGTTCATCAAATAGAATAACATCTGGGTTCAAAGCAAGTGCTCTAGCAATTCCGACACGTTGTTGTTGTCCCCCTGATAATTGACTTGGATAGGAATCTATTTTATTTTTTAGACCTACTTTTTGTAGAACCTCTAATGCAATTTCCTTCGCTTCTTTGACGTCTCTTTTTTGTACAACAATTAGACCTTCCATCACATTTTGCAAAGCTGTTTTATGTTGAAATAAGTTATAACTTTGAAAGACCATTGCAGTTTTTTTTCGTAAATTATTTATTTCTTTTTTATTTACCTTACCTGTATTTATAGAAATATCGTCAATTGTGATAGTGCCTCCATCTGGACTTTCTAAATAGTTTATACATCTTAAAAGTGTCGTTTTTCCAGATCCGCTTGGTCCTAAAATTGAAACAATCTCCCCCTGATCTACCTTGATATTAATTCCTTTTAGCACTTTATTATGTCCAAAATTTTTACGCAACTCTTTTATCTCAATCATCTAATACCTCCATTCAACACACTTCTCCCTTAATAAACATTATTATTCACATTGAATAACTAGGTATTAACCTTAAAAAAATTTAAACAGTTTGTTTTGTGTATCGGCTTTGTTTGAATGGCAATCCTAGATTCCCTCTCAAAGTATCAGTTTCATAGTCTTCACGATAAATGCCACGCTGTTGTAAAATAGGTACGACTTTATCTACAAAATCATCCAAGGCTTCTGGGAATGTGGCCGCAATAATAAAGCCATCTGCTCCGTGCTCCTCAAACCATAACTGTACTAAATCCGCAATTTTCTCAGGTGTACCGATAAATTGTGTGCGAGGAGTTGCTTCTCGTAAAGCAATTTGGCGCAATGTTAAGTTTTGCTCCTTTGCCTCTTTTTTAATACGGTCTGTATGACTGCGGAAGCTATTTGCACCTATATCCCCTAGCTCTGGAAATACTTCATCTAGTGGATATTGCAAAAAATCATGATGATCAAAGTAGCGCCCTAAGTAAGCAAGTGCCCGCTCAATTGAAACCAAATTGGATAATTCTTTATATTTCCTTTCTGCTTCAGCTTCTGTATCACCGATAATTGGAGAAATACCTGGCAAAATAACCACTTCTTCTGGATTACGTCCGAATGCTATAGCTTGATCTTTTACGTCCTGATAAAATTCTTGTGCTCCCCGTAATGTTTTAGACATTGTAAAAATAGCGTCAGCACCTTTAGCTGCTAGGCGTTTCCCTGCTTCTGAAGAGCCTGCTTGGAAAATAACTGGCTGCCCTTGCTTCGTACGACCGATATTCAGCGGTCCCTGTACAGAGAAGAATTCTCCTTGATGATCCAGTTGATGTAATTTAGATGAGTCAAAAAATACGTCATTCTCCTTATTTCCTACAAATGCATCATCATCCCAGGAATCCCAAAGACCTGTTGCGACTTCTAAATACTCTTCAGCAATTCGATAACGTTTTGCATGGTCTGGGTGTTCATCGACGGTTTTATTGTAATTTAACGCTGTATTTTCTAATGGCGTTGTCACAACGTTCCAACCTGCCCGACCATTACTAATATGATCAAGTGACGCAAATTGACGGGCAATGGTGAACGGCTCACTATAAGAAGTAGATACGGTACCAACAAGACCTATATTTGAAGTAACTGCTGCTAATGCAGACAAGATAGTCAAAGGTTCAAAACGGTTCAAAAAATGCGGAATTGATTTTTCATTAATGTATAGACCATCTGCTATAAATACTAAATCAAATTTGCCTGCTTCTGCCTTCTGTGCCTGTTGCGTATAAAAATCTAAATTTACACTCGCGTTCGTCAATACTTTTGGATGACGCCAGCCTGAAATATTTCCACCAACACCATGAATAATTGCACCAAATTTAATTTTTCGTTTTTCACCCATACTAATACCCCCCATTTTCAATTCCGTATAATTTTAAACTCGAGTTAACTTATATGAATTATACGTTTTCTGATTGTGGATAATACTAACATTTTTCTCATAGAGCTGACAAGGGGAATGATGATAGGAAAAATTAATAATTGATTGAAAATTTCTATCAATCCGTTTTTCATTCTAGAAATGCATGGATAGAGCGGTTTATATCCTTACGAAGCATTTCCACCGCTTCACTTTGAAAATACGTTAAATAGACATGTTGATTAATCAGCAATAAATGAGAAGTATCTATTTCTACTAATTCGCCTCTTGCAAGCTCTTCCTTCATACATAAATAAGGTAAAAATCCAATACCATGCTTATTTTTTATGAGTGATTTTGCTACTTCTAAATGATCTACTTTAAATTCAATACGCGGCTCTACCTGCTCTACCTCAAATAATTTATAGACCAAATTCCAATCAAAAGCACCACACTCAAAAAACACCATTGGTTCCTCTGCAAGCACCGTTGCCGTTATCTGTTGTACATCCAATAAAGGATGTCCCGGACTAACTATTAGCCGCACAGAATTATCAAGCACGCTGTCTTGCTGAATACCTTCACTTGTTAACTGCTTCATAAAGGCCATATCAATTTGCTTATTCAGTAACTTTTCTAATAACACATCATTTGTAGCGGAAACAAATTTAAAGCGTAGCTCGGGATTATGCGTTTTCCAGAAAGATAAAGCAAATGGGATAAAGTATTGAGATGTAATAATATTTGCTCCAATTACAATTTCATCTTGGCTCTCCCGATGCTTCATTTGCTGTTTTCCATCATTAAACGTTTGAATTATTTGCTGTGCATATGGAATAAAATCCTTCCCCTGCTGAGTTAGTATTACGCCTCTTCCTTGCCTTACAAATAATTCTGTATTCAATTCACGTTCCAATGTTTTAATCCGTGCTGTGACCGTGGGCTGTGATAAAAATAAGGCCCTCGATGCTTTATGAAAACTCTTTAAATGCACGACATACATAAAGGCTTCTAAATGATCAATATTCATCTATTTACCTCCCCTTATTATTCCATTTTTCAGTCTTTAGTTTACTTGATAATGAAAGCAATTACTATGTAATCATCATCCTTGCAGTTCCATAAACTTTGCAGTATTATATGTATACAGGCTGCATTGTTCGTAATCATATTAAGTTTTAACCTTTAAGCTGTAAAAGGGAGTTTTAATTGAGGAAGGATTGGCATGCCGCATTCCATTGTTAATGCGGACAAACATGAAAACCTCTGCGAACACCCACTTTGAGGAGTGGTGGTTTAAAACTTTCAATATTAAAAAATTACGGCATACGCGGCTTCTTAAATTGTTGATACTAAAGGGCTTATATAGCATCTCAACCATAAAAGGTTGGGGTGTTTTTTTGATTTTTTAGAGGTTGTCGCAAATCTATAATTTCAATAATAAAACGACTTGTGTCTTTTATGATAAGTAAGTATAAACTATTCGATACAATAGCCCCTATTACACTAACCTAAAAGAATAATATATCAATTTCCCCCATATCTTCCACCCACCTTATTAAAACTGCTTGTTTCTTGAGTAAAACTTATACAAGTACAATTCCAAAATTTTAATTATCACATCTATCAAATAGTCAGTCGAAATGCAGTAAAGATCAAACACACCTTTTAAAAATTCTTTCTATATTCTATTCACCCCTGAGAGTGTAAAATATTTTGTGTAAATGAATAAAACGACAAAAAAGAAAGACCTTTTCTTCGTAGAATAAGTCACCACAACCAATCCTAGAAAAGAGGTCTTCCCTATGCATCAGTTTATTACAGAATTAGTCGATACTCTAGTAAAAAAAATAAAATATTACCGAGGTTTTTCGCGCACGTACACACCGAAAATAAAAGCTCTTAAAAATCTAAAAGTGATGATCTACAAGAAAAGGTTGGATTGTCATTTACACAAAAATATTGACAGTCCCTCATTCTTTTTTGTCAATAAGCATTAATCTAAGACTAGATGTTAACAATCCCATTTCTCTTATTCCTAAAAGACATTATATTTTTTATTTTAATTACATTAAAATCTAAAGGTGCTAAATAAAATAAAAGTGCCGATAGCATTACTAAACCAAATGTCCATATTCCAATAGTAAACATGATTCCTATATGTAATAAAAATCCTAGAATTAAAGCATACATTTTTAATTTCTTAGTTGTAAATATATTGGCTGCTAAGAAAAGCTCTAGCATTGTTACAGACCAAGTAATAATAATTAAAATATTAGTTTCTAAAAATGGGGAAAACAATTGTTGTTCCCAATCTGGTATACCAAAAATAGGATCTTTAAAAAAATAGTATATAGCCGTACCATCTGCCCACTCTTTATTTTTAAGTCTTGCTATGGCAGCATTTAGATAAATTAAACATACTTGAATTCTAATTAAATTGAAAAATAAAAAGACAATTGTTTTGTTGAAAAATTTTATATCATTATTTTGGTTAATAAAATGATTTTTTCTACGATCAAGCAATGTAATAGGTATTAATAGAAAAGATAAAACAGTAGCAATCTGTTCTCCTCCATCAATTGTTAACGCTGATGATTGAATACTATAACAAATATACCAATGTATAATACCCGTATATTTCGGGTAAAAACCTAATAGCGATATTAAAAGAATGATTATCATTATATATCTAATCAATTCAAAGCTAAAAGTTGTATTATCTACCAAACAAAAGGCTGTTGGTACAAATAGATTATCACAACTTAGAGAGTATTGTGAGTATGAAAATAATGTGGAAGTATCATTAAAAACTAACATTAATAAAGTAGCTAATATTAATAGACTCCTCATATATCCAAACATAGTAGTCCATGGGTTAAACTTTTCTATTCTTTCTATTAATTTATTCATTCTAATACGACCTTTGCTATATTTTTTTTAATTGTGGAACTAGCTTCATATTCCCTAAAATGCCAAGATAGAGGTTTGTAACTATATATATAATAGGTTCCTTTCTCTAAAGAACGAAAATTTTTATTTTTTTTTATAGTATTTATTTTTAAATTTTTTTTTACAGATTTGCATTCTTTTTCACTTGAGCAGGTCTTCCAATTCCCCTTAGGAATCTCTTCTTGAAATTTCCCTAATTCAATTCCCTGTGCTCTTCCCGTTCTCTTTAAGCCGAAAAAATTTGCCATTTGCATATTTGGAACTTGCAAATGTTGCTCTGTCTCAAAATGAAACGTTTCATCCCGTGGATTTTTACTATAAAAAGCAAAACCTTGCGGTGACAATTGTTGAAAAATATTTCTTTCTGTAATATTACTTTCTGGCGCAATATTAATAAAATAAAAATACAAAAAAATACAAAATACAGAAATAATTAGACCTACCTGATTTTTCTTACTCATCTTGAATTTCCTTTCTTATTTGGTTTTATTTATAATTATCCTTTATTTACAATAGCATACATGTTATTGTAAATATATAAAATTGGAAAGGTGTGGAATGTTATGAAATTATTAAAATCTTTTTTTCTAGCTATACTTCTTCTATTAGGAGTCACTACTCCGTTGACTTCAAAGGAAATATCTGCAAAATCTAGTTTCACCGGTGAAGAAATTTATAAAGGAATTATATTTGGACAGGGTGAGTTCGGAAAAAAAATTATTACTAATGAAAAAGAATTTAATGAAATGAATAGTGATGAAAGTATTAAATTCGCTAATAAATATGTTGATAGTATCAAATCAAAAGATTCATCTTATTTTAATAATCTAAAAGAAGTAATCGAAAGTAAAAATGCAACAGCCTCTTTAGAATTATTGCAGTCTAGTGGTAAATATTTTGATTCATTCACAGAACAATCTAAAGTTACACAATCAGGTGGCCTTACTTCGGGATGTCTTGTACTTTATTGCCATGTAGTACTAACTAATTCTAATAATAAGTATGTAGTAATAGGTAATGCTAAAAAGGGAGTTCAAGTTGGCTATGCTGCATGGGCCTTAAAAACAGCAGCAGTTAAAAATTTATCAGAATCTAATAGCAAAGATCCAGAAGTTGAATTAGCTAATATCTTAGCAGCTATATAAAATGAAAACGTTCTCATAAAAAAGTAAATGGTGATATCATCCCCTATAAGTAGACAGTGTAAAAAGGCTACAAGAAATTTTAGATGGTACACTACTACTTATAGGGGGTTTTATTATGGTTAGAAAAAATAATCGTTACTCTGATGAGTTAAAATTACAAGCAATTCAAAGTTATTTAAATGGTGCGGGGAGCTATGTGTCCCTCGCAAAACAATATGACTTAAAAGTGAAACACAGCTAGAAAATTGGGTGAAATGGTACAGAGTGAATGGAACATCCTATTCGACAAGTGAAGGTGAAAATGGTCGTGGTGGGAAAGGTATTTGCAATCCACTTAAGGGTAAGAGAGTTCATTTTAAAAGTGTAGAAGAAGAGCGTGATTATTATAAAGCGCAAGTCGAATACTTAAAAAGCAGTATCCAAATCTGTGAAAGGAGCGCTTCCATCGTATCCAGCACGTTATGAAATCATTTCAGATTTAGCAGCGATTTATCCAATTACGTGGCTAACTGACATGGTGAAAGACACCGTTCAGGCTAATATAAATGGCTCGATCGACAAGATGTGGTAGAAGAAAATCAAAAGATGAATTTGCGCTAAAAGAATTGATTGTAGAAATTCATCAAAAATATAAAATGTATGGGTACCTTCGCGTAAAAGAAGTGTTAATAGAGCGAGGCTTCTTATTCAATCATGAAAAAGTATATCGCTTAATGTGTGAGCTACAAATTCAGTCGGTGATTCGTAAAAAACGCCATACACATACAGGAACACCCTCGCGTATTTTTGATAATCTACTTGAACGTCAATTTCAAGGCCGTGCGTTAAATGAAGCATTTGTGATCGATATTACTTTTATTTCTACACCAGATGGCTTCCGCTATTTATCAGTGATTAAAGATTTATATAATAACGAGATCGCCGCTTGGAAAGTATCGAAACGAAATGTGTACGAAGCTGTCCTTCATTCGGATTAAGGCTTCCAATATACATCTCATAGTTACGTCAGAGAGTTAGGATTATTAGGAATCAAAGGTGTGTAGAATCTTTCTTCTCACACTTTAAAAGTTAATGTATTTATATCAATGAGTTCGAAAACGATAAGGAGTTAGAAAAAATCATCGAAAATTATAACTACTTTTATAACTATCAACGTTTCCAAACAAAATTAAGCCAACTTGCACCGATTGAGTATCGATGCAAGTTGGCCGCGTAGCTTTTTTAGTTGTGTCTACTTGGCAGGGATAAGTCCAACGAAGAACTAAACCGTCGTATTCAACAAGGATTAAATAAAAGAGAAACAATAAACCACCTAGCAAGAATCTTATCCTTTAAAAAACGAGGCCCACTTTCACATACAGTATGATTTTCTTTAAACATATCTACATATTTTGTTAGACATTGTTCATATAATGCAACTAAATACATAACAGTTTCAAGTAATACCTTCCACTTTACAAAAATAAGAGGAAGAAGAATCTGACTTCGACACACTGACCCCTAACATCGAACATATTAACAAGATTGTAATCCCATTTCTAAATGTTAATAACCAAATCAGCTTCAAGTTTATTCACTTTAGAAGAAGAAATGAAATGGAATCTAAAGATCTATAATCTGTTTTCTAGCCACGTCAATTTCGAACTTTTACAGCCGAGTTCAAACTTATTCGAGAATGGAAAATCGTGTGCCGACTATAGAAGAAGCTCTAGTTAATTCACTGCGCTATACTTCCGAGGTTTTTGGAAAAAGTTCGCGCGAAGCAAGCACTTTGTTGGGGCAATCTAATACGTCTCTAAAATAAAAGTATGATAGAAAAATGAAGCGTATTTCTATCATACTTTTACATAAACAAATAGACTGATGTTGGTAGCTCATTAAGACACCTCCATATGATGTGTGTTGTAACTTACATTTTACACGGAATTGTTATGGACGCTTTCTATTTTGTCTTGGTGTTGCACTTAATATTACAATTCGTCTTGAGTATTTTGAAATAATTTGTGAGTTTATACAACGCTAGTGGATTAAATTATATAAAAAAGCTAAATGGAGAATTTCTTTGGCATTATGAAGTCAAAGTTCTTATACGTAAAAGAATTTGAACGTAGAGCATTTTAAACAAGATTTAACAACCTATATCGAATACTATAATAACAAACGAATTAAGACAAAATTAAAAGGCCTAAATCCGGTACAATACCGAAACTCAGGCACAACAAGTTACCTTTTGAAATAACCGTATCTAACTTTTAGGGGCCACTTCACTGTGACTTTCTTGGAGATTAATCTAAAAATCGTTTCCGTATTTTTGGAGGGGGGAGTAAGCACTTAGTTTGTTTTCCAAACAATTTATATCGATTTCCAGCAAATTTTTCATAAAAAAAATTACGAATAGGTTTTGGAATTAAAAGAAAAATAGTAATTATTCTCCACGGTCCACTTAATTTTTTACAGATATTTAGTATAGCATCTGATTTGACATAACTACTACCATTATCAATTAATACAATACTATCAATAGTTTGATCTATATTATACTGTTTCAATAATTTTTTGCCGATAACACCTTGTAGCGATGCATATTGAAAGTAACCTACAGAATCTCTTTGAATAATAAATTGAATACTTTGATTACAAAAATTACACTCGCCATCAAATAATATGACACTACACATAACATTCTCCTCTCAGTAATATTTAAAAGGATATTCCTCTCAATTCTTTAGTTTAAATATTATTTTGATAAAAGATCACTAAATTTTCGTAAATATTTACAGAAAAACCAATTTTTTATTATTGCGGTTGAAAGCCAAAAAAGGAAACACTTCGATAAAGGTGGCTCCATCCATTTGGTTTTTATTCACAATTATACGTGTGCGACAACGACAGTTTGCGTTTTATGGAACAGCTTTTCCTTCGATTTTTCGAAGCCAGATGTAGGCTGGTTTCCAAAGAAGCCCTTAAATATAGGCTGATTTGCAGGATTTTTCGTTTACTCTTGGTTTCAATTTGAGCTAAAACATTCAACCTAAATACAATGAGGGCAATAAATACTTGGTTGTAAATAGCATTCTCGCTTTGACCACAGAATTTTTTAATGTTGCGATGCTGCTTGATCCGTTTGAAAAACAGCTCAATTGCCCAGCGTGATTTGTACATGTCTGAGGTTTCATCAGGTTCTAAATCGAAGCGATTCGTAATTAAGCAAAGGATATTCCCCTTTGAATCCTTCACTTTGAGCAAGCGAAAATAGTTCTCTGCTCGAGTTGGCACGTTGCCAATCAACACCATCTGATCCGACAAAACAGCAGAATCTGCAGGGATTTTAAAATCATAAATTTCCCGGATAACTGCATTCTTTTTCAATCTCGTAAGGAAAAAGAAGCCCTCATCTGTCATGCGATCGAAACGTTCATAATCCAGGTAGCCACGGTCGAAAACGTACATGCATTCTCGGTCATCTAACATGACTTCGAGCTGACCACGATCGTGTTCGATGGCATTTGTCAGAACCGCTTTTTCAGGATAGGACGTTCCTTTTTCCATGAACACCAGGCGTAAGTGAAGCTTAATGCCCGCTTTTGTTTTACGAAATTCAGCCCATTTGTGATTCGTTAAATTAAGAGGTAATGTACTCGAATCAATGATTTTAAATGGCATGATGCTTTTCGAGATATTCGTTTTTTGGTGAATTTGAACGACTAAATCAAGGAAAAGCTGTTGGAAGATGTCTGGATTC
>NZ_JAEOAH010000016.1 GCF_016612995.1 Viridibacillus soli
AAATGGCATGATGCTTTTCGAGATATTCGTTTTTTGGTGAATTTGAACGACAAAATCAAGGAAAAGCTGTTGGAAGATGTCTGGATTCATCGTATTTAAACGACGTGACAGTTGTGAAACACTGATAGAATCTAAATTTGTTCCCTCTTGAGGTTGATCGTCAAAAAGGCAATCACTACATGCGTGCAGACTTTCTGTTTCATGTAGCTGCGCAAAAAGCAGCAATTTTAAGAATGAATCCGTCGTAAGTTTTTTCGTATACGCATCTAATTTCATCGTTTTCACGTTTTCTTCAAAAAGTTGAAGATTTATGGGTGAAAACCATTGTCCAAATGATTGTTTTTCGTGTAATCTTGTCCATGCATAGTTCCTTTATTAGTGGATTTGGACAGGTTACCACCTGACTTTATCCATTATAAAGGACTAACACCAACATAGCATATAGGCTCATATTTCCAATGATAGTATTAAAACTTGTAGACCATACTGTGAAAAATGTAAATTCTAATTTTTTCTTTGTATTCATTAAATGTTTATCCCTTTCAAACATATTCTAAATGCCAATTTAGCTGGTATAATCACAAACGAATACACGGAGCAATCAATATTTAACACCAGATGAAGTAGAAAAATTATGTCGAGTAACAGCATGACTTAACTCTTTTTGTTTCCAAGATATTGACTTAAATCCACTCATTTGCAATATAGGACTAGTTTTTTAAAATTAAATTTATACTCATATTATTTTTGTAAACAAAAAAAGTAAAAAAGTTAAAGAAAATAACGACAACATCCATAAAACAATTTTCTGTAATTTAGTCTTTGGAGATTTAATACAAAAAAATACTGTTCCTAATACACCTAACTGTATTATTCCTACCAAAATGAATTCGTTCATTCCTTTATTTCCAAGTAAAAGATAAATAAAAGAACCTATTGTGAATAGCAAGCATACTAGGGCAATAAAATCTGATTTTTTCTTCATAATATCTCCTCCATTAAATAAATTATTAAATCACGCGTTTTGATTAAACAAAATTATACATTTTCATAATAGATCAATCGATGATTTTCGATGATTTCTTTTAAAGCTATCTGCCACTCAAAAGGCAAGGCATCACAAAGAAATAGCCTCTGAAAACCTACGAGTGACAAGGGTTAACGTTGAATCTGTTTTTGTATTTGAACGTGCAACCACTTTAATAAAACATAAGCGATTAGAGCTGCGAAAATCTTGATTATTTTCACGTACTGAACGACTTTCTCGATGGAGAAGTAAGCGCGGTCGCCAACTAGTATAAACCGTTTGTCTTCTAATTGTTTACCAATCGGTCCATCATGTTTTAAGCCTGTCATCTTAACTATTCGAAGAGGCATACCAGTTTCATTTGCGAAGCTAACATGCAATTAACGTTCACCGTGATAAACTGCCCAGGGTAAGCGTGTTTTCCCAATGGTAATGGTCGTCGAATCAATGAATAAAAGGGTTTTTGGCACATTTAAAGTTCGACGTATAGCGCGATTTAGTTTTCCAACGATCATTTCAAATACACGCTTAATAATGGCGTAATCTAGCAACTTCAAGTATTTCGAAAGTGATGAGTGATCGACGGAAATGAGACCAGCACTTGGTCTAACATCAGCTGAGTGTCGCAAACTTTTCCACTCGTTCGCAGCAGCGCATGTAATATACGAAATAAGCGTAGAAACCGTACATTTGCGTGCTGTTTCTTCATAATGAAATTCATTTAAAATCGATTGTAGCTTGTCTTCAGAAAGAAAGTTTTAAATCAAGTTTAAGAAAGTGGTATGATTTTTCATGAGAGATCCCTCTTTTGTGAATGTTTGGTCGTACTTACATTTTACAAGAGGCATCTCACTTTTGTTTATATTTTATTGGTAAAAATCATATAATCAACACGCGTGTTATTAAATATTATTAGCATGGAAATGCTCACCAACTCAGAAGCCAATGGAGGCGCGTGAAAACGTACTCAAACAAGACTTTACCACAACGACCATCAATGAAAAATGGGTCGCAGATATTACGTATATTCACACGTTGCGTGATGGCTGGTGCTATTTGGCGTCGGTGCTTGATTTACATTCGAAAAAGATTGTCGGCTATAAATTTGGCCGGAAAATGACAGTGGAACTCGTCCAAGAAGCAATGGGAAACGCTGTACAAGCACAAAATCCAGCACCAGGACTGATTGTTCATACCGATTTAGGTACACAGTATACAAGTGAGGCTTTTCAGGAACAACTCAAAAAATATGAAATGATTCCACCCTTTAGTAGAAAAGAATGCCCATATGACAATGCTTGTATCGAATCCTTTCATGCAACACTCAAAAAAGAAGAAGTCTATCGAACGCGTTATAATAGTTTCGAAACCGCTCGTATGGCTTTATTTAAGTACATCGCAAGTTGGTACAATCGCAAGAGAATTCACGGTAGCATCGGTTATGTAACACCAGATGCATATGAAAAAATGTGCCAGGCAGCATAAAAAATAAGGGCGAAAGAGAGACTCCCCCTCCACATTTTTCGGGCGCAACATCCATGAGTTTCTCGCTCCACATCCCGTGTAGGCGGTCAAAGGCTCTTTTTACTTTGACGGGCTACACGGGATGTGTAACACTCCATGAATGGTCGTTGCGCAGAACAAAAAAACTTAATTTTTGTGTGTCCAGAATCCTGACGTAGATCCATTTATTTAGACTAAAAATTTTTAGAGTTTTATATGGGTTAATATATGAGGAATTCATAGCATGGAAATATTTAATACATAAAATTAATTTAGATTAATTAATTTCTTTATCTATAAATCTAAATTCACACATATCGAAACAGAAGGTCGATATGTGTGAGTTTTAAAGATTAGTCTGCGAATGTTGTAGTAACCTTATCAACGAACATTTCATGTTTCAATTGAAGTTCTGTATCAGTCATAGATTTTGGCGTCCACTTCCAAGCAACTACTGCTACAGCAGCAGTAATTGCACCTGCATGGGTAACTACTACAGCAGTAGTTACTGCTCCAGCTGCATAAACTGCTACTATACAACCTGCAACAAGACTACAACCAAATGCTGTTCCCCGACCTCCTACTTTAGTTTTTTGAATACCTTCTGAGACTTTAACTAATAAGTTTCCACCTTTTACTAATGCAGCTTGAACTTTTACGTTATCCCCACTTTTAACTGCTACTTCCAATTCATTAAAATAGTTAGGATCTAATTCATTAATTTTTTTACTTATAGTTTTTGATACTCTCTTGGCTTCAGTAGTATTAGCTTCTGTCATTAATTTATCCGACCAAATTTCTGGAAAAAGTTTTGCTACAGGACCATCACCAAAAAATAATCCGCGATAGATTGTTTCCCCATCATATTTCTGTTTCTTCATTTCAGAAGTAATAGCTGTTTTTTTGTGCGTATTAGAATTTGTATTTTCCGCAGCAAAAACTGATGTAGAACTGATAGCTAGGCCTAAAGCCATTATAATTGGTATGATTTTTTTGAATTTTTTCATGATTCTTAATTATCCCCTTTTCAAATATATTGTTAATAAATCATTTCAAACTACTAGTGTTATAAATCACCCACTATATCTTATTTGATTATTCTTTTTTTAAAAAAGAACATCCCAACCTGATATGCACTATTAAAAAAATCACCTCCTTTCATTGCTTGTACAATAGATTTAATTTTAAAATTGATAATTATACTTAAAATCTATTTATAATATTAAATCATTATATTTTTCGACAAGTATATACACTTCGGTCAATATCAGCACTTTCGTTAACTGCCGATTTTTTATCCATCGTATTAAAATTTAAAGGTTCATTTTTTGAATGAGTCAAATTTTGTTTTTTTAACAATTTAAACTCTTGATCTAAAGGTCTTAAATATAAAATTAGCGCTCCACACATTGTTATTGAAAAACTTATCAAGCCTAGCATCACTGCTATAGATTCATGAAAAACTAGTGCGATAATCAGAAATTTATTCCAATGTTTTTCGGGGACAAATAAAGCTCCAAATAAACAAATTTGTAACACTAAGGTTCCCCATGTCGCAAATACTACGAAAGGAGAAGATAAAATAGGCTGTACTAAATTATATAAAAGAGGCGGTAAGCCTAACATTGGATCGGCTAAATAATAATAAACTGCAGTACCATCTATCCATTCTGTATTAAATACTTTTGCAACAGTTGAATGTAAATACAAAATTGCGATTTGAAATCGTATTACGAAGAAAGTAACAATTGCGATTATACGTTTGACAATTTCTTTATCTGATTTAATTTCCTTTTGAATAGGAGCTTGCCAATGCCATTTTCTTGAATCAGTTAATGTAATTGGTAATAATAAAAGCGATAGAACGGCATTCACTTGTTCCCCACCATCTATTGTCATAGCGGAAACTTGCAAGCTATAAGCTATATACCAATGAATAATGCCTGTAATTTGTGGGCGCCATCCTGATGCTACAAGTATTAATAAACAGACACATACCCATTTGACTATATTTAAATAGAGGTAATCATTAGGAACTATACAAAAGATACTAATATTATTGGTACAACTTGGGAATTCCGTAATGCCTGAAGCTGGACGAAATAATATTTTTGCATCATTTAAAGATAAAGTTAATAATAGTGATAGAGCTAATAACGTTCTAGCGAACCCATACACATTTGTCCAAGGACTATTTGAAACACCTAGGTTATATGCGTATATACTTATTTTTTTGAACATGTTACATTCACCCTTGCTATTTTTGATGGCATATTTATTTTTCTTTTACTCCATGCCCATGGTTTTGGATCTTGACTCACAATTCCAATATCACCACATATAGTAGGATTTGGGCTATCATTTTCTACATTCATTATGATTTTAGAGTTTGTTAGGCACTGTTGGGGATTATCTTTACACTCCTGCATTAATGATTCTGTGACTTTACTAGATATCATTCCAGCTTCTATCCCTTGGCTTCTCCCAAAACGTTTCAAACCAAAATAGTTTTGCGGAAGATTATTAGGCCATGTCCCAGATAATTCTCCACTTTTTACATCCACTAAACTAAAATATGCATCTCGAGGACTTTTACTGTAAAATCCCCATCCTTGTGGGAACCAAGTTATGATATTTAACTTTTTGTTAAATGGTAATTCTTTAATTGGATTAGGCGGTAGTGCATTTTGTATACCGCAGAAGAATAGACCTAACCAAAGAATAGATATAGCTAAAAATGTAGTTCCAAACTTCACATATGAATACTTATTAAAATTCATCTTTCTTCTCTCCTCTAGCAATTACACCTTTTACAGTAATTTCATTATTCAATTCTAATAAAATAAGAAATCACATTTCAAATAACTATAATTTACTTATAAATGGTATTTTATCAAATATTTTGAAATAACTA
>NZ_JAEOAH010000017.1 GCF_016612995.1 Viridibacillus soli
TTCAAAACAATAGCTTTTTATATGCAGTAAAATCAAGAGTTTAGAGTGATTTTTAATCAAACTTCATTCTAAACCAACATTAATTTACAAATTAAAAACCCCCTGCTTTTGCAGCAGGGGGCTAGTATACTAGAATGTTGTTAATAGTGTTTCACTGACCCAAAGCTCTTTACCTGTTTTAGGACCGTATACTTGGTACCATGTGGTTTTGCCTTCTGTTTTCTTTCTTTTGTTTCCGAATATTGTGTAGACGTGTTTAAGAGGTGCATTGTTTGGTACTACTTCTTTAATTGTATCTTTGTCCGTTGAGCCTGCAATTGAACGTAGGTTAGACTCGTCTTTTGTGAATGATAGATTTTCGAGCGTGATCTCGTCCGTGCGTACCCATCCTTGTGTACCGTTGTATGTGATGCGTAACCAACGTGTGTTTTTACCGCTGTTGTTTTTAAAATCACGTACGTCTGTGTGATAGGCCTTTAATGTGATCACTTGTGCTTTACCGTATGTGCCAATTTTTTTTGCGAAGGCGTATGGCATATTGTAAATGCCCAGCCCACTCGATGCTTTGACTGATGCTGTTACATCGCTTGGTAGTTTTACGAATTGTGCAGGTTGTGATTTTGACTCTGGCAGAATATGATCGTATTCTATTGGCGCTTTCATGACTTTCGTACTCGCTGTTTTGCTGCTGTAGTCAGCTGATTTATACGCTTTCATTTGTGTCATTAAGTTCGCGATTTTACGGCTCCATTCTTTGTCCGTTGCGTATCTAACGTTCATACCTAATAATGTTGCCCCATTATAGTAGGCTCCTGTTGTTGTTAAGTAGTCACGATAGATTTTAAATGCATAGGCATTTAAGCCGTCTTTGCCTGTTGGGAAATACTTCGCACATGTTAAGGCACATGTATCATATGCTTGGTAGCCGAAGTAGTTGTTTTTGTATTGCGAAATCGTAGAACCACCCCAGCCTGTTTCTAAAATGGCATGAGCTAACATGAATTGTGCGTTAATGCCTACTTCGTTTTGAACTTCAATGAAGGTTGGAGCAAGTTTGTATAGGACATTGTCTGTTGTTTTCCCTTTACTTAAAAGGAATGAACGCATTTCTGCTGCTGTTAAGTCTGTCGATTTACGTAAGTTTACAGCGATGTATGGGTTTGTTTCAACATAAAGTGAGTTAATCCATACAGTTTTGTTTGCTAATGTACCTTGATACCAAATGCTCGTGCCCACTTTTTCAGTGCGGATAACTTTGAATGCTTTCGCACGGTATTTGCTCAAGTCATAAACGACGTTTTTAGTTGTACCGTTTGGAATGTTATAAGCAGTGTTTGTACCTGCAATGTATGTTGTAAATGTTTTTGTATCGACTAGGCTGTTTGAGGTGATTGTCACATCGTTTTTTGCTACCCAGCCTACTACTGTTGTTGCTGTGCCATTTGTACGGCTAATTTGGTAATATTCTTTACCATCTAATGTTGCTTCTTTTTTAATATAGAATGTTTCGTTTGTGTATGTCCCATTTGCTAGAACGAAATCTTCTAGATTTGTAACGTCTTTATAGATTTTCACTGTGCTACTTTTTAGGAGACCGACGAAGCTTGCTGTTTTTTCTGTTGGCTCTGATGCAGTTTGGGCTGCTTTTTGTGTTTTTGATGAACTAACCCATACTGTTTTTGTACCGATTTTACCTTTGTACCAATCCGTTTTCCCTACTTTTTCTGTTGTTGTTACGACAATTTTTTTGTTTTTGTAGCTTTTTAAACTTTTGATGGAGATGTCGTTTGTGCCACCCCAAATTTTCGTATAGGCAGAGCCTGTACCTATTAGAGATAGTGTTTTTGACTTTGTGCTCACTGCTGCATGTTTATAAGCTGTGACGTCTGATTTTTTGATCCAGCCAACGACACCTGATGTTGCACTAGCTTGTGTACTTAGCAAGTAATATGTGATTCCTTTATATGTTGATTGTTTTTTGACATAGAGTACTGTGTTTGTGTTTTTAGTGCCTGCTTTTGAGTATGCTGCTGTTTTTTGAACGTCATTATAAATTTTAGCAGAGCTACTACTTACTTTTGCTACGTAGCTAATGCTTTTTTCTACTGGTTTTGTTGAATTATTCGCTGCCGTATTGAGAGTCGCAGCACCTTTTTTTGTTGAGAGATAGCTACTATGAATCCATACCGTTTTGCCATTTAGTTTCCCTCTATACCATTTGCTTGTTGAAGCGATTGTTGTTGTAGCCGTGAATTTAACATTTTTATATGCTTTTAAAGATTTGTATGTGTAGTCTGTGCTACCCCAAGGGCTGACATAACCTCTACCTGAGCCTTTTATATAGAAGGTTTGCGATTTTGTTGATGTGACACTATAGCTTCGGATTTTGATGTCTGTCGATTTGACCCAGCCTAGCTGTGTTTTTTTTGTGTCACCGTATTTGTGGATGGCATAGTATGTAACGCCGTTCGTTTTTACTTTTTTATTGCTCATCATAACTTGTGTTGTTTGTGCTTTTGTTGCCATTTTACTTGTTGCCTTTGCGTCTGGCTGTTTGTAGATTTTCGCTTTAGTCGATTTGATGACGCCTATTTTGCTGATAGCTGTTGTTTTGTAGCTTGTAGCTGCTTGGGCGCCATTTGTTCCGATGATAAAAATAGCTAGTAGTAATGTGCAAATGAGTGTCCATGCGTGTTTTTTTAACATTTTCTACTTCCTTTCTGTTTCACAATGATAGATTCATATACTAATCAGACTATACATAGTGCCTAATTGTTGCAAGTGGAAGATTGGATTCGGTTGAATTTAATGCTCATTTCTTTTGGTGTGTTTGTGTTACGGCGACAAAAAGGGGTGGTTATTTTGTGATTAGCTCCCATAAATGTTGGTAATCTACTATTTTGTGTGGAAATTTTAAGTTTGCTAGCCGTAGACTTTTGCCTTATTTTATAGAGCTTGTTGACTTTCCTTCCTTTGAAAATATCGGAAGGCGTTTTAGGATTGGGTAGCTTTTTTAAACCCGTAGCTCCTAATAGCGTCTAATGACTCACTTTTTTGTCGATAAACTATAAATTAAGCAGAGATTTTGTAATGAACTTTACTTCCCTATCTGATATGTATATGGACCTATCCCTATTCTTGTTAAGTATATCGTATTTGTAGTAGAGATTTACTTTACGATTATGTTACAAGATTTTCGGGTTGGTGCTGCTTGCAGGAGTTGATGCTATTCGCGAAGGATTTGGTGCTAACATCCGAGGCTTCGGCTTTACTCTCGTGGGCTTTGGTGCTATTCTCAGAAGTTGGGGATACTCGCGCTAACTTTGGTAACTTTCTATAATTTGCTAAAAATTAAGCGTTTTCTGTATTATTAGGAACTTTTAGTTAGGAAAAAAATGTTATTTAAACCAATACTAAAGATACCCTTTTCATTAAAGCAATGTAGTTATTTTGGAGTTTTATTATTAATTAATTACATTTCTTGTGAAAAGAACGTTTATCTTTCATTTGAAACACTTTAATATGTATATATATTAAAATAATATAGTTTAATAGTGTGATTTTTAAAGAACGCGTATAATAGATGTACTAATTGAAGGCGAGGATATATTTTGAATAAGAAAATTAAAAAAGCGATTATTCCAGCTGCTGGTTTAGGAACACGTTTCTTACCAGCCACTAAAGCAATGCCAAAGGAAATGCTTCCTATTGTCGATAAACCAACGATCCAGTATATCGTTGAGGAAGCCATTGCTTCTGGCATTGAAGATATTATTATTGTTACTGGTAAAGGGAAAAGAGCTATTGAGGATCATTTCGATAATTCTTTGGAGTTAGAAACTAACTTAATCGAAAAAGGGAAAGACGAATTATTGATGAAGGTTAGACATGCTTCAAACTTAGCGAATATCTATTATATTCGTCAGAAAGAGCCAAAAGGTCTTGGACATGCTGTTCTATGTGCTAGTAGCTTCATAGGAGATGAACCTTTTGCCGTATTACTTGGTGATGATATTGTCGAAAATGATAAACCGTGCTTAAAACAATTAATGGAGCAATATGAAACTTCGAATAGTTCCGTTATTGGTGTACAGGAAGTTCCGGAAGATCAAACACATCGCTACGGAATTGTAGCCCCTTCTGAACAGTTAGACCGTTTATATAAAGTAGAGCGCTTCGTTGAAAAACCGAAGCAAGGTACAGCACCATCTAATTTAGCTATTATGGGCCGCTATGTATTTACGCCTGAAATTTTCAAGTTTTTAGAACGTCAAACACCGGGTGCAGGCGGAGAAATTCAACTAACTGATGCTATTGAACAGCTGAATAAGGAACAAGATGTCTATGCTTATAATTTTAGTGGTACGCGCTATGATGTAGGTGAGATTTTCGGTTTCGTGAAAACTACTATTGAATTTGCTTTGAAACACCCTGATATAAAAGACGATGTAGCAGAATATATTAAAACCTTAAAACTTTAAATTGATTCTTCATTTAACAATAAGACTAGACATGATCCTACTGAACGTACTCGTGTCTAGTTTCCTTTTGTTATACATATGGAAAGGATAAAATAAATGCAAAAAATTGTATTACGAACACAACATATAGAAGAATACGCCAATGACAATGCTATTCGTTCTTATCAACAACAAGTATCTGAAATTCATCAACACTTACATGCCTCTATCAGTTCCGATACAGAGAATATTCCTACGGGTTGGTTGCAAGATCCGTTAGAGGCTAACCAAGATTTAATAGCCGAAATCGAGTGTATTAGCCGCGAAATTTGTCGTAAATCAGATATACTTATCGTTATCGGAGTTGGTGGATCATACCTCGGTGCAAAGGCGATTCATGATGCACTTGGTAGTTACTTTACAAAAAAGGACGATGTCGAAGTAATCTTCATCGGCAATCAGTTAAGTAGCGATTATTTGAACCAGCTAATGGACTATATTCAAGATAAAGAAGTATACGTGAACGTGATTTCTAAATCAGGTACTACACTAGAGCCTGCTATCAATTTCCGCATCATACGTGAATTTATAGAAAAAAAATATGGCTTTTATGCACAGCAGCATATCATTGTTACTACTGATCAAGAAAACGGATTACTAAAAAAGGCAAGTGAGTTAAATAATTATCGACATTTGACAATCCCCGAAAATATTGGAGGCCGTTTTTCTGTCTTAACGCCAGTGGGGTTATTACCAGCTGTTGTATGCGGAGTTAATATTCGAGATCTTTTAGCAGGTGCTTCATCTGCAGCAACGGAATTATCTTCTCCTAATTTGGATGTTAATCCGGCCTATCAGTATGCGGTCATTCGAAACATCTTGTTAAATCAGGGGCATCAAGTTGAGATTTTATCAGTGTTTGAACCCAAATTGAAGTATTTTCAGGAATGGTGGAAACAATTATTTGGTGAAAGTGAAGGTAAGAATCATACAGGTATTTTCCCTACTTCTACAATTTATACGACTGACTTACATTCAATTGGACAATATGTTCAAGATGGACGCCGTTTCTTATTTGAAACAATTTTGAGTATTGCAGAACCGGAGCAAGATATTACAGTTCCCTTTTTAGCAGATGATTTTGATGCGCTAAACTATCTTACTGATAAATCGCTTCATGAAATCAATACGATTGCGAAAGACGCTACAATGAAAGCACATGCTAATGGGGCCATTCCTGTTATTGAGCTTAATATTGAAAAGCTTGATGCTTATCATTTAGGCTATTTATTTTATTTCTTTATGAAGGCTTGTGCAATGAGTGCTTATTTACTAAATGTAAATCCATTCGATCAGCCAGGTGTTGAAGAATATAAAAAGAATATCTCATCCTTATTAAATTCAACTTCAAAAGAATATAAACTTAGTTAAAGTCAGGAGCATGAAAATGGGTTATATGAAACAATTCGATAAATGGCTACAATTTAAAGAGTTAGATACTGACTTAAGAAAAGAGCTTCAAGTTATGCAAGGTGATGAAAGTACGCTAAAAGATGCTTTTAGTAAAAACCTTGAATTTGGCACTGGTGGCATGCGTGGTGAACTAGGTGCAGGCACAAATCGCATGAATATCTATACTATTCGTAAAGCTTCACAAGGAATCGCCGACTATATAGCAAAGCATGGACAGGCTGCGAAAGAACGTGGTGTTGTTATCGCTTTTGATAGTCGTCGTAAATCGAAGACATTTTCTAAAGAAGTTGCTGCAACACTTGCTAGCAACGGGATTAAAGCATATGTCTATGACGAACCACGTACAACGCCACAGTTATCATTTTCAATCCGAGACCTCCACTGCTTTATGGGTGTTATGATAACAGCTAGCCATAATCCACCTGAATACAATGGCTTTAAAGTTTATGGTGAAGACGGTTCACAGCTTAATATAGAAGATGCCAATCTTGTAATTGAGTATATTAATGTGATTGATAACGAATTTTCAATTGCGGTGCAGGATTTTCATACGCTGCAACAAAATAAGCTGATTGATATTCTATCTTCAGCTATTGACCAGCGTTATATCGCCCAAATAATGGCTATGCCAATGTATCCTGAATTGTTCAAAACGACTGATTTAAAAACAATCTTCACACCATTACACGGGGCTTCAGGCTCTACTGTTCGTAGTATGTTCGAGAAAATGGGTTATTCTCTTTCTTATGTAGCTAAACAAATCGAACCAGATGGCGAGTTTCCAACAGTCAATTCCCCTAACCCTGAGGAACCAGCTGCTTTTGCATTAGCCATTCAGCAAGGTAGGGATGAATCGTCCGACTTGTTAGTAGCACTTGATCCAGATGGTGATCGCGTTGGCATAGCGGTGCGTAAAGGTGATGACTATCAGCTACTTACTGGTAACCAAACAGGTGCCATTTTAATCGAATATTTGTTGTCTAACTTTGCTTCAAATAATCATTTACCAGAGAATGGCCGCATTTTCAAAACCATTGTTACTTCTGAATTTGGACGTGTTATTGCTGCAAAATACGGTGTATCTACAGAAGATGTACTAACTGGCTTTAAATTTATCGGTGAGAAGATTAACGAATATAACAAATCAGGTGCATACACATTCTTGTTTGGTTATGAAGAAAGTTATGGCTATTTGATCAAAGACTTTTCGCGTGATAAGGATGCTGTTCAGACCGCTTTAATCCTCGTTGAAGCGGCAGCTTTTTATAAGCAGAAAAGACTTACTTTGTTAGACGTATTAGAAGGCTTGTATGCTGAGCATGGCTATTTCGTAGAAGGATTAGTATCTGTTACGAAAAAAGGTGTTGAGGGTTCAAATGCCATTCAATCTGTACTTGAACAATTACGCCGACAACCTGTACTAGAAATTGCTGGCACTACGGTTACTCAGCAGGAGGATTATTTGTCTAGCGAACGTCTTGTCCATGCGACAGGTGAAAAGGAAGCCATTCATCTCCCTCAATCAAACGTTTTGAAGTACTTCTTAGCTGATGGTACTTGGATTTGTATTCGCCCAAGTGGGACTGAACCGAAGATTAAATATTATTTCGGCGTAAAAGGACCTTCTGCAGAGGCAAGTAATACGCGGTTAGAACTCTTTAAAAAAGAATTTTCAGCCTATGTTGATACATTATTTTAAATTAGACTATTTTGGGAGTTAAACAAATGATAAAAACAATTCAAAATGCTTTCAATAAAAAAGACCATTTACAACAATACCACCACTTTTATAAAAAGCTAAAAATCGTTAAAAATACGATATTAATGGAATCTACTCAAGGCCGCGCATTTAATGGCCATATGTTCTATATGTTAAAAGACCTCGTTGCTAGGTTCCCGCAATTTACTATTTACGTTGTTGCCAGAGATGTTAACGCTATTTCAAAAAGCTTAAAAAAACAGAAGCTTTCTCAAATTACAGTTGTTGAACATAACTCCATTGACTATGTTAAATTACTAGCTAGCTGTGAAATACTTATTAACGATACAAGTTTCTACCCTTTCTTTAATAAAAAAGAAGGTCAAACGTATATCAATACTTGGCATGGTACCCCTTTAAAGCATTTAGGGAAAGATATGCCCAATATTGTTGATGTCAGTAATGTACAACGTAATTTCTATATGGCAGACTATATTATTACTAGTAACCAATATACAGAAGATATACTGATCGATTCGCATAATTTAAAAGGCATCTACCCAGGAACAATGGTCACTGCCCCATCACCTCGAAATTCGATTCTATTTGATACGAAGGTGCGAGATAGAATTCGCAAAAAATATAAATTAACAAATCAAAAAGTCTCTTTCTATATGCCGACTTGGCGTGGTAATGTAGGAAAAGTGAAAAATAGTAACAAACAAATTTTAAATGACCTGGAGAAAATTTCGAAAAATCTAGAAAGCCATGAAAGTTTTTTCGTTAAACTACATCCTTTCCAAAGCAATATAGATTTGAGTAACTTCGATAATATCCATCTAATGCCTGACAATATTGAACTTTATGAGTTTTTAACGGCGGTAGATGTATTAATCACAGATTATTCTTCTATTATGTATGACTTTTTAAATACAGGTCGCTCCGTAGTACTGTATGCATATGATAAAGCTGAATACTATGATACACGTGGTGCCTATGAAGATATTCAGAATTACCCGCTACCTATCGCTACAACCGTGAAACAATTAATATCGTTACTGAAAGAAACACCTGCTGCAAATTATGATTCTTTAAAAGAGAAGTTTTGTCATCTTGATGGATTAGAAGGTACTGCCATCTTGAATGACTATCTATTTGCTAATAAGGAACATGCGTTAGTTCATCCTAGAAGCATTCACAACGGCAAAGAAACAGTCGCTATTTTAAGCGGTGGTTTCTGGGATAATGGTATTACAACTGCATTGATCAATACACTTGAAAATATTGATACTTCTAAGCGCAATTACTTAATCTTCTTTGGTCGTAAAAAGTTAGACCCACAACATTATTTCAGATTAAGAAACCTACCGGAAAATGTATTATTTTACCCTGTTCCGGGCGCTTTGAACGGTTCTCCTCTTGATCTAGCCGTTAACAAACGTTATTTATTTAATGAAAAGGTTACTTCGAAATGGATGGCTAACATCGTTAAAGAGCTTCATAAAATTGAATTTAAACGTGTGTTTGGTGACCTTAAAATAGATTGGATGGTTCACTACCCTGGTTTTGAAAGAAAATATGCTCAAATGATTAGTTCTATTGATGTTAAATCTGTTATGTATGTACATACAGATATGTTCATGGAATATGATATTAAAGCGAACTATAGTCAAAAGGTTATCTTTAATGCCTATAAAAACGCTACTGCTATTGCCATTGTAAACGAAACGCTAGTAGATGATTTCGTTAAAAGATTACCTTTTACAAAAGATAAATTAGTCGTGATGAATAACTTCTTAGGTGAAGACCGTATTAAAGATTTGTCTAATGCTAATCTCATTTCCACACTCGGAGATGTTCAGGTAGATTATAGTTACAATGATAATACGATTTTAGAGACATCAAATGATGATTATATCCAGCTTTATAATATGTTGAAAAACTTTAAAAAAGCTTTAAAACAGATGTCATTTACTTCTTTATCTGAAAACCAAAAGAATGTCATTTATAAAAACTATTTAAAAGAAACCGTAGCACAAAATCCCGAACTCAATATTACGGTGAATATTGACCAATTAGATATTGAGCGTCTTGAGGATGTAGCTTTTGAGAAGAAAGCTCCTTACCTTGCTAAAAACAAAGATCTTTTCGTACAAGCTTTCGAACAAAACTTTGATGAATTTGGTTATACAGATGAATATATTTCTAAAGGCGATTTAAAAACGATTATGATGGATAGTATTCAAGATCTGTCTCCTCAAGTGATTGAAAGAAATTTACGTATTTCTAAAACAAGATTGTTGGATGACATTTTCAATCCTGAGAAAAAAGTATTTATCAATATTGGTCGCTATGACCATCAAAAAGGCCATCTTCGCTTACTGACTGCCTTTGATAATATGCATACGAAGTATCCTAATACTTCACTTGTCATTATTGCGCCACATGGTCCTTTGAAAGAAGAAACGATTAAAATGGCTCGTTCTTTAGCAAGTCGGGACTCTATCTATATTTTGGGTCGCGTTAGTAACCCTTATGCATTATTAAAATATTGTGATGCATTCGTATTGAGTTCTATATATGAAGGACTTGGTCTAGTTGCTTTCGAAGCATTGGCTGTCGATACAGATTTAATCACGGTGAATTTACCACCAACTATTCGTGATTTTAAAGGTGACGAAGCGATTATCGTTGAAAATAGTGAGGAAGGAATTTATGATGGGTTGATCGATTATATGAAAAACCCTCATACGTTCAGAAAATATGATTTCTCTAAACCTAGAGAGCAATCTATTCGAGAATTTGAAAGTCTCTTTACTTCTGGCGATTAATCATCAGAAAACATTTAGCCTAGAATTTATCGAGCTTGCTCGATAAATTCTTCTAAAAAATCTGTGGCATCCGCCGGGGTTTGGACCCTGCTGGATAAAATAAAACAAATGAAAAGTCCAATGACCAAGTTAGCTACATCGGTCATTGGACTTTTTTTAATGCTATTAGTAAACTTCTAGTTCTGGTAGGTTATGAAGTAGGTCATGCCATTTTTCATAATAGCCTTCAGGTGTGTATTCCGTTGCCACAAGTTTTTGTCCAGCGGCTCCTAAAGTTGCTACTTCCTCTGGGTGATTAAGTAAATGAATGATTTTCTCCGCTAATTGCTCTTTGTCACCATTCGGCACTACGTAACCATTTACACCATTCTCTATAATTTCAGAAGGACCATAGTTAATGTCATAGCTTATGACAGGCGTACGGCTTGCTAGTGATTCAATTAAAGCAATGCTCATTCCTTCATCGGATGATGTAATGAGCGATACAGAGGCTTTAGTTACTATATCTTGGACGTGATTTGTATAACCTTTAAGGAATACATTGTTCGTTAGTTTTAACTCTTTAATGAGCTCTTCTAACTTTTCTTTTTCAGCACCTGCACCATAAACCTCAAGTTTAGCTTTTGGCACGTTTTGGACTACTTTCGCAAATGAATGAATGGCTTCATCAATTCGCTTTTCAGGACTATAACGTGCAATCATCGTAACAAGTAGAGGGTCTTTCTCTACTTCCTTATCATTCACTTCAACAAAGTTTGGTATGACATGAATATTGCCTCTATTACCAATCTCTTTATGCAAGTCCAACTGTTGTGCCTTTGTTAATACAACGGTTGTATATCCTTTTGGAATGACTTCAATGATCTCGTTTAAGTTTTCTTTATATTTGCTTCCTAAAGTATAAGGCGCTTCAAAGTGATTTGAATGCATCATATATACTTTTTCCACTAAAGAATCGTCCATACCAATTACTCTAGAAGCAGTCCCTGCTCCATCACAAATAACAATTGGCTTCACAGGCTCTAAATTACAAATTTCATTTAGCCAAGCAGTATGGAATTCGATTCGGTTAGCAAAGGACTGCGCCTTTTGATAATGTGGACTAAATAAAAATAGTCGTTGTTGATTGCCTTTAATATGGTTATACCAAATATTCAAATAGCAAAAGCCATCTTTTGTATAGTAGCGTTCCTGATTTTTTTTGTTGTTTGATGAGTGATAAAACGTTTCACGATTAATATATCCATCTTTATGGAATTCCTCACGACGTATACGAATACGATTGTCGGTGAAGTAATCGATAAATTCTATGACACGATCATCGTTCCATTTTTTATATTTGATATACATACCATTTAAGAAATATCGTGCGTAGTTATCTTCCGCTTCTACCCAGTAATCATCATTTTCGTATAATTTGGATGCTTTTTCGTAGTAGGCTTTTTGCTGTGAAGTCATTTCAGATTGCGATAACTTATCACGATAGTAATCATATACATTTGTGATTTTACAGTTAGCTGCTAATTGACCTGTTTGTCTTAGTTCTTTTTCAATTTCTCCGTAGTTAGGCTTGTAATCGAAGGTTAACAGTTCACTTTCAAATTGCTCATTTGAAAATAAACTGGACCTGCGTAACATAACTTTGTTAATGCCGCCTTTTTCAACAGCCATATCCCATACAGTCATGAATAATTTCTTTTTCATATGCGTTTTCACACCCTTTTTCAGATGAAAGTCACTAGAGTTTATCGTAGCTATCTATTTTTTCACTTTTGCTTTTCCGTATTTACGTCGGTCAGCAAGCTTTTTTTGGAAAGCTTTTTGTTCTTCATATGAAAGCTTGTGGTATTGCTTAATGAAGTTATTGTAATTTTTCATGACAATATTTGTTGGGCCGTATTCTCTTAGTTGGCCGCCTTCAATCCAAGCGATTTTGTTGCAGAAGTTTCGCACTTGGCTTAGGTTATGGCTGACGAAGAAAATGGTTTTGCCGCGGTTTTTATATTCATTCATCTTGGCTAACGATTTGTCTGCGAAGGTTTGGTCTCCTACAGATAGCGCTTCGTCGATGATGATAATATCAGGGTCTGCCGTGACGCTGATCGCAAAACCGAGTTTAGATTTCATACCGCTTGAATATTTTTTGACAGGCTGGTAGATGAAGTCACCGAGCTCAGAGAATTCGACGATTTGCGGTGTAACTTCAGCGATTTTCTCTTTGCTATAGCCCATTAGTAGACATTTGAATTCGATATTTTCGATACCTGTCAGCTGATTGTTCAGCCCTGCGTTAATGGCAATAACATTGACTTCCCCTTTGGCGATGATTTCGCCTGATGAAGGTGGAACGATGCCGCCAATTATATTACTAAGTGTAGATTTACCGGAGCCATTAATGCCTACAAGTCCAACGACATCCCCTGCTTCCACAGCAAATGAGATGCCATCTATTGCGTTGAAATCTGAGCCCATTTTTCCAGGAAAGAGTAAGTCACCGATTTGTTCTTTTTTGGATTTATACATACGGTATTTTTTTGTGACGTTTTTAATAATGACTGATTCTGCCATGTTTTATGTCCTCCATATTACGGTTAGATAAAGTCAGAGAAACGGTTTCTGAATTTATAGTGTGCTGATGAACCAATTATTAAAAGGAAAATAATAAGTCCCCAGTTATACAACGTCAATTGCCATTCCGCTACAATGTACCATTCGTTTTTCAGAAGAGATGCACGATAACCCTCTGCTAGATAGTGAAATGGATTTAGCCTTAAAATCTCTTGTATCCATTCAGGCATCTTCCCAGTACGATCCCATAAGATTGGTGATAAGAAGAACATCGCTTGTAGCACTGATTGAACAATCATCTGAACATCTCGCACCACAACTGTCAGTGTTGAAGTAAGTAATGTAATACTGAAGGCTAGAAGATAACTCATCGCCATGAAGTAAATGAGCTGGATATAATAAATACTCGGATAATACCCCGAAATCCAAAAGACGACCATAATAATGCCGACTAACGCTAAGTGGCCATAGAATTTACCTGTAATAATATAGCTCGGTAGAACTGATAACGGGAAATTCATCTTGGCGACCATGGAGTACTTTTGATAAATCGCTTTTGAGCCATTTAAAATTGCTTTGTTAATAAAGAACCACATGGAGATACCCGCGAGCATCCAGTAAACATATGGTACATTATCTATTTTTGCGCTTCCGCGTATACCAAAACCGAAAACAAACCAGTACATAGCCATTTGAATCGCAGGGTTAAGAATTTCCCAGAAGAAGCCAAGGTAGTTGTTTTGGTTGTCGATTTTAAGTTGAAATTTAGCCAATCTCTGAATCATATAAAAAGAATTCACTTGTTCTTTAATGATATTAATAAATGCCTTCATATTGTTATTTTCCTCAATTCCTTGAATTTCATTAAGGGTTGGTTTTGATGCATCATTTACTTTTGCAAAAAAAATCGACTTTCTATCATTCTTGATGTCATTTATGCATCATCGAATTTTCGTTTCGTCACATTAATAGTTAGAACGATATTTTGCTTTAAAAGGATGCACTTTGTTTTGAATTGTCGTTTGAATTCCCAGTGTTGGTAAGCTTTGGCGGGCTGTCCTTTGCTACCATAAGAGTGTCTCGAATCCGCTTTTTGGTAGACCAAATATTTTCTTATATTACCATAAAAACTTACAACATAGTATACCATAGAATGTGTATTTGTTCTGTTTGGAAAATGTAAAGATTTAGGATGGATTTATGAGAGTTTTCCAAGATGGAGAATGGTGTCGGTTGGGGTGATTATTTGGAGGTTTAGAGTGGATTTTAGGGGGTAGCGGTTTATAAGCGTTCTGAGGGAATTTTTCACATAAAAAAGACGTTTCCAGTTAAGATGGAAACGTCTTTTTTGCGTTATTTTTTGAAAACGTGGTTGACTACGCGTTCTGAGGCTTTGCCGTCTTCCCATTCGCAGAAACGTTCTGAGAAACGATCGAACTGTTCTTTTGAATGGTGGCCTTCTGTTAGGGCGCGACCAATTTCAGTAAATAGCTCGTCCTGTTCTTTGATGATTAATCCCGGTGCGTCGGCTTCAATGTCGATGTAGAAGCCACGTAAGCGATCTCGGTAATCTTCTAAGTCGTACATGTAAAAGATGATTGGGCGATCTAGAATAGCATAGTCAAAGAATACGGATGAGTAATCTGTGATTAGAATATCACTGACTAAGTATAGATCCGCGATGTCATAGTAGTTGGAAACGTCTTTGATGAAGTCGCCGTATTGTGCGAAGTCGAAGCTTTCCGATACTAGATAATGCATACGAGCTAGGAGAACAAAATCATCTCCGTACTGTTCTTTTAGTTTTTGTATGTCAAATTGGAATTCGAATTTGTACTTCCCTTTTTTGACGAATTGGTCGTCACGCCATGTTGGAGCGTATAAAACGATTTTCTTACCTTCAGGGATATTCAATGATTTACGGATTTTATCAATTTTGCTTAGGTCCGTATTTTGTAATGCATCATTTCGTGGGTAGCCTGATTCAATGACGTCCCCATTAAAGTGGAATGCACGTGCTAAAATTTCTCCTGAGTATGCGTTTGGCGCTATTAGATAATTCCAGTTTTTAGATTCATTAATGATGTTTTTACGGTATGTTGTTGTTTTTGTGCCTGGCATATGCACTTCTTCGATGTCTATACCAAGTTTTTTAAGCGGTGTACCATGCCATGTTTGTAGATATGTTGTTTTTTTAGGTCTTGGCATCCATTTTGGTAGACGGACGTTGTTCACCCAGTATTCTGCACGTGGAAACGTGAATAACCATTTCAGGGTGAAGCGTTTCATATACGGAACGCCCATTTCTTCAAATAGAGGAATACTGCTTTTTTGTATGCTCCAGATGAGTTTGAATTCTGGATTATTTTCTTTCATATATTCGTAAATTGCACGCGGATTATCGCTGTAGCGTTTGCCGTGGAAGCTTTCGAATACAACTAAGTTTTTCTTTCTCGGTGTTCTAGCTAGGAATGAGAAAGCCTTTGCAATTAGCTTTTTTGTATATTTACTTTTTTTAATTTTTTTTAACAACAGAATCCACTCTTTCCATTCATATTTACATTCTTTGTTTTTTTGGACGTACTATTGTCCCACATTATATCTTAACACTAAGCATTATAAGAAAAAACAATTTATTTCATTTTTTTTAACTATAAAAAAAGCGCTCTGCCCGTCAATCGTACGATGGGTGTGATCGCTTTTTTATCATGTTATTGCTTTGGGAATACTTTCTTTACGATTTTCTCTGATGCATTTCCTGATTCCCAGCTACAGATTTTGTCATAGAAGGCATCATATTTTTCTTTGTAATCTTCTGTTACTACGTCGATGTTGAGTACAGCTTCAATAATTTCATCTGTTGTTTTAACTAGTGGTCCTGGTACTTCACTTTCGATGTCGATGTAGAAACCTCGTAGTTGGTCACGATATTTTTCAAGATCATATGTGTAGAATAAAATGGGTCTACGCAAATTCGAATAGTCAAAGAATACAGATGAGTAATCGGTAATTAGGATATCTGAAATTAAATATAGATCCGCAATATCTTCATACGTAGACATATTATAGACAAAATCTTCATAGCCCTCAATATTTAGATCATCTGCTATGAAGTAATGCATACGGAGTAGGATGACATATTCGTCACCAAGTTTTTCTTTTAGTTTATTTAGATCAAATTTCAAATTGAATCTATACTTCCCTGGTTCATAAAATTCATCGTCACGCCATGTCGGAGCATAGAGGATTACTTTTTTATCTAATGGGATATTTAATTTCGTTTTCATCTTCGTAATATAGTCCGAGTTGTTGTTGATGTACAGCGTATCATTACGAGGGTAACCGTCTTCAAGCATAACTTTATCAAATTTGAATGCACTTTTGAAAATATCAGATGAGTATGGATTTGATGCGATTAAATAATCCCATAATCGTGATTGCTCATAGAATTGCTGTTTATACTTTGGATTGGCTGAATAGACTTCGTTCATATCAAATACTAGCTTTTTCAATGGTGTACCGTGCCATGTTTGTAAAAATACATTTCCTTCACGTTTTTGAAGATGAAGCGGCTGACGCATGTTGCTAACCCAGTATTTCGCCGTTGCCATGTAATAGTAGTAGGTTAAACTAAGGCGCTTCACTTGCTTCGCATTTCCTGGAAGATCGTGATTTGTTTCATTAAAGGACCAAACAAATTCGTATTCTGGGTAGTTTTCCACCATATACTCGTAAATATACCTCGGACTATCCGCATAATTTTTACCAAGGAAGCTTTCGAAAACGATTGTTTTTTCTTTCAATGGTCTTTTTAGGAAAACGTCTTTATATATTTGGCGATACATTTTCTTTTTGCTAGAAAGCGACTGCTTCGTCTCTCGAGCAAAATGGTGAAAATTGATATATCTTTTGTAGCTTTTCAGATTTTGTTTGCTAAGTGCTTTCAATTCACGTCGCACTAGCATATTTTGACCTTTATATTGCTCTGGATCAATTCTTTCCATTGCTGATGCAAGTTGTTCAAAGCTGCTATTGATTTTAGTAGCATCACGCATTATGAGAATGAACTTAGAACGATAAAGGTGGAGTAGTATTTTATCTAATAGGATCTCGGCTGTATTATTTCCTTTATATTGCTCTTTCAGTTGTTTATAAACGACTACAAAATCCGTTAACAGTTTTTCTCTCCCTAGCTGCGTAAGAGATGGGTTTGAAATCGGGTCATTACGAACACGGAGGAAATAAACACTTTCTCTTACATAATAGACATTTTTGTATTCTATGTATAACGGCAAAAGGAACGCCATTTCGGAATAACAATCTGTTTCCTCTGAAAAGCGAAGGCTGTGTTCACGAATGATTTCCATAGAAAACAAGCTATTCAACACAGTTAAGTTTTGGAATACTTTAAATAGCTTTTTATGTCTTCTCACTCTAATCTCCGAATCATCTATCTCTATTAAACTATCTTCTTTATTAGACACTCTTTTATTTCGGCCTAATATAAATGGTAGTTCTCCGATGCTTTGGACTAAATTTTCAACAGCACGATGTTCTAAAAAGTCATCGCTATCTACGAAATATATATACTCCCCTGTTGCTTGTTCGATCCCACGATTTCTTGCAAAACCAACACCGTGATTTTCATGTAGATCGATACTTTGGCAACGAGAATCTGCTTTTTTAAACTGTTCAATGATTTCAGCAGATCCATCTGTCGAACCATCGTTTACTACGATTATTTCTACGTTTTGATAAATTTGATTTGTCACTGATGTTAAACATTCTTCTAAAAATTCAGCTGTATTATATACGGTTACGATGACTGAAACGAACTTATCCATAAATTTACCTCTCCATTAGATCCACACATCTATTTCAATACGTTTCACAAAACAAATAGAACTCTTAACTGTTAAACAGGCACTTTTTTATGATTGGTACTTAGAGGATGTGTAAATACTTTTTTTATCATTTATCGTGAATTTTCCATATTTTTTTGCGATTTCAACTCAAATAGATAATATCATATAACAATAAAATTCTATATACTTATATATTTTGTTACGACAAATTTTTCTTTGTTGTGAGGCTTTTATTTCAGTTATACTAATAGAAAGTTGTTTGTAGCGAATTTTCCATTTAAAATACGTTGTACAAAGCTATTGGTAAACAATTTTTCTATTAAGGTGTCGAAATTTGTTAGTGATTATACTTTGGAATTTGGAGAATTAGGTGACTGGATGTTAAAGGAATTACTTATACATGTATTTTTATTTTTGAATCGATTAGTGTTTGGGTTTTTTAAGCTTTTTCAACAGAAGAATAAGATTGTGTTTTTGTGCGACTTTGGGGATAATGCACGTTTTGTGATGCGGGAACTGCAAGGGCGCGGGTTTGAGGAGATTTATGTACTGAAGTCGGGTAAATGCAAGGATAATTTTGCTGATTTGGGATTGGCTACTGGACATGTGTTAGATTTCCGTGTATCGCATGTTGGCGCCTATTTGAAAGGGTTATATCATCTTGCGACGGGCCGTAAAATTTTGGTTGATAATTATTTTGCTGTTTTAAGTGCGACACCGTTTCGAGATAATGTTGAATGTATTCAACTTTGGCACGCAGCTGGCGCGATTAAAAAGTTCGCGTTACAAGATCCGAGTATTGCGTTTCGGTCCCCTGCCGCTGTGAAGCGTTTTGAGAAAGTTTATGGTCGGATGACGAAAGCAGTTGTGGGGTCGGATGAGATGGAGCCAATTTTCGAGGCGGCTTTTGGGATGCGAAGTGAGCAGTTCTTACGTTTTGGCATTCCGCGTACTGATTTTTATTTTAATCAGTCTGAAGAAATTTTAGTGCAAAATGAAATTTTCCGATTGTATCCACAGTTGACTGGGAAAAAGGTGATTTTGTATGCGCCGACTTTTCGCGATCAGCAACTGAATGAACAGACGATACCATTAGACTTTACGGGGATTATGAAGTCTTTAGGTGAAGATTTTGCGCTGGTGATTAAGTTACATCCTGCTGTTGCTCATAGTATTGGAGAGATTTCTCATCCTGCGATTGTATCCGTTGCGAACGATGTATCCATTTCAAAGTTGCTGTTTGTGACGGATTATTTGATCAGTGATTATTCTTCGATTCCATTTGAATTTGCGCTACTTGGGAAGCCACAGATTTTTTATCCATATGATTTAGAGGCTTATGAGTTGGAACGCGGTTTTTGGACGGATTATGAGCAACTTGTTCCCGGTCCAGTTGTCTCGAATGATGATGAATTAGTAAATATTTTATTAAATCATGTATTTGAAAAAGCGCAGATTGAAGCTTTTTCAGCTGTTTGGAATGCATATTCAGATGGTCATGCTAGTGAGAAATTGGCCGAGTATTTGATGAAATAGGGATTTAGCGCTTGGGTTTGTTGGCTGGCTGCTTGGAAATGGGAACCTTGTATGGGCTCTTGTCGTTTATTATCCTATTAAGGAATTTTACTATCTGAATGAATTTGGCATTTCTAGCTAAATATAATATAATACCATTTAGTATTATGTATGGAGGCACATTATGAAAAAAGTAATTACGTACGGCACATTCGACTTGTTGCATGTAGGACATGTTAATATTCTTCGTCGCGCGAAAGATTTAGGCGATTATCTAGTTGTTGCTATTTCTTCAGACGAGTTTAATGCTCTAAAAGGTAAAAAAGCTTACTATAGTTTTGAGGATCGTAAGACAATTCTTGAGGCAATCGAGTATGTGGATGAAGTAATTCCTGAGCATACTTGGGAGCAAAAAATCCAGGATGTGAAGGATCATAACATCGATACTTTTGTCATGGGTCATGATTGGGAAGGGAAATTCGATTTCCTGTCGGATTATTGTGAAGTTATTTACTTACCTCGTACTGAAGGTATTTCCACAACAAAAATTAAAAAAGATTTAAACGCTCAAGCTGCAAAATAATAATTTTAGTTTATTTAACCACCCACGCCTTTAATGGAATGGGTGGTTTTTATTTTGGAGAGTTTAGAAAAAAAAACCGCATTAATGCGGTCTTAGGTTGTTAAGCTATTGAAAAGGTTGGTCCATTGTTTGTATTGGTGTCCAGGTGTGTATTTGGTTTGGATGGTGTGGTAGGCATTTCCCCCCATTTGTTGTGCCTCATCGGGATTTTGTAGCAGGTAGATGATTTTGTCTGCTAGTTGCTCGCGATCGTTGTTTGGGACTGCATAGCCATTTTTGCCAGCTGATTGGAATTCTTCGATATAGTAATTCGTGTCGTATATAACAACAGGCGTTTTGTTTGCAAAAGATTCTAAGGCGGCTAGGCTGAAGCCTTCGTATTTTGCTGTTACGACTGTGACAGTAGCTTTTGCTAGAGCCGCATCAGAATTTGTTGTGTAGCCTTTTAGTTCAACATTTTTTCGTAATTTTAACTTTCGAATAAGCACTGCTAGTGAACGACGCTTTGGACCATCTCCGTAAATGTGGAGCTTAGCATCAGGTACCTCTTGGATGACATTAACAAAGGCATGGACCGCTTCTTCAACGGCGTTTCCTTCATCTAGTCTTGCTACTACTGTTACGAGTAATGGATCTTTTTTCGCTATGTCGACGTCTCGTGCTTCGACAACATTTGGTATAACATGAATATTGTTATATTCACCGAACTGCTTGATGATATCAGTTTTTTGCTTGTCTGTAAGGACAATTATAGGATCACCATTTTTAGCATTTTCCATTATGCCGATATATTTTTCCTTGAGTGGACTACCATATGTGTACGGTGCCTCATAGTGATTGGTGTGAATAGCATAAATACGATGAGCTAGGTCGGATTCCATACTGCGAATTCTGTTTGATGAGCCTGGGCCATCGCAGATGATGATTGGCTTTTCAGGTTCATTTTTGCATATTTCGTTTAGCCAATGCACTTGGAGTTCTTTATTGTTAGCAAAGCTTAATGTTTCTTTTGTATCCAAGTTAAATAGATAAACTTTTTGTTGCTTACCTGTTTTATTGTTGTACCATTTTGTTAAATAGCAAAAACCATCTGGTGTGTGATAGAGCTCTTGGTTGAGTTCATTGTTAGTTGGGTGGTAATAGAGTTCGCGGTTCATGTAGCCATCGTTATGGAATTCTTCACGTTTGAGACGGTCATTCTCAGACGTGAAATAGTCTATGTAGCAAAGTCTTCCGTCCTTATCCCAGCACTTGTATTTAACATATGCACCATTTTGGAAGTAATGTGCGGATTCACCGCAGTCTTCTACTTGGAAGTCGGGTTCGAATTTTTCACTATTTAGGCGGTAGTTTTTGATACTTTCTTCTGTTGGACCACTCGTTGTGTAGCGCTTTTTATAGTAATCATATATATTAGTAATTTTGACGTTTTCGACAAGCCTTCCTTCTTTTTTTAGTTGTAATTCTATTTCAGGATAGTTATTTTTATAATCTAGTGTGATAAGTTCCGAGCAATAGTCGGCATTATTTAATAGGCTTGCACGTTTGTACATAACGCTATTTACTCCATATTTGTCCACATCAATATCCCAAATTGCCATGAATATTTTTCTCATTGTTTCACTACTTTCTTTTTGGGCGTGTTTGTTAAGGTCTACTATACTCTGTTTTGGGTTGAAAATTCAATTATTTTCAAGGTGAAATAGCACCATGAGCTAGACTGGCAAATAATAATTGTCAAAAATAATTTGACGTGCATCTCTTATGATGAAAAGTTCTTTGAATAACTTGAGATTCATTCTATTTTGGAGATGAATTTAGAAGGCCAGTATTTGTATTGTCAGCTCATCATGTTCTTCTTTTCAGTTTCCTTCAAGCTGGTTCCCCCGGTAGATTAGGTTAATTTAGGATGATTTTGACGTTTCAATTTATAGGAATGTTGCAAATAAAAATGCCAAGTGAGAAATTTTCACTTGGCATTTTGGACTTGTTTATGTTTTATTTTTAGGATTAAAGCGTTTGGATAAAGGCTTCAATACGGTCTAGACCTTCATTTAATGTTGACTGTGCATAAGCGTATGTGATGCGCAAATAGCCTTCGCCATATGGTGTGAAAACGGAGCCTGGGATGACGCCGACACCCCCTTCTTTCATAAGGCGTATCGCAAATTCTTCAGATGATAGGCCGAATTTCTTGATCGATGGGAAAATGTAGAATGCGCCTGTCGGTTTTTGAACTTCGAAGCCCATTGCAATTAGTCGATCGTATACATAGTCGCGGCGTATGATATATTGTTTGTTCATCTCGGCTGGGACTTCTTTGCAGTTAGTGAGTGCTTCAATAGCCGCGTATTGACTTGGCAGTGCTGCACAGATTGCGTTGAATGCATGGATTTTCACAACTTCTTTAATTAGCTTCGCAGATGTCATGAGGAATCCGATACGCCAACCTGTCATTGAGTGTGATTTTGATAGGCCATGAACTAAGAACAATTTGTCTTTTAGTTCAGGATATGAGCCAAATGAACGGTGCTCGCCTTCAAATGTGTTTTCACTGTATATTTCGTCTGAGATGACAAAGATGTCCTGATTAGCTAGTACTTTTGCTAACGCGTCCATTTGTTCAGGAGAGATTGTTGCTCCGGTTGGGTTGGATGGAAAGTTGAATAATACTGCTTTTGTTTTAGGTGTGATGAGTTTTTCTAAGCGCTCAGCGGATGGTTGGAAGTTTGTGTCTGTTGTGTCTAGGTAAACTGCTTTTGCTCCGCAAAACTGGATGATTGGTTCGTATCCTGAGTAGATTGGTGCTGGTAGGATGATTTCATCCCCTTCTTCGAAGATTGTGCGGAATACTGAGTCGATTGCCTGACTTGCTCCGTTTGTGACGATGATTTCATCTTGGGCGTTGTAATTACATTCGTATTTTTCTTTGAAGAACGCTACTGCTGCTTCGCGAAGTTCGATTAGGCCAGCGTTATGCGAGTATGTTGTTAGGTTTTGTTCGATTGAGCGGATGCCTGCTTGTTTGATTGTTTCGGGTGTTGGGAAGTCTGGTTGACCGATTGTTAAGTTAACGGCATTAGGGTAGTTTATAAGTTGGTTTGAGAATTTGCGAATTCCGGGTAATCCGCCTTTTTTTGCTCTTGTGTTAAGGGATAAAGACATTTGGTAACCCTTCTTTCATATATTTAACATATTTGTTCACTGTATCTTATTATACTACCAAATTCTGAAAACTTAAATATTTTATTTCATAGATTTAGGATTTTTTTGAGGTGGGGGTTGTTGACTTGGGCAGGGGCTTCTATGACTCGCGGTGTAGCTTTTATGACTCAGACATCGACTTCTATGACTCACTGCTCGGCTTTTATGACTCAGATCTGCTTCTATGACTCACGGCTCTTCTTCTATGACTCAGACATCAACTTCTATGACTCACGGCTCTTCTTCTATGACTCAGATGAGCTTCTATGACTCGCGGCTATTCTTTTATGACTCAGATGAGCTTCTATCACTCGCGGCTCTTCTTCTATGACTCAGACATCAACTTCTATGACTCACGGCTATTCTTTTATGACTCAGATCTGCTTCTATGACTCACGGCTCTTCTTCTATGACTCAGACATCAACTTCTATGACTCACGGCTCTTCTTCTATGACTCAGACATCAACTTCTATGACTCGCGGCTCTTCTTTTATGACTCGGGCGGCTGCCTTTGTTAATTTTTCAGCAAAGGTAGCTGCTCCGAATTTATTTCCTTTAGTTTATTATGTCACTGATTGAGGGATAGACTTTTTAAATAACGGTTTTTGGTAATGATAGTAGTATGTTCTTGAAGATGTGTGACCGATTGGGGTTAGATTCATAGATTTTAGGATTCTTGTGATGCTACTTTTGTTGTTTATTTGTAGGTAATTCCGACATTCTTCGTTTGTTATGCTGTTTTTGAAGAGCCAAAACCAATCTTGCATTGCTTGAGTGATGGCATTTTCTATGTTGTTCTTACAGTAAGTACATTGCCACGAGCGCTGGGAAATTCTGCGACCACTGCCTCCGCATGGGCAAATGATTCCCATTTTTAAATGGTTTGTTGGGATATCATATTTAATCGCTAAGGGAAAGGATTTATATGGTTTATTACTTTGCTTAATTTTCGAAATGACATTGTCAAATTGGTGTTTCGTAATTTTAGCTGGTAGATTATTTAGTTCTTGCAAATAAAGTGCAACTTCTTTTGGACCTAATAGTTTAACTTTTGTTGGTGGACTCTCGATGTATGTTTGTTTATTCGGTAACACGATCGCTTTGTGAATTGGTATGTCAATCTCTAGCTGTTTCTGTAGCCAAAATTTTAGACTATCTTCAGTTCGCAAAATTTGCTGTTGTGGACAAACGTATTTAACAATTTTTCCGTTGGTTACTTGTACTAATTGGTATGGATTCTCTTGAAATGTCAGTGTTCCTTTTAAATGTTTTATTTCTAGGATACATATATAACTAGTTGTGATAATGAGAGAGTCAATTTGGGTAAAGCGATTTTGGGAAGCTTGTAATTCAACGTTTGGGAGAATATGAAAGGGGATTTTGAAATGGGTTTCTTGAATTAGCTGATCAACTCGACATTCACCATTGTAACCCGCTTGGATGTTGTCTAAGTATTTTTCGATTTCTCCTATTTTAGGGGATGACGGGCTGAGCCGCATTAGGAGTCGCAGATATGCATCAAAGCTTACTGGTTTTGAGCGTTTTTCAAATATTATTACCCTCTCCTTTTATTGTATATTCTATTGTACTTTACCATTTGTTAGGCATTTTTTCAATTTAATAGACAGAAAATTCCGTCGTATATGAAGTGGATTCTTCTTTTATGACTCACCCATTGGCTACACAAATTCATCTAGATTAGGGTTTGAGCATAAAAAAGCCAGCTGCTTGAGCGGCTGGCGGGTGATTAATGGTTTAAGACGACGGATAGGAAGTCTTGTGCACGTTTAGAGTCTGGGTTGGTGAAGAATTTTTCTGGTGGTGCGATTTCTACTATTTTTCCTTCTGCCATGAAGACGATTTGGTCACAAATTTCTTTGGCGAAGCCCATTTCGTGGGTTACGACTACCATTGTCATGCCGTCGCCTGCAAGTTTTCGGATGGCGTCTAGTACTTCTTTGACCATTTCTGGGTCTAGGGCTGATGTTGGTTCATCAAAGAGCATAATTTGTGGGTCCATTGCAAGTGCACGAGCTATGGCTACACGTTGTTGTTGACCACCGGATAGGCGTCCTGGATAGGCGTCGAATTTGTCGCCTAGTCCTAGAGATGTTAGTAGTTCTTTACCTCGTTTTTCGGCATCCGCTTTGGATAAACCTTTTACTTTTTGTGGTGCGATTGTGACGTTTTCGAGTGCTGTTAAGAATGGATATAGGTTGAAGCTTTGGAATACGAAGCCGATGTTCGTGCGCGCTTTGTTGATGTCCGTTTTTTTGTCATGGATGGAGATTCCGTCCACGATTATGTCGCCTGTGTCGATTGTTTCGAGTGCGTTGATGGTGCGGATTAGTGTTGATTTACCAGCTCCACTTGGACCGATTAGTGCGACAACATTGGATTTTGGTACTTCTAATGTGATGTCTGTTAATACGTGATGATCGCCGAAGCTTTTATTGACATTTTTGATAGAGATCAATGGTCTTCTCTCCTTCCTTATTGTTCACTTTTCAACATACGCTTTTCGATAGCGCGGATGATTAAAGATAAGCTGAATGTCATGATGAAATATACAAGCGCAACAAATGTCCAAATTTCAATATAACGGAATGATGTTGCTGCTAAATTTTTTGCTTTTAACGTTAAGTCTACGCCTGCGATGACAGAGATTAACGATGAATCTTTAATTAAAATGATAAATTGAGATGCCATTGGCGGCAAAATTCTTCTGAATGCTTGCGGCAGAATAATAAAGCGCATTGCTTGGAAATTGGACATACCAGCTGAACGAGCTGCTTCCATTTGACCTTTTGGGACAGCTTGGATACCAGAGCGAACGATTTCAGCTAGGAAGGCACCCGAGAAAGTTGCAAGACCAATTATAGAACCCCAGTATGAACCTAATGAGAAAAATTGACCTAATCCGAAGTAAATCCACATTAATAAAACAAGTAATGGTACGCCACGCATGATTTCTACATAAGCACCGGAAATAAAACGAATAATCGGGTTACGTGAAATACGCCCAATCCCGAAAATGATACCTAATGGAATACTAAGTAATAATGAAATTGCTGAAATTTCTAATGTTAGTATGGCTCCTTGAATGAAGACATCCATATTATTTGGGATGACGCTCCAGTCTAGTTGGTTATTCATGAAAATACCCTCCTCGATCAATTGCTTTGATCGGTTATTATTTCGATAAAAGATTACAACGACGCCAGCAAACATGTAAGAGGCGTACTCTCTCATGTTCAGCTGCGTCGTATGTAATGTTTCAAAGTACTACTGTTCTATTATTCTTTAACTGTAGTTAACCAGTCGCTCTTTTCAAACCATTTTGCACGTGATTCTAACTCAGCTGGGCTGTCGATATATGAATGTAAGAATGAGTTTAACCATTGTAATGATTCAAAGTCGTTTTTTTGAACTGCAAGACCTAAGTTATCTGCTGAGATTACGCCGTCCATTTTTTTTACTTTCCCCTTTTGTTGCAGGTTGTAAACTTGGATAGCTGGCTCGTCATAGATGACCGCATCTACTTGTCCAGATTGTAATGCAAGTGCTGCTGCTGGAAAATCTTCGAAATCTTTAATTTCTGCGTTTTTGTATATGCCTTTTGCAAGTAATGAGCCTGTTGTTGCAATTTGAGTAGCAATTTTAGTCCCTTTTTTATCTAAGTCTTCATATGATTTAGTCGTATTATCGTTTGCTTGAAGCATGATACTTTGGCCCGTTTTGTAGTAAGGATTCGCAAAGCTGACTGCTAATGCACGTTCACCTGTAATGGACATACCTGCGAAGATCATATCGATTTCGCCAGTTTGTAATGCTGGAACAAGTCCGTCAAAACCATATTGCTTCACTTCAAGTTTAACGCCTAAATTGTCTGCGATTGCTTGGGCAACATCGATATCATAACCGATGAATTTACCTTTTGTATCGACCATTTCAAAAGGGTAGTATCCAGGGTTTGTTCCAACTACTAATTTTTTTGCTTTGATTACTTTTTGTATAGTTGAATTATTGTTGCTTGCTCCTGCTGTTGAACCAGAATCGCCACCGTTGCCACATCCAGCAACGATTAGCATTGTGATCATCATTAATGCTGCCAGCCATTTTTTCATAATTTATACCCCTCTTTAATTATATTTTAGATTAAGTTGATAAATTGAATTATAGTTTATTTTTATTCATAAGTCTACATAAAAATTAATATATATTGAGTTTTTATACACATTAATTAATATTTAAAGTGTTATATTGGATTTTTATGCACTTTAAATACATTTAATATGTATATTAAATTCCAGAGAAAATATTGGATGAAGAGCTTTGGCGTTACTCGAAAAATCTATTCCCCGCTCGCATCAAAGCTTTCTTTCCATTATAAAAGCCCGACAGTTTGCCGGGCCTTAGTGTCTTGGGTATTGTTTTGGTGGGCGAAGTAATTCTAAGATGGATTGTGCTTGTTGCATGTGTAGGCTTAGGGCGTATTGGGCTGCCTGTTGAAGTATGTTGGCTTTGACGAAATTCATCATTTCTTTGGCCATGTCTGTGTCGCGGATGCGAGATTCAGCGTCGGTTAGATTTTCTGCCATGTTGACTGAGTTGTTGTAGGCGTGTTCGAGACGATTTTGATATGCGCCTAAGCGTGAGCGTTCGGCGGATACTTTGTTGATAGCTGCACCAAGTCCTGATATGGCTGATTCGGCGTTCTCTCGTGTGTCGATGGATAGACCGTTAATACCTAGACTTGCACTGCTCATGTCGTTAATGTACATGTCAATTGTTTGACCCGAGTTGGCACCTGCTTGAATTTTCAATGAATCTTTTGAAGAGCTTCCGTCTAAAAGCTTTTTTGTATTGAACTCTGTGTCTGTTGATGTTCGTGTGATTTCTTTTTTGAGCTCTTGGAATTCGAGATCAAGCAGGCGTCGATCTTCATCAGTTAATGTGTCATTTGATGCTTGAATACTTAGTTCTCGCATACGTTGAAGCATGGCATGTGTTTCGTTAAGTGCACCTTCTGCTGTTTGGACCATTGAAATACCGTCTTGGATGTTTTTACTGGCCATGTTGAGGCCTCGAATTTGGGCACGCATTTTTTCAGAGATGGCTAGACCAGCTGGATCGTCGCCCGCCCGGTTAATACGATAACCCGTTGAAAGACGTTCAAGTGCTTTGCTCCCCATATTCCAATTGTTATTCATACTTTTTAATATAGAGAGGCCTTGAGCGTACCAGGATCCTATCTTCATAGCCTTCAGTCCTTTCTGTGTATTTCAATTTATATCGGCTTTGGCCACGATTCTTTCATTGAAATTGTTACCTTTTTTTACATATTTTCTGTGTAATTGATTATTTCTTTTGTTTTCTTGATTTACCTTCGTAAAACCGGATGTTTAAAGTTAAAGGGGTACGGTTAAGCTTTTTATACGTGGTTTGGGCATTCATTTGAAGAGGACGTGGTAAGTTGAAGCAATCGAAGAATGTGAAGCTCGATTTCTATGATGTTGTTATTAATGTATTTGGGATTTTCATTGCATTTTTGTTTATTGCTGTGTATGTGTTAACGCATTGAGTTAGTTTGTGAAAGCATTTTTAAAGCACCTATCGATTGATAAATGATAGGTGCTTTTCATGTGGTTTGGTTATCCAATTGTAATGCCTCCATTGATACGATGTTATAGTTTATTTGTTAGTATGTAGAATAGGTTTTCATCTCGAACTGTGAGTGCATGGTCGATGAGGCGTAGCGTGTTAGCGTTTTCCAGTTGGCTAATTAAGTCATTGATGTCCTTATTTAAGCTTTTATAATACTCTTTTGGGGCACTTTCCTTTTTAAGCTCTAAGCCCTCTAGTATTTGTTCCAAATGATCATGGATGTTAGATATGAGCAGCAATTGATATAGTGGTAAGCGGATGAAACGACTACCCTTTTGGAAAACAAATACTTCAGATAAGTTTTCGACTTGTAAACTGTTGAGATTAAGAACGATCTCTTTGCCCTCTGCTGGGATGAAATGATATAGCTCTTCATCTTTTGTAATGGAAAAATATTGGTAAGCAAATACCATTTTAAGCCGAATCCCCTCTTTCTTAGTATAAAAAGGCTCCATCCTCCGCACATGTAACATGTAGACCACTCCTTTTTATAGAATTTTCTGATTATTAATATAATAACATAAAATGGACATTTGGTGAATGAAAAAAGCAAAAGAACAAAATTCTTTTGCTGTTTAGAATTTACCTATTTTTCTTCTTCCCGTATGTAAAAAAATAAAAAGCATTTGGCTCAGCAATTACATAAATTGTTGACAAAATGGCTTTTAGATTTTTCTCGCCTTGCTCATATGGAAGTTTACGCTGATGTAAACTAATATACTTTCGAGTGAGGTCGACACTAACCGTATCGAAAAAGAAATTGCCGATGTAAATGCCATGGCGCTCTTCGAATTTTCCCTCGGAAGATATGATTACTTTTTTTGAACTGTTTTTCGGTGCATGGACTAAGTACCATTTAAATGTTTTAACTGAATGAATTGAGCATTTGAAATCAGGAATACGTATAATATAGCGCGTCAACTAATCACCGTCCTAATATTCTTATTTATTCAAATATTTAGTTATATATATTTTTACATTATTCTGTAAAAAATTCAACAACATAATTAAAAAGCACCCAATTTTCTTGTTTTTTTGACTATTCTAGTTGTTTTCACTTTAGAAAATCGACAATTTGAACTATAAAAAAATAAAAGAATGCATGCTAAGTTGCATTTTTATACTGAAGAATATTTTATTTTTTATCTAAAATAATAAAGACTGTCCTTATGCATTTACGGATGACCTGAAATAGCCGTATAATGAAAGGAAAGTTTTTTTTTGCAGGAGCGAGATGTATGAATACAAATATTTCAGAGATTGCCAATAAATATGAAGACTATATTCGAGATAGTATGGCTGCAATTGAGTTAGAGCTGAGTTCATCGGTCCCTGAAGATGAAGAGCTTGTCAGAAGAGCAGCTTTTTTAGCGCGCCATAACTATGTAAAGATTTCATCATATAGTGAAGTACTAAATATACTTCATTTTGTTGTACAGGATGCTACACCTGCAACAGCGATTCTTTATATAAACGACGATTTGTTTACATGTGATTGTCGTAATAAAAAATGGTGCCGTCATAAATTAGCGGCGATGTTCGTGTTATATCAATATGTTGATTCATTGTCTGGTTGGCTCGAGAATTTCCGTTCTCAGAAGTTAAATCAGCTTTCTTTATTTAAAGATGAGCGCACGCCCGAAAATTGGCTGAAGCTTGTAGAAAATATTTATAAAGTAAATTTATATGATCAGGAATCGTTAAGTCCTTATTTGATTGAGAGTATTTTCTCAGATATGCAATCTCAGATTGCAAGGTATATGCCGCTCGAACGAGAATGGCGTAGCTTATATCAATTGTTTACGCATATGGCACTACTGTCGCATACTTGGAAGCACTTATTGTCAGCTAATGAATCGACGCGCTCATATATGGCGAATTTTATTGAGCAGGAAAGCCAGTCATTAAAGGACTATATTCGTTTAACTGCTACTAAGTCGCGCCTTTTTGCTACGGATCCATTTTATGATACTTTGCAGCAAATGACGCATTATTTCCTTGTAAAACAGGAAGGCTATTTTGAAGAGCGTTTGTACATTTACACGTTATTTTGGGAATCTATGTTTAATGAGAAAACACGTCGTGAGAGGGAGCTTGAAATGCTCCGCTTGGAAAAAGAATTTGCAAGCGACGTTAGCTTAGAAGGAATTCGTGCTATGTTCTTCGTTATGCTGAAAAAGTATGATGATTTGCAGCTATCTTTGGCACAGATCAAGGCCCCTGAGTTACTCGTTTGGCTTGACCTTGCCCATTTTGCTGAGCGCAACGAGGATTCAGAAGCGCTGAAAATGATTGTTCGCGCAATGCTTCTCCATTTAGATGAGTTCATCAATAACTGGCTAGCAACGCGATATCGTTCGAATCTCGTCAATACATTTAATCGCCTTTGTACAAAAATCGAATTGACTGATGAAGAGGCCGAGATGCTGTTTGCGGCTTCTGGTATGTATGGAATGCAGCCATTTTCGCGATATTTAATTGAGAAGAAGCGTTTTTTAGAGTGGGCTGCACTGCATCATCGATTCCCTTCTTCATTAGCTTATTTGGAGTTGTGCGGGGTGAAGGATGTGCTTGAATATAAACCTGAGGTACTGCTCCCACTTTATCATTCGCTTGCGTTAGAGGAAGTTTCTCAAAAATCCCGACAGCATTATAAGCAGGCTGTGCGTGTTTGGAAGAAAATGAAAGCTGCTTCGAAAAAAAGTGCAAAAAATGAATTTTGGAATCAATATGTCGATATGATTCGGCAGCAATATAAACGACTACGTGCACTACAAGAAGAAATTGAGAAAGGAAATCTGAAGCTATGACAACTATTTCAAAAGTGCCAACTACTTTCATGAAGTCCATCACTCTTGGCATTCAAACTGAGTCAAATCAAGCTTTCACTTTGCAGGCTTTTAGATCTGATGGGCAACCTATGCATACGCATGAGTGGCTTCCTTTTCTCTTTTTCCAATATGAAGCAGCCTTTTATGGTTTAACAGCAAATTATTCAGAAGAAACTATAACATTAACGCCTCTGGAATTGATCGAGTTATTTTCCACTAAGGAACAACATCCATTTGTCGAGTATGAAGGCGTGGACATGGCTTCAACGAAGTTGATGACTGCTGCAAATGAAGCTGCTGCTTTCTGGTACTCTCCGCGCTTATGGGATTCTATTTCACTTGATGAAGCAGAACAGAAACTACAGCTCCGTGTATCACTAGAAGAAACGGCTTCTCAGTTATTAGAAAATGCATTAATGCAGAAACTTGTGGAGGCTGGGCTACTATTCGCGGATTTACCACCGCTAATACCTTTCTTCCGTAACGGCGGATGGCCGATTACAGCCAAAAATGTCCATGATGAAATTTTTGTGGCATTACGTTTACGTGAACCTGAAGAGCTGTCTGAGGATTGGATTTTAGAAACGGTTATTCGTGGTAAAAAAAGTGCCACATATTGGGCACCACCTATGCGCAAGCGCGCTTTAAAAATCGAAAACGCGCTGCCTGATAAGTGGAAGCAACATGCCGAGGGAATAGAGCAGTTACAAGGGCAAATGTCTAATTTATTGCATATGCATGATTATATGGATGATGCCAATACAAGCATCTTCTTGTCATTAACGTTAACTGATACCGATGTTAGACAATTTTTACGGTCAGACTTTATTCGCTTACAAGCACTCGGTTTTGAAATTATTTTACCTGCTTGGTTAAAAAACATTAAAGATTCTCGGGTGAAAGTTCGAGCAAATGCGAGCACCGCTTCGAATTATAAATCAGCTGCTGGTTTACAAGAAATTTTGACATTCAATTGGAAGCTGTCATTGAATGGTCAAGAGCTGACTATGGAGCAATTTCAGCAGATGGTCAATGATAATCGTGAATTTATACGCGCTGGTACAGAATGGGTGCGTGTGGATGCGGCTTGGATGCAAGAAATTCGCCAGCTAATGGATAAAGCTGAAAATGAAAATTGGACCGTGCGAGATCTTCTATTCCAGGAGTTGCCTGAAGTGCTTGTTGTACCAGTGGAAGAGGATGAGGACGAAGCTGCGGATGATCCTTTCTTCCAGTTTGAAATTCAGAAAACATTGAAGGACTATGTGAAAAAGCTACAGGATAAAAAAGGGTTGCCCGCTGTTGCTGTTTCTGATAAGCTACAAGCCTCTTTACGTCCTTATCAACAAGAAGGCTATGAATGGCTCACATTCATGCGTGAGCAGCAATTTGGTGCTTGTTTAGCGGATGATATGGGTCTTGGTAAGACGGTTCAGCTTATTTCTTATTTATGCCATGTTTATGAAGAAGAAAAACCACCAACTTTAATTGTTTGCCCAACTTCTGTTTTAGGCAACTGGCAAAAGGAACTGGAGCGCTTTGCCCCTTCTTTGAAAGTCTATTTACATTATGGTGCAGGCCGCCTGAAGGAAGACACACTTGTAAGCTATTTTAAAGAGCAATCCCCTCAAGTTGTGTTGACAACTTATGGAACTGTTACGCAAGATGCAGATGTTCTTGAGACATTGGATTGGGCTTGTATTACGCTTGATGAAGCGCAAAATATTAAAAATATGCAAACAAAGCAATCCAGAGCGATTCGTAAGCTACGTGGTGAGCATCATATTGCTTTAACAGGAACACCTGTTGAAAACCGTTTGTCAGAGCTCTGGGCTATTTTCGACTTTATATACAAAGGATATCTAGGTAGTATACGTCGCTTCCAGGAAGATTTTATCGCTCCGATAGAGCGAGACGATTCAGAAGCACATAAACAAAAGTTACGTAAAAAAATTCAACCATTCCTGTTACGAAGAACGAAGCAGGATCCTGCACTTATGCTGAACTTGCCTGATAAGCTTGAGCAGCGCGAATATTGTCCATTAACGCAGGAGCAAGCTGTGCTTTATGAAAGTTTTATCCAAGAAACAATGCATAAACTTGAGACATTATCGGGCTTTGAGCGCAAAGGGTTGATTTTGAAAATGCTTAGTAAATTAAAGCAATTATGTAATCACCCAGCTTTGTATTTAAAAGAGCCTTTTGATAATGCCGAAGATATGCTTACGCGTTCTGAAAAACTAGATCGTCTTGTAACCCTTGGTTCGGAAATTGCGAGTAATAATGAGCAATGCTTAATTTTCACGCAATATATTGGAATGGGTCACTTATTACAATACTGCTTCTCCGAGCTGTATGATATAGATGTACCGTTTTTAACAGGCAGTATGCCTAAGCAACAGCGCGATCATTTCGTTGAATCCTTCCAAAATGGTGAATTCCCGATTTTCATCCTGTCATTAAAAGCAGGTGGTACTGGTCTGAATTTAACTGCTGCCAATCATGTCTTACATGCGGATCGTTGGTGGAATCCAGCAGTAGAAAATCAGGCGACAGACCGTGCATATCGCATTGGGCAAACACAATTTGTTCATGTTCATAAGTTCATCACGACTGGAACTGTTGAAGAGAAAATCGACACGCTCCTAACAGAAAAGCAATCATTATCTGAAGATCTTATCCAATCAAGTCAGTGGATTACCGAGCTTAAAGATGAAGAGATACTCGATCTGCTGTCTTTCAGTTTCAAATAAAATAATAGATATAAAATCCGGCTATGATAACGATAGCCGGATTTTTTGATCTCTCCCGTTAGATCTTATTCACATTTTATCGCTATTTCTACTTTTTCTTCCCCTTCTCAGATAAGCTGATATTTCAAATCGCGATCCGCCCGTTAGACAACGTAACAATTCGTATAATTTGCGTCATCTGCTCTCCGAGTTGCAGTACTCTTTCCGATGTCCATACCATAATATTTGAAATATTCTCCATATAAAGTGGTAGATAATTTTGTGTTTTGATAAAGATATTATGTGCCTATTGGTGCGGTCTTCCAATAGGGGTATGGTTTAAACAATCGGTAATTGTTCTTTTTCAATATTTGGTAGATGAAATTCTTCTGTGACAGCTGCTGCTTGCCTTGCTAAGCCAATTTCTGTAGCAACTTGCACTTTCCCATCTTCCCTAGCTTTCAAAACGAGAAAACGAACGTCCTCTCCTATGACTTCCGTTATATAGATTCTTTTGCCATCCTCTTTTTGATAAGATCGTGATTGTAAGCGGCCACTAACCCCTATTAGTGATCCTTTGCCACAATATTTCACGACATTATCTGCCAGCCTTCCCCATACTGTACAGAGGACAAAATCAGCTTCTATTTCTCCATTTTGATTTTTGTAGTTTCTATTTACTGCAAGGATAAAGCTTGTTTGAATTCTCCCTTCTTGTAATTTTCGTAGTTCAGGATCCTTTGTAATCCTTCCTACTAGCGAAACTTGATTCAATGTATCACCTCCTTTTGCTTGAATGTATCTTCATCTTATTCGGGAAGTGAAATTTACGCAAAGTCGTAAAATTGGATTATGAGCTGTTTTAGGCGAGCAAAATCCAATTTTAAAACATGTCAATTTAAGTACTTTGCTGTAGACTATTGATAGATATAGTTTTTCTTTTGTAGATAGAATATCCGGAAAAAGAAATTTGGGACATTTAGGAATATGTTATAATGAACTTTATAAATTACTTCTAGGATGGTGGTTGTTGTCAGTGAAAACATTTAAAATGCTTTCTTTGGAATTACTTCAGGCTGATCAGTTGAAGTCTTATCCTTTAACAGATGGCGTCATTATTAATCAAGAAAATAGTCATAGATCATGGGTTTTGGAAATGTATATGGATCAGCAATATAAAACTGATTTTGAGCCGTTCTTAGGTACTGATGAGATATTAGAGGTGCGTGCCGTTATTTCTTATCCAGACAACGAACCTGCGGCTTTCCACGTTGTTGTGGATGCAGTGAAAGAAATAGAGGATCAAGTTTCTGTATTGCTGACAGGGACACTTATTAAATCGAAACGTCGCCAATATGCGGAGCAATTGCTAGCTCATCTAATAGAAGATGGCTTCGAAGGTCCAGCACTATTAGATAAATTCAAAGCAGATATGCAGATAAGACCACGTTTAAAACTATAAAGCACTTCTCGTGAATTCTTTGGCGCTACTCGAATCCTTTAATACTCCTCATATGCTTTTCAACTCAAAAAAAACTCTACATATGCAATGCATATGTAGAGTTTTCTTGTTAACGAATTTTATCTATTGTTAGTTTCTCTTTCGTCAAGGTTTCCTTCAATAACATTTTCATCTGTAGTAGTTCTTTCGTTCAAGACTCCATTTTCCGTAGTAGTCTTCTCGTTTATGATTTCATCTTCACGCGGAACAGTTTCTTCTCTGTTAACTCTTGGTGTTACATCCTCTACACCACGATTAACATCTTCCTCGACACGCTCCATTGGTGTTTCATTAGATGTTGGCTGGTGTGCCTTATTATTGTTACAGCCTACTAGTAAAAGTGTACCAAGCATAAGTACTGCGGCAGGTTTTATCCACATAAAAAAGTTCCCTCCTTTCTGCATTGACGTTTCCATCACACCCTAGTGCGATATAACGTAGCTTGCCCTGAAAGAAAGGAACTATCCTTTGTTGTGCTGTCTTTTTTTGAAAAGAAACGTTTTAAGCTTTTTGTACTGGTCCAATTGCGAATAAAATGTCCGCTTCGCAAACTAACTCACCGTTAACTGTTGCTTTACCATGACCTTTACCCATGACACCGCGTATTTTGACGAATTCAACTTCCAAACGTAATTGATCGCCAGGAATTACTTGGCGTTTGAAACGTGCATTGTCAATTCCTGTTAAGAAGGCTAATCTTCCTTGGAACTGTTCTGATTTCAACAGAGCAACTCCACCAACTTGTGCAAGTGCTTCGATAATTAAAACACCTGGCATAACAGGATACCCTGGGAAATGCCCATTGAAAAATTGCTCGTTAATAGAAACGTTTTTAAGTCCTACTGCACGTTTCCCCTCTTCCAGTTCAAGAATACGGTCTACAAGTAAAAACGGATAACGATGCGGTAAAATATCTTGAATTTGATCTGCCGTTAACATTTTAGTCCTCCTATATTAATGGTTTTGTGGAAACAATGATTATTTGTCCACTACACCGTTCATAATATCAAATATATGACGCCATGTAGAGATTTTTAGCACATCTATTGCATCGCCTTCTCCCATGACACTATATCCAATCATAGCTCCTGAAACTGCAGCTATGACAATCAAAATGAGTACGACAAGGATTCTAATCCCCATTGGAAATAGTCGTAATTTCGACCACCATCTCATACTAACTTCTTCACGTACTTCTCTCTCGATTTTTGCTTCTTTACGAGTCCTAGGCTTAGAAGTTCTTCGCTGAGTTGTGTTATCTTTCATATTGTTTGTCATAACTTATTTTTCTCCTCTGTTAACGTTGCTTTATCGAATGCCGTTAATAAGGCCTAACATTTGATCTGATAAAGTAATCGTTCTAGCATTAAATTGATACGAACGTTGCGTATTGATAAGCTCTGTCATTTCTTTAGAAGTATCGACGTTCGACATTTCTAAAGCACCATTTTGTAAGCCAATTTCTGCACGGTCTGCACCTTGTAAATCACGAAGGACATCTGCTTCTGTCACACCTAATTCGTTTAAGTTATCAGGTAAACCAATGTATGCACCAGAAATATGCTCCATTAATTGTGGGCGTTGAAGCTCAGTAACAGCAAGTTCCACTGTACGTTGTGAACCGTCATCAAAAGTAATATTCAACTCGCCGTTTTCTTTCATACCAAAGTCTTTCACGTTTTCAGGAAAAACAATTGGGTTCCCGTCAGCGCCTGCAACTGGGTAGCCTTCCGAGGTTACAAGCATTGCATTGTTGAAATCATCTGTTGATATATATAAATTGCCTTGGCGTGTGTAAACAGTACGTTCGCCATTTTCACCCTCTGGCATGATTACATTCAAATATTGCTTTGGCTTTGTGAATGCAAAGTCAAGTGAACGATCTGTTGTTTGCATACTGCCTTGTTTCCAAACAGTCTGTGCTTGCGCTAATTGTGCCCCAACACCAATACGAATTCCTACTGGAGATTGGCGCTCCGCTTTATCAAGCTTGTCGTTGTTGAATTGTTGGTATAATAATTCGCCAAACTTTGCTTCTTTTGCTTTAAAGCCATGCGTATTACTATTTGCCAGGTTGTTACCAATCATATCAAGCTGTTGTTGCAATTGTGCCATCGTGTTTGTAGCGGAATTCATTGTACGTAGCATATCATAGCCCTCCCATGTATTTCAAAAATACTGATTCTGTTATACTTTCCCAATTTCATTAACAGCTTTGTCCATACTGCGATCATAGGCCTGTAATACTTTTTGATTTGCTTCGAATGCACGATAAGCTGTTAGCATTTCTGTCATTGTTTTACTAGCATCAACATTTGAGCGCTCAATATAGCCTTGTTTTAAATTAAAGCTAACACCATCCGTTGTGTAAGCAGAAGGTAAATCTTCTTCGTTGGATGTACGATACAGCCCGTTATCTTGCTTCATAAGTGTATCTGGCTGTGCTGAATATGCTATGCCAATACGCGCTTCTTCTCGCTCACCATCAACTATAATACGACCATCCTCAGCAATTCGATAATCATCATTTTGCAATTGGATTCGTTGCCCCTCATCTGATAAAACATATAGACCTTGCGCATTTGTTAAATAACCTTGTGCGTCTAAAGTGAAATTACCATTACGTGTATAAGCTTCGCCTTCTGTAGGATGTTCTAAGCGGAAGAATATTGCGCCTTGTGCACCTGTTTGGGCATCTGTCGGTAATTGGTTATCAACTAAAGCGACATCCGTTGTTAAATCAGTTGCTGTAATTTGACCTTGTGAGTAGTCTGGCAGTGTTTCTTGCATGTATACCCCGGTATTCAACGCTCCTATTTGATTGTTTGCTGTTGAATTTAGACCATTTTCTAAATTCGTACCCGATTTTGTAATATTGGACATTAGCATATCTGGGAATGAACGAATTGTCGATTGATCCGCTTTATAACCCGGTGTATTGGCATTGGCAATATTATTTGACAATAATTCAGTACGACGTTGTTGTGCAATCATCCCTGTAGCTACTGTATAAAATCCACGAAACATTGCAATCACCCTCTCATAAATAAATTTAAGTATATGTCATTTCTATACTTTCTTTATTTCGGCTATAAATCAAATATGTTTTGATACTTTATCCATATTATCTAGCATCATTCCTGTTCCTTCAGCGACACAGTTCATCGGATTCTCCGCAGCCATTACTGGCACTTTTAGTTCATCCATTAATAATTGGTCAAGACCATGTAGTAATGCTCCACCACCTGTAATCATAATACCGCGGTCGATAATATCCGCAGATAGCTCAGGCGGTGTTTTCTCTAAGACGTCTTTTGCTGCTTGAACGATCATTGACACTGATTCATGTAAGGACTTTTCAATTTCAGCAGAACCGATTGTAATTGTTCTTGGTAAACCTGTCACCATATCGCGTCCGCGAATGTCCATCTCATCTACTCGACCACCAGCATATACTGTACCGATTGTCATTTTAATCGCTTCAGATGTACGTTCACCAATTAGTAATTTATATTCTTTTTTAATATATTGTAAGATGTCATTATCAAATACATCTCCAGCAACTTTAATGGATTCAGAGGTTACGATATCGCCCATTGAAAGTACAGCAACATCTGTAGTACCACCGCCGATATCTATGACCATATTGCCGCTTGGTTGGAAAATATCCATGCCTGCCCCAATAGCGGCTACTTTCGGTTCTTCTTCTAAAAAGACATTACGACCACCAGATTTCTCTGCTGCTTCGCGAATAGCCTTCTGCTCTACGCTCGTAATATTTGTTGGACAGCAAATTAAAATACGTGGTTTTGAGAGAAATCCTTTAACATCTAATTTATTTATAAAGTGTCTCAACATAGCCTCTGTAATATCAAAATCTGCAATGACGCCATCTTTTAACGGGCGAATAGCTATAATATTACCTGGTGTACGGCCGACCATTTTACGTGCTTCTTCTCCAACAGCTAAAACTTTATTAGAATTTTTATCTATCGCTACAACAGATGGTTCATTTAAAACAATCCCTTTACCTTTAACATGGATTAATACATTAGCAGTTCCTAAATCAATTCCAATATCCTTTGAAAACATGGAGCTTGCCCCTTCCTTCATATACCTACATTTAACGTACATTTTTTATATGTAATTATCTAGAATATTTTATCATATCAAGGGGGAAATTACATCTACTTATTTTATTGAGATTGGCTATATTACAGCCTTGTAGACTATTCTTGTTTGGGGTAGAAGAACTTATGCATTTTCCTAATATAGTAAAAAAAGACAACGAAGCAGATTACCTACTTCGATGCCTTCTCCATAGTCGATTGTCGGGCTAACCATTTTTTCCTTGTAGCCTCTCCACCTCGTATGTGACGTACCGACTTATGGTACGCCAAAATTTCACTTACTTCCTTGGCCAATTCTTCATTTACTTCATTGAGACGTTCTGTTAAGTCTTTATGAATAGTGCTTTTTGAATAGCCGGTTATTTGTGCCATCGCTCTTACAGTTTGCCTCGTTTCTTTCAGCATAAACCCAAGCTTTAAACAGCGGTTGCGAATATGTTCGTGCACATTCTCTTCCTTTCCTCAATGTACGAACGTTTCTTAACCTTATGTTTGCGAGGAGCATTTAAGAACTAGACATGGTTCATTTCGTTGAGAAATGGCATTGTTTTAGGCAAATTTATAATGCTAAAAGTTTTTTCGGGTTAATCGCAACACCCTCTTGCATAACTTCAAAATGTAGGTGAATACCCGCTGTTGGATTCCAATCATTTTCGATTGCTTTACCTAGTTTATCGCCTTGAGATACTTTGTCACCTTTTTTGACTTTAATTTCATCTACAGAGCTATATTTCGTCGTCATACCATTTGGATGTGCAATGACGATTTCGTTACCGATGAATGGATCCACCTTTACTTCCTCGACGTTGCCGCTCATAACTGCCAACACTTCGAATGGTTCACCTTTAACCGATAATGAGATACCGTTGCTCGTTGTGAACGTTTGATTGAACACAAGCAATGCGCCTTCTCTCTCTTTTTCATCTGCTTCGACATCGTAAAATTCTTGAACGATGGCTACTTCATCTTTAAGATCCTGTTGAAATGGATATTTCATAGATTCGGCATTGGCATTTGCTTCGACTGATGTGTTTGACCCGTCTTTACTTGCTAAATTTGTAGCGCTGTTGGTGTCTGGGTTTGTGTATGCACTATACCCCCAAACAAGTCCTACTAATAGGATTGAAAAACTTGCATAAATAGTAGGCCAAAACCAACGCTTTGTTGTGACACTACCTTTTTTCGGAGAAGGGTTTGGTGTGTTTTCTTCCCTCATTGTCATCACCTCAACGTCATTGTGGTCAACAACGCTTTAGTTTAAACATATGTTTTTATTATTTTTTATTAAAGTGATAGAAGCCTTTTTATAAAAGTGTTTTAAAATGCTCTTGGCTTTATCGCCCTGCCTTGCGAGTGCCTCAGCTCCGTATTGGCTCATGCCTACTCCATGACCGTATCCTGTTGTTGTGACGATGATTTTATTTTGTTCCGATTGCCAATTGATTGTGAAGTCTGTAGAGGGGATTTTGAGCCTCTCTCGGATGTCTCGGCCTGTCCAGCTGTTATGACCCACTTGCAGCATTTGGACTCGATTAGAGGCGTTTCTAGTTAGTTTAATGTCATTGAATTGCTCGGCAGTCCATCTGAAATTGAAAGCAGCGTTCCATTCTTCTAAAGTGAATTCTGTTTTTTGAATGTAATTTGGTGACAGCTCTTTTTCACCTATTACAGCAACTGTTTGTAAATAAGGGATATCTTGTCCACTGAAATCTTCTGCACTTTCAGTTTTACCGTTGCTTGTTGAAAAAAACATAGCGGTGATAAGTTCATCCTCATAGGTAAGAATCTTCCCCGTTGTAGCATTGACAGCCTTTTGCAATTTTTTCTCGTTTTTTTCGAAATCCGCTTTCCATTTTTGCTTTCTCTGCTGTTTGGAGTTAAAGGCTTGATCAAGAACGCTCGCTTTTATCGCTTTCTGGCCATTCTCCGTTACTTTAAGAGCGAATGTGCGTGATGCTATAGCTTGTGCCTTGAGCGCCTCTAATTGGAAGCTAGAGCCCATTTCAGCAGCCACAACCCCAACGATATACTCTTCGAGCGGCAAGGGCTCTTTTATTCCCTCCACAGTAATGTAAATTTCACATGGCGGCTCAGTTATATCTGTTTTCGATGTAGGATGATGCCCTGTTGGTATTAACGTGAAATTTTTAGGATACAAATGATTGCTAATGATTGGCATCGCAAAAAGGATTATGACAATAAGGAGGCTGATGGGTAATATTATTATTTTTTTCATATGCCATCCTATGCTGATGAATTCGTCGTTATACGAAAAAACCGCTTAAGAGTAATGAAGCTCCTAAGCGGTTAATATGATTATAGATTAATTAGTTTGAAATTCTTTTGATGCATTTTCTATCGTTGAAACTCTCTCAATATCAGCGCCTAGAGCAGCTAATTTTGTATGGAAGTTTACATAACCACGATCTAAGTGATGAAGCTCAGATACGCGTGTAATACCATCTGCTACTAATCCTGCAAGTATCAGTGCTGCTGCTGCACGCAAATCTGTTGCTGCAACTTCAGCACCCTGTAGCTCGCATGGACCATCGATGATAACAGAACGACCATCAATTTTCGAAGAAGCATTCATACGACGGAATTCTTCTACATGCATAAAGCGATTTTCGAAGACTGTTTCAGTAATCATGCCCGTACCCGTTGCTTTTAACATTAATGCCATCAACTGTGATTGCATATCCGTTGGGAAGCCTGGATGTGGCATTGTTTTAATATCTACAGCTTTTAGAGGTCCGTTTGTACGAATTCGTAAACCTTCGCCTTCTTCACTAATTTCAACGCCCATTTCACGCATTTTAGCGACTAATGCCGTCATATGCTCTGCAATGGCATTTTCAATTAGTACATCTCCACCCGTAATCGCTGCTGCTACCATAAATGTACCAGCTTCAATACGGTCAGGAATAATATGATGAGTTGTACCATATAGTTCATTAACGCCCTGTACACGAATTGTGTCAGTACCAGCGCCTACTACTTTGCCACCCATCTCATTAATAAAGTTAGCTAAATCAACAATTTCCGGCTCTTTCGCAGCATTTTCAATAATTGTTGTACCATCTGCTAATGCAGCTGCGGTTAAGATATTTTCAGTTGCTCCAACACTTGGGAAATCCAAATAGATTTTAGCTCCGTGTAAACGTCCTTCAGTTGTTGCTTCAACATAGCCGTGTCCCATTGAGATCTTCGCACCCATAAGTTCAAAACCTTTTAGATGTTGATCAATTGGACGCGAACCAATAGCACAACCACCTGGCATTGCTACACGTGCAAAGCCATTACGTGCTAAAAGTGGCCCCATTACTAAAATCGAAGCTCTCATTTTACGTACATATTCAAACTGTGCTTCAGATGATAATTGTTTAGTTGCATCAATTTCTACCGTATTTGTTTCAGGTGAAAATGAAAGTTCAACGTTTAAACTTTTTAATACTTCATCGATTGTATACACATCGGCCAAGTTTGGCACATTTTTAATAATATTTTTACCTTTTGACGCAAGTAATGTAGCTGCCAGTATTGGCAATACAGCATTTTTAGCCCCTTCAACTCGAACGTTACCAGTTAAGGTATTACCGCCTTTAACAATGATTTTCTCCACCATTTGTCCCTCCGAACCCAATGTATCCATTTATTCTATATTTCAGTCAATAAAATTCTAATGTATGATGTCAATAATTAGTGAACAAAGCATCTAACATCTTACCTTTTTTTCGGTCCATTGGCAAGTATCCAAAACACCATTTTAAATAAGTGATAACAATTAACTATAGACATTATACATTACGCAAAGTTATAGCAAATGGTGTCAAATTTTACAAAAGTGAACTACTAATTTAATAACCAATTTACTATCTAAGCAAAACAAAATTCTACAAATTATTTCCTGGGTAATGATTATTCTATATGGAAAAATAATAATATGCTCTCACAAATTCAACCATAACAAATAACACATAATAATGAAAGCGTTCGCCCTGTAAAGAGCTATATATATTTTGCTTGTCTCAGAAAAATACCTGATTAGCTAAAATCACTATATTATTATTGGTTTTTACATATAAAACAAGTTACTCGAAGAGATATGGAAGTTGACTTGACCAGCCTGTGAATGTTAGGAAAAAGTTTGAAACTGTCGAACCAATAGCAATGCTCAGTAAAATAAATAGCAACTGAATTTGGAAGACATGGTTCTTTTTAAACACTTTTTCAAACATAATGGCTTGCAAGGCATAAAACGAGATGCCAATGAAAAAAATATGCGAAACAATGCTAATTAAGGCGTTTTGCCCAATCATTGAAGAAATACCCATTACAATAATCCCCCTTTGAACTATCTTAAAAAAGCGGGCAGAATATTATTCTGCCCGCAATTCTAATTAATAAAGCTTAGATGTTACCCTCTTTAACGTTGATACGGTTCATAGCACGTTTTAATGAAAGTTCAGCGCGCTTGAAATCAATGTTATCTTGTTTACTTTGTAGTCGCTGCTCAGCACGATTTCCCGCTTCTTTTGCACGAGCAAGATCAATTGAGCTTGCTATTTCAGCTGAAGGAGATAAAATCGTTACTTTATCAGGACGAATTTCAACAAAACCGCCGCTAACTGCTACTAGTTCAGTGCCATTGTCTGAATCCAGACGAATAGAACCAATTACTAGTGGCGCAACTGTAGGGATGTGACCAGGTAAAATACCCATCTCACCCGTTACAGTCTTAGCAATCACCATGTTGACTTCTGAATCGTATACTGGGCCGTCGGGAGTGACAATGTTGACTGTAATGGTCTTCATATTTTTTCCTCCTCGTCCCTAGTATTAAAGTTCAATACCCATACTTTTCGCTTTTTCGATAACTTCTTCGATGCGACCAACTAGACGGAATGCATCTTCTGGTAATTTATCATACTTACCGTCAAGAATTTCACGGAAACCTTTAACAGTTTCTTTAACTGGTACGTAAGATCCTTTTTGACCAGTAAATTGTTCTGCTACGTGGAAGTTTTGAGATAAGAAGAATTGAATACGACGAGCGCGGTCAACTGTTAATTTATCTTCATCAGATAATTCATCCATACCTAAGATAGCGATGATATCTTGTAATTCGTTGTAACGTTGTAACGTTTGTTGAACTTGACGTGCAACATCATAGTGTTCCACACCAACGATATCTGGTGAAAGAGCACGTGAAGTTGAAGCCAATGGATCAACTGCTGGGTAGATACCCATTTCAGAAAGTTTACGCTCAAGGTTAGTAGTTGCATCTAAGTGGGCGAAAGTTGTAGCAGGAGCCGGGTCAGTATAATCATCGGCTGGTACATAAATCGCTTGGATAGAAGTTACAGAACCTTTATTTGTTGACGTAATACGTTCTTGTAAACGACCCATTTCAGTAGCAAGAGTTGGTTGGTAACCTACTGCAGAAGGCATACGACCTAATAGCGCAGAAACCTCAGAACCTGCTTGAGTGAAACGGAAGATATTATCGATGAATAAAAGTACGTCTTGACCTTGTACATCACGGAAATGTTCAGCCATAGTAAGACCAGATAAAGCTACACGCATACGTGCACCTGGTGGCTCGTTCATTTGACCGAATACCATTGCTGTTTTCTTAATAACGCCTGAATCGCTCATTTCGTAGAATAAATCGTTACCCTCACGAGTACGTTCACCTACACCAGCGAATACGGAGATACCACCGTGTCCTTGAGCGATGTTGTTAATAAGTTCTTGGATTAATACAGTTTTACCTACACCGGCACCACCGAATAGACCGATTTTACCACCTTTAATATAAGGTGCTAATAAGTCTACTACTTTGATACCTGTTTCAAGAATTTCAACTTCTGTTGAAAGGTTTTCGAATGTAGGTGCTTCACGGTGAATTGGATCACGGTGTTCAGATGCTGGAATTTCTTCCGCTAAGTCGATTGTTTCACCAAGTACGTTAAATACACGTCCAAGAGTGATGTCACCAACTGGAACTGAGATTGGAGCACCTTGGTCTGTTACTACTGCGCCACGTTGTAAGCCATCTGAAGATGACATAGCGATCGTGCGGACAGCATTATCTCCTAGGTGAAGTGCTACTTCAAGAGTAAGTGTTTGTGGCTCTTCACCAGGGCGATTGATTACTACAGTAAGCGCGTTATAAATTTCTGGTAATGTTGAGTTGTCGAATTGAACGTCAACAACGGCACCCATTACTTGAAGAACGTGTCCTGTGTTCATACTTTTCCCCTCCTATCGTACTTGCATTACAGTCATTTGGAGAGGGCCTATTCTAAGGCCGCAGCTCCACCAACGATTTCTGTAATTTCTTGCGTAATAGCCGCTTGACGTGCACGGTTATAAACAAGTGTTAACGAACCAATAAGTTCGTTTGCATTATCGGTTGCGCTCTTCATTGCTGTCATACGTGAAGCATGTTCACTAGCTTTACCGTCGAGCAACGCACCATATATTAAGCTCTCTGCGTATTGTGGTAACAATACTTCAAGAATTGCTTCACCAGATGGTTCGAATTCATATGATGCAGTTGTGCTTGATGTTGCGATGTCTGTAATTGGCAGTACCTTTTTCTCAGTTGGTTCATGTTGAATGGCACTGACAAAGTGGCTATAGTACATATAAAGTTCATCATACGTACCGTCAGTGAACATACCAACAGCCTTACGAGCAATTTGTTTAATATCGGCAAATGAAGGTTGGTCAGGTAGGCCAATTTCTTCATCTACTACGTTATATCCACGTTTCGCAAAGAATTCACTTGCCATACGGCCGATAGCGATAACAACTAATTCATCTTTTGAGTTGTGTCGTTCTTCCATAGCGTTTTTAGCAGCACGAATTATGTTACTGTTATAACCACCTGCAAGACCACGGTCAGAAGTAATGACTAAATAAGCCGTTTTCTTAACTGGACGAGATACTAACATTGGGTGTGACCCATCTGTAGTACCTGCTGCAATTGCAGCTACAACATCTTGAATTTTCTCCATGTATGGTACGTAAGCTTTAGCATTTGCTTCAGCACGTGTCATTTTAGAAGAAGAAACCATCTGCATCGCTTTCGTGATTTGACTAGTGCTTTTAGTCGATGTGATACGTTTTTTTATGTCGCGTAATGATGCCACTGGTATTTCACCACCTTACCGTTTTTTTTATATTGACGTAAAACTATCAGATCTTATTCTGATTTAGCAAAAGTTTTTTTGAAAGTATTTAAAGTTTCTGCCATATCTTCATCAGCTGGTAGACCTTTAGTAGTACGGATATGATTTAAAACGTTTTTGTGGCTTTCATCATTTGCATCTAACCAAGCGTATAGTTCAGCTTCGAAGCGAACGATGTCTTGTACAGGAATATCATCTAAGAATCCTTTTGTTAATGCATATAGGATTGTAACTTGTTTTTCAACTTTAATCGGTTTATTAAGATCTTGTTTTAGAACTTCAACAGTACGTTTACCGCGTTCTAATTTACCTAAAGTAGCTTTATCAAGATCAGAACCGAATTGAGCAAATGCTTCAAGCTCACGGAATGCAGCTAAGTCAAGACGTAGTGTACCCGCAACTTTTTTCATTGCTTTAATTTGAGCAGAACCACCTACACGTGATACAGAAAGACCTGCGTTGATCGCTGGACGTACACCTGAGTGGAATAGATCTGATTGTAAGAAAATTTGTCCATCCGTAATAGAAATTACGTTTGTTGGAATATAAGCTGAGATATCCCCTGCTTGTGTTTCAACGAATGGAAGTGCTGTGATTGAACCACAGTCATATTTTTCGTTCAACTTAGCAGCACGTTCTAATAAGCGGCTGTGTAAGTAGAATACATCCCCTGGGTAAGCTTCACGACCTGGCGGACGGCGAAGAAGTAATGAAAGTTCACGATAAGCAGATGCTTGTTTAGATAAATCATCATAAACGATTAACACATGTTTACCTTGTAACATGAACTCTTCTGCCATTGAGATACCAGCATAAGGAGCTAAGTATAATAATGGTGATGGTTGTGATGCAGATGCAGTTACAACGATTGAGTAATCTAGAGCACCGTGTTTACGAAGTGTTTCAACTACGCCACGTACAGTAGATTCTTTTTGACCAATTGCAACATAGATACAAATCATATCTTGGTCTGCTTGGTTTAAAATTGTATCGATTGCAACAGCTGTTTTACCAGTTTGACGGTCACCGATGATTAACTCACGTTGACCACGACCAATTGGAACTAATGCGTCAATCGCTTTAATACCTGTTTGTAATGGTTCATGTACTGATTTACGATCCATTACACCGAAAGCTGGGCTTTCGATTGGACGAGATTTAGTAGCGTTGATTGGTCCTAAACCATCAACAGGAAGTCCTAGTGAATTGACAACACGACCGATCAATTCATCACCAACAGGTACTTCCATAATACGGCCAGTACGACGCACTTCATCGCCTTCATTGATGCCTTTAGTTGGTCCAAGGATAACGATACCTACGTTGTTCGCTTCCAAGTTTTGTGCCATACCAAGTACACCAGTAGAGAATTCAAGCAATTCTCCAGCCATGACGTTGTCGAGGCCATGAGCACGAGCGATACCGTCACCAACTGTGATAACTGTACCTACTTCGCTAACTTCCATTGCAGATTGGTAATTCTCCATCTGCTGCTTAATAAGTCCACTGATTTCTTCAGCTTTGATGCCCATGTTTCTCACCTCTCAAATTCTTTATAATTAACCGATTAACGTACGTTTTAAGCCAGCTAGTTTATGTGAAAGACTGCTGTCAAAAATTTGGTTACCGATTTGAAGTCGAACTCCACCAATTAAAGTTGGATCGATTTCGTTTGTAATATTAAGTGCATTTTTACCCACTTTTGCAGCAAATGCTGTGGAAATGCGCCCAGTTTCTTCTGCTGTAAGCGGATGAGTAGTATATACGATTGCATCTGCAACGCCTTGCGTATCATTTGCTTGACGAATAAACTCCTCAATCATACTTACTACTTCGTGAATACGTTTTTTGTCGATTAAGACTTTAATTGCATTCACAATAATTGGTTGAATAGAAGCAAATACTTTAGAAACAAGTTCTTTCTTTTCTTTGTCTTCTAATTTTGGAGAATCCAAAAGTTGAAAAATTTCTGGATTTTTTTCAAAAACAAGTTTCACTTCACGTAAATCTTCATTTACTTGTGCTAGTAATTGTTTTTCTTGTGCCAATTGGAACAATGCTTTGGCATAGCGACTCGCTGCAGTCGATTGACTCATAGAGTTTCCCCTGCCTTCGCAATCGTTTCTTCAATTAGAGCACGATTATCTTCTTCAGAGACTTGTTTTTCAAGAACTTTTGATGCAGCAAGTACAGATAGTGAAACCACTTCTCCACGAATAGCAGCAATAGCTTTTTCTTTTTCAGTCTCGATATCACGCACAGCAGATTCTTTCAAACGCAATGCTTCAGCGCGAGCAGCAGAAGTAATTTCTTCTTTTTGCAAGTCGCCTTGTTTCTTCGCGTTTTCAACAATCGTTTGTGCTTCTAAACGCGCTTCTTTAAGAAGGCTACGTTGATCTTCTAATAGTTGTTGTGATTCTTGGCGGCTCTTTTCAGCTGACTCGATTTCACTAGCAACTAATTCTTCACGTTGTTGCATGATTCCCATTAAAGGACCCCACGCTACTTTTTTCAAAGCGATCATTAGGATAACGAAGACCGCTAACGTTACAAGGATATCTCCGCCATTAATAAATTGGTCAGAACTTCCTAGTACTAGATAGTCTAAAAACACGATTGTTTCACTCCCTTCAAGAGCTTAGAGTTCAAATCTTATATGATTGAATCTTAGTAAGATGTATTGTCTAAAGGAATCTTATACCACAAGGGCATAAAGGAATGGCGAAGTTGTCCTTTATAACAAAGATTCTCCGCCATTTTTTTTTCATAAAACAATTAAAGACGATTATTTGTTCATTACGATGAAAGCTACTACTACCGCGATAATCGGAAGGGCCTCAACTAATGCAACCCCGATGAACATTGTTGTTTGAAGAACGCCACGTGCTTCTGGTTGACGCGCGATACCTTCTACTGTTTTTGAAACGATCATACCGTTACCAATACCTGCACCAAGTGCTCCTAAACCGATTGCTATTGCTGCTGCTAATAAACCCATTGAATGTTTCCTCCTTGGAAATGTAATTTTTGTTTTAGTGTGCCAGCTGCCTAACTTATTAAATTAGACATTTTATACTTAATGGTCTTCGCTCACTTTGTGAGACATATAAACCATTGTTAACATAACGAAAATAAACGCTTGGATTGACCCGATGAAAATCGAGAACCCCTGCCAAACCATTGTTGGTATTACTGCTGCGAAGAAACCTAATCCTCCCCACATCGTACCTAAACCTGCAAGTAATCCTAAAAGAATTTCACCTGCGTAGATATTACCGTAAAGACGTAGACCAAGAGTTAATGTATTTGCGAACTCTTCAATAATTTTCAGCGGGAATAAGAAAAACATTGGTTTTGCGAAACTTCCAAGATAACCTTTAATTCCTTTCGCTTTAACACCGTAATAGTTAGATAATACGATAATCATAACCGCAAGTGTCATTGTTACGACTGGATCTGCTGTTGGCGATTTCCACCATAGCTCTCCATAAATTACGACTGAGAATGGAAGACCAAGAATGTTCGACACGAATATGAACATAAGTAGTGTGATTCCAAGTATATGGAACTTACCACCTGTTTTCCAGTCCATGTTGCTACTGATGATACCTTTTACGAAGTCCATAACCCACTCCATAAAGTTTTGCATACCTGTAGGTTTCAATTTTAGGTTGCGTGTCGAAATATAAGCAATTAAGAAAACAATTACGGCCGCAACAACTAACATTAAAACATTACCTGGGTTATAACTTAATCCCCACAGTTCCTCATGTGGATTTTTATGTTGCACTTTGCATTCACCTCTCTTTCAAATGCGCTTATTGGTATTTTACATGAAATACGATCCTGTCTACTAAAAGCAGAACGTACGGAATCATTAGCCCTATGACCGTGCTAATTAAATGAAAATACTTTGGCAACATAGTAGCAAACGCCACTGCAGCAATACCTGATGCAAAGCGAGAAGCCGAACCTAGTGATGCCACTTTCTTTCCTTCGCTAATAGAGCGATCAAATCGTTCCATTCTTCGGACTAGAATCCAAAAGTTATAATGACCAAAAAGCGCACCTAATGCGAGACCAGCGAACACTGTTTGATATGGTGTAAAGGCCCAGCCTAACGCACAAAATGCGAGCAAAAAAAATAGCATTCTTTTCTGCTTAGCAAAAATCTGATGCAATTCTAGCATTGGTCTTTGATCTCCTGAATCTTATTTTCGAATGGCGGAAGTAATAGCTGACCACCGGTTGGATACCGGATAAGTAGTTATCAAAACTACTAGCGGGGGGCGGAAGCCGTAATCTACTCTCAAAATGAGATGAATCGGAATCCATATTAATGTGAGAGATAAGATAATAATGGAGAACCACCGCATATAAGGACATCTAATATAATGCACAATACCGCATAAATTTACAAGATATGCTTAAGTTGTAAATCTAGTAGAAACTTGATAACTCAAGAAGTGACGGAATGTTATATCAATCATGAAACCCTTATCATTCTTACCCTTAGTTAGCATACAATAGTGAATATTTCATGTCAATTGGTTAGAGTGAAAAACTTCACAAAGGTGTAAACCTTGTCAAATTGTCGACAAATTTGCAACAATATTGTGTCTTGTCAAATTTCTATCTTTTCCGGACTTTAAAATAGGAACTACCTTACAAAAATGTCAATAACATGTCATAAGGTAGTTTTCTATTAATATTATATTGATGTTATTTTTGTAAAAAGGTGATCAAAGCTTCTACAATTCTTTCTGAGGCATGTCCATCACCATATGGATTAGAAGCATGCGCCATTGCATTATACGTATTTTCTTCTATTAATAACTCTTTTGCTAAGCGATAAATAGTTTCTTCATCCGTTCCTGCCAGTTTCAGTGTACCTGCTTTGATTCCTTCTGGACGTTCAGTCGTATCACGGAGAACTAGCACTGGTTTCCCTAAAGAAGGCGCTTCTTCCTGAACACCGCCTGAGTCCGTTAAAATCATGTATGAATTAGCTGCAAAGTTATGGAAATCAAAAACTTCAAGCGGTTCAATCAAATGAACTTTCGGCTCATCTCCAAGTATTTCGTTGGCAATTTCGCGTACTGCAGGGTTCATATGAACAGGATAAACAACTTGTATATCATCATGCTCAACTAATAGTCTTTTTATAGCCCTAAACATATGACGCATTGGGTCACCGAGATTTTCTCTGCGATGTGCAGTTAATAAAATCATACGATCTTGGCCGACCTGTTCGAGTACTGGATGACTGTAAGATGAGCTAACGGTTGTTGTTAATGCATCAATTGCTGTATTACCTGTTACAACAATCGTGCTTTCCGCTTTATTTTCTTTCAATAAATTTTGCTTAGACTGTTCGGTCGGTGAAAAATGAATATCTGCCATAACGCCAGTGAGCTGACGATTCATCTCTTCAGGATATGGCGAGTATTTGTTACTCGTTCGAAGTCCTGCTTCTACATGACCTATTGCAATTTGGTTATAAAAGGCTGCGAGGCTTGCGATAAATGTTGTTGTCGTATCTCCATGAACTAGAACGATGTCAGGCTTAGCCTCTTTCATAACTTGGTCTAAACCTTCTAGACCTCTAGTTGTGACATCAACAAGTGTTTGGCGATCCTTCATGATGTTCAAATCATAATCTGGTGTAATCTTGAATGTGTCTAGCACTTGATCAAGCATTTGTCGATGTTGCGCTGTTACTGTCACGATTGTTTCGATTTGATCTGAATGCTTTTGCAGTTCTAAAACGAGGGGGGCCATTTTAATCGCTTCCGGTCTTGTCCCAAAAATAGCCATCACTTTCCATTTGTTACGCAATGACCTTGCACCACCTTTTAATTATTTTGTGCCGAACAAACGATCTCCTGCATCACCTAAACCAGGAACAATATAACCATGATCATCCAATTTTTCATCTAATGCTGCGATGTAAATATCGATTTCTGGATGCTCATCATGAATCGCTTTTACACCTTCTGGAGCTGCGATTAAGCACATGAATTTAATACTTTTAGCGCCACGTTTTTTCAATGAGTTAATCGCTTCAATTGCAGAACCGCCAGTTGCTAACATTGGGTCAACGATGATGAAATCACGTTCTTCTACATCAGCAGGGAGCTTTGCATAATATTCGATTGGTTTTAAAGTTTCTGGATCACGGTATAAACCGATATGGCCTACTTTTGCAGCAGGAATTAGTTTTAATACTCCTTCTACCATACCAATACCAGCACGTAGAATTGGAACAATAGCCATTTTCTTACCTGATAATACTTGTGTTTTAGCTGTTGTTACTGGTGTTTTAATTTCAATTTCTTCTGTTGGTAATTCGCGCGTAATTTCAAATGCCATAAGTGTTGCTACTTCGTCTACAAGCTCACGAAATTCTTTCGTTCCTGTATTTTTGTCGCGAATGTATGTTAGCTTATGTTGAATTAATGGATGGTCGAATACGTATACTTTACCCAATTTATTCCACTCCCTACTTTTATTTATCTTGACTATTATAACAGAAAAACGCAGTTTGACTATTAGTCACCTGCGTTTTTTAAATTTGTCACATTTTGTCGAGTAGTTCTTCGACAATTTCTAGTTGCATTATTTTTTTCATCAAAAATTCCAACAACCCTACCTATTTTTTACTGGTGATAGTTGATGCCTGTTCCGCTCCACGAACACTTTCTACAATCGGCATTTTTTATCAAACGGACATACCCAACTTTTACAATAATCAAAAACTAGTATTGAAAATTTGCTTGATAAAGATAGAAGCGTTGAATCATTATGTTCGAATAAATACCACAACCGATATCTTCTTCACTTTTTCCTTCTATTATATTACATAGTTGATTAAGTATTGTTACTGGCCCTTCTTTATTCTCTATTCCTCCCACTACTAGTTTTGAAATTCCAATAAAAGAATTGTCTTGAATGCTCTATGTTAAATGATCAATAACACAAGCAATATATTGTACTGAATTGTCGCTATTTGTTAATGGATAAAAATTAAATTTCCCTTTAAATACAGAGCCGTCTTTTTAAATAATCTCGTATTTGATATATTCTTTTGCTACTTCTCTTACAATCTACTAAAAAAACTACTTTTGTATGAACAAAAGTAGTTTTAGTATTAAACAAATTATCTTGCTTAACTAGATTATACGTATAAAGGATGTTTAGACGTTAATGCTGCAACTCGTTTTTGTGCTGCTGTTTTAACGGCTTCATCTTCTGGGTTTTTCAGAACGTCTGCTATGATTGAAGCAACTTCTTTCATATCATCTTCTTGGAACCCGCGTGAAGTAACTGCAGCTGTACCTACACGAACACCTGAAGTTACGAATGGACTTTCTGTTTCATAAGGAATTGTGTTTTTGTTCGCTGTAATTTGTACTTCATCAAGTAATGCTTCTGCAACTTTACCAGTTAATCCTAGAGAACGAACATCTAATAATAGTAGATGATTGTCTGTACCGCCTGATACAAGTTTGATGCCTTCAGCTTGAAGTGCTTCACCAAATACTTTTGCGTTTTTCACAACTTGCCCAATATATTCTTTGAATTCTGGTTCTTGTGCTTCACCGAATGCTACCGCTTTACCAGCGATTACGTGCATTAATGGACCACCTTGGATACCCGGGAAGATCGATTTGTCGATTTTCTTACCGAATTCTTCCTTACAAAGAATAAGTCCACCACGAGGTCCGCGTAAAGTTTTGTGTGTTGTAGACGTTACGAAGTCAGCGTATGGTACTGGGTTTGGATGTTCACCAACAGCAACAAGACCTGCGATATGAGCCATGTCTACCATGAAGTATGCGCCTACTTCATCAGCGATTTCACGAAACTTCGCGAAGTCGATTTGACGAGGGTATGCAGATGCACCTGCAACAATCAATTTCGGTTTGTGCTCAAGTGCTTTTTGACGAACATCTTCATAGTCGATTACATTTGTATCTTCTGTCACGCCGTATTCTACGAAGTTGTATTGTACGCCAGAGAAGTTTACAGGGCTACCATGAGTTAAGTGACCACCGTGAGATAGGTTCATACCTAGTACAGTATCGCCTTGCTCAAGAATTGTGAAGTATACAGCCATGTTAGCTTGTGCACCTGAGTGTGGTTGTACGTTAGCATATTCTGCGCCAAAAATTTCTTTTAGTCGGTCACGTGCGATATTCTCAACAACATCAACATGCTCACATCCACCATAATAGCGTTTGCCTGGATAGCCTTCAGCGTATTTGTTTGTTAATACTGAGCCTTGTGCTTCCATTACTGCTTCTGAAACGATATTTTCTGATGCAATCAATTCGATATTAGCTTGTTGACGTGCTTTTTCTGCTTCCATTGCCTCAAATACTACTTTGTCTCGTGCTGCAAGTTTTTCCATTTAACTTATTCCCCCTATAATCTAGTTCATATTATAAACTGCTCTTTCGCCACCAATTAATTTGGGACGTGTTATCGCAACTGTCACAACTGCCTCACCTATATGGGATACGGAAGTGCGAACAGGAACTGCCACTCTTTTAAGATGCATACCAATTAACGTTTGACCGATATCTATACCAACATGAGCCTGTACTTCTTCTACAATAACCGGGTCCATAAGTTGTCCATAAGCATAAGTAGACATGGAGCCTCCTGCTATTTGAACAGGTATAACTGAAACGGGTTCAAGTCGGTAGTCATCCGCTACTTGACGTTCTAATGTTAAGGCACGGTTGAGATGCTCACAGCCTTGAAACACGAGAGATAATTCGTGTCTTACTGCAAATGCATGTAACGGTTTAAAAAGCGCTTCTGCTATTTCTAAGCCGCCAGCTGTACCGATTTTTTGTCCTTTGACTTCTGAGGTTGAACAACCGACCACAAAGAGTTGCCCCTTACGGAATGTTACTTGTTGCTCTAGCTCAGTTAGAAGCTGTTGGAGTTGCTCTGTCGTTTGTTGTAAGTTCATTTTGTTAGGACCTCTTAGTCGTTTTCGATCTCAGCAATTTTTTCAACACGACGTACGTGACGACCGCCTTCAAAGTCTGTAGATAACCAAGTTTGCACGATTTCACGCGCAAGACCTGGGCCAATTACACGTTCTCCCATTGCTAACATATTGGAATTGTTATGGCATCTCGTCGCTTTTGCACTGAATACATCATGTACTAATGCGCAACGAATACCCTTCACTTTGTTAGCTGCGATAGACATACCAATGCCTGTTCCACAAATTAAAATACCTCGATCATATTTACCACTTGCAACGCCTTCTGCAACAGGTAGTGCATAGTCAGGATAGTCAACTGAATCAGAAGATTGTGGACCAAAATCGTCATAGTTTATGCCCAGCTCTTCTAGCAGTGCCATAATCTCTTTACGTAAATTGTTACCACCATGGTCCGATGAAATCGCAATTTTCAATGAGTTCCCTCTTTTCGATAATTTTATTCAACAATAGTTTACCACTTCTAGCAAAAGAAAGACATATTTTTCACCTTATTTAAATAAAAGTATTACATAAAATACGAATGTTTTTCATCATTACAGTAAGTTTCACAGCATTTTATAGACAATTACCGAATATATATTAACCTTTTAGCCTTTTAAATTCGGATATAGACATAACTCGGCATTCAAATTCATTGGATTATAAAAAAAACTATCACAACAGCATCGTTAAAGACTGTCGTGATAGTTACTATGTACCGTCCAATATTGTTAAGAGCGATCAAATTGCAAAATCATTTTATATAGTTCTTCTGACTGCTGCTTTAAATGCTTGGATAATTGGTCAATTTCTTCAATCGACTTCGCTTGTTCCTCAGTTGCACTACGAACTTCTTGTGCGCCTGCTGATGTTTCTTGCGCTATAGCTGCAACTTCTTGAGACTGATGTGCAGTCGTTTCGATATTACGTAATTGTTTTTCAACGAATTGTGAAATATCTACAACCGAATCGGCCATTTCATGAACAATCGTCGCCATTCCTTCTACAGCACTTGTCGTTTCTGATACATGCTCGGCTTCTTTCACCGCAAAAGATACTTGAGATGTCATTTGTTCTACAACATTATGTACATCTGATTGCATCGTTTGAATCAGTCCAGTAATACCTTGCACAGCTGCTGCACTTTGATCAGCTAGCTGACGTACTTCTTCAGCAACTACGGCAAAACCTTTTCCATGCTCCCCTGCACGCGCCGCTTCAATGGAGGCATTTAATGCCAGCAGATTTGTCTGTGCGGCAATATCACCAACCAATTGGATGATATTCTCAACTTGTTTGGCGTTACTTTCAAGCTGATGAATATTGCTAAGTGCGTCCTTATTGCCTGCTACAATCTGTTTTATACCTGCTACAAGTGCTTCAATTTTCTTCGTTGTAAATGTTAATTCTTTCATCATTTGCTCCGAATGTTGTGATGATAATTCCGCACGACCGTTGACTTCCTTAGCAAGTATGCGCACATCTTCAAGTGCCTCTGCTGTTTGTTGAATCGAAACCGCAGAGCTTGCTGCACCTTCGGAAATATGTGCGATTGTTAAAGATATCGCCTCTGCCTGATTGGCTGCAATTTCAGTTTCCTTTGATAAATCAAGAACTGTTTTATTTGTTGATTGGAAATTTTGATCAATACTATCTACCATTTTACGAAGATTTTCTAACATAGCTTGGAATGCCACTGCCAATGCGCGAATTTCATCATTCGCTCTAGGCAATTCAACATCTTCCCCTATAAAACCATCCGCTGCACGATTTGTAGCTTTCTCCAACTTTTGTAGTGGCTTAATAATAAATGAGCTAAACACTGCAGCTAAAATGCCAGACCATGCAATTCCTAAAGCATAAGTAACAATTTCAAATACTGATCGTTTAATATTAGGGAAAAATTGTGGTTGAATATATTCGATAAAAACAAAACTAACTGTGTAAGTGATGACTGCTAAAATAGTTACAAATAATACGAGTTGCTTTTTCAATCCGAAAGAATAGTTCACACTTCGTTTATTCATGATTAGTCCTCCGATAATTTTGTTTCGAGTGCATCAATTAATTTATTTAACTCCTGGAATGTTTGGCGATAGATATTCACATCTCCTCCGAAAGGATCCGAAACATCATACGAACCATATGGCGCTATGTACTCTTTCAGCGTAAATATTTTCTCAGAGATTGACGGAAATGCTTGCAAAATCATTTCTTTATGAGCGGATGTCATCGTCAATATGAGATTTGCCCACTGTAAATCTTGCGCTTCAATTTGCTGTGAAACATGTTCGAATACTATAGCTTGCTCTGTTAATACCATCTTGGCATTCTCAGAAATCCCACCGCCTGGCATCGCGTAAATCCCTGCTGAACGAACTACTACACCGTCTAATTTCCTCGCTTTTAAAATAGCTGCTGCCATTGGACTTCTACATGTGTTTCCAGTACAGATAAAATAAATATTCATTTCGCACCCTCATTCCTCATTATATATCATTGTAGTATTATTGTTCCATATAATTATTGAAATATTGATAATATACCTATTAAAAGTAATGCAACCCCTGCAATAACTTGAAACATTATACCTAAATCTACTGGTGTCTTTCTCTTTATTGATAGGGCAATATACGAAAAAAGAAATGTTGTGATTCCCGTACTCATAATAAATAAACCTTCTTGTAATTGAAGCATACCAAAAGATACGCTTACTGAAAAGGTATCAAGACTAGCTGTAACCGCCAAAAGCATGGGAGATAGCTTGGGCACTTCTTTGACTTTTGCTGATAGTAAAAGCTGGAGACCAATCAGAGCGAGTAGTACACCCGAGAGCATTTTTGCGATAGTCAATAAATATTGGGCAGCCCATTCACCTACCTGAAATCCAATAAGAGGAAAAAGTACATGGAGACCGGCTGTCCAACAAGAAAGGGCGAACCGAAAACGAACTTTCGGTAAAATGAGATATAAGGCTAGGACATCCAATGCTGTAATAATGCCCGCTATTATTTCCTGCATGCTACACCCCCTCGTCTTTGGATATCTCTTTACGATATGCAAGGGGTGATAGGCTTTATGCTAGTTAGATTAGATGGTTGCGGTATATTTAGAATGTAACAATGTCCGAGGCAAAATTATGCTCATAACGATATTTTTCTCTATTATTAATATACAAAAAGCTGCTCCCTATTTTATATAGAAAGAACAGCTTTAAACACCATTACTTTTAGGATATTCTATCGCTAACTTTTTAAGAATGTTAGCACGAAGCTTTACTAACTCTGGATACTCATAAAAAAACTTCACGCGCTCGCCATAGTCTTCATCACTTAAACTCAGTATGAAGTACATCCAGCTTTCAGCAATATCTTCTTCTGCATTAGTAGCTGCATAGTCTGTTACAAATTCATCTGAATGCACATTATAAAAGGATAAAAGATTTTCGTAATCATCTTCTCCTACTTTTTTCTCCTCCCACTCCTGCTCTAAATTTATCCAGAAACGCTTATAAAATTGATTTATATAGGAGTTTTTAAGACTACAAAGGTTAGCTACTTGATATGTAAAACAAAATGAGGTTTTTAGAGAGAATTGGTTAGTTTGATCATCTCTTAAAGTAAGTAGATGCCCAAATTCATGGATTAATGTTGAATAATAGTCTTTAGAATTCTTTCTTTCTTGATAGTCAATATACAACGTCCAAGTTTTATTTAAATCATCTATTGATTCCACTGCCGCCATTTCTTGTCCAACACCATCTGTCGTTATTTCAAGCACTTCTACGCTGTTTGTATATTCTTGGTCAAATAAATTTTTAAAATCTTGCCAAATCTCTTGGTGCATAGATGTATCCCCAACAAAATCCTTATGCTTAACCGTTTTATTATTTGCAAACTTTTGATGTTCTAATTGTGAGTGTTTCACATCATAAACAACAAGTGATTTATACTTCTCATAATTATCATCTGACCATTCATAATCAATAAAACTCCCATATTGACTCTCTAACTTCCTAATTATTTTATCTCCTATTTCCGTTTCAATTGTAATTTGTTGTTGTTTTTTCTGCTCAATTGTAAAAGTTGCTACCACGATGAGTGAGACAATGATCATGATAAATAATATTGTTTGCTTCACGTTACATACTCCCCATAAAAACAAGACTTTGATATAATCAAAGTCTTTGTCTATTTGAAAATCCTATATATAGTTACTTACTAATCTATATGTAAAGTTTGGTCTTATCATTACATATCATCTGTATACCATTTACCTCCAGCTGATTTCTCAAGGCGGTTCATAATTGCTGCTCCAACACCATCTGTTGATGTCGTTGTAGCGAGGACAATATCTGCTGCCGTAGCATCGCATGAGCGTAGTGCATGGTAGAGATTTGCAGCTATCTCTTCATTGGTATCCTGTTCACCGAATGTAAAAAACCACTCCGCTGGAAGATGGCTAAAATTCTCAGGTGCTAGCAATGCCACTTTATGCCCTTTTTCATGTAGAGTAGTAAGCGCTTTTGCAACTGCAGCTTCCTCTTTATCTATTAAAAAGACTGGTGCATTTGGCGCGTAATGTGTATATTTCATGCCAGGTGCTTTTGGAGCTTCCCCGTTATTTTGTTCTGTATGTGAAGGCTGAAAAACGAGACCAATGACAGCTTCAAGCATTTCTTTTGTGACGCCACCTGGACGCAGGATAACAGGCGTATCCAAAGTTAAGTCGAGTACAGTTGACTCAACACCGATACCTGTAGAACCTCCATCTAAAATTAGTGGGATACTGCCATATAAATCTTCTTCTACATGGATGCCCTCTGTCGGACTCGGCTTACCGCTACGATTGGCGCTCGGGGCAGCTACTGGTTTCCCTAATTGTTGTAGTAATTGTAATGCAACTGGATGATCAGGCATGCGAATACCCACTGTTTTTAAGTTAGCTGTAACGCTAGTTGCAAGGACATCCGATTTCACTCGGAAAATAATCGTTAAAGGCCCTGGCCAAAATGCATCCATACAAAGCTTTGCTTTATGAGAAATATGTTCAACATAATTTTCTAGTTCATCGCAAGTACCTATATGGACAATCAATGGATTGTCCGACGGGCGACCTTTTGCTGCAAAAATTTTCTTCACTGCTCTTTCATCCGTAGCGACTGCACCTAAACCATAGACAGTTTCGGTCGGAAAAGCGACTACTTCTCCATTATTTAGTAAATCCACAGCCTGTGAATAACTTTTTCCATTATCCACATGAATATCCACAATTAGACGTTTTGTTTCCATCTCTGTTTCTCCCTTCTATTAAGAGTTTTCAGAAAGTTATACACAATATGTTGATAACTTTGTGTATATTGTGGACAATTTACCAATTATTGTGCAAAACTCTATTATGAGAAAATTCCTTTTAACCATTCCACTATGAAAAATTTCTGTGTTTCTTCTTTTGGCTCTTGTGATTCTTTTGGTTCTTTTGGTTCTTTCGGTTCTTTCGGTTCTTTCGGTTCTTTCGGTTCTTTCGGTTCTTTCGGTTCTTTCGGTTCTTTTGGTTCTTTTGATTCTTTTGGCTCTTTTAATTCTTTTGGCTCTTGTGATTCTTTTGGTTCTTTTGGTTTTTCCTCGCGGTAACACACTTTTGGGAACAACGCGCACCACCAATTATCACCCTTGCCACTACCAATTGTCACAACAAGTGCTTCGTAATAATTTTGTGGATATAAAAATCCTTCATAGCGTTTAGCTGGGAATAACTCTTTCTTTCTAGCAATTTGTACCGATTGTTGACTGAATTTTGTGGATAACTTATTTTGAATTTCTTGCTCCACAATTGCTAGATTCTGGTCCATTCCCACTCCATTCGTTTGGAGCGCTAGTTGTGTAATAATAGGCTCTATTTCCTTTAGAATTTCTTTTTTTACACGTTGATCTTGCGTTGAGTTGCTATTTGCAACAATGCGAAATCTCATCTGATCTGTATTTGCTAGTGATGTATTTTCCTCTGTAAACCATTGTGGTAGTAAGAATAATAGTGTTTGTATAAAGAGCAATGCCACAATAAATTGTAACACTGAAATTGTTTTTGTTTTGTGATTTAGCATTTTAATATTCTTGTAATCTTGTATCATATGAATCCCTCCCTGTCACAAGGATGGACAGGATTAGGATGTTTTATTCACAAATCTCACAAAAAATCATTCTATCTTTTTTGTTAATGTCTTTTACTATTTTCACCTTCGCCTGTGGAAAACTCTTTTTGAAAAATTCAGCTACTGCCTCACCTTGTGTGTAACCAATTTCAACACCGATGAAGCTTGTTTTTTTCATAAGTGGTGGCAACTTTTCAGCAAGCTTTCTATATAGAGCTAAGCCACTTTCTTCCGCAAATAATGCACTATGCGGCTCATGCTCTAAAACGACATCGGACATTTCCTTCGCCTCATCAAATGCAATATAAGGCGGATTGGATAGTACAACATCCCATTTCTCTTCCACGATTGGTGCTGTTAAATCGCCTTCTCTAAAGTCAATTTCGGCATCTAATTGCTTCGCATTATACTTAGCTGTTGTAAGTGCCACCGGGGAAATATCAGTCGCAATAACTGTCGCTTGCGGTGCTTCTTTTTTCATTGTAATGGCGATAGCGCCACTACCCGTTCCGATATCAGCTAACCGGATCCTCTCTCTTGCCGGAAATAGTGACTCGATACGTTTTAATGCTTCAACGATTAGCTCTTCTGTTTCTGGACGCGGGATTAGAACCGATTTATCTACTTTAAATGTCCGGCCATAAAATTCTTCTTCCCCCGTAATATACTGAACGGGACGTCCCTTAATATGCTCTTCAATCATTTCGAAGTAGTTTTCCCACTGCACTTCTGTCATTTCATCCTGCATAGCCAGCAGTAGCCCTGTATAGGATGTATTTAATAGATGTTGTAATAGTAAACGTGCAGCGTGTTCTTCTCGACCATTATCCTGTAAAAAAGAAGAAGCCCGGTTGAGGGCCTCAAATACTTGTCTCGTCATATTAATCATTTAGGCTTTCAAGTTTTTTTGCTTGTTCTTCTAAAAATAATGCATCGAAAATTTCATCTATCTTACCTTCAATAATTTGGTCGAGTTTTTGAATTGTTAAACCGATACGGTGATCTGTTACGCGGTTTTGAGGGAAGTTGTACGTACGGATACGTTCTGAACGATCACCTGTACCAACTGCAGATTTACGTTCCGCATTATATTCATTTTGTGCTTCCTGTTGTAATTTATCATATACGCGAGCACGTAATACTTTCATAGCTTTATCACGGTTTTTTAATTGAGAACGTTCATCTTGCATTGCAACAACAACGCCTGTCGGGATATGCGTCATTCGAACAGCAGATGCTGTTTTGTTGACGTGCTGTCCACCTGCACCACTTGCGTGATAAATATCTACTCGGATATCTTTATCAGCTATGTCTAACTCTACTTCTTCAGCTTCAGGCATTACAACTACAGTGGATGTTGAAGTATGCACGCGGCCTTGTGATTCTGTTTCAGGTACACGTTGTACACGATGTGCGCCACTTTCGAATTTGAATTTTGAGTATGCGCCTTGACCGTTAATCATGAAGACAATTTCTTTATAGCCACCAAGTTCTGTTGGGTTGGCGTTCATGACTTCAATTTTCCAGCCTTGTGTTTCAGCATAACGACTATACATACGGAATAATGTATTGGCGAATAGAGCAGCTTCATCACCACCAGCAGCACCACGGATTTCCATAATAACGTTTTTATTGTCATTCGGGTCTTTCGGAATTAATAAAAGACGTAGGTGGTCTTCTAGCTTTGTAATTTGTTCTTCTAATTCATTTACTTCTTCTTTTACTAACTCACGCATTTCAGGATCTAGTTTATCCTCAAACATTTCTTTTGCTTCTTGATACTGTTGTTTCACTTCTTTATATTCTCGATAAACATCTACTGTTTCACTGATATCAGACTGTTCTTTTGAAAACTTCGCTAATTTTTTTGAGTCGTTGACAATTTCAGGGTCGCTAAGTAATTCATTTAATCGGTCGTAACGGTCCTCAACGGCTTGTAGGCGATCAAACATTTCGTTCACCTTGACCTTTCTTCATTTTAGTTTTTATTGCACTACTATATATGTTTGTACTGTTGCTTGAAAAGTGCTCCTTCAATAGTATAAAGAAAAAGAGCAGCTATCGCTACTCTTTTGAGAATTGAACGTTATTTTTTCTTCATATATTCATCAATACCGTCCGCTATACTATTCGTCATGCTTAGTAGATATTTTTTATCTGCAAGCTTCTTGTCTTCTTCTTTATTTGTCATATAACCCAACTCCACTAAAGTGGTAGGTACCTTTGACCAATTCGTTCCCGATAAATCATCGCGATAAATGATGCCTTTTATATCTTTGACCTTTTTATTTTTTTCTACTTTTTTGAGAATTGTTTTTGATATTAATAGACTTTTGTTATAGACGTCTTTTGTTATGTATGGATTTTTGGATGATGCTGTTAAGACTGAGAAACCTTTTTCTTTTCGATTGATCGAGCCATCAGCATGTATTCGTATAAATAAGGTTGCTTGCTGTTTATTGGCGATATTAGCACGTTCTCGGTTACTAATATTCACAGTTTGCTTAGTACGTGTGTAAATAACTTTATAGCCGCGCTTTTCTAATGTTTTACCAAGCATTTTAGACACCTCTAAAGTTAGATCCGATTCTTTTTTGTTTGTATAAGGGCTGTGAGTACCGTCCGTCACTTTAAACTTTGTTTTTTTAGAACCAGGTCCGATTGGTTCAGCTCCAATATTCGCAAATTGCTGATGACCGGGATCAATGACAATAATTTTCTTGTTTGTTTTCTTTACTGTTGTTTTCGCCATTACTTGTCCTGCTTGGAAAATATTAAATAGCACGATAAATGACAGTAGTAAAAATATTATTTTCTTCACATTATCTCCTTTCGAAAATAGATTTAGCCACTACTAACATTAGCATAAGCAGACCAATAATATCCTTTTACGTAAAATATAAATTATAATTGTAATATTCAACCTATATAAACAACAAAAAAGAGTAGCCAATTAGCTACTCCATTCTTACTGATGAATTGATGTTCCTGTTGGTACTTCATGATGGTGTCTGCAGCGAGGTTCATACGCTTCAGATGCACCTACTAAAATCACTGGGTCATCGAATCCCGCAGGTTGTCCATTAATCAAACGTTGCGTACGACTCGATGGTGAACCACATACACTACATACCGCTTGTAATTTCGTTACTTGCTCTGCAATAGCCATCAACTTCGGCATTGGTCCGAATGGAACCCCTTTGAAATCTTGATCGAGTCCCGCTAAAATAACACGGAATCCATGGTTAGCTAACTGCTGAACTATTTCAACAATAGCATCATCGAAAAATTGTGCCTCATCGATTGCAATCACATCAAAATCATCTGATATATGACTCCACATATCTTGTGCTGATTTGATTGGGCTTGCAATCACAGTTGTGCCATTATGGCTCACAACCGCTTCTTCACTATAGCGATTATCAATTTCCGGTTTGAAAACCGCAATTTTCTGCTTTGCAAATTGAGATCTGCGAACTCGGCGAATCAGTTCTTCAGATTTCCCTGAGAACATACTTCCACATATTACTTCAATCCAACCGTTTTGAGTCATTACATACATGAAATAGACTCCTTTCAAAACTTATATTCCACCATCATAACGAAAAAAGAGAGAGATTACCTCTCTTTTTTTATATAAAATTTATGTTATGTCATCTTTTTTATATAGTTTTTTACTTTAAGCGAACGTGCTTTATACTACACGAAAAATCTTTTTGACGCAAGAAAAATACCTGCCTAGCAATTACTTGCCGGGCAGGTATTTTATGACTACGGGTTAAATTATTTAATACCGTATTTTTTGTTGAAACGATCAACACGTCCGTCAGCAGACGCGAATTTTTGACGGCCAGTATAGAATGGGTGACATTCGTTACAGAATTCGATAACGATGTTTTCTTTTACTGAACCAGTTTTGAAAGTGTTACCACAAGAACAACTTACTGCTGCTTCTTTGTAGTCTGGATGAATACCTTGTTTCATGTGTATGATCTCCTCTCGCCCTGAACCATCTGGAACAGAGTTTTTTTTCGAACTGTTGCCTTACACGACCCAGATTAGTTTGCCGCATATGCAACACGTTTCATGCAATACTGTAAGCAGTATATCAAAAATTATAGAGTGTTGCAAGCAAATAAATCTACCGAATTAAATTACTTGCAGAAGACCACATTACTTTTACAGTAAACCTTTACCGTTCCGAGCAGTCTTCATGTCAGAATTCAACTGTTCAAAAAACTCTTCATTTGTTTTTGTTTGGCGTAATTTTTTCAAGAAACGCTCTGCAAAATCGGATGAGTCTGAGAATGTTTTACGAATAGCCCATAGCTTATCAAGTTGTTCTTTTGGAATTAATAGTTCTTCTTTACGTGTGCCTGAGCGGCGAATATCGATTGCTGGGAATATACGGCGTTCTGCTAGACTACGGTCTAAATGAAGCTCTAAGTTACCCGTTCCTTTGAACTCCTCGTAAATTACTTCGTCCATACGTGAGCCTGTGTCAATTAAAGCAGTTGCTAAAATCGTTAAGCTACCACCCTCTTCAATATTACGAGCTGCACCGAAGAAACGTTTTGGACGGTGGAACGCCGCAGGATCAATACCACCTGATAATGTACGACCACTTGGTGGAATGACTAAGTTATAAGCACGTGCAAGTCGCGTAATAGAGTCCATCAAAATGATGACATCACGCTTATGCTCTACTAATCGCATAGCTCGTTCTAACACAAGCTCCGCTACTTTTACGTGGTTTTCTGGTAGCTCATCGAATGTTGAACTAACAACATCCGCTGCTACTGAACGTTCAATATCCGTTACTTCTTCTGGACGTTCATCTATTAATAGTACAATTAGTTCAGATTCAGGATATTTTTCTGTAATCGCGTTCGCAACTTCTTTTAATAGTAATGTTTTACCCGCTTTTGGTGGAGCTACAATAAGACCACGTTGACCAAAACCAACTGGTGCTACTAAATCCATAATACGTGTAGATAATTTATTCGGTTCTAATTCAAGTTTAATATGACGATCAGGATATAGTGGTGTCAGCGCAGGGAAATGCACGCGCTCTTTCGCTGTTTCAGGGTCTTCCCCATTCACTGCCTCCACATGTAATAGCCCGTAGTAACGTTCATTTTCCTTTGGAGGACGCACTTTTCCTGTAACTTTATCACCATTACGTAAGCTAAAGCGACGAATTTGTGATGCTGAAATATATATATCCTCAGAGCTTGGAGAATAGTTGATTGGTCTTAGGAAACCAAAACCCTCTTGTTGAATAATTTCAAGGACACCTTCCATGAAAAAGTAACCTTCTTGCTCTGCTCTTGATTTTAAAATCGCAAAAATTAATTCTTTTTTCGTCAGCTTACTATAGTATGAAATTTTATAATCTCTCGCAAGCGCATATAAATCTTTCAGTTTCATATCTTCAAGCTGAGAAATTGTCATTGTTGTCATAGACATAGCACCACTCTTATATAGTTTTTTTGTAAAGATGAATTTGGTCAACATAGATGTGTGAGAGTTGCGAGTAATGAAATGAAATGAACTTTAAGAAGAAGCCCGACAAATGCCGGGCAATAAATATTGAAGTTTAATATTCCATAAATAGATTAGGTTTTTTAGTTAAGCTATGGCGACCTTCAATAAATCGAACTGTTCCAGATTTAGCGCGCATAACAACTGATTCAGTTGTACAGTGTCCGCCTTTAAATTGAACACCTTTTAATAGCTCTCCATCTGTCACACCTGTTGCGGCGAAGATTGCATCGTCACCTTTAACAAGATCATCCATATATAGCACTTTATTAACTTCGATACCCATCTTTTTGCAACGTTCGATTTCTTCGTCATTCGATGGAATTAACTTACCTTGGAATTCTCCTCCAAGACATTTTAAAGCTACTGCTGCAATAACACCTTCAGGAGCTCCACCTCTACCGAATAAAATATCTACACCTGTTTCATCAAATGCTGTATTGATAGCTGCTGCAACATCTCCATCAGAGATAAATTTAATGCGAGCACCTGCTGCACGAATTTGATCTACGATTGGTTGGTGGCGTTCACGTTGTAGAAGTGTTGCCACTACGTCTTCGATATTTTTGTTTTTCGCTTTAGCAACTGCACGTAAGTTATCGATTACTGGTGCATCAATATCAATTTTCCCTGCTGCTTCTGGACCTACTGCGATTTTCTCCATGTACATGTCAGGTGCATGTAGTAAGTTTCCGCGATCAGCGATTGCTAGTACAGTTAGTGCGTTACCACTACCTGCTGCTACGATGTTCGTTCCTTCAAGTGGATCTACGGCGATATCAACATGTGGGCCGTTTTCATCATGGCCTAATTGTTCACCAATATATAGCATTGGCGCTTCGTCCATTTCACCTTCACCGATTACGACTGTTCCTTGCATAGGAATGGAATCGAATACTTGACGCATTGCTGTTGTTGCCGCGTCATCTGCTTCCATTTTCAATCCTCGGCCCATCCATCTTGCTGAGGCAATTGCTGCTGCTTCTGTCACACGTACTACTTCCATTGATAAACTGCGTTTCATCTTTTACTGTTCCCCCCGCTTTCCAATCCACTTAATGGTTGGAATCCTGTAAAACTAAATCTATTGTAGCACACAGATTATTCTGTGCGAATATTTTTCAGTTTGATCTTTTAGATGTTACATTTTCTTGTTCTGAAGGTAGCGTTTCTCGGCGAATGTCTGCACCTAGCGCGCGTAGCTTCGGAACCAATGAACTGTAGCCTCTTTCAATGTGGTAAATGTCATGAATTTCTGTTTCGCCCTTAGCTAATAAGCCTGCGATGACTAATGCTGCACCTGCGCGTAAATCTGTAGCAGTCACTGTAGCAGCTTCTAGCGTAGTCGAACCATTAATGATAGCTGAACGGCCTTCTACTTTACCGTTCGCACCCATACGAGATATTTCATCAATATGTTTAAAACGGGCAGAATAGATTGTATCTGTCACGACTGATGAACCTTGTGATTGTGTTAATAACACGGTAAATGGTTGTTGCAGATCCGTTGGGAACCCTGGATATACAAGTGTTTTCACATCAACTGATTGAAGATTTTCTACTTTAGGAATGAAGAGGCGCTCTTCTTCCTCGATTACTTTGACACCCATTTCACGAAGTTTTGCTGTAACAGCTTCTACATGTAAAGGAATCACGTTATCAATTGTAATACCATCGCCAATAGCCGCGGCCATAATCATGAATGTCCCAGCTTCAATACGGTCTGGAATAATTGTATGATTTGTACCGTGTAGCTCTTCAACGCCGTCAATACGAATAACATTTGTACCTGCACCTTTGATCTTAGCACCCATATTCGCTAATAATGTTGCGACATCGATGATCTCCGGCTCTTTTGCAGCATTTTCAATGACTGTACGTCCCTTTGCCTTAACAGCTGCTAGCATAATGTTAATTGTGGCACCAACACTGCTAACATCCAAATAAATTTTTGCACCGACTAGTTCATCTGCACGCAAATAGATTGCACCATGTTCATTTGTTACTTTAGCGCCTAGTGCTTCAAAACCTTTAATATGTTGATCGATAGGGCGAGGTCCTAAATGACAACCACCCGGTAAACCAATAACAGCCTTTTTAAATCGTCCAAGCATTGCTCCCATCATATAGTATGATGCGCGGAGTTTTTTGACATTGCCGTTTGGTAAAGGCATATCAACCATTGCACGTGGATCAATGACCATATGTCCATCAGAAAATTGTACTTCTCCACCAATTTCTTCAAGCAAGGCTTTTAACGTTGTAACGTCTAAAATTTCTGGTAAGCCTTCGATTGTGACAGGTGAATTAGCCAATATGGATGCAGGAATTAAGGCTACAGCGCTATTTTTAGCACCGTTTACTTTGATTGTTCCTTGCAAACGCTTGTCGCCTTTAATTTTATAAACGTCCATTTGAATCTCCTTCATCTTCGGATATTTCTATTATTATTTACCGTTTTTCTTATTCCAATCCGCTAAGAATCCTTCAATTCCTTTGTCCGTTAATGGATGTTTGAATAATTGAGTCAAAACATTGTAAGGTGTTGTCGAAATATGCGCACCCGCAAGAGCCGCTTCTGTAATATGTTGTGGATGACGGATAGAAGCTGCAATGATTTGTGTATCGATTTCATGAATCGCGAAGATTTCAGCAATTTGACGCACTAATTCGATCCCATCTTGACCTAGGTCATCTAGACGTCCTAAGAATGGAGATACGTAAGTTGCACCAGCACGAGCTGCTAGAAGAGCTTGGTTAGCACTGAAAATTAATGTTACGTTTGTTTTAATACCTTGTTTTGAAAGTGTAGAACACGCTGTTAGACCAGCAGGTGTCATAGGTAATTTCACGGTAATGTTCGGTGCGATAGCAGCAAGTTCAAGACCTTCTTTGACCATACCTTCTGCATCTAGTGCAATCACTTCACCACTAATAGAGCCGTCGACTAATTCTGCAATTTCGCGTAAACGGTCGTGAAATGAAATATTTTGTTCTTTTGCTACTAGAGATGGGTTTGTTGTTACACCTGAGATAATACCCCAAGAATGTGCTTCTTTGATTTCTTCAAAGTTCGCTGTATCGATAAAAAATTTCACTTATATTTCCTCCTGAATGATGGAAAATAGGAGAAGGACGATTATTTTAACCGAACACTTCTCCTGTTATCATCTGTATAATTGTTTTATGCTTTTTGAGCACTACCAAATTCGCGTATTTTGCCGATTACTGTTGCTTTAATCGCTTCGCGAGCTGGAATTAAATATTTACGTGGATCATATACTTTTGTGTCATTTGCTAATACTTCACGTACCGCTTTAGTTGCTGCGATTTGATTTTCAGTATTAACGTTAATTTTAGCTGTTCCTAAAGAGATTGAACGTTGAATATCTTTTGTAGGGATACCAGTACCACCATGTAATACTAATGGTAAATCAGCAAAGTTTGAGATTTCTTCCATCTCTTTGAATCCTAAGTTTGGCTCACCTTGATAAGGGCCGTGAACAGAACCTAATGCAGGCGCTAAGCAATCAATGTTTGTAGCTTCTACAAGTTTTTTACATTCTTGCGGGTCTGCATACATAATGCCACCAATTACACCATCTTCATCGCCACCAACAGTACCAAGTTCAGCTTCTACAGAAACACCCTTAGCATGTGCATATTCAACTACTTTAGAAGTAATTTCAATATTCTCTTCAAATGAATGATGTGAAGCGTCAATCATAACTGATGTAAAACCAGCATCAATCGCTTCTTTACATTTTTCGAAGCTTGAACCATGGTCTAAGTGAATTGCTACTGGAACTGTAATTTTATAGCTTTCGATTAGGCCTTTTACCATGTATACAACGGCAATGAAGCCTCCCATATATTTTCCGGCACCTTCAGAAACACCTAAAATGACTGGTGAGTTTTCTTCTTGTGCAGCAAGTAAAATAGCTTGAGTGAATTCTAGGTTATTGATGTTGAATTGGCCAACTGCATAACCTTCTTCTTTACCTTTAATCAGCATTTCTTTCATGGAAACCAAAGCCATTACAAAATCCTCCTTTAGGATATAGCGTGGTATTAATGTTAGTTAATATCACTACTCATAATATCAAAAACAGGCGGTGTTGACCACTGCTCGTCATTAATCTTTCAATAATTTATTAACTACGTCCCGAACTTCGTAAATGTCGAATGGTTTTGTAAAATAATGTTTCGCGCCAAGCGACTCAGCTTCTTTGATCAAATCAAGTTCACCGTACGCAGTCATCATAAGAACAGGCAGTTCAGGCAATTGCTTATGAATGCGTTTTAATATCTCAATCCCATCCATTCCAGGGATTTTCATATCTAGCAAAACGCAATCCATTACTATTTTCTCTGTATACTCCAATGCTTCCAGGCCATTAGCAGCTAAATATGTTTCATAGCCTTCCTTCTTGAACACTTCATTGAGCAGCAAGCGAATCCCCTGTTGGTCGTCGACAATAAGTATTTTTTTCAACTTTACCATACTCCCTTATTTTATTCCCCCATACTAATTATTCGCCAATATACATCATTTTCCCTTTTAAATCCATAATAATTGTTCATTTTGCATTTAAAATGAACAATTATTATACTTATAGGCATGAGGTGAATGTCATGTTAAAAATATTATCGACACAGCTTGGCGGTCTATTACAACGAATTTCTACTAGCCAAGAGGAAGAAATAGAAGAAACGGCTCGATTGTTAGCACAGGCGGGTATTGCGGAAGGTACTGTTTATTTTGCTTGCTTTGAAGAGATGCAGGCGTTAGAAATCAACGCTTTGCACGGTGCTGAACCTTTTGCCAAATTAAAGCCTTGGACAAAAGATACTAAGTTAATTTCGACAGATCGTGTTTGTATTTTCACTCGTCATGCAGACAATGCTAAGGCGTTATCTTTGGCCCACTCTTTATATGATGCATTTATTCCATTTGCTGTTGTTGCAAGTGAAAAGTTTGCGGATTGTGGTGAAATGGGGGATTTAGCTTATACATATATCTCTTTAGGCATCGAAAAAGGTTTATTGCCGAATAATTTCGGTGAACGAATTGTATTGCCATATAGTTTTGCCTCTTTGTATGTATATGAAGCCATAAAAATGGCCTATGACGAAATGCTATCAGATGACCAGCTATAATGCCAATACTTTTTATCAGGTCCACTCTTGAACGATTTGAGAGTGGTCTTTTTGTTACTTTTTAGGGGATTGTGTTGGTGTTTGTTGCTTATCTCTGCTTGTTTGTTGCTCAACTCCTCTTGTTTGTTGCTTATCTCTGCTTGTTTGTTGCTCAACTCCTCTTGTTTGTTGCTTATCTCTGCCTGTTTGTTGCTCAACTCCACTTGTTTGTTGCTCAACTCCTCTTGTTTGTTGCTTATCTCCTCTTGTTTGTTGCTCAACTCTGCTTGTTTGTTGCTCAACTCTGCGTGTTTGTTGCTCAACTCTGCTTGATTGTTGCTCAACTCCGCTTGTTTGTTGCTCAACTCTGCGTGTTTGTTGCTCAACTCTGCTTGATTGTTGCTCAACTCCGCTTGTTTGTTGCTCAACTCTGCGTGTTTGTTGCTCAACTCTGCTTGATTGTTGCTCAACTCCGCTTGTTTGTTGCTCAACTCTGCTTGTTTGGTGCTCAACTCCTCTTGTTTGTTGCTTATCTCTGCTTGTTTGTTGCTCAACTCTTCTTGTTTGTTATTTATCAGAACATTCATATCTTAAAATAAAAAGAACCCTAGCCAACATGATCTTGGCTAGGGTTTTGAGCATTTATATTAGGTATCAAGCTTCGGACGCTAACGGCTCGAAGTCGTTGCCGTCTTCTCCGGCAAAAGCTATGCTTTTGTTTCGAAGACTCCAACGCTTGTCGGGCCTAAATGGGCCGATTCAGCATTTTATTATTTCACTGCTGCTGCAATAAATTCACGGAACAGTGGTTGCGGGCGATTCGGGCGTGAGATGAATTCTGGGTGGAATTGAGATGCCACGAAGAATTTGTTCTCTGGTAATTCAATAATTTCAACTAGACGGCCATCTGGACTTGTACCAGAGAAGACGAATCCTGCTGCTTCGAATGCTTCACGGTATTCGTTGTTGAACTCGTAGCGATGACGGTGACGTTCGTAAACGATTTCTTCGTGATATGCATCCATTGCTTTTGATCCAGCTGTTAATTTACATGGATATAAACCAAGACGTAGTGTACCACCTAAGTCTTCCACGTCTTTTTGTTCTGGTAATAAGTCGATAATTGCGTATTTTGTGTCTGCATCAAGTTCTGCTGAGTGCGCGCCTTCTAAGTTTAGAACGTTACGTGCAAATTCAACAGTAGCTAATTGCATACCTAGGCAAATACCTAAGAATGGTACGTCATTTTCACGTGCATATTGTGTAGCGATGATTTTACCTTCAACACCACGGTCACCAAAGCCACCTGGTACTAAAATTCCGTCTGCAGTTTGTAATAATTCTGCAACGTTTTCAGCTGTTACATCTTCGGAATTGATCCAGTCAATTTCGATATCCGCATCAACTGGGTAACCAGCGTGTTTTAATGCTTCAACTACTGATAAATAAGCATCTTGCAATTCAACGTATTTACCAACAAGTGCAATTTTAACTGTTTTTGATAAGTTTAAAACGCGATCTACTAATGCAGTCCATTCTACCATGTCTGCTTGTGGTGCAGTGATACCGAAGTGTTCTAGAACGATATCATCCATACCTTGTGCTTGTAAGTTTAATGGTACTTCGTATAAATGTTTTGCATCTAGACATTCGATTACGTCACGTGCTTTTACATCACAGAATAACGCTAACTTGTCTTTCATTTCTTGCGGTACTTCTTGTTCTGTACGTACAACAAGAAGGTTCGGCTGAATACCAAGTGAACGTAATTCTTTTACCGAGTGTTGCGTTGGTTTTGTTTTTAATTCACCAGCTGCTTTGATGTAAGGAATTAAAGTACAGTGGATGTACATTACATTTTCTCCACCAAGGTCTGATTTCATTTGACGAATTGCTTCTAGGAATGGTAGTGATTCGATATCTCCTACTGTTCCACCTACTTCTGTAATAACAACATCCGCGCTTGTTTCACGACCTGCACGTTGGATACGTTCTTTAATTTCGTTTGTGATATGTGGAATAACTTGTACAGTCCCACCGTTGTAATCACCGCGACGTTCTTTTTTCAAGACAGATGCGTAAACGCGGCCAGAAGTTACCGTACTGTGTTTACCTAAGTTAATGTCGATGAAACGCTCGTAGTGACCTAAGTCTAAATCTGCCTCTGCACCATCATCTGTTACGAAAACTTCCCCGTGTTGGTACGGACTCATTGTACCTGGGTCAATGTTAATGTATGGGTCGAATTTTTGGATTGTTACTTCTAATCCACGGTTTTTTAGTAAACGCCCAAGTGATGCTGCTGTAATCCCTTTACCAAGTGATGATACAACGCCGCCTGTTACGAAAATATATTTGGTCAAAGCCAATTCCTCCTTTAAATTAAACACTCTAGAAAAAATAAAAAACGCTCCTCCCGCAAGTAATTGCAGGGGGAGCGTATAAATTATACGGTCATTCTCCTTTTAAGGAGCCCAAGTAAAAGATTATATGGAACTCGAGAAGATGTCAAGAAATTATTCTTCTTCCTCTTCTTCTTCTTCCTCTTCTTCATCAACGATTTCGAATTCATCTTCTTCTTCAAGTAAGTCCTCATCGATGTCTTCATCAATATCATCGATAGTGACATCTTCGAATTCTTCCTCTTCTTCCGCATTTGGGTCTTCTACGAATTCATCGAAGTTTTCCTCGAATTCTAGGTCTTCATCTTCTTCGCTATCATCTTCACCCGCAACAGCAGCTTTTGTTTTTTTCTTACGTACTTTTACTGTTGGTGCTGTTTCTTCTTCAATTTGTTCGATTGCGTACCACTCACGAAGTCCCCAGCGGTTTTCTCCAAGTACGATAAAACGCCCTTCGATGTTAAGATCTGTGTAGAACTGTAATAAACGTTCTTTCATTTCTGCATCAGTGCAGCCATTTATAGCTTGGATCTCACTCATTAATTCTGGGAAAGATAGAGGTTGTTTTTTTGAAACTAAAATAGCGTATGCTAAATCGATAAACGATTCTTCTGTCAGTTGTTCTTTTGTCATTTCACGAAAGTTCAAATCGTGCACGTCCCTTCTTAATACATAAACATAATATCCATTATATACAATCTTTCTTTGATTACGCCACAATCAATTATTCTTTTTTTGATTTCTTAATTGTCGATAGCCGTAAACAAACAGATATATGGAAAAAATAAGGATAGGGATGGCCCCTAATTGCTTGTCATACAAAAAGAAAATAAGCACCAGGCAGATTAAGATAAATAGACAATGTAGTAGACTTTTCATATAAACAAGAGCTCCTTAAAATTTGGTTTACTCCTCATTATACAAAAAATAAAAATGAAGGGGCTAATGAAATGATTAGTTCCTTCATTTTTTTATTTTTAGATGAGTTTTTTACTTATGATTGTGGCTCGTTTTTGTGATTGGGTGTATGGCTTCGATGACTCGAGCTCTCTTCTATGACTCAGAACCATTCTTTTATCACTCAGGGCTGCGCTTCTATGACTCGCATCTTAACTTCGATGACTCGAGCTCTCTTCTATGACTCAGAACCATTCTTTTATCACTCAGGGCTGCTCTTCTATGACTCACGCCTTAACTTCGATGACTCGAGTTCTCTTCTATGACTCGGAACTATTCTTTTATCACTCAGGGCTGCTCTTCTATGACTCACGCCTTAACTTCGATGACTCGAGTTCTCTTCTATGACTCAGAACCATTCTTTTATCACTCAGGGCTGCGCTTTAGTCACTTGGATATGCTTTAAGTATTTTCTCGGCACATCCAGCTTTGGACGCCAGCCCCTTGGGTCACTTCGGTCTCTCGGCACAAGACAAAAAGCGTCTTGTGTTCAAGCCCTCCAGTGCCTGTCGGAGCTAAATGGGCGTCCGCAGCATTTATTCACATCCAGCTTCGAACGCCAGCCCCTCGGGTCACTTCGGTCTTTCGGCACAAGAGATGAATGAGCGCCTTCAGCATTTAATTACATATTCCGTCTGTATTGTCCGCCTACTTCGTATAGGGCGTTGGTGATTTGGCCTAAGCTTGCGAATTTTACTGTTTCCATTAATTCTGCGAAGATGTTGCCTCCGGTTACTGCTTCTTCTTTTAGACGTTTAAGAGCAGCGGCGGTTTGATCTGCGTGTTTCGTTTGGAATTTTTGCAAATTTTTAATTTGTGTTTCTTTTTCATCTTGTGAAGCACGCGCAATTTCCATGCTGTCTATGGCTTCTGCTGATGGTGGGTTCGGGTTCAAGTATGTGTTGACGCCAATGATTGGTAGCTCGCCTGAGTGCTTCAGCATTTCATAGAACATTGACTCTTCCTGAATTTTGCCACGTTGGTATTGAGTTTCCATTGCTCCAAGGACACCACCTCGGTCATTAATGCGGTCGAACTCCTCCAAGACAGCATTTTCTACAAGGTCTGTTAGTTCTTCAATTATGAATGCTCCTTGCAGTGGGTTTTCGTTTTTCGTAAGGCCATGTTCTTTTGTAATAATCATCTGGATTGCCATCGCACGACGTACGGATTCTTCTGTCGGCGTTGTGATGGCTTCATCATAAGCGTTCGTGTGCAATGAATTACAGTTATCCTGCAGTGCCATTAATGCTTGTAGCGTTGTGCGGATATCATTGAAGTCGATTTCTTGCGCGTGTAAGCTTCGACCTGATGTCTGAACATGGTATTTCAGTTTTTGACTACGGTCGTTTGCACCGTACTTATCACGCATAACAATCGACCAAATGCGACGGGCCACGCGTCCGATTACAGTGTATTCTGGGTCTAATCCATTTGAGAAGAAGAACGATAAATTAGGTGCAAAATCATCGATATTCATGCCACGGCTTAAGTAGTATTCCACATAAGTGAAGCCGTTCGCTAATGTAAATGCTAGCTGTGAAATCGGGTTCGCTCCCGCTTCTGCAATATGATAGCCAGAAATAGATACAGAGTAATAATTACGTACTTTTTGATCGATGAAATATTGTTGGATATCACCCATCATACGTAATGCGAATTCTGTAGAGAAAATACAAGTGTTTTGCCCTTGATCTTCTTTTAAAATATCTGCCTGCACTGTACCGCGCACAACTTGAAGTGTCTTTTCACGAACGTCGGTGAATTCCTCAACTGTTAAACAGCGCCCTAATTTATCTTCTTGTATTTTCACTTGCTGATCTACTGCAGTGTTCATAAACATCGCTAAAATAATTGGTGCCGGCCCGTTAATTGTCATCGAAACAGATGTTGATGGTGCACATAAATCAAAGCCATCATAGAGTTTTTTCATATCTTCTAAAGTACAAATATTAACGCCAGATTCACCTACTTTACCGTAGATATCTGGGCGGTAGTCTGGATCCTCACCGTACAATGTTACAGAGTCAAATGCTGTAGATAAGCGTTTAGCATCATCATCTTTTGATAAGTAATGGAAGCGGCGGTTTGTACGCTCGGGTGTTCCTTCCCCTGCGAATTGACGTTTCGGGTCTTCACCTTCACGTTTGAACGGGAATACACCGGCTGTATACGGGAATGAACCTGGCACATTTTCTTTATAAACCCAGCGTAATATTTCCCCGTAGTCCACGAATTTAGGTAGCACAACTTTTGGGATTTTTAAGCCCGTTAAACTTTTTGTTGTTAAGATTGTGCGGATTTCTTTGTCACGCACTTTTGTGACAAATTCGTCCCCTGCATATGCTTCCTTCAATGTTTTCCAGTTTGCTAAAATTTGCTGTGATTCTGCAGTTAATTGATTTTTTATATCCACTGCCAATGAAGTAAGAGATTCAATTAACGCATCATTCGGTGCTTTTTCCTGAACAGTTGTAATCGTCCCCTCTAGTTGGAATAGCTTACGGGCAAATTCGACTTGCTGTTCAGACTTTTTATGATAATTACGTATAGCATCTGTAATTTCACGTAAATAATAGCGACGATCATTCGGAATAATGACATCTTGCTTTTGTGTTTTCACAAAATGCTCGTAAGACGTTTCCCAATCAAGATTGCATTTTTCATTGATAACCTGTACTAGTTCAGCGAATAAAGAATTCGTTCCTTTATCGTTAAACTGGCTAGCAATTGTACCAAATATGGGCATTTGATCGAGATCTTTCGTCCAAAGTTCATGACTACGTTGGTATTGCTTCTGCACTTGGCGAAGCGCATCTTCGGAGCCTTTTCGTTCGAATTTATTGATGACAATAAGATCTGCAAAGTCAATCATATCAATTTTCTCAAGCTGCGTTGGTGCACCAAATTCACTTGTCATGACGTACATTGATAAATCAGAAACTGTGGTAATTGCCGCATCACCTTGACCGATACCACTCGTTTCAATGACGATTAAATCATATCCTGCTACTTTTACAACGTCTAGAACATCTGCGATTGCATCTGATAGTTCGGAGTGTGAACCACGTGTTGCAAGACTACGCATGTAAACGCGGTTGTTGAATATAGCATTCATGCGAATACGGTCTCCAAGTAGCGCTCCACCTGTTTTTTGCTTTGTTGGATCGATTGAAAGAATTGCAACCTTTTTTTCTGGAAACTCTTGTAAGAAACGGCGAATCAATTCATCTGTTAATGAACTTTTCCCTGCTCCACCTGTTCCTGTAATTCCGAGCACAGGTGTGTTTTTTGATAAACTACGGGCTTTTTCTAGAAAGTCTGTTATCTCACCTTCTTGTGCTTCTTCAGCTGCTGTGATGAGTTGTGCTAGTACTTCCGGTTGCTCCGTTGATAATGTATCTAACTTGCTAATTAGATTCTCTTTAATCGTCGTGAAGTCGCTTTTTTCAATCATTTTGTTGATCATGCCTTGTAAGCCAAGTTCACGACCATCTTCAGGCGAGAATAAACCTTTAATGCCGTATTCATGTAACTCCTTAATTTCACGAGGTAAAATAACGCCACCTCCACCACCGAAAATGCCGATATGCGGAGCGCCTTTTTCCCTAAATAAATCTTGCATGTATTTAAAGTATTCAACATGACCACCTTGATAAGAAGAAATCGCTACCCCTTGCGCATCTTCTTGGATGGCTGCATTAACTACCTCTTCAACAGAGCGGTTATGCCCAAGGTGAATAACCTCGACACCACTCGATTGCAAAATACGACGCATAATATTAACAGATGCATCATGACCGTCAAAGAGACTAGATGCCGTGACAAATCGTACGTGATTTTTCGGACGGTACACTGTTGCTTGGACCATATATAAATTCCCCCTTGTCATGAACGAAATACTAGTTGAACGTTTCTCCCACCATTTTCCCCAAAATGTTTGGATAAAAAATGTGCAAGGTACTAGAAACTGAAACTATATAAAGAGTTCGAGTCTTCTTACCTTGCACAAAGCGTAAAATCATTTCTTCAAAATACCATTTAAAAAAATAGACGTTTGCATGTCAATATAATCATCAATTGTGTAATTTCTTCGGAAAGCCCATCGTCTAAAAGCCCAAGTTTGGCCTTGCACGACGATATTGTTTGAGATTAGGTTGATTTCTTTTTCCGATAGCGTCAATTCCCCCGACTGTACGCAACCAGCTAATAGATTTTCAAATAACCTGACCATCTCAAACTCTTTTGTTAATACGTAACGTAGTGCATCCTTCTTTAAAGATTTGGACTCTTGATACATGACGAGAATTTCATCCGACATGGAGTCGATAAGCAAGTAATATTGACGTATGGATGCCCTTAATCCTTCTATTGTTCCAGCTTCAGTTGGTAAATTCGCTAATCTTGAGCTTACTTCACGATAAATATTGTCGCAGACTAGATACAGCACGTCTTCCTTCGTACGAATATATTCATATAGCGTTCCTATACTAAAGCCAGCTTCCTTGGCAATTTCTCTCGTCGTCGTACGGTGAAAGCCTTTTTGTTTAAAAAGTTTGACCGCACCTTGAATCATCTCAGTACGGCGCTTCTCAATAAGATTTTCATCTTTGACAGACGATTCTACTTGCCTCTTACTTTGGTTTTTTGACATATATTTATTTCGTTAACATACGAGAGATAACAAGACGCTGAATCTCTTGTGTTCCTTCGTAAATCTGCGTAATTTTCGCATCACGCATATAACGTTCAACTGGATAGTCCTTTGTATAACCGTAGCCACCGAACACTTGCACAGCTTCAGTTGATACTTTCATCGCTGTATCTCCAGCCATTAATTTTGCCATTGCTGATGCTTTACCATAAGGAAGGTTGTTCGATTCTAACCACGCCGCTTGATACGTTAATAAACGTGAAGCTTCAATTGATGTAGCCATATCTGCCAGTTTGAAAGATACCCCTTGATTTGCTGTAATAGGTTTGCCGAATTGAACACGCTCTTTTGCATACTCAACCGATGCATCTAATGCACCTTGTGCAATACCCACCGCTTGAGCAGCTATACCATTACGACCGCCATCTAATGTTTTCATCGCAATTTTAAAACCATCGCCTTCCGCACCTAATAAGTTTTCTTTTGGTACGCGGCAGTTATCGAAAATAATTTCAGTTGTTGGTGACGAGCGAATGCCTAGTTTCTTTTCCTTTTTACCTACCGAGAAACCTTCAAAATCAGATTCTATGATAAATGCGCTTGTGCCTTGCTTAGATGTCGGATCTGTTACAGCAAATACGACATAAATTTCAGCAATGCCACCGTTTGTAATAAAAATTTTAGAGCCGTTTAAGATATAATCGTCGCCATCTAATTTAGCTGTTGTTTTCATGCCACCAGCGTCTGATCCCGAACTCGGTTCAGTTAAGCCGTAGCCACCAATTTTGGTACCTTCAGCCATTGGGCGTAAGTATTTTTGTTTTTGTTCTTCATTCCCGTATTTATAAATTGGCCAGCCTGCTAAAGATGTATGTGCAGAAAGTGTTACACCTGTTGAAGCACATACACGCGATAACTCTTCAACTGCAATACAATATGCCAAGTAATCGGAGCCAATACCGCCGTATTCCTCTGGCCATGGGATACCTGTTAAGCCTAACTCTGCCATTTTATCGAAGATTGCACGGTCGAAAGTCTCTGTTTCATCGCGTTCTGCTGCAGTAGGTGCTACTTCATTTTCTGCGAAGTCACGTACCATTTTACGAATCATTTCATGCTCTTCTGATAATTGAAAGTTCATCTCTGTCTCCACCTTTGTTTTGTTAATTTTTTAGAAACCCTACTTGATTAAATGCTTGCTAATGACGAGTCGCTGAATTTCGCTTGTGCCTTCGTAAATTTCCGTTACTTTGGCGTCGCGGAAAAACCGCTCAACCGGATAATCCATTGTATAGCCATAGCCTCCAAATACTTGGATTGCTTCTATTGAGACTTCTACAGCTGTTTTGGTAGCAAATAGTTTCGCCATAGATGCTTCTTTGCCACAAGTTAATCCTTTAGCACGTAAATCTGCAGCACGGTATACGAGTAGCTTCGCTGCTTCGACAGCTGTTGTCATATCAGCTAGTTTAAATCCGACGCCTTGATTTGCGGCAATCGGCTTCCCGAATTGGGTACGTTGCTGTGCATAGGCAATTGATTCTTCCAAAGCGGCTTCGGCAATGCCAAGTGCTTGTGCAGCTATACCGATACGACCGACATCTAAGTTCGCCATTGCAATTTTGAAGCCTTCTCCTTCTTGGTCGAGCAAGTTCTCTGCAGGGACAATTAGATTGTCGAATGTTAGTTGAACAGTGCGTGAGCCATGTAAACCCATTTTCTGTTCATCTTTTCCGATAATTAGCCCTTCAGTTCCTTTTTCGACAATAAAGGCTGAAATCCCTCTCGAACCTTGTGTTAAATCTGTTGAGGCAAAGACGATATAGACTTCTGCTTCGCCACCATTGGTAATAAATACTTTTGAACCATTGATAATGTAGTTGTCGCCATCTTTCACAGCTTTAGATTTTAACGAACCCGCGTCAGACCCTGCAGAGGGCTCTGTTAAACAAAAAGCACCTAGGTACTCACCTGTTGCAAGCTTAGGTACATACTTTTGTTTTTGCTCTTCATTGCCGTAATAGAGAATTAGATTTGTGACAACAGATGTATGAACAGATAAGATAACACCAATTGTCGCGCTCACTTTCGATAATTCGTTAATGGCGATAATGTAAGATGTAAAATCCATATTGGCTCCACCATACTGTTCAGGTGTTGTAATGCCCATTAGTCCTAGCTCTCCCATTTTCGCTAGTATGTCGCGTGGAAAATCCCCATTTTCCATGCTTTCAACTTTTGGAGCAATTTCTGTTTGCGCAAACTCTCTTACCATATTGCGCGTCATAAGTTGTTCTTCCGTGAACTTTAATTCCATAGTGGAACACCCCTTTTAAGATTCGTAGATGTAGAAGCCGCGTCCTGTTTTCTTCCCTAACCAGCCTGCTTTAACGTATTTACGTAGCAGTGGGCATGGACGGTATTTGCTGTCGCCAAAGCCTTCGTGTAATGTTTCCATAATGTAGAGGCAAGTGTCTAAGCCGATAAAATCTGCTAATGTTAGTGGTCCCATGGGATGATTCATGCCAAGTTTCATAACATCGTCAATGGCTTCCTTGTTCGCAACACCTTCGTATAGTGTATAGATGGCTTCGTTAATCATCGGCATTAATATGCGGTTTGCAACGAACCCTGGGAAATCATTTACTTCGACTGGTACTTTTTCAAGTTTTTTCGTCATATCTTCAATTGCTTGATAGACATCATCTGAAGTAGCTAAACCACGAATGATTTCAACCAGCTTCATCACTGGTACTGGATTCATAAAGTGCATGCCGATTACTTGTTCTGGACGATTTGTCACAGCCGCTAGCTCTGTAATTGGTAATGATGATGTATTAGAAGCTAAAATGGCATGCGCCGGTGCAATGGCATCTAGCTGTTTGAAAATAGCTTGCTTTACTGACATATTTTCTACGGCTGCTTCGATGACTAAATCGACATCATTTGCATCATTGATATCGAGTGATTTTGTTAGACGGCCAAGAACGGCTTCTTTTTCACTCTCTGTCATACGACCTTTTTCAACATTGCGTGAGAGATTTTTTGTAATAGTACCTAAACCTCTTGCGAAAAACTCTTCCTTCATATCGTTTAGTTTGACGTCAAATCCTGCTTGCGCACACACTTGCGCGATACCAGAGCCCATTTGACCTGCTCCAATTACCATTATTTTCTGAATACTCATCACTCGAATCCCCCCGTTTTTGGTACTTCAATCATGATGGCATCTCCTTGACCTCCGCCAGAACAAATAGCTGCAATACCAATACCTCCGCCGCGACGCTTTAACTCATAAGCGAGTGTCAAAATAATGCGTGCACCAGATGCTCCGATTGGATGCCCTAATGCGACTGCTCCACCGTTGACATTAACTTTTTCTGCATCTAGCTCTGCAATTTGATTGCTTGCTAACGCAACGGCTGCAAATGCTTCATTAATTTCGAATAAATCAATATCTTGTAACGTTTTCCCTGTCTTTTCTAAAATTTTGTTGATGACTAAGCCTGGTGTTTGCGGGAAATGTTGTGGCAGAACACCGATTTCTGCATGCCCTAAAATATAGGCAAGCGGTGCGTGACCTGCTGCTTTAGCACGTTCTTCATTCATAAGAACAACTGCACAAGCACCATCATTAATACCCGGTGCATTCCCCGCTGTAATCGTACCTTCAGTCGTAAATGCTGCTCTAAGATTTGCTAAAGATTGTAGTGACGTATCTCTTCTTGGTGCTTCATCCGTATCGATTTCAGCTGGATCACCTTTACGTTGTGCAATACTTACTGAAACAATTTCCTCTGCAAATTTGCCCGCGTCCATCGCAGCTAATGCTCGCTTATGACTGCGATATGCCCATTCATCTTGCGATTCTCTTGTTAATGAAAAGTCTTTTGCCGTGGAATCTCCATATGTGCCCATATGTACATGCTCTGAATCGAAAGAACAAGATAAACCGTCATAAACCATACCGTCTACCATTACCGCATCTCCCATGCGCAAGCCAAATCGGCCTTTTGGTAAATAGTAAGGAGCATTAGACATAGACTCCATGCCACCAGCTACAATCACTTCCTCGTCCCCTAAACGAATAAGTTGATCTGCTAATGTCACACTGCGCAATCCAGAAGCACAAACTTTGTTAATCGTTTCTGTTTTCACTGACAACGGGATTCCTGCTTTTACCGCTGCTTGTCGAGAAGGAATTTGCCCTTGCCCTGCTTGTAATACAGTTCCCATAATTACTTCATCCACTTGATCTGGCAGGACATTAGATCTTTGTAAGGCAGCTTGAATCGCTACGCCACCTAAATCACTAGCCGTTAAGGAGCTTAGTGCTCCTCCAAATTTCCCAAATGCTGTTCGCGCGCCATTTAAAATCACTGTTTTTGTCAAATCAGACACCCCTTGTCTTCATTATGCATACGCTTACATTGTTATTTAAAAATAAACGAGTGTTCTTTTAAAACTTTACGACTGAACGCTCGCTCAACAGAATTTTAGAAAAATAGAGAGTGTCTAGCACTCTCTATTTTTCTTAGTAATATTGTACATAAATTGCCATTTTATTTCAATTACTTATTGGATAATCGGCTCTTCAATTACTTCCTCAACAGGTGGTTTATATTCGCCACATACTGATTTCTCTAGTAATTCAGCAATATCATATGTGCCTACTTGCTCTTCAACTTCTTTTGCTTTCGTACCATCTGAAAGCATTGTTAAGCAGTATGGACAGCCTGATGAAATCATTGTTGGACTCACTGCAAGTGCTTGCTCAGTTCTCGCAACGTTAACGCGGTTACCTACATGCTCTTCCATCCACATTAAGCCTCCACCAGCGCCACAGCACATACCTGTTTCACGATTACGTTCCATTTCAACTAACTTCACGCCAGGAATTGCTTTTAAAATTTCACGTGGAGGATCATAAACATCATTGTAACGACCTAGGTAACATGAATCATGGAATGTAATCGTTTCTTCAATTGCATATTGTGGTTTAAGACGACCTTGTTGTACTAAATCGTAAAGCAATTCTGTATGATGATATACTTCACCACTCCAACCAAAGTCGCTGTACTCATTTTTAAAAATATTATAAGCATGCGGATCAATTGTTACTAATTTTGTGACGCCTGTTTTCTCGAACTCACTAATATTAGCTGTTGCTAATTCTTGGAATAAGAATTCATTACCAAGGCGACGTGGTGTATCTCCTGAGTTCTTTTCTTTATTACCTAAAATCGCAAATTTAACGCCTGCTTCGTTCATTAACTTTGCAAAAGATAATGCAATTTTTTGTGAGCGGTTATCAAATGAGCCCATTGAGCCAACCCAGAATAGGTACTCGAACTCTTCGCCTGCTTTTGACACTTCTTTCACCGTTGGAATGTGAACATCCGAGCGAGCATCGCGCCAGTTTTCTTTTTCTTTACGGTTAATTCCCCATGGATTTCCTTGGCGTTCAATGTTAGTCATTGCTCGTTGTGCATCCGGGTTAACGCGTCCTTCTGTCATTGTTAAATAACGGCGCAGGTCAATTATTTTATCGACATGCTCATTCATTACTGGACATTGGTCTTCACAGTTACGGCAAGTCGTACATGCCCAAATTTCTTCCTCTGTGATGACGTCTCCGATTAATGACGGACTGTAGATATCTTCAAGTACTGCACCTTCAGCTCCAGCCGCCATTGCTAGCTGATTGCCTTGTGTTTTTTTGAACATTAATGATGGTACCCACGGTTGTTGACGTGTTGCAACCGCTCCTGTAAATGTTAAGTGATCACGTAATTTTGTTATTAAATCCATTGGTGACAGCATTTTTCCTGTACCACTTGCTGGACACATATTGGTACAACGGCCACATTCTACACAAGCATACAAATCAATTAGTTGTAGCTGTGTGAAGTCGGTAATCTTCCCAACACCGAATGATGGCATTTCTTCCTCTCCATCTTCCCCTTCTTCCATATCTTCAAAGTTGATAGGCGTTAGCTTTCCAACTTGATTTAAACGGTTGAAGTAAACATTTACTGGACCTGCGATTAAATGCGCGTGTTTCGATTGTGGAACGTAAACTAAGAAAGTTAAAAGAATTAATAAATGAATCCACCACATGATGAAGAATATAACAATTGCTGCTGTTGGTGGCAAAAATCCAAAAACAGTGGCAATAGTAGATGCTATCGGCTCTGACCAAGTTGCTGCGTGATCATGCCAAATCATGCCCATACCGTTCCCGACGAGTACTGAAACCATTAGCCCACCGATAAAGATTAATACTAAACCTGATTTAAAGCCGCGTTTTAGGCGCACAAGTTTTTCAACATAACGGCGATAAAATGCCCATACGACTGCTACTAAAATTACTAATGACACAATTTCTTGAAAGAATGTGAAAAATGGATACAACGGCCCTAAAGGTAAGTGCGATCCCGGTTTCAAACCTTTCCAAATGAAATCAATTGCGCCTAGTTGAACTAATAGGAAGCCATAGAAGAACATAACGTGAATAGCGCCACTCTTTTTATCTTTTAATAGCTTCTTTTGACCAAATACATTCACCCAAATTTTGTGTAGTCGTGCCTTAACATCATTATCGAACTCAACTTGTTTCCCCATTTTGACGAATTCATAGCGCGTCTTTAACAAGTATCCGAATAAAAATAAACCATAAGCTACTACTACTACAAATAGTATCCAGTTTGCGATTAGCAATGGATTCATAACATTTCCCCCTCTATGATGCTCGTTATACGATTGCTACACCCCTACATTCCACTAAAATTACTAAAGTTTAGTAATTTATCATGTAAATGTATCTGTTTTTATCATTGTAAAATATGAATGAGCATTCAGTCAATGGTAATTGTTACTTCTTCCATTATATTTTTTGCAATAATTCCGTTTAATCTATTCGTTGTCTTGTAGTTCATACATGTTTCTCTAAGTTTACTAAAAATTCTAGCATAGTTCTCGCCGGAATTACATGTCAATTCAGAATTTTTTAAATATTTCCAGAGATTTACTGAGAATTACGGGTCAAATCCAATCATTTGAAATTTTCCTTAGAAAAAAAGAACTGCCCCCTTGCCGATTCACAGATCAACTTTAGGACAGTTCCGTTTTAATCAAAAATAATGCGTTCTAATAATGGGCCGAAATGTTGCTCTGCTGCTTGCATTTTCTCTTCAGAAATGCCGAGTAAAATAACTGTCGCTGGGCCGGCTGTTTTTTCGCAGTCTAGTGAGCTTGTAAAAGAAAAATCTCCGAGCAATCTTCTAACTTCAGAGAAAATTCCCTTTGATCCAACCGGCCATACACGTTCTACAATATTTGTATCAAGCGCATTTTTCACAAATAATAAATTCGCGATGTATTTTGGCTGCTCTAGTAATTCATTCCCTACTAATGGTTTACCAAATGTAAACCATTGTAGTGTTTTGGCTTCCGGCAGCGGGCGAACCGGAGCTCCAATCATTGTGACAGCAACACCAGATTGCAAAGTTGGCATATTCGTTTCTGAGCTGCCTTTGATTGGCGGCACCGGCAAACTTAGCTCATCAAAGAGCCAAGTGATGCCTTTCACATACCGCTCCCAGCTCGCTTCACTGCTGAAATTATGCATAATGATTGCTTCCGGTTCTGCTCCTGCTGCCCATTGCTCTAGTAAAGTCACACGGGCAGAATAATAACTTGTTACATCATCGGGCACTTGAACGATATCTTGTTCTTTTTCTCCAATTGCGCCGGAATTATCAGTTGTTACAATAAAACCATTCGATAATTGCATCGCATTTCTCATTTTTTAGTGTGCCTCTTTTCTTTGAAAGGCACGAGATAATACGGGCATACCAATCGCTGCAATCGTAATGTTTAAAACTGTTGCTATAAAAATACCAGGTACTGCTGAAAAGAAAAATGCAGGAGAAATAATCCAATAAAATGGCAGTGGAGATAAAATACCGTTAGCAATAATAGCAAAAATCCATTTCGAATACGTTCTACCTGCATGGTGAAGCTTAGCAAAACCCCATAATACTAGGAACATTTCTGCTGCAATAAGGAAATGTAATGGACCAAGGGCAAATCCACCTGTCATCGCAGATACGAGGTGGCCAATCGCGGCCGCTGCACCTGCTGCTACTGGTGGTAAAAAGACTGCACCTAAAAAGGCAGGCGCCGAATCCAGTGCCGCTGAACTAATACCAACCGGTACTTTTATCATGGATCCAACTGCACATAGAGCTGCAATTATCGCTGTTAATGTTAATGTTCTAAGCTTCATATTCGTGTATTCATTCCTTTGCTTTTCTTGAACGTCCGCCATCTTTAAACACTTTTGCACTACGAACGTATTCATTATCAGGTACATTTAAACGTGCGTTCACTACGCGCGCTGCTGCAAATAAATAATCAGATAAACGGTTTAAATAGCGTTGTACAACTAATGGTACATCGCCTTCTTCTGTTTCTTTTAATAACGTGACCATTTGGCGCTCCGCACGACGTGTGATTGTACGTGCAATATGCAATGTAGCTGCTGCAGGTGAGCCACCAGGTAAGATAAATCGTTCAAGTAAAGGTGGTTCATCCATTAATACATCAATGCGTTTTTCCATAACTTGAATAGGCTCTTCTGTCATTTTGTAATGGCGTTCCTTCATGACGTTTGCAAGGTCCCCACCACAATCGAATAATTCGTTTTGCATAGATTCTAAGTCTTCTAATATATCTTGGAATATAACAGGATCTAGTTCAGTCATCGCCTTACCGATAAATGAATTTAATTCATCAATTGTACCGTATGTTTCAACGCGTTGATTGTCTTTGTCCACTCGTGCTCCGATAATACTTGTTTTCCCCTTATCACCTGTACGTGTGTATAAATTCATCTCTCATCCTTCTTTCCTGTTTTATTTTATTGGTTCAGCTATACCATACCAAATACGAGTAATTTGTGGGCTAATTTTAAATAATTGCTGATAAAATCTTCCACAAACATCACGGAGTTTACGGGCGTTGGCTTCGATTGGAACGATACCTCTGCCCATCTCAGTCACAATAACGATAAGTTCCCTCGATGCATCTAATACTTTAAGCTGTTCTATAAACTCAGCTGCCAACGTATCCTCATCCATTTCCAGTTTGTCTGCCAATACATGTTCAAGTCCAGCAACAACGATTGTCGCAGCTTCAGGCATCACCATCGGCAGCTCGCCTTCTAGCCATGCTATATCTTGTTTGCCCTGCTCTTCTAGCCAGCTTCTTACATATTGCCTTTTGCCGTTATAGGCTCCACCGATAAAAACGTGCATCGTTGTCCCTCCTCAAACTGTTTTATTGTTGACCAATGTAATAGAAAACGTTCTTCATGCGACACTTGCCATTCCCAGAACGTTTTTTCCTCCGGTGCAAATTGCATGAGCATTGCTCTAATTGAACCTCCATGCGCGACAATTCTGTAATGCGACAATCCTTTTGGCAAAGATTTCACAGCTTCTGTAACGCGAAACATGACTTGTTTTAATGTTTCTCCATTAGGTGGGGCTAATTCATAAGGATTGTCGATCCAATTACGATATGCGTATAAATCTTTTAACTGCTCATATGTTTGGCATTCAAAATCACCGAAGTAGCTTTCACGAAACCCTCTATTATTTATGTAATTAGCATTTGGAAAATAACAAGCAGCTGTTTCCTCGCAACGTTTTAAATCACTGCCGAAAACGACAGTTGCTAATTCATCAATAATCGGCAAATCTTGATTCAGAATAATTGACTCATCAGTCCAGCCAAGATATTTTCTCTCCACATTACTTTTCGTTTTTGCATGGCGCATTAGCTCAACAGTAATAGCGTAATCCATAAAATGGCCTCCATTCCTTCGATAAAGGCGCCAAGTAAATCACCCGAACTACCCCGAAAATTACGCAAGGTCCAAATTTTATAAAGACCTGATGATATGATAGCAATCGCAAATAAAATGAGTGGTATGACAAAATCTCCGCTCCACCAAATAATGACTGGCATGCCAATGAGCATAGAAATACAAGTCATAGCAAGAAATCGAGGTGCGTATAATTTTTCTTTAAAAAAGTATGCAAGCCCTTTTTCCTTTGAACATTTCGTTTGGATAAAGTATAAGGACATCCCAAGCCGCGCCAAAAAAGGTACCGTGACGAGCCATACAATCGAAAGTCCACCATTCGCAATCAATTCTGCTATAAAGAAAATCTTCGTTAATACTAAAAATAATAATGACATCGCACCAAAAGCACCAATACGGGGATCATCTAAAATTTCAAGTCGTTTCTCTGTATCTCGATATGAAAAAAATGCGTCTCCCATATCGACCCAACCGTCTAAATGCAAACCACCTGTACAAATGATAAATCCAAGAACGAGTATAAATGCTGTTAATAAGGGGCTAATATCAGTCCACGTTTGCAAACTATAAAAAAGAGCTGCTATGACAGCACCCATTAACGCGCCTAACCACGGTAAAAATGAAAACATACTCGTAATCGTCGGCTTTGTCAGCGGTAACTCCTTCTGAACTGGCACGACAGTAAAAAATTGAAAGGCAAGTAAAATACCATAAATAATCATGCGCAAAAGAGCACCCCCTTACTAAATCGATATTATTTCCATTGATGCATTTGTCCATATTCCATTTCAATTGCAGTTGTTGCTTCTGCTACAAACCATTGATGTATGCGGCCTAGCCACTGTTGATAAAGGCTTACTTCATAACTAGTTGAAAGCGGTTCATCTAGCACTTCATTGGAGACAACGACAAGCGGAATACTTCTTTTTCGTAATGTACGAATCGTATTTTGCATCGCTATAAATTTTCGCTCTAGACAACCCTCTTTTTGAAAACAACTAACCCCCTTTTCATAGCCATCATAAAATTCATTTGTTAGCCAAGTAGTGACGCAATCCCATAAAATTGCGTCACCGACTTTTACTTTAGTAAGAACCTTTGGGAAATCAGTAGACTGCTCAATTGTCTTCCATTGTTGCCCAGCACGATCATTTTGATGGCGCGCGATACGCTGTTTCATTTCTTCGTCAAACGCGACACCTGTTGCAACATACACAAGATGCTTTTTTGGCATTGTAGATGCTAAACCTTCTAGGCACTTTTCTGCATAGGCACTTTTACCACTACGCACGCCTCCTGTTATAAAGACGAGTTCACTTGAAACCATTGCGTCATCGCCTCCTCTAATCTCTCCATTGCTTCAGGTGCTTTCATGCCCACTCGGAACCATGCACCTTCCATTCCAATAAAATTCTCCGTATGTCTAAGCACTATGCCACGCTCTAGCAAATACATGAAAAATGCTTTCGACTGCTCACTATTCGGTAATTGAAAACTTACATAATTCGTCACACTATCCGTGACAAGACAATTATTTTCACGTAAAAACACTTGGAAACGCATACGCATTTTCGCTGCATATTCGCAAGCTTGCTGGCGAAATACATCTTGCTCCTTACTTAAACAATGTGCACCAATTTCGGCTGCTAAACCATTAATATGCCAATGAGGCGCTAATCTTTGTATTTCATTTGAGACTTCAGAAGATGCCACCATATAGCCAAGTCGAATACCTGCAATCGCGTACATTTTCGTCATAGAACGGACGATAATTAGATGGGGGTTTTGCGTTACTGCATTTATGAAGGATTCCCCCTCATCAACAAAGTCTATAAAAGCTTCATCTAAAACGATGCTACAATTAGCACTTTTTGCCGAAGCAATCAACTGTTGAATATCCTTTTTTGGTGGCAATACACCAGTCGGATTATTAGGAGTACAAAGATATAGAACATCTGCATTTTGCATAGCATGTTGAAGTTCGTCTAATGGTAACTTCCAACTGGCGATATCTTCACAAATAACGTGCTGTATTTCTACATCATTTCCCTTTAATGTCGCTTCATATTCAGAAAAGGTTGGATGTACAATAATTGCATTATTTCCCCGGAAATATGTCGCAAGAAGCGAGAATATTTCTGCCGCACCATTACCTAAAACGATGCTTTCTGTAGAAATGCCATGATAATTAGCGACAGTAGATAGAAAGGGCTCGCCTTCTGGATCCGGATAGCGCTGCAATAATGGTAAGAAATTTCCCCAATCATTTTTGATAAAGTCCGGTGCTCCTGCAGGATTTACATTTTCGCTGAAGTCCAATATATTACTAGGCTGTTTGATACCCAGCTGCGCAAATAAACGATGTGGATTTGCTCCGTGATTAGGTAATGACAACGTAAATCCCTCCCAAAATGACCATCAGTAGCCAAAATAATACTGTCACAGATTGCATCTGTTCAATAGATCGTTTAATATGCTGTGGCGCTAATTCAATAAGACGCTCACCCATTTTCGCACGATTAGAGACAATACCTTTATAGCTATTAACACCACCTAGTTGAATACCTAATTGATACGCAGTAGCCGCTTCTAGCCAGCCACTATTCGGGCTCGGATGCTTTTTGGCATCCCGCAACCACCCTTTTATGCGATATGTAAATGATTTTCCACTGTCATTTCTTGTCCCTATCATAAGCAGTAAACCGGTCATTCTACTTGGTACATAATTTAATACATCGTCCACATGTGCTGCAACGTATCCGAAATCAGCAAAGCGCTCATTTTTGTAGGCAACCATGGAATCGAGTGTATTTACTGCCTTATACATCCACAATCCAGCCCCGCCGAATAAAAACGCCCAAAATAGAGGTGCTGTTACACCATCGCTCGTATTTTCGGATACTGTCTCAACAACACCGCGGGTCACTTCAGGTACTGTTAAATGATCTGTGTCGCGACCTACAATCCAAGATAATTTCACACGTGCTTCCTGTAAATCCCCAGCCACAAGCGGATTGTATACATCTAATGCCGCTTCTTTTAAACTCTTTTGCGCTAAGCCAACAGCAATTAAAACGGATTCAACAAGAATACCTAAGAAAATATCAATAGAATAAGCTATGTAAGTCACCGCAAATGACATAGCTGTTGTTAAACCGACAACAATTATGACGAGGAACAACCCCTTTAACTTACGGTTATTCCCTTTATTCAATCGTTCTGTTAGCTTAGCAATGAGCGTGCCAATCCAGCGTACGGGGTGTGGCATGTTAGGTGGATCACCGATTAAACGATCTAACGCGACCCCGATTGTACAAGCAAGTATATGTGCTAACATTTTATATCCATCCCTTGGCACGTTTGTAATCTTGTAGCGCAATAACTGTAGTTTCAAAAACGCCCCGACCTATAAGCTTACCTATATCTGTAATAGGTCCAGCGTATTCCATAAACGTACCACTTTGAGTTGATGCAATGAGAAGACTATCTGTTGATGTGCCTGTTGCAATTGTATTTGATATCGGATCCATAATCTCTTCACTGTGCATAGCCTTTGTTTTTGCTTCTGTCGCTGTAATCATAGCTTGCATAAAGGATTCATCCGTTAACTTTCCGTTAATGATCACCCAAGTATTAATCGTTCCAATATATGGCGCACTTACTCTTTCATGTGCCCTTGAAACATCTACTGCATTTCCAACACCTGCAGTTACAGCGACAATAATACTCCCTATAGAGCTTGAGAATTCTCGAATGACGACATGCTCCACCGCAACTGCCGTCATCATTGCTACCGTATTAGATGGCATAAAATCATGCTTCTCAAGATATCGCTTTAACTCCTCATGTGCATCTTCACACATATAATTCAGATCAACTGCACGATTGACGAATGACTGGAACCAACCAAAACCAGCGTTATGAACAGCTGAGGAGACCGCTTTTAATGGAAAATCAGTACGTAGCTCAACGAATTCATCACGTATTTTGAATTGTTCCTTCGTCACTACATATGGTGCATGCGACTCAGAAACTGACGGCATCAATGTTACTTGCGGCTTTGGCAATTCTGGATGTGGATAGCTTGAGACACGTGTATTATATACTTCAAATATTTGTTGCTCTTTTAATACTTCATGTGGTTCCCCAATAGCTCTCACACGCCCCTTTTCCATCAATAAAAGCTGATCGCAATATAGCGATGCTAAATTCATATCATGAAAAACAGAGACAACTGTTAAGCCATTTTGCACTGCCTCCAGGCGAATCATATCAAGTAATTGTCTCTGGTGTGCAATATCTAAATGATTGGTTGGTTCATCTAAAAGTAGAATATCGGCCTGCTGAGCAAGCGCTTGCGCTACAAATGTCCGTTGCTGCTCACCGCCAGATAAAAACTCAAGATTTGTATGTTCATAGCAATCGACACCTGTTTGCTGCATTGCCTTTTGTACTGCTTCTTCATCCTGTTCAGACCATGTTGAAAACCAACTATTTTGATGTGGATAGCGACCTAATGTTACCGTTTCACGTACCGTATGTGAAAAGGCATGCGCATGAAGCTGAGGTAATACAGCAATTTTTCGTGCAAATGCTTTCGGTGAGAAAGTTTTGATATTTTGCTCTGCAATAAGTACTTGGCCATTTGTTGAAGGTAAAATGCCACTAATTACTTTTAATAACGTGGATTTACCACTACCATTTGGTCCTAATATGCCAAGAATTCCACCCTTTTTTACAGTAAACGAAACGTCTTGTACTATCGGTTTGGCGGCGTCATAACCCCCAGTAATATGTTCTACAGTAAGCATAATTACGCACCTTTCGTTCTTCTCTGACGGAAAAAGATATATGAAAATACAGGCGCACCGATAAATGCGGTAATAACGCCGATTGGTAATTCTGTTGGCGCAATAATTGTACGAGCAACCAAATCACAGATGATTAATAGTGACGCACCGTTAAGAAATGATAATGGTAAAAGATGTCGATGATCGGCACCGAATACTAATCGTGTCATATGTGGCACCACAAGTCCGACAAAACCAATTGTTCCAGACACTGCAACCGCGGCACCTGTTAACATTGAACCACCTGTTAATATCATTATTTTGCTCTTTTTCACATCAACACCAAGATATTTTGCACGTTCTTCTCCAAATAACATTGCATTTAATTCGCGGCGATTTAACCATAATAAAAATGAACCGATAAGGACAAAAGGCCACACCATTTTGACATATGGCCAGCCACGCATCGAGACACTTCCCATAAGCCAACCAATAATTTGACGTAACTCCTCACCTGTTAAAGCAATCATCAACGAAATAACAGACCCTAAAAATGAACTAACGATAATGCCCGTTAAAATTAATGTCTCCATTTTCAGAGTTCGATCTACTAATCGTGCAAATGCCATCACACCCATCATCGCCAATAACGCCCCTATCATGCTGAAGGTGGGTAATGTGTAAATACCTAAAATAGGGGTCGAAATGCCGAAAAAGAGCGTCACCACGGCACCTACTGAGGCACCAGATGACACTCCTAACGTATACGGATCGGCGAGCGGGTTTTTCAGCAGCCCTTGGAAAGCCGCACCTGCAATTGCCAGTGAAGCTCCTACTAATCCTGCAAGCACAACGCGCGGCATGCGTATTTTCCACAATATATTCGTCGCGGTTGGATCCGCTGCCGTATTCCATAACGTGCTGATCGACACTTTAACAGAGCCAATCGATACACCTAGCCAAATACTAACGATTAAAATCACAATAGCTATGATGTATCCTAAGAACGTTTTTCTCACTTAAAAGCCTCTGGATATACAGCTTTTGCAATTTCCTCTAATCCTTCAGCAAGACGAGGACCTGTACGGCTTGTTAAGTTGGCATCCACTTGAACAACAGCATCATTTTTAACAGCTGTTATACTATCAAAACCTTGACGTTTTTTCACCTTTTCGACAATCCCCTTTACATAGTTGTACTGTACGATAATTACATCTGGATTGCGTTTTACTATTTCTTCAGGATTAATTTTGAACCAACCTGTTTGATCTGCTGTAGCATTTTTAATATTAGCTAAGTCAAACATTTCTTGCATAAATGTATCTTTACCAGCTGTGTAAATTTCAGGTTCACCTTGTGTTTCGACAAATGCTGTTTTTTGTTTTACATCTTTTACTTTTGCTTGTACTTCTTTTACTTTTGCTTTCATATCTGAGACAATTTTAGTCGCTTCATCTGTTTTGCCTGTAATGCGACCAATTTGCTCAATTGTTGCATAGGTTTCAACAAAACTTATTGCATTTTTTACAATGAAAACCTTAATCCCTGCATCACGAAGCTGTTGTAAACCTGCTTCAGCATATGTCACACTTGATTCGTGTGCGAAAACAACATCTGGGTTTAAACTAATGATTTTCTCAGCGTCAAATTTCATACCACCAATTTTTTTCTTTTTTGTTGCAGCTTCAGGATAATCGTCTAAATCAGAAACACCTATAATTTCTTTATCTAGTCCTAATGCGAAAAGGATTTCCGTATTACTTGGCATAAGTGAAACGATGTTTTTTGGTGCTTCTTTAAATTTCACGTCATTGCCTAATGCATCAGTAGTTGTTAATGGGAATTCAGCTGCCTGTTGCTCTGTTGCTGGTTCATTATTTTCTTTTTTCTTTACGTCTTCTTGGTTACAGCCAACTAGTAATCCTAGAGTAAGCGCAAGGACTAACCAAAATTGCCAAACTTTTTTCATTTAATATTCCTCCTTATTCATAAAAAAAATCCCTCGTTTTTGCGACGAGAGATGCGATGACAGTTATTAAAATTCTAGCAGTGATTACACTACAAATTTACTGCCACCATTTCTATCCGCGTAGTTCTACTTGGTGGTCGACATGCTGGTAGGTCTCCTGGCTCGTGGTCATAGCTCGTCGTGCCTTCCCAAAGCGCTAGGCTTTTAGTGACAAATTACGACTTACTCACACTTACAGTGGCGGGACCGCATCGGATTTCCACCGATTTCCCTTTTCACTTTACATAATCTATGCAAAGAACCTTCATGTTTCACAATATGCAATTTTTTTATTACATCGTGTTTAATTATACAGAAAATTTAATACTTGTCCAAGCTGTTGCAAAAAGGCTTTACGGAATTATCCATAGTAAAAAGTGGTGGATAAGAGTAATGTCAGACTGAGCGGTCAGGAAGTTGAGAGTAATTGAATTTGGAGCTTGAGTCATAATAGCTGAGCCCTCCGTTGTCACAGTTAATCAAGCGTCTCCAACATTTACCCATATATCCAGCTTCGGGAGTTAAACTCTCGAGGCTACTTCCTTATTTTTCAATTTTACTCTCAACTTTTTGGGGGTTATGCTTCTAACAGATATCTTTTTTTAATTGAATCAATCACTATGCTTAGATTAGCTGGTTCCATTCCAAAAAAATAAATTCCTATGTTCATTCCGGGTATTTATCCCAAACAAAAAGACTACTACTCACTTTTTGGGTGTGTAGTAGTCTTTTTTACTGGACATTTATCGGCTTATCTAGCTTCAGGCGCTAGACTCTCGAGGTCACTTGGGCCCACACGATGCGGGTCATGCAACCGTTGCGACAGGACGTCGCGAACTTAGGTTGCCTTCCTTGATCGGGCGCCTTCAGCATTAATCGGCATATCCAGCTTCGGACGCCAGCTGCTTGGGTCACTTCGGTCTCTCGGTCAAAGGCAAAAAGCGCCTTTGATTCGAGCCCTCCAGTGCCTGTCGCAGCTAAACGGGCGTCCTCAGCATTTATAATTACATTTTTTCCGGTGCTGTTACGCCAATTAGTTTTAATGCATTGGCGATTGTTGTGCGTACTACTGTGATTAGGGCTAGGCGTGCTTCTGAGCGATCTTTGTTGTCAGTGTCTAGCACTTTTTCAGCATTGTAGAAGCTGTGGAATGCAGCTGCTAGCTCTTGGATATAGTTTGTGATACGGTGTGGTGCGCGATTTTTTGCAGCGTCTGCCACGATTTGTGGGAAATCTCCTACTTTTTTCAAAGCATCGATTTCTTTTTCAGCTGTTAATAGATCTAAATGTTCTTCAGTTGCCGCTAGGCCTTGCTCTGCTGCTTGGCGCAAGATTGAAGAAATACGTGCATGTGCATATTGTGCGTAATAGACAGGATTTTCGTTTGATTGCTTAACTGCTAGGTCAAGGTCAAAGTCCATATGTGTATCACCAGCACGCATTGCGAAGTTATAGCGTACTGCGTCTAGGCCTACTTCTTCAACTAGTTCACGTAAAGTAACTGCGTTACCTGTACGTTTACTCATTTTCACTTTTTCGCCGTCTTTCATTAGGTTTACCATTTGGATTATTTCAACTTCTAATGTATCGCGGTCGTAGCCAAGTGCTTCAATTGCAGCTTTCATACGTGGTATATAACCATGATGGTCAGCACCCCAGATGTTGATTAGTTTTGTAAAACCACGTTGAATTTTGTCTTCGTGATATGAAATATCAGGTGTTAAGTATGTGTAAGTTCCATCGTTTTTAATAAGTACGCGGTCTTTGTCATCTCCGAATGTAGTAGAACGGAACCAAGTAGCGCCATCTTCTTCAAAGACATGACCGTTGGCACGTAATTTTTCTAGAGCTGTTTCCACTTTGCCTGATTTGTAAAGTGATGTTTCTGAATACCAAACGTCAAAATCCACGCGGAAGTTAGCTAAGTCTGTTTGTAGTTTACCAAGCTCTAATTTCAAGCCATGTTGGCGGAAGAATTCGAAACGTTCTTCATCCGTTTTTTCTAAGACAGATTGACCGAATTCTTTTGCTAAATTGCCAGCAATCGTAATGATATCTTGGCCGTGGTAGCCATTTTCAGGCATTTCAGCTGCTAAGTCTAATGCTTGTTTGTAACGAGCTTCTAAAGAGGCTGCTAGTTTGTTAATTTGGTTTCCAGCATCATTGATGTAGTATTCACGTGAGACATCATAGCCTGCGAAATCTAATACATTACAAAGTGAATCGCCAACAGAAGCACCGCGTGCATGTCCTAGGTGAAGGTCACCAGTTGGGTTCGCTGATACGAATTCAACTTGGACTTTTTCGTCTGCACCTGCTTGAGAACGACCGTAATCTGCTCCTTGTGCTAAAACGGTTGTGATCACTTCTGCTAAGTAATCTTTACGAAGTATAATATTCATGAAACCAGGACCTGCGATGTCAATTTTCTCAATTGCTGTGCCTGTTGTATCCAGGTTTTCAATAATAGCTTCAGCGATTGAACGCGGTGGCTTTTTCGCTAATTTTGTTAGTTGCATTGCAATATTTGTTGCATAGTCACCGTTTGATTTATCTTTTGGTGTTTCTAAATGTACGTTCAATGTTGATGTGTCTTCTACAAGACCTGCTTTGGTTACTGCTGCAAGAAGCGCTTCTTTGATTGCTTGTTGCACTTGTTCTACTGCATTCATTATTTTCCCTCCGTATAGATCATTTCTAAAGTGTACTCGCCGGCTGATTGTCCGCCAATGAGTAAGTCATATTGTAAATAAAATCGTCCGCTATTTTCGCTTGCATGCGGTTCGAATTGCATTTCCTTCGTATACGTCACAATCGGCAGTGTACCATACTCACTATTATAATGGCCGTTTTGTTCGTGATGAAGTAAAAATGGCATACGCATTTTCACATCTCCATTGCGAAGAATAACAGCCTCATTATTGCCGAATTTTAAAGTAGAACGAATTTGTTTATCTTCTTGTACTTCTTCATATTGTAAGTACGTTTGGCCTCTTTTTTGAACAAGCGTACCTTCTGACCAAAGCTCATAAGTTTCTGTTTCAGCTTCAGTTTGTCGAATTGTCGTAATTAGCTTTAGTTTTACGGGTGCTTTAAGTTCAGTTTTCATACTTATGCGCCTCCGTTTCATTCTTTATATAACCTTCTTATTATAGGTTAGGTTAGGTTATCTTTTCAAGATAGAAGTGAAGTTTGAAGAATTTTAGATTCCTCCAAATTCCCAATACTCAAATATTTCATGTCGCTTCTTAGCGAAAAATAAACATTTATTTACTTTCCTTGTTGAATTGAGTGCTATAATTGAGGGATTAACTGGTAGGAGAGAATCTACATGTTACTCGATTTGATCATTAATTTTTCTATTTTATTTACATTTGTTGTTCTTTCGTATTGGATATACGAGTCATTAGAGCCTTATCAATTTAAAGATATGGAGTTACATCCTTGGATTGTAGGGTTAGTAGCTGGTATTACGAGCTTGCTTTTGATGGGCACTGCTGTTCACTTCCAAAATGGCATTATCGGTGATGCACGCTTTGTAAGTATTTTGATCAGCGGCCTAGTTGGCGGTCCAATTGCAATTGCGGTGTCTTCTGTCATTGTTGGGATCTTTCGATTTTACGTGTATGGCTTATCAGAAACATCCATTTCCGCTGGGGTAGATATTTTAGTAATTGGGTGTGTCCTGGCTTTCGTTTCATGGAAAAGGCCAATTACATTCCGCAATATCTATTTTTATTTTACTTTTCTGATTGTACAAGATTGCATAGTCATCTTCATTCTTTCAGATAATTGGATATATGGTTTTCAAAATACGATTCAAACCCTGCTTTTTAATTTTGGTGTACTTTATGTAACTTTACTAGTATTAAAATCCTTTCGAAACCAATTTGAACGTATGCGTAAAATTGAAGAAATGGCTGAAACTGATTATTTAACAGGACTGGCAAATAACCGACGCTTTCAACAAGTGATCGATGAATTACTTACGAATGATGAACCTTTTTCATTACTATTAATTGATATTGATTCTTTTAAAAAGGTTAATAATACTTACGGTCATCCTGTTGGCGATGAAATTTTACAGAAAATCGGTGCCCAGCTAAAAGATTTTGTGACAACGATTAATGGTGAAGCAGCTCGCATTAGTGGTGAGGAATTTTACGTTGTCTGTAGAGATGCTGCACCTGCTATTAGCATTCACGATGCGCATCGAATTCGTACGCAAATTGCCAAAACTCCGTTCGTTGTGTCTACTGGACATGTCATCACTATTACAGTCTCCATCGGGATTTGTTCTTATCCCGATAATGGTAAAACATTAACAGATCTTGCGTTTTTAGCAGACAGAGCTGTGATGAAAGCAATCGAGAAAGGACAAAATCAAATCGTTCACGTAAATCAATTGAATAATTAATGTTTTTTAGAAAACGCTAAGAGTATAATCTACTCTTTTAGCGTTTTTTGTCGCTTCCAAATAATTACCAAATTAATCCTTTTTAAATTTTTTTGTCCGTTTATTTTATCATTATTGTTCACATACTACCGTTAAATTGGTAGAACGGAGCTGTTCTTATGAATCGAGCAGACTATTGGCGCAAAAGAAGGATAAACAAACGCTGGAAACGCACTGTTATGTGGAGTGTTTTGAGCATTACAGCTGTTTTAACAGCATTTCTGTCTCTCAGAATATACGCGCAAATTGCTGGTGCGCCTTCTCTCGCTGTTCCGAAGGCGACCGTTTTTTTAGATGCAGATGGGCACCAAGCCGGCGATAAGTTTTCACAAGAACGTCGTTATTGGGTAAGCCTGGATGAGATTTCTCCTTTCGTTGCAGATGCTCTTGTTGCAACGGAGGATCGAAATTTTTATTCGCATAACGGTTTTGATTATACCCGTATTGCAGGTGCATTATTGAAAGATGTGAAGGCGATGCGCAAAGTAGAGGGTGCGAGTACGATTACACAGCAATACGCCCGAAACTTATATTTGTCTCATGAGAAGACTTGGTTGAGAAAGGCGAATGAGGCGCTCTATGCATACCGTCTAGAAGTTTTTTATGATAAAGATACGATTTTGGAAGGCTATTTGAATACGGTGTACTTCGGCCATGGTATGTATGGTGTGGAGGCTGCAAGTAGATTTTACTTTGCAAAAGCTGCGAAAGATTTAACATTACCTGAGGCTGCGATGCTCGTTGCAATTCCAAAAGGACCTAGCGTTTATTCCCCTGCTGTGAATAAGGAAAAAGCAATTGAACGTCAGCAATTAGTATTAAGGTTGATGGCTGATCAAAAGGCCATTTCTGAAGAACAGCTAAACCGAGCTAAAAATGAACAACTCGCTTTTAAATTTGAAGAATGGGAAAATTCGAAGTCCCTAGCACCATACTTTTTAGATACAGCTTGGCAGGAAGCAAAAGGTATACTGACTTCCAAAGGACGCCGTTTTGAAGAAGGTGGCTGGGTGATTAAAACGACTTTGAATACGTATCATCAAGAAGCCGCTGAGAAAGCTGTTGAAAAGTGGTTACCTAATGATGAGCTAGAAGTTGGTTTTGTTAGCATGGATCCCACTACTGGTTATATCACTTCTTTAGTTGGTGGGCGTCATTATTTAACAAGTACTTTTAATCGCGTGACACAGGCAAAAAGGCAGCCTGGCTCTGCTATTAAACCATTTTTGTATAGTGCAGCACTTGAAAAAGGTTATACGCCGTTAACGTTTTTAGATACTAGCAAGACCATTTTCACTTATGATGATGGGCGTTCTAAATATGAGCCCAAAAATGTAAATGGTGAATTTGCAAATCATCCAATGTCTTTGGCACAGGCAATTGCGATTTCGGATAATATTTACGCAGTAAAGACGTTTGAGACAATTGGCTTTAAGGCATTCAACAATGTGATGGAGCGCTTTAAAATTCAAAGTAAGTTGAAAAATTCACCCGCAGTGGCTCTTGGCACTTCTGAAGTAAGCTTGATGGATTTAACGTCAGCTTATAATACTTTGGCAGCAAATGGTGTTCAAAAGACGCCAACGACGATTTTATCGATTACAGATGCAGACGGCAAAATCGTGTATAAAGCAAATAAGAAGCAGAAAAAGAAACAAGTGATTGAAAAAGATGATGCGTTTTTAATTACACAATTGATGACAGGTATGTTCGATCCTGTATTTAATGATTATGCACCTTCGACAGGCATTTCGATTCGAAATAAACAAACAAGACCTTATGCAGCTAAATCTGGTACGACGTTAACAGATCAGATGATGGTCGGTTATTCTCCTACATTAACAGCCGGTGTATGGAACGGTTATGATAAAGGGAAACAAATGACGGACGCAGAAGATGGACGTGCAACGAAGCAAATCTGGATTGAGTTTATGGAAAAAGCACATGAAGGACTTGCAAGTGAGCCGTTTATGGCACCAGATGGTATTGAAGGCGTTATTGTTGATGTGAAAACAGGTGGTCTTGCAACAGCAAGCTGTGATAAACAGCGACTTGTTTACATGAAAAGTAAGGATGTTCCGAAAAAACTTTGTACTGATCCTAGTATTGTAAGTGATTTAACGAAAAAAGATGAATCATCTTGGCATCTGTTTCCGTTTTCGCTTTTCGAATAACAAAAAAAAGCTTCTTCTTCCAAGGAGTCCGTTATCCATTGGAAGAGGAAGCTTTTTGGTTCTCGAAAACATGAGTTACATGGGGCATTCGGCTTGGGTTTGTTAAAATGCCGCATGTCTCTCATGTGAAATCGGTTACCTAATGTCCTAGCTTACTTTTGTAAGCTGTAGTTAAAGTGTACTTCCTTTCAATGTTAGTTTCAACCATGGATTGAGACTGCTTCGAAATGTCACACTTTGTTCAATGATTTGCAAAATATTAGAAGTTTAATTCTTTATGCAATTGTTCTGTACTACGAGTCCATATTTCCTCGTTGAAGCTGTGTAAAAACTCGCCTAACACTTGTTTTGACTCGTCATCCATATGGTCCACAATGATATGTCGTTTCATTGATTTATCCATTTTATTGACATGGTCAGCTAAAATTTTATAGCCGCGTCGTTTTTCTCTATTGACAATCATCTCACAAGCTGTTACACCTGCAAAATACGCGCCTTCTTCTTTATGATCGATTGTGACCCATACTAGCCAATATCGTTTGCCACCTGCTGAATCTTCTCGATTCGTCGTAAATTTAATGCCGCGCTCAATATCACTACGAGCGTGCATTGCGCCAACTTCAACTGTTGCTTTTTTTTCCTCGATGTCAATGATGACTGGCGAAACGTTTTCAAGTGTTAAAGAACCTATGCCAAATCCTTTATGGCCATCAGTTGGATCGTTTTTTATTATCGTAAAGCCTAATTTTTGTTTCGGTTTTTCTTCATTAGTCATTCGCATAATCCCTCCGTTCTGTTATTATAACGAATATACACTATATTTTAAATGAGGAGGGCTCTTTATGCCTGTAGTTACAATAAAAATGATTGAAGGTCGCACTGACGATCAAAAACGCAATTTAGTAGAGAAAGTAACCGCTGCAATTACCGAATCTGTAGACGCACCAAAAGAAAACATCACAATTATCATTGAAGAAATGCAAAAAGCACACTTCGCTATTGGTGGCGTACGTAAGAGCGATCAATAATTACATACGTTTGCCTGATCGGCTGTCTCGCTTTGGGATAGCTTTTTTTGTACGAAAAAACACCATACTGAGGATCTTTAGTTAATCGATTGTTGCTCTAGCTGCGCAATAAATTCAAAAGCATCCGACATTTCTTCTTCTGTGAAATTCAGCTTTCCCTTTACAACATGTACCTTTTCAATACGTTCTTCTTTTGAAAGCTCATCAAAGTAAAGTAGCGTTGACACAAGCTCTAAAAAGCGCGCACTTTTGTCATTCATCAGTTCGATAACAGTTGGTAGCTTGTCACATTGCTTGCTAAGCATAGAGGAAAAGCTTGTCCCCTCATCCGTCACTGCATAGCGATATTGAACGTAAGATCCTTTATCTTCCTTCTCTTCTGATAAAAAGCCCATATTACAAAGCTCCTCTATTCGTAATGTAAGCTCCTCTGAGTAAGGCCCATATATGTGGAATTGGTATTTTTCTTGGAACGGGAATTGCATTTTCTTTGCGATATAGACCATCTTCTGTAATTTTTTGCGACCAGTGACTTGTCCTGCTAACGACACAAATTGTACGACTTTTGCGTGTTCTTCTAGCACTTTTCAATCTCCTTCCGAGCGGTTACTAACCTTTTAATATATCTAATATTTGTTTTCTGAGTAATTTTTTCTTACCGCTTTCTTGTAAAATATCTTCTGGGAAATATAATTTATGGTCTGTTCGACGTTTTCCAGATATGGCATCCACAACGTCCGACGATCTTGATAACTCACGAATTTCATCATTCGGCATTAATAAATGAATGGGCAAACGTTCCTCTTCCTCACCAGGACGATAAAAATCGTACGGTAAATCTGAAGAGGAGTCGAGTACTAAATAATAAGTAGGATCTATACCAGCCTTACGGAATAACTCCTCAAGCTCACGTAGTTTCTGGTAATCTTTAGCAGGGTCAATTTCTACATAATTAAACAATTTACGGTTCACAAATCGACGGCTTAAATCGCTTAAAATGGGATCCGTTTCTTGCATCCACAATTGAAAGTACGTCAACAAAATACTTTCATCAAGCGCAAGATAATCTTCAAGTTTAATCTCCCCAACGAAAAATGCACGAAAATGTGTCGGCTCATGTAAAAATGTATAACCTTTTTCACTTAATGCTTTCGCACGATGTAAAATTTTCGTCAAAATTACTTCGGCACTGCGTGAAACAGGATGAAAATAAACTTGCCAATACATTTGATAGCGACTCATAATATAGTCCTCTATCGCATGCATTCCACTAGATTTGATAACAACTTGATCTTCACGTGGACGCATAACGCGTAAAATACGCTCCATATCAAAATGGCCATAACTAACACCTGTATAATAGGCATCCCGCTGTAAATAATCCATACGATCAGCATCGATTTGACTCGAAATCATACTGACAACTTGTTTATTAACATACGTTTTTGCAATAACATTCGAAACCTTTTGTGGGAAATCGGATGCTACGCGACGCAGCACTTCATTGACCTCGGTATCGCCCATAATAATATGGCGTGTATATTCTTCGTGATCTAGGTCAAAAACATGTTCAAATGCATGTGAAAACGGACCATGCCCTAAATCGTGTAGCAATGCAGCACAAAGAACGACAAGTCGTTCACTTTCGTCCCATTCTGGTCTACCTTTGAACACATCATCGACCATTCTACGGACAATTTCATAGACACCAAGCGAGTGATTAAATCGACTATGCTCGGCCCCGTGGAAAACTAAATAAGTTGTACCGAGTTGCTTAATACGGCGTAATCTCTGAAATTCTCTTGTTCCGACTAAATCCCAAATAACCTGATCTCGCACGTGCACGTAACGATGAACAGGGTCTTTAAATACCTTTTCTTCCTCTAGCTTTGCTGTCGCGTAACTCATAAAGGCACCCCACTTCCGATGATCATATTTTTCAGTTGAATATATATGGCTCTTACTAATGTTTAGAATAGTCAAATCTAAAGCTCACAATATTTGAATGTCAGGCAACTACTTTTTATACGTAGTCTATTAAATATAACGACCTACTACTCATGATTTTCCTCACTAAATAACAAGAAAATTGCGATTCCACACTCTCTTATCGATGAAGTTCATCTTTTTAGTATAAATGAAAAAACCACCTTTCGAAAAGGCGGCAAAAGTCGGACTTCTAGTCAAGAAATTAGTAAGATTATGAACTAATTGCCGAGCTAATAAGCCGAAAGTTTTGTTACATTTTTTTACTAATGATTGTCATATCAACATATTAAACGACTTTTATAGTCGATTCTGTGATTTTAATTTGGCGCGTACCTTTTCCATTAATTCATCTTCTGTTAAAGCAGCACATGGGCGGTTATTGACGAATGCGAACGTTTTCTTACGTCCTGGACCACAATATGACTGACATGCGATATTGACTGAAGCATCAGCATCGATTTCTTTTAATTTCGGAATTAATGTTTTTAAATGAACGGCCTGACATTCATCGCAAACTCGAAATTCGTTTGCCATCTGTCTACAACCCTTTCTATATCTAAGTATGAATTCTAACAGTCATTGTATCGCATTTACAGCTAGTCATTCAAGCGGATTATAGAACTTCATGCCACATACACTCACAAACTATACCTCTGCAAAGTAAGCGCCACAACACCTAGCATAATATTTTGCAAGTTTGTGAATAAAAAATAGAGAAAGTGTGCACGCTGACACTATCAACATTGTAGGAGGTTATAAAATGGTAAAAATCAGACAAGATGCTTGGTTAAAAGAAAACGATGAATTATTAGCAGAAGCAGTCATTCGTCACGTAAAAGAAGGTAGCACACAATTAAATGCCTTTGAAGAAGCTGGAGATGCATTAAACCGTACTGCAGCTGCATGTGGATTTCGTTGGAATGCAGTCGTACGAAAAATCTATGAAAATGAATTAGCAGAGGCAAAAAAGGAACGCAAGGAGCGCATGCGCGTTTTTGGGCAAACTGTACGCCGTCGTAATACAGGAATCTATCTACTTCCTAATAGTGGAGCGGGTGAAAGTACTGGCCCTGTCGAGCAACAGCGTTCCATTCCACTATCATCGCTATCACTCGATATTGTCATTGCCTATTTAATGCGTTTGCAGCATATGGGCAGTGGTAACGATTCCGAGACAACGAGATGGCGCCATTTAGCGCATGTTGCAAATGAAAAAGTAGCACGCTTAGAGGCCGATTTCGAGAAGCTAGAGAAGGAGAATCGCCACATGCGTAAAGATTACGAGCAATTCGCACAAATCATGAATCGCGCTCGCCGTATGATTACGCTAGATGAAGAGGAAGAGCATATTGCTCCAGTTTTCACTATGGAGCGCAATGGCAATTTAGTTGTGAAAGAGCCTCCTATGAATTAGGTGGAGATTCTGAGTGAGTGGCGCTACCCATACACTCTTTCACACTACTGATTCATAGCTCAATCTCAAATACCCTTAAACCAAAAGTAAACCCGACTCTCTTGAGAGTCGGGTTTACTTTTTAATTCTTTTCATTTCCTAGCATTTTCTTATTACGTTCAAAAACACGATTCAAATAGAAACTATAAAGTTCCATCTCATTTTGTTGCAATGATCCAATCTTAAGTTCATCGCTAAGTCCCATTAATAATCTTTGTAAATCTATAACCGTCTGTTGAACTGTCCACTTTTCATCTAGTAGCTCTGATAATGAGGCCATTACTTCTGGGCGTACTTGTGGATAGGTAAATTTCGTCGTCTCACCTTTCAAACCGACTTCATAGAACTCTCTTATTAAATTTGCACGCTCTGATCCGCTGCCTTCTATACATAGATAGATTTGCACAGCGATACCTTGGCGTAATCTGCGTTGTGAAATGCCTGCAAATTTTTTACCACCAATGCTGAGATCATATGAGCCTGGGCAGTAAGAACCGACGATTTCATATGCTTCAATATGCTCAGCTGCTTTTGGAAATAATGCTTTGATGAGCTCGACCATCACATCGTAACCTGTATTAATATCGATTCTTGATTGTTGTTCAGACAACACAATAGAAATATTTAAAACACCGGGATCTAACACAACAGCAAGCCCACCTGAATTTCGAACAATTGGCGTAAAGCCTTTAGCTGATAAAAATGCCATGCCTTCTGTAATATGAGGTAAGCGATGATCTTGAATGCCAAGTACAACTGAATTATCATGCACCCATGTGCGGACTGTTGCTGGTGATAGGTCTTGACCAACTAACTGGCAAAGTGTGTCGTCAGCTGCGAATGATTCTAATGGTGAATGTCCTATCCCGCTAACGGATTGATCCCAAAAACGCCATATTTTTTGCTGTAAGTATGCTAACATTTTTCATTCTCCTGGCCTAAAATGGTTTTCTTCATTAGCATACACGAATCGGTCAAACTTCTCATGTCAAATTCGTGACTTTCAAGTAAGAAAGAGACTTAATCATCCTTTTTATGCTAAACTTATCGTGAATGATTCTCACTAAAAGGAGTGTCCATAACAATGATCGAAGCAGCACAAACATTAGATGGTTGGTACGTATTACATGATTTCCGTTCAATCGACTGGGCTTCTTGGAAACTAATTTCTGCAGAAGAACGCCAAGAAACGATTGATGAATTCATCAAATATCTAGAAAAAATTAACGAAGCTGACATTGCGAAGACAGGAAGCCATGCTTTCTACTCAATCGTTGGTCAAAAAGCAGATTTCGTGCTTATGACATTACGCGAAACAATGGAAGAATTACAAGAACTTGAGACAGAATTTAACAAACTAGCAATTGCTGAGTTCACAATTCCTTCTTACTCTTACGTTTCAGTTGTTGAGCTTTCAAACTATTTAGCAGGTAAAGAATCTGACGAAGATCCTTACCAAAATCCACATGTACGCTCTCGTTTATATCCTGAATTACCACGTTGGAATCATATTTGTTTCTACCCAATGGATAAACGCCGTCAAGAAGGTGCCAACTGGTATATGTTACCAATGGATGAGCGTAAAGAGTTAATGCGCAGCCATGGCTTAATCGGTCGTAGCTATGCGGGTAAAGTAAAACAAATCATCTCTGGTTCTGTCGGTTTCGACGATCACGAATGGGGCGTTACTCTATTTGCTGAAGACGTGTTACAATTCAAAAAACTAATATATGAAATGCGTTTTGATGAAGTAAGTGCTCGTTATGCTGAGTTCGGCGCGTTCTTCGTTGGTAATATTTTAGACAACGAAAAATTAGTGAAACTTCTATCTGTTTAATCTCAATTCCAAAAAAGTAAGCCCTTTATTTTAAAGAGCTTACTTTTTTTATTGCACTATGTGTATTTACACTTGTAATATTTATGTGTATACTTTGTGAAAAATAACATTTGGAGGGCATTATGAAAGATTGGACTTTATTTGAAAAATTATGGTTAACCAGCTTTACCCTTATTAATATTTATCTATTTTTTGCTTGGGATGATACTCTATTAGGGTTAATCAGTTCAATTACAGGAATGCTTTGTGTTGTATTAGTAGCAAAAGGGAAGATGTCAAACTACTATTTCGGTATGATTCAAACATCTACATATGCTTATATTTCGTATACATATGGATTGTATGGAGAGGCCATGTTAAATGGGCTATTTTACTTTCCTATTCAATTTATCGGACTTTATATGTGGAACAAACATAAAGTAAAAGATGATGTTATTGGAGAAGATGTTGAAGTAAAACGTTTAACTAAAAAGGGATGGATTACGGTTATTACAATTAGTATCGTAGCTTCTCTGATTTACGCAGAATTGTTGTCATTAATTAATGCGCAACAAGTTCGGATTGACTCCATGGCTGTAGTATTATCGATTATTGCACAGTTCCTAATGATCAAGCGCTATGCTGAGCAATGGATTATGTGGATTGTCGTCAATGCTTTATCTGTAGTGCTGTGGGTTGTTACATTAACACAATCAGGCGGGAATGATTGGAGTATGCTTGTCATGTGGATCGCCTTCCTCTTCAACTCGGTCTTTGGCTACTATAACTGGATTAAAATGTCGAAGGGGCAACAGCTTTCAGAAGTAAAATAAATTGTAAAAGTGAGCTCTATATTTAAAAGAGCTCACTTTTTTAGTGTGCATTTTTAATCGAAAAACGTTTTATTTTTAAAATATCACGCATAACGCACGTTGAATTCTGCTATTTTCTCAATAATCTGTTGTTCAACATTAAAATCATTTGAAATAGTCTCATCAGAATAAGGTGCAAGCATATCATGATGACCGATCATGACGGCATGATGGGCGTGCTTGAACATAGAGATATCATTCGTATCATTACCAAATGCGATATAGCTACCTTGAGGAATACATAGTTGCTTCAAAGCGCTCCATTTATGAATACCTGTTGGGCTAATGTCTAGAACCCCTTCATCCTTGTGTAAATGAATAATAATATCTAGCGGCTTCAATTCTTCATAAAGTGCATCCATATTATACGAAGTTAAAATGAGTACTTTGACGATAGAGTTTAGTCTTTCTAGTGGCTTCTTCTCTGCCAAATTATGAGGATTGAGATTGTTTAAAATCGGGTGATCTGCAGGGCCTGTGTAGGCATAATCCCAGTCTCCATCAATTAAATATGTAGCGCGGTATTTTTCTAATATTGCTTTTAGCTGTACTAATATCATGAAGCTAAACTCCGCTACCTGTTTAATATTCCCATTCTGACAAATAAGTGAACCGTTGCCACCAACCATTTTGTAGCCGTGAAATCTTTTATCTAGCACTGGCAATAAATCACGAATTGGACGTGCGGAAGCAAAGACGACTTCATGGCCGCTTGCTGTTAGCTGCTCCAAGCTTTGTAAAATGGGTTCTGTGACTGGTTGGCCTTTAAAGCAAATCGTACCATCCAAATCGAAAACAAAATACATGTGTGACACTTCTTTCTCTGAGGGTTCGTGAGTTTTGTCCTCTTGTTATTTTACTGCGACAATTTTGCCGTCTGTGAGCTGTACGAGCTCATCTGCTGTCAGTTGAAACACAGCTTTTGGATGACCCGCCGCTGCCCAAATTGTATCATGTTGAAAAAGATCTTCATCAATCAACGTAACAATTTCCGATGTATGTCCAATTGGCGCAACTCCGCCGATGACAAAGCCTGTATGCTCACGTACGAAATCTGCATCCGCCTTACCGAGCTTGTCTTCTACAACTTTGGCAATTAGCTTCTCATTTATACGATTACTACCACTTGCAACAACTAAAAGTGGCGCATTAGTATTTTTCATACGAAAAATGATTGATTTTGCAATTTGGGCAACAGTACAGCCAATAGCATCTGCCGCTTCTTGGGCAGTGCGCGTGCTATCTGGTAACTCTACTACTTGATTTTCAAAACCTAATGATTGTAATGTCGTTTGAATTGCAAGTGCGCTTTCTTTCATTGAATACATCTCCTAAAATAGATATTTTTTTCATTATACATGAATTACCGGTCTTATTTTCATAATAGTGCATATATTTTAAAGAGGAGGTTTTACGATGCCTGTCGTACAATCGACGGAAAAGCAATTAGAATTACTAGCAAGATTAATGCGAGCTGAGGCAGAAGGTGACGGTGAACTTGGCATGCTGATGGTTGGCAATGTTGGGGTAAACCGGGTAATTGCTAGCTGCCTTGACTTCAATGATATTCGAACACTTGAGCAAATGGTTTTTCAACGACCAGGTGGGTTTGAAGCAACGATTAAGGGTTATTTTTATCAACGGGCACGTGAACAAGATAAACGTTTAGCACGCAGAGTGATTAATGGCGAAAGATTTCACCCAGCTTCGCGCTCGCTATGGTTTTTCATGCCTGAAGGTGCTTGTCCTGCACAGTGGTATGGTCAGTGGAATACAGGACGCTTTAAATCGCATTGTTTCTTCTCTCCAACAGAAAGTGACTGTCCACAAATTTAACTGTTAGAAAGGATGAATGAATGGTCCAGTACTATTGGACACCGAACTACCAACAAATGACTCCTCCCCAGATGACAATTCCGAGTGGTAGACCACCGGGTGGTCTACCACGAGAGGAATCTTATATCGAAAATATTTTGCGATTAAATCGTGGGAAGCCGGGGAATTTTCACTTTTCGTTTGAGCATAAAGTAAATGGTGGCGAAAACACGCTTAATGTACGCGGTGTCGTGGAGGCGGCTGGGCGCGATCATGTCATTTTAAGTGATCTCAGAACGAATCACCGATTTCTCTTCCCGATGATTTACTTTGATTATGCTGAATTTGACGAACCGTTAAATTACTTTGATCAAAATCGACCTTAATAAATGATAAAACCCTTCCATTTTAGTGGAAGGGTTTTATCGTTTACTTTTCAACTTGCAAATGTTGTTGAAGGGCTTGTTTAAAAGTTGCTGGGTCATCTAAACGAATCGCAACACGTGAATATTGCTTTTTAAACCCTAACAAAATAGATGCTGTACAAGGTTTTTTCAGTTCTAAAATGACATGTGGGTGCACGACTTCAAAATCTCTTGCAACGAATTCAATCGCTGTTTTAGAATCAAGCTTTTTTTCAAGCTCTTCTTGATCTATCGTAATTGATTCAATGTCATCTATCGAAAGCTCCATCTGCTTTGCTAAGCCTAAAGATAAATATAGTTTCTGTTCTTTCAGACGTACTGGATTCAAACGTACTGCCTGGATATCTCCAAGGAAAAAGATAACGGTGTACACATTCAAAACCAGTAAGATAATTGACAGTACCATTGATTTTTCGTGGAGCCACCAGTGGATACCGATTGTTTCGATCACGATAGCATGTATAAGCATAATTTGAAATGCGAGTAGACTGGATTTTTTATGTAAAGTAAAGGTGTTGGATGCTACTGGAATAGGCTTTTTCCATGAAGCAAAGGCGTAGTAATACATAAGTAAATCAGAAACAATCATCTGCACGATTCGTTTCTTAGATACTTTTTGTTGTACCGCCTTTGGGAAGGCAAATAATAAGTCTTCATCATACGTACGTACTTCTCGCATGACCGCTGGCATAAGTATGAAAAGTAAACCTATCAAACTCAACTCCAATAAAACTACGGAGCCTTCAATAGCAAATCCTACATAAGAGAATGCTACAAATGGTTCAAGATGATGCGCTGGAATTAATAACTTTGCGAAAATCAATCCACCAGCCATCAGCATAATAAAGCGCTTTATAGTAAATTTGTTTTTTCGATCAATTGCGAGGATTAATAACGGTATAACAATTGCTAAATCTAAAAGACTTCCAAGAATAACAGCTTTAGTCTCCTCTTGCAAAATAATTCCCGACAATGGCGTGCGATATAATGCAAAGTTCGTAGAAAGGACAAGTACAAGTAACGCCATCCAAATATAGCTTTTCAAATCTCTTTCTGTTGCTACCATTTCATCACCTCTTTTTTATTTTACAAAAAAAGAAAACATATACTTTCAAAAACATATCAACCTTTACTAAAAAATCCTACCCGGTAAACAAGTAGGATTTCTTTTAAAACTAAGCAAGTTTAAGTGCTGCAAGAATAACCATAACCCAAGCAGCTAAGAATAACACGCCACCAATTGGTGTAATAGCTCCTAAAACGCCGACACCTGTTAAGCATAAAACGTATAAGCTTCCTGCAAAAAATACGATACCCGCAAGCATTAAATAACCAGCGCGGGATAATTGAGCAACAGGTCCGATTAATGAGGAGCTCATTAATATACCAATTGCGATTAAACCTATTGCATGGAACATTTGATATTGTACAGCTGTATCCCATACTGTTGCATAGTGATCTGATAATTTCTCCTTAAGTGCATGCGCACCAAATGCGCCTAATGCAACTGCCAAAAATGCGTTTACCGCACCTGAAATAATGAAGAATTTCATATCCCTTTGACACATCCTTTTCTAAAAATCAAAAATTGAGTCACCGTTAGCGTCCTCTTCTTCAAGCTTATTAGTAGTCAAGGAAGACGGCATTTGTGTTAGCATCAGCGGTTGTTGTGAATCAGTACTTTGAATCTGTAATGCCTCGTTCATTGGCTTACCAAGCGATTTCGACGGCGCCGTGGCAAACCCTGCTGATTTAGCTAGCACCACATCACATAATGCGCGAACCGCAGAAAGTGCTTCACGAATCTCCTGCTCATTTTGTGCTTGCTTAGCCTGCACCATATGCTTGTCAATTTCAGCAACAATCATTTCATGCGAAATCATTTGGCGGTTCCTCCCTGTTTCGGTTCAAATCTCAAACAATCAAGACCTGACGACTTCTTTACAATTACGGACGGTAGCTCCCTACTTTTGAATTGATATGCGCGACACCCTCTTGGACTCCGTTGATCCCAAGTAACAAAGAAATGCCTACATTTAAAACAACTCTCTTGCATGACGCTCCCCCTCTTCATACTTCACTTTACCATGATTATAACAAACCATAAAGTGACGGGTTTTTGACTTTAATGCAGAGGCCGTCCGGTTAGCTGCGATGACTGGGTGCTCTTTCTTCTATGACTCAGCTCAGCTGGGATGACTCAGACTCCTTCTTCTATGACTCAGCTCAGCTTTTATGACTCAGGCTTCTTCTTCTATGACTCAGGGCTCAGCTTTTATGACTCGCTCCTTCTTCTATGACGCCCAGCTCAGCTTTTATGACTCTCGCTCCTTCTTCTATGACTCAGCGCTCAGCTTTTATGACTCGCTCCTTCTTCTATGACGCCCAGCTCAGCTTTTATGACTCTCGCTCCTTCTTCTATGACTCAGCGCTCAGCTTTTATGACTCGCTCCTTCTTCTATGACTCAGCTCAGCTTTTATACCTCAGGCTCCTTCTTCTATGACTCAGGGCTCAGCTTTTATGACTCGCTCCTTCTTCTATGACTCAGAGCTCAGCTGGGATGACTCAGGCTCCTTCTTCTATGACTCAGCTCAGCCGTTATTTACGCTCAAAAACCGATATCTCTCCAAACCAAAAGACCGCTCTTCTTTCAAAAGAGCGGTCTCTCAAATCATTACTTCGTCAAATCAAAATCAATTGGTGCTACTCCCCACTCTTTAAGCTGCGTGTTGATTTTAGAGTAAGGCTTGCTACCAAAAAAACCGCGATATGAACTAAGTGGGCTTGGATGTGGTGCTTCTATAATGGCGTGGAGGTTCGTATCGATGAGACGTTTTTTCTGTTGTGCAGGTTTGCCCCAAAGTACGAATATGACTGGTTGCTCGCGTTCTGATAATTTTTGAATGACCGTATCTGTGAACTGCTCCCAGCCTTGTTTTCTATGCGAATGGGCTTGTCCTTCGCGCACTGTTAAGACGGTGTTTAACATAAGCACGCCTTGCTCTGCCCATTTTGTTAGTGTACCGTCCTCTGGTATTGCGAAACCTAGGTCCGATTGCATTTCCTTCAGCATATTTTGCAAACTTGGTGGATGCTTCACGCCACATTTCACGGAAAAGCTCATGCCATGCGCCTGGCCTGCTCCGTGATAAGGATCCTGGCCTAATATAACCACTTTTACATTGGCATATGGCGTATGGCGGAAAGCACTCCACATATCATCCATTGGTGGATATATTGTCTCTGTTGCATATTCATGCTTTAAAAATTCACGTAACTGTAAATAGTAGGGCTTTTCAAATTCGGCTTTTAGTACGTGTTCCCAATCATTATTGAAAATTTGCTTCGTCATTAGTTTCTACTCCTTAAATTCAACCTTTACTTTATAGCCAACAAGTGCAAACATGTCAGATACAGAGCTCTGGACATTTTTCTTTGCTGTATTTAATACGCCTTGAGTTGTTGCTTCTTCAAGAATTTGTTTTTTTGCTTCATTTGCAAGTTCATAGGCTTCACTAATATCGGCCTTTTCACGGAAAAGACCTTCATTTGAAAAGACTTGCACATTGTCAAAATCAATTGTCGGCTCTCCCAAAATTTTTGCTCCAGGCAATGTAATTGTCGCCGTTTTCTTTTCTTCATTTAGCTTAATATCTGCTTCTGTAATTGTAGAGAAATCGACTCCTGCTTTCACACCGCCGGGAATGACAACGAGTAAATCTCTTTTCGTACCAGGTAAATTCAAACCGATTTCTTGGCCGAAGATTTTATTGTCAGAGCGTTCGATCATTACTTTTGTATGAGCCTCTGCTGTTGTCAGCTCATTTAAATTTTGAATACGTTCAACAATAGAACCTTTACTTTCTGTAAAAGTGCTGCCTTTAATTAAGCTCATTGTTGCAAACGGCAATATAAATGCAATTGCGAGCACAATTATCGTTGCCCATACGTACCACTGAGTAAAAAAATTACGCATGTTACCTTTTTTCCTTAACTTTCTAAAATTCATCGGCTCTGTCGATTCAAGAATCGTTGCGCTTTGCTCTTCTAATTTTAATTCTTGTAATATCTTCTCTAGCTCTTGTATTTTTTTATTCGGAACCATCCTCATCCCTCTTTCTATATAATCTAAAAAGGAATTAACTATTCCCAAAAATCTAATTCGACATAATTCTACTATGTTCTTACCTATTATGGAAGTTTCTACACTTTTAATAAAGCCAATTGGATTTAGTGGATACAGGCAATTTAGTTTAATATGATATTCGAGTACTATAGTGGAAAGGAGTTGGTGAAATGGCTGATTTTCAGTGGCGAGAAAAGGTGAAAAAGATTGCGAATACAGCGGAAAGTGGACAACATGTTCCGGAGCAGGCAAAATCATTTGGCATCGGTTGTTTCTATGTATTTTTTGCATTAATTATTTTACTTTTACTATTTTTAGCAATTGGTTTTATTCAAAAAGAGCATTACATAGTTGCTTGTATTGTGGGAATCCTTTGTATTAGTGGAATTATTGTCGTGCGAAGAATTATTAGTGCTGATCAATTACCAAAATAGCCTTATAAACTGACCATATCAAAAAGATGTTTTTTGACCATTTCATTCTAACCAGTTATTTCGTTATAATAGAAATATTCCATTACATTTTTCATTTTCAGAAAGTTTAATTAAATATATTTTTTTACTAAAGGAGTCTTTTTCAATGTCACTAAAAAAAACGTTAACAATTGCCGGTACTGACGCTTCTGGCGGTGCGGGTTTACAAGCTGATTTAAAAACTTTTCAAGAGCACGGCACTTACGGTATGTGTGCAGTGACTGTTGTCGCTACAATGGATCCAGATAACAACTGGTCTCATGGCGTATATACTTTACCAATCGATGTGCTGCAAGCTCAATTAAAAACGACTTTATCAACAGGCATTGACGCTTTAAAAACAGGTATGATTTCAACTGCAGAAGCTATTCAGGTGACTGGTGAAGCGATTGCAAAATCTGGTACAACAAATGTTGTCATCGACCCTGTGATGGTTTGTAAAGGTGAAGATGAAGTGTTGAATCCAGGAAACGTAGATGCTATGATCAAATACCTTCTACCACATGCACTTGTTACAACTCCGAACCTTTTCGAAGCTGGACAACTTGCTGGTACAGGTACACCAAAATCTATCGAAGAAATGAAAGTCGCTGCACAAAAAATCCATGCACTTGGCGCTAAAAATGTAGTCATTAAAGGCGGTAAAGCGTTGCAACATGAAAAAGCTGTTGACCTATTCTCAGATGGCGAAAAATTTATCCTGCTTGAAGCTGATAAAGTGGATACTACTTATAACCACGGTGCTGGTTGTACTTTCGCAGCTGCTGTAACAGCTAATCTTGCAAACGGTCTAACTGTTAAAGAAGCTGTTTTCGAAGCAAAAGAATTCGTTGCTGCTGCAATTGAACACGGTTGGAAACTAAACCAATTCGTAGGTCCTGTTATGCACGGTGCAAAAGGCGTTTACGGTGCTCCTACAATCACTTCTACTGAAGTTTAATATTCAGCAACATAACCTTCGTAATTTACTCATTGCGGAGGTTTTTTTGAAGGAAATTGACTGAATTCTAACGATGTCTACAAATTTATGTTGGGACAACAGTTCTTTATGCAGAAAACACATTACTTTTTGTATAAACAGGCTGTCCATATTAAACAAACCACCTTTAATACATTCATACTCTTTTAAACACAGTAACAATCGACGAACATACTACGATTGTTACTTTTCCTAAGGTATATGTCCTTTTAATGTTAGAAAGTTATCTGCCAATTAAATTCGACAATATGTGTAAATAAAATTTGTATTTTGAGCTTTCCAATCGCATTCATGCAAATTTTTCTCTATACTAAAGAATAGATTGCTAGCTGTTGGAAGGAGAATTTAATTGGAAATTGTACAAATAGAAAAGCTTCAGCAACTTCTTAATTCCTTTGCGAATAAAGATGTTTATATACATTTAGAGACGACGAACGGGGCTTATGCCTCTCATTTTAATGAAAAAGTATTCAACGCTGGTGCATTTATCCGTAACATAAAACTCCAATATGAATTGGGTAAAGTTACAGCAGATGCTCCTCATCGCGTTGGTTTGAAACTGGCTCATGGTTGGGTTTATGCACAAGGCATCACTCACTATGAAATAGACGAACAAAACCGCTTGTTAATGGCTGGACATGATTATGACGGCAAATTAGCAGTGGCACTTGAAATTAGCAAAACACCATTTACTTATTAATTAAGGAGTGATTCAGATGGCACTACAACCTGAACGACATGTACTTGTCGTATTCCCCCACCCTGATGATGAAGCATTTGGTGTTTCTGGCACCATCTCAACTTATGTCAATCAAGGTACACCTGTCACATATGCATGCTTAACACTTGGCGAAATGGGACGTAATCTTGGGAATCCCGCATTTGCGACACGTGAATCTTTACCTTTAGTCCGTAAAAAAGAATTGCAGGCTGCATGCGATGCAATGGGCGTTACAGATTTGCGCATGATGGGATTACGCGATAAAACAGTAGAATTCGAAGACGACGAGAAAATGGTTCAAATGATGACCAACTTGATCGAAGAATTGAATCCTTCGTTAATCATCACATTCTATCCAAACTATGCCGTACACCCTGATCACGAAGCAACTGCTCGTGCTGTTGTACGTGCTGTTCGCCGTTTGCCTGAAGAACGACGTCCGAAGTTACATGGCGTGGCATTTGCGAACAATACAGGTGAAGGTCTTGGTGAAGCGGATATTGTCAATGATATTCGTGAAGTACGTGAGCAAAAAATTGGCGCTTTGCGTGCCCATATTTCTCAAACTGCTTGGATGCTTGAAGAAAATGAAAAGCGCCTTGCTGCTGGGGAACCAGAAGCTGAAAATTGGTTAACTTTCGAACGCTTTTTCAAATATCGCTGGCATGAAGATTTTGAAGAGCAATTTTAAAAAGATAAAATTATTTTTCTTGCTTTCTTTTAAAGAAAGATTGCAAGGAAAGTTTTATTTTCCAATAAACCAGTACTCTATAAAATTTCACGCTCATTATTATCTGAAAAGTATGACTTTTGTCCAAACTATTTACATATGAATGTAAACTCTTTATGATGAATAAATATTCAAATAAAAAATGAGGTATTTAATATAAAATGAAAAAATTCCCTGTATCTACTTGGCTATTGTTTATAATCCCTTCAATTATCGGGGTATTCTTATTTATGACGCCAATAAAAACAGCTGATGGCTGGAAGGTTCCTATCGCAATTTTGGCAAATTTACTTGCCGGTTCAGTGGTTTCCTTTATTTCTTGGTTTACTATTTTTATCTTTTTGATTGCAGCATTAGGTTCCGTTGCCTATCAGTTTATCCCGCAAAAAGATCCTAAAAAACCAACTATGTTCGATGGTATTTTCCGTGTAAACTGGTTTTGGACAATTACACGTGTACTAGGCTTTATCTTTGGGTTAATGGTTGTCATGGATTTTGGTCCTAGCGCAATTCGTAATGAGGGCACCGGTGGCTTGTTAATGAATCCTGATGATGGCCTTGTTACATTCCTATTCACAATTTTCCTATTCGCAGGTTTACTATTACCATTCTTAACTGAATTTGGCTTACTTGAATTCTTCGGTACAATGATGGTTAAAATCATGCGTCCATTATTCAAAATTCCAGGACGTTCTTCAATCGATGCATTAGCCTCTTGGATTGGTGACGGTACAATCGGTGTACTTTTAACAAATAGACAATATGAAGAAGGCAATTATACGCAAAAGGAAGCTTCGATTATTGCAACTTCCTTTTCAATCGTATCAATTACATTCTGTATCGTCGTTATTGATGCAGTTGATTTAGGTCGATATTTCATCCCGTTTTACGGTTCTGTTGTGCTTTGTGGTTTGGTATTGGCATTTATCATGCCTCGTATTTATCCACTTTCTAAGAAAAAGAATACGTATATTAATGGACAAGAGATTGATTTAGAACGCGAGAAATTACCTAAAGGATATAATATGTTCACTCATGGTTTAGAAAATGCGTTGAAGACCGCTGAGCGTAACCGTAAATTCAGCAAATTCTTTGTTGATGGCTTCAAAAATGTTTTAGATATGTGGTTCGGTGTTGCACCTATCGTAATGGCATTTGGTACAATTGCTTTAATGCTTGCTGAATTCACTGGTGTCTTTACTTTCTTAGGAAAACCATTTGAACCAATTTTAACAGTACTCGGTTTACCAGAAGCTTCCGAAGCTGCACAAACAATGGTTGTAGGATTTGCTGATATGTTCCTACCAACTATTATAGGTGCTGGTATTGAATCAGATTTGACACGCTTTGTCATCGCTGGTGTTTCTGTTTCTCAATTGATCTACATGTCTGAAGTTGGTGGCTTAATTCTTGGTACGAAAATCCCGCTTAACTTTTTCGAGTTGATCATTATTTTCTTATTGCGTACATTGATCTCTTTACCAATTATCGCTGGTATTGGACATTTAATCTTTTAATCAAATAAAGAAGGGCAGTCTTATTTAAAAGATTGCCCTTCTTTATTTTTAAAGTAACTACCATTCGTATTCAGAAACACCCATTCTGAATACGTTAATAACGTTCTTTTTTTGTTACACTTTTAAATAAGGTAGTTCCTTTACAGCTGGCAATAGATACTTATTCTTCTATATGACAAAGGAACCCTTGCTTTAGGCAAACATCAATCATAAATTTCTTATAACCTACAGATTCAAATTCGACACCAATGGCTTGTCCACTCACCTCTAGTATTTCTCCTTTACCAAACACATGATGTTCTACATTGCTATTTAGCTGCAAATCTTCTTTTTTAGTAATGGCATTTACGGGAATATCTCGGGCGTGTTTACTTTCCCGAAAACTAGTTTCCTTTTTCACTAATGATTTCCCTTTCACTAAACGATGGACACTTTTTAAAAACAAGGATTCCGCTACATGTTCATCGTCCTTTAAATGATAGGTGAGTAGCTCCAAATGCTTGCGAGCTCGAGTCATCCCTACATAAAAAAGCCGTACTGCTTCCTCAATAGGCTCGTTATTATCCTCATCCTGCTGCTTTAAATCATCCTTTGAAGGGATAATTCCATCTACGAGATCAATCATATATACGTTGTCATACTCTAATCCCTTTGCGCTATGCAAAGTAGATAAAGTGACAACATCACGCCCTTTGTTTGACCAGGACGTTTTCATAATTTCTTCTAATTCTTTTAGCCGCTTTGCGAACGCTTCAAGATTTGGCAGACCGACCGCAATATGCTCTAGCTGATTGAGTACACCTAATAAGCCTTCCTCATTGAATCCTAAATGTTCTGCCGTGTTGCGAATAGATTTTTCATAACCGAGGTTTTTACGAATGATTTTTATCGCTTCTTCTGGATCTAGTATGTTTATCTTTTTAATTAATTGCTTTGTTTTTTTCAATGCCTGCTCCTGGTAATCTGCATGTCTAACCTCCTGGAGTTGGTCAAAGACTGATGTTTGGTTATTATTATTTTTCAAATAAACCATTTGTTTTTTCGTAATATAGGCATTCATTTTCGTATGCACTTTTTCTAGAATATCTACGCGTGTATCGTTATAAGAAAGGCGCATAAAGTTTAGCATATCTTCTACAATCCAATGGCGGAAAAACTTCAAATCTACGTCCTTCATATAAAATGGTAAACCTGCTTTATTTAACTTATCCACTAAACGGATTGCCGAAGAATTATTACGATATAAGATGGCTGTTTCTTGCGGGTTACTGCTCTTTTCAATTTCTTGAACCACATAGTTAAGCTGTAGTTCATAGCGCTGCATATTATGAATTTCAATGGGCTTACCGGCAGGATTTTCCGTGAACATTTCCTTAGCGTAGCGCTTTGGGTTACGTTTAATGAAGTCATTGGCTGTTTTTACGATTTCTGGTGTAGAGCGATAGTTTTGTGTCATTGTTAGAATTTTAGCTTGAGGATAATTTTTTTCAAACTCTAATAGCTTCTGGACGTCTGAGCCACGCCACATGAAGATCGATTGGTCATCGTCTGCTACGACACAAAGATTATTTTGTGGCTTAGCTAATAGAGTAATGATATCATGCTGTATCACGGAATTATCCTGGCTCTCATCAGTCAAAATATACTCAAAACGATGCTGATATTTCGTTCGAATTTGCTCGTCATCTTGTAAAATCCTCAAGCAGTATGTGAGCATATCATCAAAATCAAGGAGCAGATGCTGCGGGTTCTGTGTTTTGAATTGCTCATACGCTTTGTACATATCAGAAATGCCTGAGATGGATGATTTCACAGAGCCCAGCTGCTCACTAGAAAGCATGCGATTTTTCACATAGCTAATGTAGGTGAGGAGCTCGTCCATTTCATCTTCGGTTGGGTTTGTATTTTTCATTTCTGTGAATATATTACGCAGTATCATCTTCTTATGAAGAGGTACATCATTGCCCCCTTCAACCAGTTGAAATGTTAGATGTTGCTTTGCAAAGTATTCACGCACTACTTGGAAAGAAAAGCTATGAATTGTAGAGAAATGTACTTTCTCATGGGTAAGTTTACCGAAGAATTGATCGAAGCGCTGCGCCATATCTTGTGCGGAGGCTTTACTGAATGTAATTGCAAGGATCGCTTGTGCGGGAACTTTCTTTACTAATAGTAAATAGCCAATTTTCATATTCAATGTCGTCGTTTTTCCAGAGCCGGGCGATGCTAATAATAATAAAGGCCCATCTGAATAACGGACTGCCTGTTTTTGCACGTCATTTAAGGAAACGCCCGTATGTTGTTGCATTTTTTCGAAGAAGTTCATGTCTATTCGTAATCCTTTCCGTTCATTCATACTGTTGCTTCTATTATAGCTTAAGCTAGTTGGAAACGCTTTTTTGCCCGCTTAAACACAAAATTACGAAACATTTAGAATTAACTCAATATTTAGTCCATTCAGCATGTATAATATGTTAAAATAAATAAATGCAATTTAAGGAATCGGAGGTTAGATGAATAATTATGACAGTATCAGATGTAAAGACCGTTCAGGTGGAAAATGTACTAATTGCCTATCAATTTTTAAAAGATGTTGTTGCTCACACACCATTGCAAAAAAATGACTATTTATCCGAAAAATATAGCTGTACCGTTTATTTAAAACGTGAAGACTTACAACATGTTCGTTCATTTAAACTACGAGGTGCTTACTATAAAATTAAGAGCATTGAAAATGATGCGCGTGAAAAAGGTATTGTTTGCGCAAGTGCCGGTAACCACGCACAAGGTGTTGCTTACGCTTGTGCCCATTTAGGCATTCGTGGCCATATTTTCATGCCTACTACTACACCTTCACAAAAAATCGAGCAAGTGAAAATGTTCGGACGTGAATTTGTTGAGGTTATTTTATCAGGCGATACTTTTGATGATTCTGCCAAAAGTGCGCAGGCATTTTCAAAAGCTGAAGAGCATATTTTCATTCACCCATTCGATGATATAGATGTAATCGCTGGTCAAGGTACGGTTGCCGTTGAAGTGATGAATGATATTGAAGAGCCGATTGACTATGTATTTGGTAGTATTGGTGGGGGCGGCTTGATCGCTGGGGTATCTTCCTATATTAAAAACCTTTCCCCTCAGACTAAAATCATTGGTGTTGAGCCAGGTGGTGCTGCGAGTATGAAAGCAGCTTTTGCTAATGGTGGCCCTGTCTCATTAGACCATATCGAAAAGTTCGTTGACGGTGCAGCTGTACAGCGCGTTGGCGAAAACACATATGAGATTTGTAAAAAATACATTGATGATATTGTATCTGTTCCTGAAGGTAAAGTTTGTACGACAATTCTTAGTTTATATAATAAGCACGCTATTATTGCAGAGCCTGCTGGTGCTTTGCCAGTAGCCGCACTTGACTACTATCAAAATCAAATCAAAGGTAAATCCGTTGTTTGTATTATTAGTGGTGGTAACAACGATATCGGTCGTATGCAAGAAATAAAAGAGAAATCTTTGATTCATGAAGGCTTACTATACTATTTTATCGTCAATTTTCCACAACGTGCAGGAGCTCTCCGTCAGTTCCTAGGCGACGTACTTGGACCAGATGATGATATTACAACATTCGAATATACGAAGAAAAACAATAAAGAAAGTGGCCCAGCACTTGTCGGCATTGAGATAAAACGCCCTGAAGATTATGCAGGCTTGCTTGTACGTTTGAAACAGAATGGCTTCTCATTTAAAGAAGTGAATAATGATAGTACGTTATTTGCTTTATTAGTATAATTTAAAATAAAAAAAGGAATTCTCCTTCTTTGGAAGATTCCTTTTTTTATTGCCATGCTTTACACTATTGAGATGAGAAACTTTGAAATTCCCCTTCTTCATTGCTCTCCATTATTTAAGGCTATAATTTCAAAAAGCTGAAGCTCCCCATAGAGGCTCCAGCTTTTCTTTTTCTACTTATTAAACGCTTAATAATGTTCGATCTGATACAAGTTTTTCACCGCGGATTCGTTGGAAGGCGTCCATTAAATCGGCGATCGTTAAGTCTTTTTTCGCTTCTGGCTCAACTTCTAAAATGATTTGGCCTTTATCCATCATTATGAGGCGGTTACCAAGATCAAGCGCTTGCTGCATATTATGGGTAACCATAAGTGTTGTTAGATTATCCTTATCAACGAGCTGCTTCGTTAATTTCGTAATAAGTTCTGCACGTGATGGATCAAGGGCAGCTGTATGCTCATCCAATAGCAAAATCGATGGCTTCGTGAATGTGGCCATTAATAGTGATAACGCTTGACGTTCCCCACCTGATAGCAAGCCTACTTTAGCCGTTAAACGATTTTCCAAATTGAGATGTAATGATTCCAATGATTCACGGAACAATTCACGACGCTTCTTATCGACTCCGATTCGTAATCCTCGACTTTTATTGCGTGAATAAGCAATCGCTAAGTTTTCCTCAATTGTCATAGCTGGCGCAGTACCGGCCATTGGATCTTGGAAAACACGGCCTATAAATTGCGAACGCTTATATTCCGCATATTTTGTCACGTTTTTACCATCTATCTCTACAGTACCAAAATCAGGTGTTAAAGCGCCTGAAATCATATTCATCATCGTTGACTTTCCAGCACCATTACTACCAATCACTGTGACAAAATCGCCTGCTTTTAAATCTAAATTAATTTGGTCCAAGGCTATTTTTTCATCTGGCGTTGCTTCGTTGAAGATTTTATTAATCCCATCTAATTTAAGCAAGATGTTTCGCCTCCTGTCCACTAGCAACTTTATGTTCTGCACGGCGTTTTGCCTTGCGCGTACGTTCCTTATGTTTTTCAAGGAATTTCGGTAAAATTAATGCCACGACAACAATTAATGCTGTAATCAGTTTCATATCACCTGTATCTAGGAAATCCACGCGGAGTGCGATGGCGATAACGATACGATAAATAATCGCACCGACAATAACAGCTAAAGTCGTACGGACAATGGTTTTCGTTCCCAGAATAGCTTCTCCGATAATAACGGATGCTAAGCCAATGACAATCATCCCGATCCCCATACTAACATCTGCAAATTTTGTATATTGTGCAATTAAAGCACCTGATAATGCGACCAGTGCATTTGAAATACCAAGGCCTAAAATGATTAAGGTATCTGTATTTGCCGAGAAGCTACGGATCATTTTGTCATTATCCCCTGTTGCACGAATAGCTAAACCGACTTCTGTTTTTAAGAACCTGTCGAAAATAATTTTGATGGAAAAAGTTACGATGATCATGATAAATAATGTGCCCCATGTTTTTGGCATATTATCAATACCGATGCTTGCCAATACATTATTAAATGCTGTATCAATGCCTAGATTACCCCACCAACCAAAGAAAATCGTGAACAGTGAATCGACGTTTGAAAGCGGCACATTTGGACGCCCAATTGCTGTTTCAGTCGTTGTTCCCATAATACGTAAATTGATGGAATAAAGAGCAATCATCATTAAAATTCCTGACAATAGAGGATTAATTTTCGCCTTTGTATGCAATATTCCCGTCATACATCCCGCTAAGAAACCAGCGACAATTGCAGCAGCCGTCGCTAATGCCGGATGATAGCCTAGTACAATTAAAGTTGCCGCTGTTGCAGCACCTGTTACAAAACTACCGTCCACTGTTAAATCAGGGAAATCCAAAACTCGGAATGTAAGGTACACTCCGAGCGCCATAATTGCATAGATGATCCCTTGCTCAACCGAGCCAAAGATTGCTGTAAACATGTAGAATCATCTCCTATCTATTCGACTACTTCTGCTTTCCATCCGTCTTTAATGTCTATGCCAATTTGTTCAGCTGTCTTCTTGTTGATTTTGAATTTTAAGTTTTTAGGATATGCCACTGCAATATCCTCTGATTTTGCACCATTTTTTAAGATTTTTACCGCCATTTCACCGGCTTCATAACCGATATCCGTATATTCAAAACCGAAAGCACCTAGCCCACCACGTTCAACTGAATCTAGCTCTCCAACCATTACAGGAATTTTCTTATCGTTTGCAACATCTAGTACTGACTCAAGTGCTGTAACAACAGTATTGTCAGTGATAATGTAAATAGAATCTACTTTACCAACTAATGATTCCGTTGCTTGTTTTACTTCTGCTGATGTTGAAACAGATGCTTCTACTACTTCAATACCTACTTTTTTAGCTTCTGCCTTTACGATATCCACTTGTGCACGTGAATTTTGCTCTCCTGAATTGAAGACCATACCCAATTTTTTAGTACCAAGTTCTTCAGCCAAAAATTTCACTGTGTTTGGAATGGCCTCTGGATGTGTATCAACTGTACCCGTTACGTTACCACCTGGAGCTTCCATCGATGTGACAAGTTCTGCTCCTACTGCATCTGTTACTGATGTGAAAAGAACTGGAATTTCAGTAGTTGCAGCTGCAACTGCTTGGGCACTTGGCGTTGCGTTAGCGAAGATTAAATCCACACCGCCAGCTACTAAGTTGTTTGCTACAGTAGTATTTACACTTGAATCGCCTTGTGCATTTTCAATTTTATATTCTACTTTAAGGCCGCTATCTTCAAGTGCTTTTTTAAAGCCCTCTGTTGCTGCGTTTAATGATGGATGTTCAACGTATTGAGAAATACCAATTTTGTATGTCTTCTCATCTGATGAACTAGATCCGGCATTGCTTGTTTCCGGAGAATCTCCTTTATCTTTACTGCCACAAGCTGCTAATACAAGCATTGCTGCAAAAAGTAAAAATATAACCTTTTTGTAACCTTTCTTCATATAAAAAGCCCCCTATTTGAATCATCATCACTTCTATTTTTCTACCGTAACTATAATTATTGTTATATTACAGTTTGAAAAAACAACCGTCAACAACATTATGAATATTCAGTAAACTCAAAATAACACATCTTTATCACTTCAACGCGTTGAACCGTTGAATCTCAACGCTTTTACGCACTTTATATATATGTGAACATTTTGTGAATTGTTTTTATTCCACAAAATGTTCTACACTATTATCTAATTTCAATTAGAACTTTTCATAAATTAATTTGACTAAGACGGTAAAGTTTCCTACCCATTTTTTTCGAAGAGTAATAGAACTCACCTTGAAGCCAAGCTATAAAAACAAAAAGTACCAGGCTCAAAAACAAATAAAATTGTTTCAGAACATGGTACTTTTCTATAGCATTGCTATACCATTTACACAATTAGTTAGTTTTTTGCTGCATATAAATGTTTTACTAATTCTCTATTCTTTTCTTTGAAAATCTCATTATGTGATGAGACCATTCCATATTCATATGCATCTGGTATTACGTATTGCTTCGCTTTATTCACTGCATTTGCTGCATCTTGAAATGCTCCGGCAATTAAATGTAGCTTTCCTTCATGATTCAAAATATCTCCTGCTGCATATAGACCCTCTACAGACGTTTCACTTAAAGGACTACCCGCAATACTATACTCATTTGCCATTTCAATATTTAATCCACTATTTGATGTTAGCTCTTTATCTCTTTCATAACCGTGATTAATAATTACTTCATCAACAGGTAGTTGGATAATATTGCCATCTTCAATGCTGAGCAACTCGACTTTTTCAATACTTTCGTGACTACTTGACGCAATTAGTTTTTCAATTGATGTATTCAATAAGCATTCAACAGAACTATTAAATAGCCGAGATACCTCTGCTTCATGCCCTTTTAACATGTCCTTTCGGTAAGTCAAATAGACTTTTTTCGCAATCGGCTCCAATTCATTTGCCCAGTCTACAGCGGCATTTCCGCCTCCCGAAATCAATACTGTTTTACCTTGGAAACGTGAAAGTGATTTTACCGTATAATGCAAGTTTGAAACCTCAAAACGTTCAGCACCTTCGATTTCCAATTTTGTTGGCTTTAAAATACCGCCCCCAACAGCTAAAATTACTGTTTTTGAAAAGTGTTTTTGGTTCGAAGATGTCTGAACAATAAAGTTTCCATCTTCACCTTTGTTGATCGACGTCACTTTTTCCCCCAATACAACCTCAGGCTCAAAAGTCATTCCCTGCTGAATCAATTGTTCAATCAGTCGTTCTCCCGTAACAGGTGTTAGACCACCTATATCCCAAATCATTTTTTCTGGATACACATGCACTTTTCCACCTAAATAAGTTTGGTACTCAATAATTTTTGTTTTCATTTCTCTTAGACCACTATAGAAAGCTGAAAAAAGTCCTGCTGGTCCGCCACCAATAATTGTTACGTCATACAATTGTTCTGAATTCATATTGAATCCTCCTATTTAAATTATTATTTTGATACTCAAAATGTCTTCTCTATGCTTTTGACTTTGCAAGTAGATATAAGAAATAAGGTGCTCCAATGACTGCAACGACAATTCCAGCTGGAACTTCAGATGGTTCTAATATCCATCTACCTATCGTGTCCGCAGTTATTAACAAAAGGCTACCTACCAAAGCAGCTGTCGGTAACAGATACTGATGTTTTGCACCTACTAATTGACGTGCTAAATGTGGTGCGATTAAACCAATAAAACCAATTCCTCCACTGACAGATACACTTGCACCAGCTAAGCCAACTGCCACTGCAAGTAAAATTAATCGCTCTTTTTCTATAGCTAGTCCAAGTCCAGTAGCAGGTATCTCTCCTAGATTTAATGTATTTAAAACACGAGCTTTCGAATAAGCGATTGGTAATAAAATCAGAATCCAAGGTAATAATGCCAAGACAAAGCTCCAGTTAGAGCCCCAAATACTACCCGCCATCCAAACAGCAACAAATTGATAGTTTTCAGGCGATAATCTTAATGTCAATACAATCATTACCGCACTAATACCCGCCGCTACTGCAACACCTGTTAACAATAGCCTTGTAGGCGAAATACCTTCTCCACGTTTATATGCAAGTACATAAATGAGTATGGCTGTGGTTCCCGCACCTATAAACGCTAATATAGGAAGGAAAAAAACAGGAGCTGCTGTTGTAGTTGGAAAGAACGAAATAAATAACATAACAGCTACCCCTGCACCTGAATTAATCCCTAAAATTCCAGGATCTGCTAATGCATTTCTTGAAACTCCTTGCAATATGCTTCCTGATACAGCTAACGCCATTCCTACTAATATAGAGATGACGATTCTCGGCAATCTAAAATCAAACAAGATAATATTCTGTTTATCCGTCCCCATTCCAAATAATGTTCGGATTAATTCCATTGGGGTTAGCCTTATAAAACCTGTACTCATACTTATCATGAACATTATTATGATGAGTATAAAAACAGAAAGAATAAGAAAGATATTCTTCCGATGCTTTTTCTGTTGATAAGCAGAAATGTAATTTTCCTCAGTCACAGCTCTTTTCCTCCTTTACGCGCAAGATAAAGGAAGAACGGAACACCAATTAAAGCAATTAATGCTCCGATAGGCGTTTCATAAGGTGGATTAATCATTCTCGCAGCAAAATCTGCTAGTATAACTAAGAGACTTCCTAAAATTGCTGAACAAGGTATAATCCAACGATAATCGTTACCTACAAGGAAACGAGTTAAGTGGGGGACGATTAATCCAACAAACCCAACTGCCCCTACAACTGAAACGGCAGCACCCGCCAACACTAATACGACAACTGATCCGAAGAATTTTATCTTCCCTGTTCGTTGTCCAAGTCCAATTGCAACTTCATCTCCAAGACTAAGCAATGTGATTGATTTTGACAGCATAATTGCTCCTATAATTGCTGCTATTATCCATGGAGACATAACTTTAAGATGCTCCCACTTTGTACCGGAAACACCACCTGCATACCAAAACGCCAAGTCTTGACCAATGTGATAATAAATTGCAATCCCTTCACTAAGCGCTCCAAGTAAAGCACTGACCGCTGCTCCTGCTAATACAAGACGCATAGGTGTTAAACCACCCTTTGCCAATGAACCCACTCCGTAAACAATACCTGCACTTAATGCTGCTCCCAAAAATGAGAATAAAATAATATACATATAAGGTAAGCCAGGGAAGAAAGCAAAACAGATAGCAAGCATGAAAGCCGCACCTGCATTTAATCCTAATAGACCCGAATCAGCTAATGGATTTCGTGTCATTCCTTGCATAATAGATCCCGCTACAGCAAAACACACTCCTACTAAACCTGCACCAAGAACTCTTGGTAGTCTTATATCTTGAATAATTTGGTGCGTTGTCAAATTGGGGTTAAATTGAAAAACAGCAGACCAAACAGTCGCAAAATCAATATCTGCTGCGCCAAATGATACTGATAACCCTATCGAGAATAAAAGTCCTATCGTTCCACCCATTAATATGAAAGTTGCAATAATTGGACGTGAACCCTTATATACTTTCTTTAAATCTATTGACTCTTCTACTGAATCTGACATCTACTTTCTCCTTACTATTATTCAACAGTTTGCAATAAGCATTCTGTTTCTTTATTCAATTGATAAGATAAACAAATTGGATTTTGGCTAAAAGGACATGTCATTAAAATTGCATTAATATCAAAAACTGCTTTTAAATTTTCACTTTTCATTACTTTTTTAGGTTCCCCTTCTGTAATAATTTCACCGTCCTTCATCGCAATCATATAATGCGAGAAACGTGATGCATGATTCAAATCATGCAATACCATTACAATTGTTTTTCCTTCTTCTTCATTTAACTTTTTAAGCAATAGGAGAATATCAAGTTGATGTGCTAAGTCCAAATAAGTTGTTGGTTCATCCAATATTAATATTTCCGTATCTTGTGCAAGTGCCATTGCAATCCATACACGCTGCCGTTGTCCGCCAGATAACGCTTCTACAGGGCGATCTCTTAGCTCACCTAATCCAGTGACTTCAATTGCCCAATGAATATGTTTTAAATCTTCTTTTTTCAATGTACCAAAGCCTCTCTGGTGGGGAAATCGACCGTATGAGACTAATTCAAATATCGTAAGCCCAGGTGGTGCTTCAGCGCTCTGTGGCAAAATTGCCAGTTTCTTAGCAATTTCTTTAGTTGAAACTTGTTGAATTGCACGTCCATCTAAAAATATCGCACCCTTTTGTGTTTTTAAAATCCTTGCAACTGCTTTTAGGAGCGTAGATTTACCACATCCATTTGGGCCAATAATGGTCGTGATTTTTTTTTCAGGAATTGCCGCACTTAACTCTTCTATAATTACAGTGTTTGAATACCCAACTGCTATATGATCGACAGTAAGAACTGACATATTTGTTTATCACCTTTCCTTTGCCTTACGGAACTATATCGAGAATGATTATCGTTATCATTTAATTTAGTATAAAGTAGGTTGAAAATATTTACAACTTTTTCACAATTGCTCAAAGATTCCTGCCAAACTACTACTGAAACTATATTCAATTCAAAAGTTTTCAATAAAAAGAAAGATGTTCCCACACCATTAAGTAGGTAGGGACCATCCTTTTCTATTGTTTAAGATTAGTAAGCCAAGTAGTTAGTTCTTCTACTTGTGCAAGTGTTGCAATGGGGTCATAATACCAAGAGCGTTCTTCTGGCCATATATATAGATGGTCATTCTTAACTGCTTCCAAACTACCCCAAATTGGATTTTTCTTGAAATCTTCAACCGTTCGACCGTTGGAAGTCATAATAATATAGTCTCCAGCGTATTCTGGTATCATTTCCTCTGAAAGCTCTGCCCATTGCTTCTTCATAATTTTTTCAGCAATACTTTTTGGAGGTTTCCGTCCAAAAGCTTGATAGATTGCTTGGCCACCACGACCAAAGTTATCACCGTACACATATGTCACCTTGCCAGCGTCTTCCATAATTGAGAAGCTTTTATCCACTTTAATAGCCGCGTCTACTTTGGCTTTAGCATCTGCAATCTGCTCGTCATATGTTTCTAGCCAATCTTTTGCTTCATCTTCCTTATTTAATAGTTTCCCGAAATAAGTTAGCTCCTCATGGGCGTTTTTCAAATCACCATAGGGAACAACTATTGTAGGAGCAATTTTACTTAGTATCTTGTAACTTTCATTATTCCCAGTAATAATTAAGTCCGGGTTCATTGCTAGAATATTTTCTGCAGATGGTTTTCCATAAACTCCTGTATCAGAAACACCTTTTAATTTATCTTTAAAATAATAGTTTTTAAGTGTCAGTTCAGGTGCTCCAACAGGAATAACATCTAAAGCAATTAGGCTACCTAGATATTCTTCTGCCACAATGCGCTTTGGCTGCGTAGGAATCTCTATCTCTCCATTTACAGTACTTATTGTTTTTGTTGTTTTATCTGCTTTAACATCTGAACTCTTAGTTGTTTTATCAGTATTTGTCTTCCCACAAGCGGAAAGAAATAAAACTATTAATAAGAATAGTGATACTACTATTCCTACCTTCCAAAGTCGATTATGATTTTGTTGTATATACAAATTAATATCCCCTTATCCATTGACGTTGATTTTTCTAAACTCTTATCCTGTGTCCTTGCGAAAGCCACCGTATAAGTGCACAAAACTGACTGATATTATTTTTTCTCCTTCGTTAGTTTCTCAATTTTATTTGCTAAATCTTCTGCTTGGTGCAGTACTGAAACTGGATCAGAAGCAAAGTAATATTCGGGAGCTAAAGTAATAACTTCTCCCTTTTTAACTGCATCAAGATTTGTCCATGTAGTTGGTAATGAACCACCCTTATTAAAGAAGTTCATCTCTATTACATAATCACCTACATAGTCATTTACAACTTCATATGATATTTCATAACGGTTACCATCTGCTTGTTTCGTATCAAACAATTCTTTTACTTTTGGTGGAGGTGTCATTCCTAATGTTTCATATAACGCTCTCCCTCCAACAACACCGTTCGGAGCAATAACTGAAAGGTTCTTTTTCCCTAAATCGAAAATAGTAAAGGTAGAATCTTTGTTGATTACTTTATTAATTTTTTCTTTTGCTGCTGCAATACGCTTATCAAAATCTCCTAGAAACTGCTCCGCTTGATCTGTACGTCCAAGGTATTCCCCCATCGCTTTGATCTCTTCATGAATAGATTTATGAGTAGTGTCAGAGAAAACAATCGTTGGAGCTATTTTTTCATATTTTTCAACCGCTTCTTTGTCCCATGTAATAATTAAATCAGGATTTACTTCCATAACTTTTTCTAGAGAAGCTTCACCATCACCTATATTTTCAATTGCATCTTCTTTATAATAGTCTTTCAAATAGGCTGCATAATCCAGGTTTGCCATAACAGCTCCTACTGGCGTGACATCAAGTGCTAACAATTGTCCTAAATACCAATCTGTCACTATTCTTACAGGCTTATCTGGTACTTCGACTTTACGACCGATATCGTCAGTAATAGTACGAGTTCCCGTTTCAGCTTGAACGTTTTCATTTTTCTGTTCTTCTTGTGCTTTGTTGCTCTTATTTGATCCGCATCCTGTTAAAATAAGCATCATACTAAGTACCATTAACAAAATTAACTTCATGTTCAATTTATTGAACATCATATATTCTCCTTTATTTGTGTCATTCTAAGTTTGTTTTTACTATATCTCCTACATATTCTTTCAACTTTAAAATCCAAATTGTGCTTCATGAAGTCTGCTGTATGTACCTTTCATCTCCAATAATTCACTATGATTCCCTTGTTCCTTGATACCCTCTTCTGTTACAACAATGATACGATCAGCATTTTTTATCGTTGCTAGGCGGTGGGCAATGACAAGTGTTGTACGCCCTTTCGAAAGATTAGTTAGAGCTTTCTGAATAGCAATTTCTGTTTCTGTATCTAGCGCAGAAGTGGCTTCATCTAAAATAAGAATAGATGGATTTTTCAGAAACATACGGGCAATGGAAAGACGCTGTTTTTGTCCTCCGGATAGTTTTGCTCCTCTTTCACCAATCATTGTATCTAACCCATTTGATTGAGAAAGGATAATCTCTTCAAGCTGTGCCTTTTTTGCTGCCGCCCAAATTTCCTCTTCTGAAGCGCCTAATTTACCATAGGCAATATTTTCGCGAATCGTTCCATCAAAAAGGAAAACATCTTGCTGAACTACTCCTATATGAGAACGAAGAGATTCTAACGTCATTTTCTTCGTATCAATGCCATCAATCGTAATTTTGCCGTTTTTGACATCGTAAAAACGAGGTAGTAAGCTACAAAGCGTTGTTTTACCTGCACCAGATGGACCTACAAGTGCTACCGTTTCGCCTGCACGGATTGATAAATCAATCTTCTCTAGCACATTTTCTTTATTTTCATAACCAAATGATACATTTTGATATTTAATATTCCCTTGTAGTTGTGCGACATCTACTGCGTCTGAAGCATCTGCAATATCCGGTTCTGTCTCAAGTAAATCCAAATAACGTCTAAAACCAGCAATACCCTTTGGATACATTTCAATTACTGAATTTATTTGTTGAATCGGCTGAAGAAATACATTTGATAGAAGTACAAAGGCGATAAATTCTCCATACGACATATTCCCTTGTATAACAAACCAAGTTCCACATAATAGGACGAAAATGGAAACAACTTTCATAAGAATGTAACTGATAGATGAATTCCAAGCCATTATTCGATAAGCAATCAACTTTGTATTACGAAAGCGACCGTTATTTTCAGTGAACTGCGCGATTTCATAATCTTCATTTGCGAAAGCCTGTACCACTCGCATGCCACTCACATTATTTTCTACCCTTGCATTGAAGTCAGCAATATCAGCAAACATTCGATCGAATGCCCGAGACATTTTCCGGCTAAAGTACAATGATAAATAGATGATCAGTGGAATGATGATAAATGTCAGAATAGCTAATTTCCAATTAATTGAGAGCATTAAACTAAATGCACCCGTTAATGTCATCAGTGCTATAAATAAATCTTCTGGTCCATGATGGGCAATTTCTCCGATATCCATTAAATCATTTGTCATTCGAGAAACTAAATGACCTGTTTTATTGTTATCAAAAAATCTAAAGGGTTGTTTTTGAATATGAGTAAATAACTCCTTACGCATATCTGTTTCAATATTCACTCCAAGCTTATGTCCCCAGTAAGTAACTACATAGTGAAGGAATGAACTGACTATATAAATTGCAAATAATCCAACACATGCCCATAAGATAAATGCCAAGTTTCCTGATGGCAACAAATCATCCACTACTCGATTTACCGCTAATGGAAAAGCAAGCTCTAATAATGCTGCGATGATTGCACAGGAAAAATCCAATATAAACAATCCTTTATAAGGTTTATAATAGGAAAAAAATCGCTTTAACATTGTCAAACACACTCCTACTCAGCAATATTTTTTTTAAATCTACATCCCTGCACTATTCAAAGGTGAAGGTAACGAAAGTTTTGCACAAATGTGTAATTCACTAATGGTAGCAAAAGAAAAGAGAGGCTTTTCTAAATCAAAACTGATTCAGGCATAGCCTCTCATCATTGAAAATAATTTAAATACTTATTACTTTCCCTATTTCTTAGATACTAGCAAATCTGCTATTTCTTCTGTCTGAGCTAATACTGCGATTGGGTCATATGGCCAGAACCTCTTAGGATCAAGAACAAAAACTTGGTCTTTTTTTACTGCATCCATTGAAGTCCACATACCTTGGTTGTACTATCTCCGGTTTTGTTACACGCAACCATAACGATTGCAAACACGATAAATAGTAGACAAAACAAGAAAGGTGATTTATTTTTAAACATTTTTATCCTTACGCCAATGATTATCATTCTCATTTAGAATATCAGTTTATTCATTTATAGTCGATGTCAATAAGTCAGTATTTTCATATGTTAGATAGTCAGTCTCTGATGTCTCTTTTAACAAATGTCTAACTTGAATTTCTAATTGTTTTTCCAACGCATATGCTTCACAAAATCTAAATTCTTCTTGCTTCAAAAAATAGATCTGCTGTTTTTGAACTGCCGGGATTGATTTCCAAACGGGGTGATTTTCTATTGTTTTTTTCAAACTTTGTAGATACCCACTTTTTTCACATGCAACGATAAACATATGATCTGCTGCATATTCTGGTAAACGATCCTCTGGAATTACTAAATGGTTTTGAGCATCCAACACTTCTCTCTGAATTCGCTCTGGTGCTGTTATTTCAAGCATATCGTACAAATTATAAGCTGCTCTCGCTGTTCGATCCCATATTCTTATGTATTGATCATCCCAAAACTCGTATAATGCTACTGTTTCATTTCGTTTTTTTAACTTTTCAATCCTTTGTTTAGATTGTTCCACCTTTTCTTTAAATGCTGCTATCCAATCTTCCGCCTTTTGCTCTCTCCCAAGAAGCTCCCCAAAAAAACGTAGCTCCTTTAGTAAATCTCTGTTTCCCCAATTAACCATCAAAACAGGGGCAATTTTCTCCATTTGTCCTATCCTTTCCGGGTTAGCATAATAGTAATAAGTTGGGACAATAATTAAATCTGCAGCCAGTTCATCTAGAGGGACTTTTCCTACATCAACAACACCACTTAAATCGGTTTGTAGAAGTTGAGAATCATTTAAGACTTCGTCTGTAGATGCTATTGGTTTAATACCTAACGCGAGCATATCCCCTAAAAATTGTAGTGCTATAATTCTCTCTGGCTTACGTTTTAAACGAAAATCACTTGGTGACATACCTACCAAACTTTTGAACTTTTTACTTAATGAACTACCATCAGCATATCCGACTTTATAAGCAATATCGTTTAATGGTGCATTGCTAGTAAGTAAATATTCCTTTGCTTTATTTACCCTTACGTATGCTAGATAATCAGAGAAATTCCAACCCATTTGCTTTTTAAAAAAGGAAGAAAAATAACGCGGATTATATCCAATCATTTCGGCCATAAAAGAGCGTGTGATTTTTTCATGATAATGCTCGTCAATATAAGCGCAAGTAGAACTAAATACTGTATTAGTGTGCCTAGTATCTGTCAAAAGGTAGAGCTCTAATAATTCTTTTAATAAATAATGTATTTGGTCATTTTCTTCCATTGAAGAAAAACACTCCATTAATTCTTTCATTATTATAAAAGCTCTTTGAGGTAATTTTTCTGTTAGAAATCCACTTTGAGGGAGATAATTATTTTGAAGATGGTACTTTAATTCATTGTCTAAAATACTAGTCAATTCATATTGCTCTACTGCAATTTGATAATATTGGAAAACATTATCAGAAAGCCTGTTTCGCATACGCAGGAGAGATCCTGGATGTATACAAATAAGATTCCCCTCTCTTATTGAAGACACTACTTCATTCAAGTAAGCCTCAGCCTCCCCTTTAACTACAAAGATTAGGGTGGGAGATTTAATACCATTAAACACCAATATATCCGTATGATTTATTTTTGTTATTTTTATATCTTTTAAAACATTGATTAATTTTATATGCCCTGCGTTTTTCGCCAATGAAATCTCCCCCTATAATTCATGATTAAAGCATACTTATTGAAATTCTTTTATGCTTAATCTATAAAATGATAATGATTATCATTTTCACTTTAATATATAATAGAATGATGAAATATAACAGGAAGATACCTCCACAATCAATATTTTTTCAGTTTGAATTATTGGAATGAAGGAAATGGGGATTTAGGTGACAAGTAATAAGGAACATTGGATATTAGCAAAAATGGGGTTTTACTAATATGATGAAGTTGCTGAAAATTAAATACGTCCGTCATTTCCTAAAGAATAACACTGCAGCTTGTTATTAATATTTTATACTTTTTTGATATTTATCTCATAAAATCCCCATCGTTGCTTTCAAATAGCAAAGATGGGGACTTTTTAATTGTTATTTAACCGTCCCTATTTTTACAACGAGTAAACCTGCACCTTCTTTAGACTGTATGCTACTTTTTTCAAACGAGGCTATATATGATGACAAATTTTCACTTAACTCATATATAAGTCAAAAGATATACATGTATTCTCCATACTTTAGTTGGGTATAAAAGTAAAACAATTATATTAAAATAGTATCTATTACTATATTTAGTAGATTTTACGATGAAAGGAAGATTAATACTCATATTAACCACATTCATAATGGCTACTTTAGTACTCAGTGCTTGTGGGAATGGCGACAAAGAAACAAAAGGTAAGGATTCAAGTGAAAAAAGTGAAGTGGACAATAAAGAGGTTTCTGCGGATAAAAAAAGAGGAAGAAACAGATCCTAAAAAAGAAAGTGAAATAGCAGAAGGTTCTAATGACTTTTCCAATTGATTTCCTATATGGCCAAGGAAACGCAAGGCACAACTAAAACTCTATATGAAAACAATAAGCCACAAGTACATAAAATGGGAGAATTCTCAGTTTCACTTGATGCCTATATTTTAGTTGAATTAAAGGATTTTCACACTGATTTTAACATTCCCTTTAAAGATCAAACAGATGGTGGCGTTATTTTAGCTAAGTACACAGTTAAAAACGACTCTGATAAAGACGCTTATTATATGTCTTCTCTAGATATTACAGTGACTTATGATGGTTTAGAAACCTATCATACAAATTACAGAGATTTAATCCCATTAGAAGATCAACTGAAGACAAAATTAGCGCCTGATAATAGTTATTTAGTACATGCGGGAGAATCTATCACATCCAATTCATTATGAAAAATATAGGATATGTTGCAGCATTAGCATTTGCCCTTTACGTCTTAACGGATATGGTTAACTGGACAGAACCAATGTTTTTTGATTACTTCTTGATTATCGTTTACTCAATCTGTATCTAATTAGTAATAGTTAATATTGTTCTGTATTTTAAAAAGAAAAGAGGTTAGCATAAGTGGTTGATTACAAAGTAACTAATAAAGAGGAATTTATCTCCTTGGTACAATCTGAAATATTAACTTCATCAGAGGTATTGGACGAATTACAAATATCTCGCCAGGCTTTAAACTCACTAGTAAAGCGAGGTAAGTTAGTTCCAGTAAAAGAATTAAGTCGAGATAAATTATTTTTAAGAGAAAATGTAGAAAGTCGAAAAGAAGCAGCTAAAGAGCTTCATACAAAATACAGACCTTATGACGAATAACAAAAAAAGACCAGGCTCAAAATTAATTGAGTACCTGGGCTTTATGTATAGTTATATTATGAACACCAGTGATTTCTTTATAAACTCAAAAACTATTTACCTCTGATTTTAAACTGTCTACAAATTCGTTAATTTGTTCCATTTTTACTTTTAGACATAGTGCAGGACCAGTTTCTGATGCACTATGATTATTCTTCTCCCCTGCATCTAACACAAAAATTAATCTATAATAAGGCTCCCATTCATCCCTTTCATGTTCGGGCACTTGAAGAAAACCATGTCCAGGATAATAATAATTACCAAATAGAGGAATGTGATAAATACACAAGCCTGGATCATGAGGCTCTAGCATACTTAGATGCATAGTATCGATTTGTTTTAAATCATCTAATAACTTTAAGAAATCTCTCTTTAAGCAAACGATTTCTGTATGCACCTCTGGAAAAGCAGGACCAGAGCGGAAATCAATAAAAAATTCTACACTTTCTTCATTGACTAACTTTAAATTTATTTCAACTTCACAACTGGGTTGACTAAAATAATCTTTTAATAAAGCCATAAATAATTCCCCTTTACCCTAATTAGCGTTTGGTTATACTAGATAACTTTAAATAAGTAAATTTCATTCAAGTAATTTCTATTTAACAAAATAAAAAGACAGAATCCACCCTTTTGGTTAAAATGAAAGCTCTGACCCAATCATCCACCAAAGGAGCGTATCTATCTGATGAATAGATTAACACATCACCAACAAATCAACAAAGGGTTTCTTGATTGGCAATTGCCTTTTTACTTTTCAAAGCCCGTATTACGGCATTTGACTCACTTTATCGATGGATGTCGAGCGTTTGTTTCACAGGCAAACTAACAGAAATCCATACCCTTAGCCACCATCAAAAGCATCGTACAACACTTTGGCATTTCCTTAAAACAGCCCATGGAATGTAGCCTATCTTCTACGACAATCCCAAAAATACGTGCGGCA
>NZ_JAEOAH010000018.1 GCF_016612995.1 Viridibacillus soli
CTCGAGGGGCTGGCCGCTGAAGCTGGATATCTTGATTAAGGAAGGCCACCTAAGTGCGCGACATCGTGTCAAAGGTCATTATTAGTAAAAGTAGCCTAAATGAGCATAGGGTACCGAATTACGAGCATAGAATTGGTTAATTCGAGCATGGCAACTCATCTAATAAATAAACAACACTAAACCCGGAACACACCAAGCGAGCATCGGCGTGTTCCGTTAGTTTATAAATAGGAGGATTCTTTCAATGAAAGTACTAGTCATTGGTAGTGGTGGTCGCGAGCATGCAATTGCCAAACAATTTGCAAATGCACCATCAGTTGAGAATGTATTTGTTGCACCAGGTAATGATGGTATGAAAAATGATGTAGAGTGTGTCGCAATTGACGCTTTCAACTTTGCAGAACTTATAGATTTTGCTAAAGAGCAGTCAATCGACTTAACATTTGTCGGACCTGAACAACCTTTAGTAGCTGGTATCGTGGATGCTTTTAATGAAGCGGGTTTACGCATTTTTGGCCCAACTAAGGCTGCAGCTAAAATTGAAGGTAGTAAATCCTTTGCAAAAGAACTAATGCAAAAATACAATATACCAACAGCCGCTTCTGCAACATTTACTGAAGCAGAAGCTGCAATTGCATACGTACAAAAAATGGGTGCTCCAATCGTTGTGAAAGCAGATGGTCTTGCGGCAGGTAAAGGTGTAATCGTTGCGATGACGGAAGAAGAAGCGATTGAAGGTATCGAAGACATGATTGGCAATCAACGCTTTGGGGATTCTTCTTCTCGTGTTGTGATTGAGGAATTCCTTGATGGGGAAGAGTTCTCTTATATGTCATTTGTACATAATGGTCAAATTTATCCGATGGTTATTGCACAAGATCATAAACGTGCATATGATGGCGATAAAGGTCCAAATACAGGTGGAATGGGTGCTTATTCTCCAGTACCTCAAATTTCTGAAACAGTAGTAAAGCGTTCATATGATGAAGTGGTAGAACCCACTGTTAAAGCGATGACAGCTGAAGGTTCATCTTTCACAGGGATTTTATACGCAGGGCTTATTTTAACGGCAGAGGGCCCTAAAGTAATTGAATTTAATGCACGCTTTGGTGATCCTGAGACACAAGTTGTACTACCACGTATGGCTTCTGATTTTGGTGAATTTATGATGGCGTTAATGAATGAACAGCCGTACACTTTGGAATGGTCAGAAGATGTAATGCTAGGTGTCGTAATTGCTTCAGAAGGATATCCTGGCGATGTACAAAAAGGTGCTAAATTACCGTCACTAGAAAAATTATCAGCAGAATTTGATGTTTTCCATGCGGGTACAAAACTTGCAGGAGAAGACTTTGTAGGAAACGGTGGCCGCGTACTACTAGTTGCTACGAAGGCTGCAACATTGAAGGAAGCACAAAAAAAAGTATATAAAGGTCTATCTAAAGATACTTGGGATAGATTTTTTTATCGTACTGATATAGGCTGGCGCACGATGAAGTAAAATGAAAAACTGTCCGATAAAAAATATCGGACAGCTTTTTGTTCATATGGGTTTTACGTAGTAGATGAACTAGCTTGACTGTTATTATTGTTCTTTTTTTGATCATTGGACTGATTTTTAGAATCACTGTTTTGTGAATCACTGTTTTTGCTATTCATATTCCCGCCAGCAAAATCCTTCATCAGTTGATCAATATTAGGGATGATGCTTGCAGCTTGGCCACCAAATGCGCTAGTCATAGAGCTATCGACCGCACTTTGCATGGTAGAGCTCATCATTGCCTTTGTTGGACAATATTTTAGTATACCTTCAGCTGTTTTCATTGCACCGAAAATAATCATCATCCGACCTCTAGTACAATTAGGATTGCGCGAAATTCTGCCAATACCAAATGCGGTCATACCCACACCACAGGTTAGTCGCATAAAAGCATTTTTCGTACTTAAGTTTTCTGATTGAGTCAATAAAGTCACCCTCCTAAATAAATTTTCCCATAATTAAACAACGAAAAACTTTGATTTCCTAAAGTGCTGTGATACGATAATTTAGTGATGCGAAATAAGAATCAAATCCTATTTTTTACATAAACTAAAAAACCATTTAACGAGCATGAAAATATGAAAGAAGAAAGAAAGGAGATGGATGTAATGCAAGAACCCTCGTGGAAAATCGGGCAAATCCGTCAGCAAATTGCCATCATTGATGGTAAAGAAGCACCTAATTTAGTTATTAAAAACGCACGTTATTTACATGGTGTATACAAACAATGGATCCAGGGGAATATTTGGATCGCAAAAGATCGTATTGTATATGCGGGTCCTAAAATGCCAACAAATACAACGGCAACAGAGATTGTTGATGCTAAGGGACAGACGATTGTTCCAGGTTATATTGAACCGCATGTTCATCCATTTCAGCTTTATAATCCCCAAACATTTGCAGATTATGCGGCTCAACTTGGAACAACAACATTTCTATCCGACAACTTAATGTTATTTTTATTATTAAAAAACAAGAAAGCGTTTTCAATTTTAGATCAATTAAAACAGCTCCCATTTGCATTTTATTGGTGGGCACGATTTGATTCGCAAACAGAACTTGAAAATGAGCATGATTTATTTATGACGACAGCTATCAGTGATTGGCTTGAACGTTCAGATGTTATTTTAGGCGGAGAGTTAACAGGCTGGCCAAGGTTACTTGCTGGTGATGACCAAATGCTTTATTGGTTGCAACTTGCAAAAGCACATGGCAAGAAAATTGAAGCGCATTTGCCAGGTGCCTCTGAAAGAACATTGGCACGTATGAAATTATTTGGCGCAGATAGTGATCATGAATCGATGACTTTAGAAGAAGTGGAAAATCGTATTTTGCATGGTTATGCTGTGACATTACGTCACTCATCAATCCGTCCAGATTTACCTATTTTATTAAAAGACATCGTTGAAAAGGGTTTGAATATTTTTGATCATTTAATGATGACAACAGATGGTGCAACACCTTCATTCTATATAGATGGTGTGATGGACAAATGTATTCAAGTTGCACTGGATGCAGGAGTAGCACCAATCGATGCATATCAGATGGCTTCTTACAATGTCGCGCGCTATTATAATATGACCAATTTGCACGGACTAATTGCAACTGGCCGCTTTGCTACATTGAATATTTTAGAAAATGAATTTAACCCAGTGCCGGTTAGTGTGTTATCAAAAGGAGTTTGGTTAAAGCGTGACAATGAAAAAGTATACGCTCTACCAGCAATCGATTGGTCAGCAATTGATTCACTAGATTTAGATTTTGATCTAACGGATGATGACTTCCAATTTTCAATGCCATTTGGGATTCAATTATTAAACGATGTTATTACTAAGCCTTACAGCGTATCAGTTCATACAAATGAAGGTAAACTTAGCACGGATCATGATGAATGTTATTTAATGTTGATTGATAAAAAGGGGAAATGGCGTGTAAACACGCTATTAAAAGGTTTTGCTACTCATCTACAAGGTTTTGCATCCTCATATTCTAGTACTGGCGATATAATTTTAATCGGAAAAAATACGAAAGATATGTTAGTGGCCTTCAATGAAATGAAGAAAATGAACGGCGGTATCGTAATCGTTGAAAACGGACTAGTTGTAGAAAGCTTACCACTATCAATTGGAGGAGGATTATCGGCTGAGCCTGTAGAACTATTAATAGAGCAGGAATTAGCACTCAAGAAAAAGTTGCAGGAACGTGGCTATCATCTTGGAGATGCTATTTATACTTTGCTATTTTTACAATCTACTCACTTGCCTTATATTCGAATTACACAACGCGGTATTTTTGATGTCATGAAGAAAACCGTTCTATTCCCGTCAGTTATGAGATAGGAGGAAACCTTTTGAAGAGGAAATTAATTATTGTAATGCTACTAGTGCTTGCCGCATTAATAGTGGGATGTTCAAAAGAGAAAGAAAAAGAAGAAGAAAAGAAGGAACCAGCAACAGCAGAAGTACCAGCCGAAGTAGAGAAAAAAACATATATCACACCGTTTACTGGAGTAGAAGTGGATAAAAAACCTACGATGCGCCCTGTAATGGTGACGATTAACAATCAACCACAAGCACGTCCGCAATCAGGTTTAACTTCGGCAGATCTTATTTATGAAATGGTTGCAGAAGGAAATATTACACGTATACTTGCGGTATTCCAAAGTGAATTACCAGAAAATATCGGACCTGTCAGAAGTGCGAGAGATTATTTTGTTGACTTAGCAAAAGGCTTAGATGCATTTTATATTGCACATGGCTATAGTCCAGAAGCGAAATCGATGTTGACGACAGGTGTTGTGGATAATATTAATGGAATGCAATATGATGGTTCGTTATTTAAACGTTCAGCAGATCGCGTAGCCCCCCATAACTCCTATATTTCTGAGGAAAGTGTAAAATTAGGGGAAGAAAAAGTTGATGCTGCATTAAAATTGCAGAAAAAAGTACCTTTCTCTTTTTATGAGTCAGTTGAAGATGTTAAAATAGACAAGGTTATATCGAAAGTTGATATTCGTTACGGCTCTGATGAGCAATTTCATAACACATTTACATATAACGAGGACAGTAAATTATATGAACGTCAATCTGGTGGCGTTGTGACGAAGGATCTATTGAATGATGAATCTGTACAAGTTGCCAATGTTTTATTTTTTGAAATCAATCATAGTACTGTCGATCAAAAGGGGCGTCAAGCGCTAGACTTGGCTTCAGGTGGAAGTGGCTATGTCTTTCAAGCAGGGCAAAAGTTAGATGTGAAATGGCGAAATGTAGATGGCGTATTGTTACCATATGCCGACGATAAGCCTGTCAAACTAGTGCCTGGTAAGTCATGGATAAACTTCGTACCTTCCAATCCTGGATTAGCAAAATTGGTCACATATAAACCTTAATGAAGGAAAGGGGGAAATGAAGCATGCAAATAGAGAAAATTCGTGGTCATCAAACAGACCAATTATTTAAAGCAGTATTAGAATTGAATGATATTGAAGAATGCTATAAATTCTTTGATGATCTATGTACAATAACTGAAATTCAATCTTTAGCACAACGTTTTGAAGTAGCGCATTTATTACGCTTGAAAAAAACGTATGAAACAATTAAAAAGGAAACAGGTGCTTCTACAGCGACAATTTCGCGTGTACGTCGTTGCTTTGATTATGGTAACGATACATATGATGAGATGCTTGGTCGCCTTTATCCTGACGAAAAACCTTTTCTAGCACCTAAAGGCTGAAAAGTTGTATAGCAAATATAAGTGAAACTGACTGAGCAGATGTCTGTTCAGTTTTTTTCTTGTGAAATAAAGATTATAATAAATTCTCCATCTCTCCTTTCATATTTTGAATGGAGGGTCTGTTTGACTAATGTATACTGGTAATTAGAGAGAATGCTCGGTAGCTCTTTGGCCAAGCTGAATAGATATTAACATTTTAGATAGGTGGGTAAAAATGGAGTTTCAAAATTGGCGTCATGTATTTAAAATTGATCCGGCAAAACCTATGGCAGATGAAGTGCTAGAGCAACTATGTGAATCTGGCACAGATGCAGTAATAGTGGGTGGTACGGATGATGTGACAATTGATAATGTTTTAGATTTATTAGTAAGAATTCGACGCTTTACAGTGCCGGTAGTGCTAGAGATTTCTAATTTAGAATCAGTCACACCAGGCTTCGATTTTTACTTTATTCCAACAGTGTTGAATAGTAATAACACAGCATGGGTAAAAGACTTACATCACCAAGCAATTAAAGAATATGGTGATATCATGATGTGGGACGAGCTTTTTGCTGAAGGCTATTGCATATTAAATTCAGATTGTAAGGCTGCAAAAGTGACTGAGGCAAATACGGAGTTAGACTCAGATGACGTTGTTGCTTATGCTAGAATGGCTGAAAATCTTTTTAATTTACCTATTTTTTATTTAGAATATAGCGGCACTTATGGGAATCCTAATGTAGTGAAAGACGTGCAAAATGTATTAGAAAAGACACGTCTATTTTACGGCGGAGGTATTAAGAACGCGGAGCAGGCGAAGGAAATGTCCCAATTAGCAAATACCGTCGTAATTGGTAATGTAATTTATGACGATTTAAAAGCAGCTTTAAGTACGGTAAAAGCAGTGAAAGAAATATAAAACTATAGTATAATTAAGAACAAACGTTTGTATTGTATAAAGGTGGTGCGTTATGGAACAGTTAACAAATAATTTATTAAAAGGTATGAATCCTGAACAAGCAGAAGCTGTGAAAACAACTGAAGGGCCATTACTTATAATGGCTGGTGCAGGCTCAGGGAAAACACGCGTACTAACTCATCGTATCGCGTATTTAGTCATTGAGAAAAAGGTCTATCCTTCGAAAATATTAGCCCTTACTTTCACGAACAAAGCAGCACGTGAAATGAGAGAGCGTATAGATGGTCTACTAGGAAACGGTACAGGACAACAAATGTGGGTATCTACATTCCACTCGATGTGTGTTCGGATTTTACGTCGTGATATTGATCGCATTGGCTACAATAAAAACTTTTCAATTCTAGATACAACTGACCAATTGACGGTGATTAAAAACGTCTTGAAAGAGTTAAATATCGACCCGAAACGTCATGATCCACGCTCTATGCTAAACGCAATTAGCTCAGCTAAAAACGAATGCATTGACATTGAAACATATAAGGCGCAAGTGAGCGCAACGAATCCATATGAAAAAACAGTTGCAGATGTCTATGAAGGCTACCAAAAACGCCTTCGTAAAAACCAATCATTAGATTTTGATGATTTGATTATGATGACAATTCGTTTATTCCAACAGGTGCCTGAAGTACTTGAGAATTATCAAAATCGTTTCCAATATATTCACGTCGATGAATATCAAGATACGAACCACTCTCAATATCAATTAGTTCAAATGCTTGCGAAGAAATTCCAGAATATCTGTGTTGTAGGTGACTCTGATCAATCTATTTATCGTTGGCGCGGGGCCGATATCCAAAATATTTTATCTTTTGAAAAGAGTTACCCTACGGCAAAAGCGATTATGCTAGAACAAAATTACCGTTCTACAGCACGCATCCTTCAAGCAGCTAATGACGTCATAAAAAATAACACGAGCCGCTATCCTAAAGAACTTCGTACGGAAAATGCTGAAGGTGAGAAAATTGCTATTCATCGTTCGTATGATGAGAGACAAGAAGCTCAATTCGTCGTACAAACAATTCAAGATTTGATGTTAAAAGATAATCGCTCACTCGATGATTTTTCGATTCTTTACCGTACAAATGCACAATCTCGCGCGATGGAAGAAGTATTAGTGAAATCGAATATGGCTTATACAATCGTCGGCGGCACGAAGTTCTATGACCGTAAAGAAATAAAGGATTTACTAGCTTACCTGCGTTTAATTGCTAACAATGATGACGATTTATCTTTAGCGCGCATTATTAACGAGCCAAAACGTAGTATCGGTGCAACTTCATTTGATCGTATGGCGCAATTTGCATTTGAGCAAGATCGTTCTATTTTCGATGCATTACGAGAAGTTGATTTTATGGGCTTGCCTGCAAAAGCAACAAATGCAGCAGCAAAATTCCATGCAATGATTTCTGGCTTTACGCAAATGCAGGAGTATTTATCTGTGACGGAGTTAGTTGAGCAAGTGCTCGATAAATCAGGCTACCGTGAAATGTTGCAAATTGAAAAAACGATTGAAGCAGAAAGTCGCTTAGAGAATATCGATGAATTTTTAACAGTTACAAAAGCATTCGAAGCGCAAAGTGATGATAAAACGCTCGTTGCCTTTTTAACGGACTTGGCACTAATTGCAGACATCGATTCACTTGATAAAGAGGACGAGTCTAAAGGGAGCATCGTCTTAATGACAATGCACTCGGCAAAAGGTTTAGAATTCCCAGTTGTTTTCATCATCGGTATGGAAGAAAATATTTTCCCACATTCACGTTCATTACAAGATGAGGATGAAATGGAAGAGGAGCGTCGTTTGGCGTATGTCGGTGTCACACGTGCTGAGCAGAAATTATTCTTAACTTGCGCGCAAACGCGTACTATTTTTGGACGCAGTAGCTATAATAGTCCATCACGTTTCCTTCAAGAAATTGATAGTGACATTATTGAAGATATTTCGTCTAACAAAAGTAGTGCTAGTGGTGGTGCTGGGCGTTCAACGCGATCTTCAGGCTTTGCAACAAAAGCGCCAACAACGCGTACAGTTGTGTCAAAATCTGCTTATCAACAATCTGGTGGAGAAAAGCTTGGTTGGGCTTCAGGGGATAAAGCAGCTCATAAAAAATGGGGTGTCGGTACAGTTGTTAGTGTCCGCGGTGAAGGTGAAAATGTTGAGCTAGATATCGCATTCCCAAGCCCAACAGGTATTAAACGATTATTAGCAAAATTTGCGCCTATTGAAAAAGTATAGGCGTAGTTGCGGAGGAATAAATGAATGGACAGAATTCAAATGGAAAAGCGTGTAGCTGAATTGAATAAGCTTCTTCATGAATATGGACATGCCTATTATGTGTTGGATCAACCGGTCGTTTCAGATGCAATTTATGATCAATATTTGAAAGAGTTAATCGCAATTGAGGGAGAAAATCCGGATTTAATTTATCCAGACTCTCCTACTCAGCGTGTTGGAGGAAACATATTACAAGGGTTCCAAAAGGTCACGCATAACTATCCGATGCTTAGTCTATCCAATGCTTTTAACGAAGCAGATTTGAATGACTTCGATCGAAAAGCACGTGCCATCATCGGTGATAACTTCAATTACATTTGCGAGTTGAAAATCGATGGTTTAGCGATTTCATTGCGCTACGAAAATGGCTTATTTGTTTTAGGCTCAACACGTGGTGATGGTCAAATTGGTGAGGATATTACAGAGAACTTGAAAACAGTTCGTTCTGTACCGCTCCGCTTAAAAGAGTCTGTGTCAATTGAAGCTCGTGGTGAATGTTATATGCCAAAAAGCTCCTTCACGAATCTAAACAAAGCGCGTGCAGAAAAGGATGAAGAATTATTCGCAAATCCTCGCAATGCAGCGGCGGGATCACTTCGTCAGCTAGACCCTAAAATTGCGGCAAGTCGTAATTTATCGACCTTTATCTATGCAATCGGGGGTAGTGGAGAGGCATATAATTTGGCAGGCCATAGTGACGCACTAGATTATATGGATAAGCTTGGATTCCAAACAAATCGTGAACGCCGCGCATGTAAAGACATTAAAGAAGTAATGGCTTATATTGAGGAATGGACTGAAAAGCGTCCAGAGTTACCATATGAAATTGATGGCATTGTCATTAAAGTAAACCGCTATGACCAACAAGAGGAGCTAGGCTATACAGCGAAAAGTCCTCGTTGGTCCATTGCATATAAATTCCCTGCAGAAGAGGTTGTCACTAAAGTATTGGACGTTGATCTAACAGTTGGCCGTACAGGCGTTGTTACACCAACAGCCATTCTTGAGCCAGTGCTAGTGGCAGGAACAACAGTAGGGCGTGCCACACTGCATAATGAGGATATGATTCGAGAAAAAGATATCCGTATCGGTGACCAAGTCATTATTCGCAAAGCTGGTGACATCATTCCTGAAGTCGTCTCCGTGCTATTCGATCAGCGAAGTGAAGATTCCGTTCCATTTGAAATGCCGACACATTGCCCAGCATGTGAAAGTGAACTTATCCGCTTAGAGGGTGAAGTAGCCCTACGTTGTGTGAACCCACAATGCTTCGCGCAAATGGCAGAAGGCATGGCACATTTTGTATCGCGGAATGCGATGAATATTGATGGCTGCGGGGAAAAAGTGGTAGGGCAATTATTAAAATCTGAGCTTGTAAAAGATGTATCAGACCTCTATAAATTAAATGTCGAGGAACTAATGCAATTAGATCGTATGGGCGAAAAGTCAGCAAATAAATTAGTAACGGCTATTGAAAAATCGAAAGAAAATTCAATGGAACGCTTATTATTTGGCTTAGGTGTTCGTCATGTTGGAGCAAAAGCAGCTCGCGTATTGTCGGAGGAATTTGGCTCCATTCAAAACTTAATGACAGTTACAACAGGTCAACTCATCAATGTAAATGATATCGGTGAGAAGATGGCTGAATCATTATTGTCGTATTTCGAAAATGAAGAAGTGCAAGCATTATTGCAAAGGCTTTCTGATGCAGGTGTAAACATGGACTTTAAAGGTAAGAAAGTAAATGTAACTGACACAGAAAGCGTATTTTCAGGTAAAACGGTTGTTTTAACCGGTAAATTAGAACAATTGACACGTCATGATGCAAAAGAGAAAATAGAACAGTTAGGCGGTACAGTTACAGGGAGTGTTAGTAAAAAGACAGACCTTGTAATCGCCGGAGAAGAGGCAGGTTCAAAACTAGCTAAAGCTGAACAACTCGGCATTGAAGTTTGGGATGAAAGCCGCCTTATTCAAGAATTAACTTTGTAAAGGAGTTCAAGATAATGAACCGACTTCGCTGGATACCGGCGATGATTGTTGTTGCAATGCTTGCAGGCTGCGTTCCATCATTAAAGAATGACACGGAAGTAGTACAAAGCGATGCAAAAGACAAAGAAGAAGCAACGATCATTCCTAATATGCAAATTGATGACCAATACTACCGTACTCTTTTACCTTATAAAGAAAGTGCAAGTAGAGGTTTGATTGTTTCAAACATTTATTCAAAATATGATGTAACAGAAGCAGAAAGCGGACTGTTACGCCTATCAAAAAATGCTTTCGATCCAAGCAAGTACTTCTTCCAAGAGGGACAATATTTAGATAAAGATACGGCATCTTCATGGCTAGAGCGTAGTTCTCAAAAAGATGAAGGTCTAAACCCTGCTACTAGTTCTAAAATGTCGCCAACTGAGCGTGCTACAAAGGCACCAATCTATTTGGCTCATATCGTAGAGCAAAATTATCTTGAAAAGACAGATAAAAATAAAGTGAAGCTTGCGGGTGTATCTATCGGTTTAGCACTTAACTCTATTTATTATTATCAAAAAGAGGATTATGGTGCAACTTATGAAGAATCGATACTTGAACCGACTTTAACAGAACAAGGGAAAAAAATTGCTGCTCAAGTTATCCAACGATTACGTCAAAAAGAGGGACTAGAAAACGTTCCAATGGTTGTTGGGCTATTTAAACAGCAAAGTCGTAGCTCCATCGTTCCAGGCACATATATCTCTTACGGAATTGTAGATGAGGGATCTAATAAAGTGTCAGAATGGCAATCGGTTAAAGAGGAATACGTGTTATTCCCAACAAATGATATTAAAGAAAACTATCGTGAAATGAATCAGTACTTTAAAAACTTCAAACAAGATATTGATAAATATTTTACTAACTATACAAATGTAATCGGAACAGGGTTCTATCAAAATAATAAAATTAAAAAGTTAACAATTGATATCCCAATTAAATTTTATGGTACATCTGAAATTGTTGGCTTCACACAATTCATGGCTGGAGAAGTAATGGATCAATTCCCTAAAGGTTTAAAAGTAGAAGTGAACGTTACTTCTGTCAATGGACCAGAGGCATTGGTAGTGAAAGAAGCGAATAGTGATAAGCCGGATGTGCATATTTATAACGACTAGCTTTTCACGTAAAGGGTGCGGCCTATATGTCGCACTCTTTAATTTTGTAGAAAGCATGAAAATCATTCTTATTTGTGTCGATAAAATGTATAATTTGAAAGTAGTCAATTTTCTCTATTCCTTTTAGCTATAATGGATTATGTATGAGTACAGCAAGGTTATGAATAAAGAAAAGAAAAGCCTTTATTTTCAAGCGTTTGGAGCTGCTTTTGTGGATAGAAGCGCCTTGCATAAATATTACTAAAAATGATATTATTATCGGTATGGTTATTGAATTCGGAGGTGTGAAGAATGGCGAATATTTCAAAAGAAGAAGTTAAGCACGTTGCTAACTTAGCACGTCTAGCTATTACTGAAGCGGAAGCTGAGAAGTTTGCGCAACAATTAGGTGCAATTACTAAATTTGCAGAGCAACTTAATGAGCTAGACACTACTAATGTTGAACCTACAACGCATGTCTTACCTCTTGTAAACGTTCTACGTGAGGACGTTGCAGTTAAAGGTTTAGATCGTGAAGTTATGATGTTAAACGTGAAAGAGCAAGAAAACGGCTTAGTTAAAGTACCACCAATCATTACAGAATAATAGTCAGTAAGGAGGGACCACGCATGACATTGTTTACAAAATCAGCGCAAGAGTTACAAGAACTTTTAAAAACAAAAGAAATCTCAATCGCTGACTTAACAGAAGAAGCTTATAAACGCGTTGCTGCAATTGATGGCGAAGTAGGCGCATTTTTAGCATTAAATGAAGAAAAAGCAACTGCACAAGCGAAAGAAATGGATGCAGTACCGTTTGAAGAAAGAGGACCACTATACGGTCTACCTATCGGTGTTAAAGATAATATCGTCACTGAAGGTTTAGAAACAACTTGTGCAAGTAAAATTCTAGAAGGCTTCAACCCAATTTATGATGCAACAGTTGTCCATAAATTACGTGAAGCAGGCATGGTAACAATCGGTAAATTGAACATGGATGAGTTCGCAATGGGTTCTTCAAATGAAAACTCTGCTTACAAAACAGTTCATAATCCATGGAACTTAAATAACGTACCAGGTGGATCTTCAGGTGGTTCAGCAGCAGCTGTAGCAGCAGGGGAAGTTCCATTCTCATTAGGTTCTGATACAGGTGGTTCAATCCGTCAACCAGCAGCATTCTGTGGTGTTGTAGGGATGAAACCAACGTATGGTCGCGTATCTCGATTCGGTTTAGTAGCATTCGCTTCTTCACTTGACCAAATCGGACCAATCACTCGTAACGTACGTGATAATGCTTTATTACTTGAAGCAATTTCTGGTGTTGATGCTAACGATTCAACTTCAGCAAACGTTGAAGTACCAAGCTTTGTAGAATCACTTACTGGTGATGTAAAAGGTCTTCGTATTGCTGTACCTAAAGAATATTTAGGTGAGGGTGTTGGCGAAGCAGCACGTAAATCAGTTCTTGATGCACTAAAAGTATTAGAATCTCTAGGCGCAACTTGGGAAGAAGTATCACTACCTCACTCTAAATACGCTTTAGCAGCTTACTACATCCTGTCTTCTTCTGAAGCATCTTCAAACTTATCTCGTTTCGACGGTATCCGTTACGGTTTCCGCGCTGAAAACGTTACTAACCTAGAAGAACTTTATAAAGAAACTCGTGCTCAAGGCTTTGGCGATGAAGTAAAACGTCGTATCATGCTTGGAACTTACTCTTTAAGCTCAGGTACTTATGATGCTTACTACAAAAAAGCACAACAAACTCGTACATTAATCAAAGCAGATTTTGATAAAGTGTTCGAAGATTTTGATGTGATTCTTGGACCTACAACACCAACACCAGCATTCAAAATTGGTGAAAATATTAAAGATCCAATGACAATGTACGCTAACGATATTTTAACAATTCCTATTAACTTAGCGGGTGTACCAGCAATCTCAATCCCATGTGGATTTGAAGATGGTCTACCACTAGGTTTACAAATTATCGGTAATTACTTCGATGAAGCGACAATTTACCGCGTGGCAGATGCTTTCGAAAAAGCATCTGAATTCCACAAAGAAACTCCTCAAATTTGGGAGGTAAAATAACATGAACTTTGAAACAGTTATTGGTTTAGAAGTACACGTAGAGTTAAAAACAAACTCTAAAATCTTCTCTGGTTCACCAAACCACTTCGGTGCAGAACCAAACACAAACACAACAGTAATTGACCTTGGCTACCCAGGTGTTTTACCAGTTGTAAACAAAAACGTTGTAGATTACGCGATTCGTGCTTCTTTAGCACTTAATATGGAAATCGAACAACATACAAAATTCGACCGTAAAAACTATTTCTATCCTGATAATCCGAAAGCTTACCAAATTTCGCAATTTGATAAACCAATCGGTAAAAATGGCTGGGTTGAAATCGAAGTAAACGGTGAGAAAAAACGTATCGGTATTACTCGTCTTCATATGGAAGAAGATGCAGGTAAACTAACACACGGTAAAAACAGCTCTCTAGTTGACTTCAACCGTCAAGGTACACCACTTGTGGAAATCGTATCTGAACCAGATATTCGTACACCAGAAGAAGCTTATGCTTACCTAGAACAAATCAAATCAATCATCCAATATACAGGCGTATCTGACTGTAAAATGGAAGAAGGCTCACTTCGCTGTGATGCTAACATCTCAATCCGTCCATACGGCCGAGATGAATTTGGTACAAAAACTGAATTGAAAAACTTAAACTCATTCAACTTCGTACGTCGTGGTCTTGAATATGAAGAAAAACGTCAAGCAGCAGTATTAAACGCTGGCGGTGTCATCGAACAAGAAACGCGTCGTTTTGATGAAAAAACAGGTAAAACAATTCTTATGCGTGTGAAAGAGGGAGCGGATGATTACCGTTACTTCCCAGAACCAGACTTAGTAGATATCGTAATCGACGACGCTTGGTTACAACGCGTACAAGACGAAATCCCTGAATTACCAGCAGCACGTAAAATCCGTTATGTTGAAGAGCTAGGCTTATCAACATATGATGCGGGCGTTCTTACTCTTTCTAAAGAAATTGCTGACTTCTTTGAAGCAACAGTTGCACAAGGCGCAGATGCTAAACTTACATCTAACTGGTTAATGGGTGAAGTTTCAGCTTACTTAAACGCTGAACAAAAAGAACTTTCAGATGTTGCTTTAACACCTGAAAACTTAGCTGGTATGGTGAAATTAATCTCAGCTGGTACAATTTCATCTAAAATCGCTAAAAAAGTATTCAAAGAATTAATTGAAAACGGTGGTTCTGCTGAACAAATCGTTAAAGATCAAGGTCTTGTTCAAATTTCTGACGAAGGTGCATTACTTAAAATTGTTTCAGAAACATTGGATAACAACCAACAATCTATCGATGACTTCAAAAACGGTAAGGATCGTGCAATTGGCTTCTTAGTAGGTCAAATCATGAAAGCTACTAAAGGACAAGCTAACCCACCAATGGTTAACAAAATCCTTCTTGAAGAAATCAACAAACGCTAATTTAACACTTCAAAGACTGCTTGGGCATCCGTGCCTGGGCAGTCTTTTTTTGTTATAGTAGCGAAAAAGCAGAGAGGGACTCATATGAAAACACTTAATAGCTCAGATGGCATCATGTATGCTCTTGATAAAAATCACAAATCTATTAAAATCATTTCATCACGTACAACTATTCGCATTGACACATTCAATTGCTTCCAAAACCAAATTACATTTGGCTGAGTAGGTGAAGCAAATGGCTTGGGACCAAACAAATCCAGCAACATGCCTCATGTTTATTGAAGATGGCCTGGTAATATTTAGAAAATGAAGATTGAATAAATTGGAATTGGCCCACAAGGTGTCATGTTGACTTTTCTAAATAAAGGAATATTAGGACATCATTAAATATTTGCGATGGAAAGTTGCTTATACCCAATAAACGAAACGATTACATTAAGAAAAATCAGGGTGTTGATTAACTAATTTTAACCATTACTACTAAAGTGGTAGCTTGATAGATATCCGCTACGGGATGCTCGCTTTGCACCGAGCCGCTTCCTTCGCTACGCTCCTTGCAGGGTCTGGTTTCGCTTGTATTTTTCGCAGGAGTTGAGCACCCTCCGCTACAATCAACTAAAAAATGTAGTAACATACATTAGTATTGATTATAAAAAAACCACTTTAACGGTAAATAATAACCTAATATTTCCCTAATCAGCGCTGAAGAAAGATGATAGCATAACAAGGAAATTGGGGATATTTGTAGAATGATAATTTATAATGAGAGAAAAACTTAAGTCGCCTTAGTGTAGAAAAGGCAATTCTCATAACATAGAAGGGGGGATTCTTGAATATGAAAAATATAATTAGTATTGTTTTTATAGCAATCATATTAATTGCATGGTATTTCATTATTTTGAATTCAAATGAATTTGTCGTAGAAAATGAGCCTACAAAAATTGAAGAAGGGCTGAATAAATTTATCAATCGTCCAGAAGGTAATTTGAAAGTTAAGCTATTAAAAATTCAACAGATAGTTAAAACGGATACATTTGTTGCGGTTTTTTCTATAAATGAAGGTGAAGTAGGATATGCAAAGTTGGAGAAAAAGTTATTTAATAAGTTAAAAATAATTCATACAGGTCATGGTTCAGCAAAAATTAAATATGAAGATATTGAAACGAATAAAGGAAATTATGGGTTATTATATGGAACGAATCCTCAATTAGTAATTCATACTGTCCAAATCAATAATTTAGAAGGAACACATACTCAAGATGTAGATATAAGTAATGAAGAAATTATTCTCGTTGCTGACAAATTACCAAAGGAAGTAGATAAAGCGATTACTTCTGAATTGATATTTTTTGATAAAAAAGGAAATAAGGTTATAAAATAATTGGATTTAGGGGCTTTTGACCATACTTTGGCTCTCGGTAAAGTAAAAAATGGGGGCGATTATTGATTATTCGCTACTCGAAAATTAAGCGTATTTGAGAATAAAATCCGCGTATTAAATTTAGAAAACAACAATCAAGTTAAACAGAGCCTAAATATAAAGCAAATACCTAAAAAACTGTTCCACATATTTCTAATTAATGTGCAGTAAAAGTAGAGATTTTATTCAACTAGAGTAAAAAAAGGAGGAGATGTGAGATGAAAAAACTAATTAATATTTTTTATTTATTATCAATAATTTCAGGATTTGCGTTTCTTTACTCATTAATGACAGAAAATTCTATCGAATGGAGAAGTGCAGGTTATGCAGTTACTTTATTGTCCTGTGCGATTTATTTACATAAGCAACAGTTGCTAAAAAAAGCTAATTAGAATTGGGGGACTTAACTTAAAGATGCGAATTCGAATTAAACAACTACATTATTCGTTTTATTCGCTAAATTTATATTAGATACACATATTTTAAAAGAACTTTAAAGGAGATACTACATTCACAAGTAGTATCTCCCTTTGATTTTTTACGGCAAAATTAAATAACTTTATTATCTCTAAACACAACCTTTTTTCAAATGGCTTCTTTCCGCTTGATGATAAAATCCATTGTGAGCGTAAATGCTAACTGAACGAGCGTAAAACCTCAAAAGTTGAGCGTAAAACCACACCGAACGAGTGTAATGGCGACATCTCAAAACCTATGAAACTCAAGCTTACAACTTTGCCAAAAATCCAAAAACCAATTACACTACATTCAAGGAGGTTTTTACATATGACAACTGAACAACAATATTTTGACAAGGCAATTTCGATTCAAGAGTACATGGATAAAATGACAACGCATAAGGATAATAGTTTCAAAGTTTATAACAGCTATGAGCTACCTCAGGATGCGGAATTCATAGCATTATTAGCGGCTGAAAAACCACATATATTAACGATTACAGAAGACTGGTGTGGTGATGCGATGATGAATAACCCAATCATCCGCAAAATTGCAGAGGCAGCCAATTTAGAAATGCGCTGTGTTTATCGCGACGAAAACCTAGAGCTGATGGATCAATATTTAACAAATGGCGGTCGCTCAATTCCTGTTTATATTATTTTAAGCGAAGCTGGGGAAGTAATTGGTAAATGGGGTCCACGTGCACCGCAATTACAAGAATATGTACTAGCTAAAAAAGCCATACTACCAGCACAAGATGATCCAACATTTGCAGATAAGCAAAAGGAATTATTCGCAGCTATTACAGAAGAGAACGCATCAAAAGAAGAATTCTGGGGCTGGGTATATGATGATTTCCGCAAAGTTGTTACAAACACATTAAAATAAAACCGTCATTTGCACAATAAGTATGATTCTGTATAATGGAAGTGGAAGTATTTCACTATTGGACGGCTCCACATTAATTTGTAGCAATCACACAATACAAATAATAAAGGGCTGCCTAAACGTCATGAATATGGCTGTTGAGACAGCCTGTTTTGAGCTTTTAGTACAATTTGGGAACATTCCAAAGAACTTTTCCGTTAACATAATTAGAAAATTGTAGAGCAAAGAAGGTAATGATATGAAACGAGCACGCATCATTTATAACCCCACTTCGGGTAGGGAGGTTTTTAAAAAGCATCTACCGGAAGTCCTAGAAAAATTAGAAGTCGCTGGCTACGAAGTCTCTTGTCATGCTACTACTTGTGCGGGCGATGCAACAACTGCTGCAAAGGCAGCCGTTGAACGTAATTTTGATGTAATCATTGCTGTAGGTGGTGATGGCACATTAAACGAAGTTGTTACAGGTGTTAGTGATTTTGAGGAGAGACCGAAAATTGGGTTAATACCGATGGGTACAACAAATGACTTTGCACGTGCGGTACATATTCCACGAGATATTAGTCAGGCTGTAGATATTATTATTAAAGGCGACAGCATTCCGGTTGATGTAGGTACTGTGAATGATCGTTATTTTATCAATATAGCTGGTGGAGGTCGCATTACAGAATTAACCTACGAAGTGCCAAGTAAACTAAAAACAATGATTGGACAACTTGCTTATTATTTAAAAGGAATCGAGATGCTTCCTTCTATTAAAGCTTCTAGAATGCGCATTGAATACGACGGAGAAGTATTTGAAGATGAAGCGATGATGTTTTTAATCGGTTTAACGAATTCTGTAGGCGGATTTGAAAAATTATCACCAAATTCAAGTATTAACGATGGCTATTTCTCAATGTTCATTTTGAAGAAATGTAATATTGCCGATTTCATTAAACTTGTATCTCTTGCGGTTCGCGGGGAACATTTTAAAGATCCACATATTATTCATGCGAAAGCAAGCCATGTAAAAGTAACATCGGATGAAGTGGTTCAATTAAATTTAGATGGTGAGTACGGCGGGAACATTCCTGCTGAATTTAACAATTTAAAACGCCATATTGAAGTTTTTGTTCCAATAAATGATATTCGAGAGCAGGATAGACCATAATATAAGAGCATATAAAGACTAGAGAGCATAAATGCTTTCTAGTCTTTTATTATATCCTGTACACGAAATGCAAATACTTAGCTCACGAAAGTAATCAGTTCACATTTTCAACATTCTTTTATCACATTTTCAACATGAATACGTGATAAATTTGTCACGTTCGGAAGTTAGAATATAGGTTGCTGAGGGTATAATAATAAGCAAGGGAGAGTGCGCTATGTATAAAACACATGAGAAGAAATTAATTTGGTTAAGCTTTGTCGTTGCTGGTATTATGTTGTTGTCACTCGTCGGACGTATTTTCGGAAGCTAAGGGAGGAACGATCATGGAAAATGAAAGTGCTGTATTTTTTAGCCGTGTCTTAACTGAGCTTACATTATCTTTCCATATCATTTACGCTACGATAGGCGTAGGTGTCCCATTAATGATTATGATTGCACAATGGGTAGGGATTAAGAAGAATGATGAGCACTATATTTTACTTGCAAGACGTTGGGCACGTGGGTTCGTTATAACCGTTGCAGTTGGTGTAGTAACAGGTACGGCTATTGGTTTGCAGTTATCTCTACTATGGCCGAACTTCATGCAGCTAGCGGGTAATGTTATTGCGTTACCACTTTTTTTGGAAACATTTGCGTTTTTCTTTGAAGCAATCTTCTTAGGTATTTATTTATACACTTGGGACCGTTTTGAAAATCAAAAGAAACATTTATTATTATTAATTCCTGTTGCGATTGGTGCATCGATGTCAGCAGTTTTCATTACAATTGTGAATGCATTTATGAATGCACCACAAGGATTTGACATTGTAGATGGTCAGCTCGTTAATATTCAACCAATAGTAGCGATGTTAAACCCAGCAATGCCAACTAAAGTAGCGCATGTTGTCGTAACAGCCTACATGACAGCTGCTTTCGTTTTAGCAGCTATTGGAGCATTTAAGATGCTTAAAGGTTCAAATCACGTTTATCACAAAAAGGCATTGTTCTTATTAATGAAAGTAGGTTTAGTGTTTGCTATTGCTTCAGCAATCATTGGTGACTTCTCCGCTAAATATTTAGTGGAATACCAACCAGAAAAATTAGCTGCAGCTGAGTGGCATTTTGAAACCGGAAAAAATGCATCACTTGTTCTATTTGGTGTAACAAATGGTGAAGAAGTGAAGTATGCCATTAAAGTGCCTTATGCATTAAGTATTTTAGCGCATACAAATCCGACAGCTGAAGTAACGGGATTAAACGAATTTCCTGAAGATGAAATACCACCACTTTACATTCATTACTTGTTCGATACGATGGTCATGATCGGTATGTTCATGGTATTAGTGTCTGCAGCGTATGTACTAGGTAAAATTCGAGGTTGGTCATTTGTCGGTGCAAGATGGTTCCGCTGGGTCATTGTTGCAGGTGGACCATTATCTATTATTGCCATTGAAGCTGGCTGGTGGCTTGCAGAAGTTGGACGCCAACCGTGGATTTTACGTAAGTATATGAAGGTAGCAGAAGCAGCCACAACAAGTGATCATGTGGACATTATGTTGATATTATTCTGTGGCTTATATATCGTCTTAGGAATTGGTAGTGTCGTTGTACTTCGTCGTATGTTCCGTCACAATCCAATTGAACAAGAAATTGAAGATCGCAAAGCTGGAAAAGGCGGTGACTTCTGATGACATTAGAAATTCTAGGAATTTCCGTATTATGGCTGTTTTTATTAGGCTATTTAATCATCGGTTCGATTGACTTTGGAGCAGGATTTTTTAATGCGTATGGTGTGTTAACAGGTCGTGAACATATTTTAACGAATATTATTCAACGTTATTTATCACCAGTATGGGAAGTAACAAATGTATTTTTAGTATTCTTCTTCGTGGGAACTATTGGATTCTTCCCGAAAACAGCTTTTTATTACGGAACGACATTACTTGTGCCAGCAAGTATTGCGATTATCCTACTTGCCATTCGTGGTAGTTATTACGCGTTTGAATCGTATGGTTCACGTGGACATAAAGGTTATTCGTTTATGTACGGGATGGCAGGGTTGTTAATTCCAGCGTCATTATCAGTGGTATTAACGATTTCTGAAGGTGGTTTTGTCTCGATGGTAAATGATAATCCAGTGCTGGATTATCGGGCATTGTTCACAAGTCCATTAACTTGGAGTATCGTCGTTTTGGCAATAGCGGCTGTTCTATATATATCAGCGGTATTTTTAACTTGGTATGCAGATAAAGCCGGAGATCGAACAGCTACAAAGCTTCTAAGAAAATACGCGCTTATTTGGGCAGGTCCATTAGCAATCGCTGTTATTGGTATTATGTTTGAGTTAAGTAAACATAATGTGGAGCATTTTGATCGTATGGTCGATATAGCCTGGCTGTTCGGTCTGTCAGCAATCATGTTTGTCATTACAGTTTGGTTTGTTTGGAAGCAACAGCATTATAACTGGGCGTTAGGATTACTAATTGGACAATTTACATTAGCCTTCTTTGCCTATGGTATTTCACACTATCCATATTTACTTTACCCACATTTGACTATATATGATGGCTTTACAAATCCAACGATGGCAATCGCTCTAGTAGTTGCCTTTGTTCTAGGACTTTGCTTATTAATCCCATCAATATATTTGCTCTTGAAATTATTCTTATTCAACAAAGACTATGTTCGCGGTAAAGGCGACCATCATGCATAAAGGAGGATTTTCAGAATGGTTAATTTTCTAATTTTCTATGCACCATTTATCGTTTTGGCAGTATCCATTGCAGTAGCCTTCTTTGTAGCATTAAAAGATGGGCCTGTTACGAAAAATGAATAAATACCTTTTTCAATCCAAGTGTCGATTCGGGCACCTGGATTTTTTTCTTCTTAGTGGTCATGGTACAATAGAAGAACTGAAATGGAGGAAGTACGAAAATGACAGCAACAGCACCAGTAAAGAAGAATGACCGCTTGACGGTTTATATAGAAGACCTAACGCATGACGGAGCAGGGGTTGCGAAAATCGATGGCTACCCACTTTTCATCCAAGGTGGCTTGCCTGATGAAACAGCTGAAGTGCATGTATTAAAAACATTAAAAAACTATGGCTTCGCAAAAATAATGAACATTACAGAACCCTCACCTGACCGCGTTGCAGCACCATGCCCCGTATTTGCACAATGCGGCGGTTGCCAACTTCAACATCTATCTTACGAAGGCCAATTAAAATGGAAAGAAAAAATGGTTCGTAATGTCATGACACGTATCGGCAAGATTGATGCCCCGGTATTACCTGTCAAAGGAATGGACAACCCTTGGCATTACCGCAATAAAGCCCAAATCCCATTTGGCTTAAACGGTGAAGCACCTATTGCAGGCTTCTACAAAACAAAATCACATGATATCGTTGATACAGATCGTTGCCTAATCCAAACAGCAGAAGCAGACGCCATTTTAGAAGGCTTAAAACCACGTCTCTGGAAGTTAGGTATCAAACCATATAACGAGCAAACAGGACAAGGTATGCTACGTCACGTCGTTGTACGCAAAGGCCGCGCAACAAACGAAGTAATGGTAGTTCTTGTTACGAAAAAACGTAAATTCCCACAAGCAGAAGCAGCAGTGGAACTCATCAAACAGCTCGTACCAAACGCTACATCTATTATGCAAAACATTAATGGCGAAAAAACTAACGTCATCTTTGGCAATGAAACACTAAAACTTTGGGGCAATGACACAATTGAAGATACAATCGGCGACGTACGCTTTGAAATTTCAGCGCGCTCATTCTATCAAGTGAACCCAGAGCAAACAGAAGTGCTGTACAAACAAGCACTGGATTACGCAGACCTAAAAGGGAATGAAACAGTTATCGATGCTTACTGTGGTATTGGCTCAATTTCATTATTCCTAGCACAAAAAGCGAAATCCGTTATGGGTGTGGAAATCGTACCACAAGCAATTGAAGATGCGAAACGTAATGCTGAATTGAACGGCTTCACAAATACGTATTTCGAAGCAGGTCCAGCAGAAGAAGTCATCCCACGCTGGTATAAAGAAGGTAAAACAGCAGATGTTTTAGTCGTCGATCCACCACGCAAAGGCTGCGACGAAGCATTGTTAAATACAATTTTAGAGCAACGTCCAAAACGTGTTGTGTATGTATCTTGTAACCCAGCTACTTTGGCAAGGGATTTAAGAATTTTAGAAGATGGTGGCTATAAAACACAGGAAGTACAGCCTGTTGATATGTTCCCGCATACAGCTCATTGTGAAGCAGTAGCGTGGTTGGAATTAGGAGAATAAAGGGCCCGAGAATCTTTCAAAGATTCTCGGATTTTCCTTTATAGCAATACATTTTTTAGTTTGTAATGCTAAGTATGGGTTATTAAAAGGTCCATAAAATAATGAAATGACAATGCATATAGGCAAAAATATTAGGAGGTTTATAAATGGATAACAATGATATTTTAATTAGAACAAGATACGCTCTAGATATAAAAAATAGAGATATGGTAGAGATATTTAAACTTGGTGGTATGGAGGTAACGAGAGAAGAAATACCAAAGATACTTACAAAATCAAAAGATGAGTTAGATGACGAAGTTGATGTAGAAGAAAACAACGATCAGATAAAATGTGATTATAAAATGTTAGAGTCTTTTTTAAATGGCTTCATTACTTTTAAAAGAGGAAAACAAGATCCAAAACCAGGACAACCAAAAGCTCCTGAACCGACTAAGGACCATGTGAATAATATGCTTCTTAAGAAATTGAAAGTAGCACTACAATTAACAACGGAAGATATGTTGGATATCCTTGATGATGGTGGTATTGCTGTTTCAAAAGGCGAATTAGGCGCTATATTTAGAAAACCAGGGCATAGAAATTATAAAGATTGTGGAGATAATTTCGCACGTAAATTCTTAAAAGGCTTGGCTGTAAGGTATAGAGCTTAAGGGAATAGTATACTTAATTTTTAAAAAAAGCCTCTTTCTTTGGAAAGGGCTTTTTGTTTTAATCGAATCGGTGACTGGCACAAAATACTTAAGGGAAGAGAAAGAGTACTTTTAAAATTTTATATAGTATAATAGACCTGCATCTTTAGAAGTGAAAGAAAGAGAGGAATTATTGTGAAAAGGATAATAGCATCACTTATGAGTATTATTGTCGTGCTTACTGTTTTATTTGCGGTGCCAGCTAAATCTGATGCAGCAACGTATAAAGCATTTGTATCGAAAGAATGGCTGATTTCTAATCAAAAGGAATTTAAAAAGGGATTTCCTAAAAAGCTTTCCAATGGATTAACAATGTCGGCTGAGAAGTATGATCCGTATTGGGGTGATTTTAGGGTACCCGCTGTCAAAAAAGGAAGTAAGATAATCTGGTCTGCTTCAAATATTATTGATTCAGAGGGTGTGATTATGCAATATACTTACGCAAAAAATGGCGATGTTTTTATCAACTTTTCTGCCAGAACAAAATCTTCGTATTTTGGTGAAATAGTCGGTATTAACAAAAAAGGTAAGGTTATTTTTAAAAAGGTATTTAAAGACGATAAATATGCAGGAATTGAGTTTATATCGAGCAATCATGTCCAATTAACTTGTTATGGAAAAAAAGGTAATCATAAATTTTATAAGCTAACGCAAGATGGAAAGATGACTAAAACTTCTTATATTGATAAGGAATTTGCTACTTTAGCGAAACAGGGGGAATTGAGAGCTGCTCCAGGTAATGTAGGAATGACTTATAGAGCTATAAAAAAGAAAAATGAAGGCACATATGGCCTATCTGAATCTTTCCTTTGGCATACGACAACAAAAGAGAGCTATGGTTTCCTTTTTGGATATGGGAAAGTATATGAAAAAATTTATTCAAAACAAAAGGTTGTTGTGATCACTAAAGGATTATCTATAAATCAATCAGAAAAAGAAACAGCTAAACAATTGAAGAGATATTTTGGAAAACCAGTAGCGAAAAGAGCTTATAAAGCTGGTAAATATTATGTAGCCTATGAAACTTATAAAGGCGATGTACATTTTTATCTCGGCACAAAGAAAGGTATTAATATGCTACGGTTTACGCCTAGTGAGGATTGGAAACTCTATCATATAAAATAAGCAATAATTGAATATGTAAATATAACAGTGCCTTTCAACGACACTAATTCCTATGATGATAGGGGATAGCTGTATCAAAAGGCGAATTGGGCGCTAATTTAAGAAAACTAGGGCATAGAAATTATAAAGATTGAAGAGATAATTTTGCACGAAAATTTTTAAAAGGCTTGGCAGTAAGATATAGAGCGTAAGGGAATAGCATATTCAATTTATTATAAAAAGTCTCTTTCTTTGGAAAGGGCTTTTTGTATTTTATTGATTATACTTTAACAATAAAATCACGAATATTAAGGGTGATTTTTAAAAAATTTATGATTAATTATGTTTAGTTAAATTTCTTTCATTTGTGGGTATGTTCCCACATACGACACATTGTGAAGCTGTGGCGTGGTTGGAGTTAAAAGAATAACCCTAACTTTAACTGTACTTTCCAACAAAGCTTTTGTTAGGATGTGTCTTAGGTATATCTAATTTAATATTCGTTGAAGTATAAAAAAGCAGACGGTTTAGAAGTGCGATAATGCACCTCTAATCAGCCGTCTGCTTTTATTTCTAAAATTCCAGAATAAATCAAGCTAATAATTCAATAATTGGGCCATTTGAAAAGAGTGAAAGTGCCAACTATAGCTTCTTCCAAAATGAAAATCTAGTGAAGAGAAAACTGTGCGAAGATAAATTAAAAAAGCTAGGTTATACTATAATAATGACTTAATTACTTGAACCCACCGACATCCCTTCAGTTGCCACATACATTCCGCACACTGTTAGGGGCGGGTTGGTTTGGGTATTTATAATAAACTAATAATAAATAGATTAAACATGGCTTAAGTGCTAAAGAAGTAGGAGCATTTTTGCTGTTTAATTTTGGGATGAGAGTTTGACAGTGTATCCATAATGAGAGGATTTGAATTTGAATATGACAGATAATTTTTGGCGTGATTTACCACGACCATTTTTTGTACTTGCACCAATGGAAGATGTGACAGATGTTGTTTTTCGTCACGTAGTAAGTGAAGCCGGTCGACCGGATGTATTTTTCACAGAGTTTACAAACTCGGATAGCTATTGTCATCCAGAGGGCATGAAAAGTGTGCTTGGCCGTTTGATTTTTACAGAAGATGAACAGCCAATGGTGGCACATATTTGGGGGGATAATCCCGAATATTTCCGTCAAATGAGTATTGGTATGGCAGAGCTGGGATTTAAAGGCGTCGATATTAATATGGGCTGCCCTGTACCGAATGTGGCATCGAGAGGGAAAGGTAGTGGCCTTATTCTGCGTCCAGACGTTGCGGCAGAACTTATTCAAGCAGCAAAAGCGGGCGGACTGCCTGTCAGCGTGAAAACACGACTTGGCTATAACGATGTAAATGAGTGGGAGGAGTGGCTAACGCATATTTTAAAACAGGATATTGCGAACCTTTCTATTCATTTACGTACAAGAAAGGAAATGAGCCAAGTAGATGCGCATTGGGAGCTAATTCCGGAAATCAAAAAATTACGTGACCGTATCGCACCAAATACGCTACTAACAATCAATGGAGACATTCCTGACCGTCAAACTGGGCTGCAGCTTGCTGAACAATATGGTATTGATGGCGTTATGATCGGGCGAGGTATTTTTAAAAATCCTTTTGCTTTTGAAAAAGAGCCAAAAGAGCATAGCAGTAAAGAGTACCTTGATCTTTTAAGACTGCAGCTTGATCTTCAAGATCAATATGCGGAAGCACAACCACGTTCAATCACAGGGCTTCATCGCTTTTTCAAAATTTATGTCAAAGGATTCCGTGGAGCTGGTGAATTAAGAAATCAATTGATGAACACGAAATCAACAGATGAAGTGCGTGCATTGCTTGATAACTTTGGAAAAGAATGTTGATGGAACGGGGACAGTGAAATGATGTAACTCTTAAAAAGTTAGAGAAAAAATGAATCACATCAACTCATGTGTACTTATTTTATTCAGTTTCAAGTTCCTTTGCGGCCGGGAACTTTTGTTTTGATAAAGTCTGTTTTCTGAAAAAAAAGGTCTTAAGAATGTAATAAACCCACCAGCACCCTTGTGTAGCCACATACACTCCACACATTGTGAAGCAGTATAACGGTAGAAGTTACTAAAATTATTCAAGAACGAATTCCAATCGGAGGAATTCGTTCTTTTTTTAGGCTGAATGTATTTAATTATTGATTTCAAACAAAAAAGGTAGAGCACAAAACTCTACCTTCTTACTTTGTATTTTTATTGGCCAGAATTGCCTTTAGCTTGGTTTTCAGCCATTTGAACCAGTCTTTTAGTGATTTCTCCACCAACTGAACCGTTTGCGCGAGAAGAAGCTTCTCCTCCAAGTTGTACACCAAACTCTTGTGCAATTTCATATTTCATTTGATTAACCGCTTGTTGAACACCTGGTACTTCAAGTTTATTTGAACTTTGGTTATTTGAAGCCATAACTTTCACCTCCTTGTGTTATTAGAATGGTCAAGGATTTGTTTTTAATACATTTGGTGAAGAGGTGAAAAGTTTATCCTACATACTGTTTTAGGCTGCTATAGCAACAAAAACGCCTCTTTGAATCCTCTTCAAAAAACAATAAAGTATTTTTGAAATGAAAATATAGCAATTTAAAAAGTTTATTCTGTAAAACGAATGGAGAAGTAATGATGCAGGCAGAACAAGTGTAGGAAAGTTTAGTAGTAGAAAGTGGACTTTCATATTTATCTATATTCTGAATGTATGGCTGATTTCCTTTATCTAGCACAAACCTTTTTATAAAACCAAAGGGCAATCAAAGCGTAGCTTTACAGAGTCTAGTCCTTTTTGTTTGATATCTTCAAAAGAGAAGTAGTTAAATTGTACTTTTCACTTCGTATGATAAAATGGTATAAAGAAGTATCTAAAATGGATCTTTTATTACTTTCTCTAAATATATGAATTAGAATGGTGGAGTGAATAAACGATGTTAAGTGCATTTAAATCTAGAAAAGAAGATATAGAAAAATTTAATCAAAAAATTGACGAATTAAATTCTAAGCTAGATGCAAAGGATAACGCATTTCAAATTTTCTTAAATGAATTACATAAAGAATTAGTATCTACAATTGAACAACATGATTTAGTAAATGACCAACATATGATTTTAGGTAAAATGGTTGGAGAAATATTAGAGGAGTTTAATAATGTAGAAGAAAGCACGATTAAATCAAACGATATAGCGGATAACGCATTAGTTAAAGGTACTTCTTTAATTACTTCATCTGACAAAATGGTTACTTTATCCGAAAAGAGTAAAGAGGCAGTTGATGGAGTAGAAAAATTAATCGATAACTTAGGCGAGCAGTCTAGAAAAACTTCTTCTAGCATGGATCAACTCAGTGAGCGCTCTAAACAAATCGCGGAAATTGTCAACGTAATTAGTGATATTTCCAATCAAACGAATTTATTAGCTTTAAATGCTTCGATTGAGGCAGCAAGAGCAGGAGAACATGGCAAAGGATTCTCTGTTGTAGCAGATGAAGTGCGAAAGCTAGCTGAGAGTACGAAGGCTAGTACTGCAGATATAGCAAATCTTACTAATAAAATACAAGAACAAATTTTGGAAGCAGTCGAAGATAACCAAACGAATATGCATCTAGTCAATGAAGGCATAAAAACGAGTTCCGAAACATCCGAACAAATTAATTTATTACTAAAAATCATTACAAATGTTCAAGGTGAAGTTAATGAATTACTAAACAATATAAAAAATCAAAAAACCTCTAATGAAGAAGTAATTAATAATTTCAAAACGACAACATCCCTATTTGATGAAACGAATAAAGTATTAATAAATCATATAGACGAATCAGAAATCGTTACGGTCAAACTATTACAAGCAGTAGAAAAAGTTAAAAGCTTTCCAATCAATAAATAAATCTAAATACCGGGCTCTCAGATAAACTCATTTTATCGGAAGCCTGGTATTTTCATGCGAACGAACGTCTGATTGGCACCAACATTAGGGGGAATTGATTAAATGAAAGCGTGAGCAGATTAAATAAGCGTCTGAATAGGTTAAATTGAATGATTCCAAAAACAACAAAAAAAAATTCAAGAAAGCTTTTTATCAAAGGAATTTTGAATAGTATTGTTGAATTAAAAATATAGCGATTACAAAAAGTTCATACAGTAAAAAGAAAGGAGGAGTAAGAATGAAGGCAAAACAAGTGTGGGAAAGTATAGTAGCAAAAAGTGTAGAAAGGCCAATTGAGTTACAGACTAAAACAGGTTTCAATTTAAAATTCTACCTGTTTACTATTTATGAATGAGGTTTATGCGGAAGTGAATCAGTAGCTATAAAGACAGAAACGTACACTGGGGGAGCTGTGTTAATCATGATGACCATCTTACTTACTGAATTAAAGCCGTCATTTCTTAAAAAACATATTTTAATTTAACAGCGCCAATAATCGAACGGATGACTGACGCCAAAAATTAAATTTGGTATAATAGAGCATAGTCTTTATTAGGAGGAAATAGATTGTCAGTAGAAATTGGTAGCAAGGTACAAGGTAAGGTTACAGGAATCACAAATTTTGGTGCGTTTGTTGAGTTACCGGATAAGGTGACAGGGCTTGTACACATTAGTGAAGTTGCAGAAGCTTACGTAAAAGATATTAATGAACATCTTAAAGTTGGGGATCAAGTAGAAGTGAAGGTCCTAAGCGAAAAAGAAGGAAAAATTGCCTTATCTATTAAAAAAGCGATTGATAAGCCTGTTGAAAATACGTCTTCTTATACGAAGCGCCCATATCGCCAGAAGGATAGTCGTCCACGAGGCAATTTCCAACCGAAGGAAACCTTCGAAGATAAGATGGCTAAATTTTTAAAATCAAGTGAAGATAACTTATCCACTCTAAAACGCAGTACCGAGTCTAAGCGTGGTGGAAGAGGCGGACGAAGAGGGTAATTATAGATAGCAGAAGAAACGCACATCTTTTAAGATGTGTGTTTCTTTATTTTTATGGACCATAGTCACCTACACTGCTTATACTAGATATCTTATTATGGGTTTTATCTTTGTTCTAGTTGAAATTGCATACATAAATATAAGTAGAAACGGACATCTTATCAACAAGGAGGTGGACCTTACTATGTCGATAATCGGTGTAGAGCAATCGTTAACGAATGTATCGGAGGCTTTACTTGCAAAGGGTTATGAAGTCGTTGAACTGAAACATGAAGCGGATGCAACGGGTGTAGATTGTTGTGTCATTACAGGGTTGGACAATAATGCACTCGGTATTCACGATACGTCCATTCAAGGTTCAATCATTGAAGCGGCTGGCCTATCTGCAAATGAGGTCTGTCGGAAAGTTGAAGAAAAACTTAATCTACATTAATAAAACAATGCCAGGTCTAGTATCGACCTGGCTTGTTTTATTATGCGTATAGTAGCGGTCGCCTACACTACTTAAGTCATTAGAATCAAATAAAGTATATGATCCCAACCAACAGCTTTTGGCTTTCCATAAGCATCTTTTTTTATAGTTATTTCTTTTTCCCGATTGAAATAATTTTTAAAGCAGTTTTTAATTTGTGTAATGGCAAGTAAAGATCGTAATTGATCTATTCGCTGCTTATATTTAAGAATGGATTGTTGTTCATACACAGTACATGTATCTAATAGCATAGTAAAGGTTCGTTCAGAAATAGAAGTGAAATTCATAACAGCTAGGACAACTTTATTTGGTTGATCAACCTTTAACACTGCCATTATTTAATCAAACTAAGTCTCGTTTTTTTAAAGCAGGGAAATATCCTACTTCTTTACCATGCTGTACAAGCAAAGAAATATAATTTTCTATATCGAGAGACTTCTGACTTGTATACATTTCAGTTTGACTGCAGTCCCAACGGAATAAGGAATCCTTTACACCTTCACCCTCAAGAATACTTACTGCTAACTGGAGGGTTTCAGTATCCAAACCTTTTTCTGGTAGCAAGAGTTCAGAGAAAGACTTTGTATTAACTAAATCTATTTCATAACCTTGTTCTTTAAGGTAAGTGATAAATTGTAAAAAAGGAATAGGTTCGGGATCAACGATGTGGAACGTTCTTCCGATAGCTTTATCCATCGTAACTAGTTCAACAACCGATCTGCTAGCAAGATCTACAGGTGTTACATCAATTAAAGCGGTATACTCGGGGATTTTCCCAAGTGTCATGACCGCTTTTAGCATGCGATAAAATGCATTGGTTTCAATGTTTTTTTGGAATTTTCCTGTAACCGAATGCCCCGTTATGTTACCCATCCGACAAACTGTAGCTAAAGTTCCTTCTTCCATAGCCTGATAGACAAGTTTTTCGGCTTCAAATTTGCTGCTAGTATAAACATTTGTAAGGGTATGAGGGAAACTTGTTGGCTTAGTGTTGATAAATTCTTCCCACAAATTTGTATGTGCAAGCTCATCAGGTATGCCAATTGTTGAAATAAAAACGAATCGAGCGCTTTTATTTTCTTTAACCAGATTCAGTAAAGCTTGAGTTCCATTAATATTTACATTATTAAAGTGACTTTCTTCGCCAAAATGCCTTACATCAGCCGCACAATGAATGATCGCATCCAAATTTGTTTCAAGTTGCTTTCTTGTTTCTAATGTAAGACCTAAAGACTGTTGGGAAAGATCCCCTAGAATTGGAGAAATGCGTGATACCCAAGTTTCTGGAAATTTAGTAAAATAATATTTAAGAGTTTCTTCTAAACGTATTTTTGCTTCTTCTAAGCTTTTTGCTCTTGTTAAACAATAAATATGAGATTCCGTATTTTCCAATAGATCATATAAAATATGACTACCTAGGAACCCAGTTGCACCCGTTAAAAGAGTAGTATTTAACTCTGTTTTCATTTCTTGAGTATAGTCAACAAGCGGCTTTGTATAAAGGGGGTGCTCAATTAAATCGCCCTCTACAATATATCTTTCATCCTGTTCTGTGGCTTCAAAACTAGTTATATGTTCAGCTAGCTTTTCTATCGACCGGTATTGATAGAAATCTTGAGTGCTTATTTCAGGGAAATGTGGCTTTAACTTAACTAAAACATTTAAAACCTTTAAAGAATTTAATCCGTTTGTAAATAAATCTTCCTTGATATGCAGCTTTTCTACTTGTAATTCATTGCATACAGCTTGTGCTAATATTCTCTCTATATCATTTCTGGGCTCGATGATATCAGCAGAAAGGAGTTCTTGATAATCAATTGTTTCTAGGGATTTCCTATCAATTTTCCCAGTTGGTGCAATAGGCATTTCATCCAACTGAATAAAGTAACTAGGAATCATATAATCTGGTAGTGTACCTTTTATTTCTTGATAGATTTCACTTTTTTCAATAGTTTTATTTGATTTCCCAGTATAAAACGCAAATAATTCCTTTTCAAAGTTCTTCACTTCTCTTGGAATAACGGCAACCTCTTTCAAAAGCGCTATTTTTAGCATTTTATCTTCTATTTCACCAATTTCAACTCTATGCCCCCTAATTTTTACTTGGTGATCATTTCTGCCTATGAATTCTACATTGCCATTTTCTAATAACCTAACAATATCGCCTGTTTTATATAGCCTTGTATCTTTCTTTGTAGGATGATCAATAAAGGCTTCAGCTGTTTTTTCGGTTTTATTTAGATAACCAGCTGATAACCCAGGCCCCTCAATTAAAAGTTCACCAGGTTCAGTAATCTCACAAAACATACCCTTTTCATTGACGATATAAAAGTTGAAACCTCGAATAGGTTTTCCTATCGGTACATTTGCCATTCCCTCCGGCCATTTACCATTAATATCATAGAACGACGCCATTACAGTCGTTTCAGTTGGTCCATAAAAATTGCTCAATTTTATAGAATAACCGAATTTTTTTTGCCACAGCCGAACCATTTCTCCAGTTAAGGCTTCACCAGCTAATGCGATTACCCTTAAAGAAGCTAGCTTTGATAGATCCTGTTCGTTCAGTAAAATTGTCATATTACGAAAATATGCAGTTGGTAAAATCATATTAGTGATTTTTTGAAAACAGATTTCCTCAATTAATTGATTAGGGTCTTTCCGAGCTTCTTCGGATAGAATATGTAATCTAACTCCGTTTAACAGTGCTTGGAAAATATCAATTATCGATGCATCAAAGCTAAAGGAAGCAAATTCAGAAATTACCGTTTCATTATCAAACTGATAATGATTGCCCAACCACTCCGCTAAATTAAGAACACCTTTATGCGTAATTAAAGTTCCCTTAGGATTCCCGGTAGACCCCGAAGTATAAATGACATAAGCTAAATCTGATGAAGTAAGTTCCTTACATTGAATGTTATGATCATAAAACCCAATCTTATCTACAATATAGATATTCTGGTAAACTCCGATTTCCTCCAATTTCCCTTGATGGAGTGAATTTGTTATCACAAGCTTACAAGATGTGTCATTAATCATATAGCCAATTCTTTCATCTGGATATGTAGGATCAATAGGGACATAGACACCGCCGGATTTCATAATACCTAATAGACTAATTATTGCTTCAATACTTCGGTTTAGAAAGACACCTACAAAGTCTCCTTTTTTAATTCCCTGTTCTAAAAGTTTGCGTGCAACTTCATTCGACATTTTGTTTATATCATTAAATGTAAATGATTGATTATTCATAGATATAGCTAAATGTTCTGGTGCATTACTTACAATCTCATAAAATTTGTCGATAATAGTCGTAATTACGTCTGATTTTTTCGTTACAAACTGTTTGCTCATATTGTCACCCTTATGTATTTTTGACTTTGTACAGTATCTATATTACATTATAAAAAGGAAAAATTCGACATAATTATAGATTATAAGGTCTAATTTTCCATAGGTAATTTAAATTAAGGAGAATAAGTGCATGCAAAGAAGAAAATCATTTATTTTTAGAAATATTTTTATTTCTGTAGTAATCTCACTATTTATTGCTGTTGCCATCAGCTTGTCTAGCTATCTAGTAATCTCAGATATCTTAAAAGATGATATTAACAAAGAAGCTAGTAACATTATTAATTCACGGGCCGCAGAATTGGATATTGCTACAGTGAAGAAAGCTATGAAGGAGGATTATGATTCCCCAAATCAACAAGAGTTAATTACTTTTTTTGATAATATCACTAAGGCCAACAACAAAGTTGCTCAAGCTTATATTTTTAGTTCAGAGATTGTTGATGGAAATAAGACACCGCTAATTAGCTCCCCAACACCGATAGTCGAGGCATTAAAAGAAGAGGGAATTGAAATAGGTGATCCATATCCACAGCCAGATCGTATTATTAAAGCTATTAAGAAAATGAAAGAAACGAAAACAACAGTTGCGTCTGATATTTATAGCGATGATATAGGCTCTTGGATTACAGAATTATATCCACTAAAAGATGAAAACGGTAAAATCTTTGCTTACTTTGGGATTGATGTAAATGCCGATTTGTTTCATGAGAGCCAAGTTAAATTATTGAAAATGACCTTATTTGTTCTTCTTCCTGCTTTAATTTTAATCATTATTTTTCAAGTTTTTTATACTAGAAAATCCTTCAAGCCAATGAAAGAACTCATTAGAGGATTACATGAAGTTGGTAACGGTAATCTTAATGTAAACCTAAATGTAGAGAAGGATGACGAATTCGGACAAATCGTTGCACTTTTTAATAAAGTAATTAATAACATGAAACAACTGATTTATAAAGTTAAGGAAACTTCAGCTGAAATAAATCAAGCATCCTCCATTCTACGTCAAGGTGCAGAACAGACTGAAAAGGATTCTGTACAAATTACTCGTGATATCCAGGATATGAATGGTGGAATGAATACTCAGAAGGAATCTATTTCTCATACTGTACTAGCTATAGAAGAAGTAGCCTCTGCGATTCAAGTAATTGCAGGTAATTCATTAGATGTTAGTAATTCTTCAATAGAAATGGACGAAATATCTCGAGAAGGATTCAATTCCATTAATAGTCTAATTGAACAAATGGGTACAATTAATCTATCATTTAATAACACAACAAACGCAATCACACAACTAAAGGAACGTTCTCAATCCATTCAAGATTTCCTTACGATTATCAGCTCGATTGCAGATCAAACAAATTTGCTTGCCTTAAATGCTGCAATTGAAGCAGCAAGAGCAGGTGAAGCTGGAAAAGGATTTTCTGTTGTAGCGGCAGAGGTTAAGAAATTAGCCGAAGAATCAAGAGACTCTACAGATATGATTGCCAACATTATTAAAGAAATACAAACCGATACGGATAATGCTGTTAATCTGATTAGCCTAGGAAATAAGGAAATTACCCAAGGTGTTAGTATTGCTCAAGATACCGAAACAATCTTTGGTAAAATTCAAACATTCACAAATCAAGTGGCAAATAATATAACTGAAGTATCAGCATCTGCTCAAGAAATTTCTGCAAATACTGAAGAAATTACAGCTACATCTCAGCAGTTAGAAAATATTTCAACAACAAATACTACTATTACTGGTTCTATTAATAGAAAAATTCAAGAGCAAGAAGGTAACGTAAATAATATTTTTAATGCTTCTAACCAACTATATCAACTTTCTGACGAGTTAGAAAAATTAGTGGAAATATTTAAAGTAAAATGATGGGTTAATTTCATAATTCTGAGACTAGTCATATCAATGACCTTCACTATTGGGTTATTTTCATGAAAAGAAAGTAGCATCCGAAGAGGTTGTTGCGTAGCTTACATTGGCAGACTAGGATAAAAGAAAGGGACTACCCGCAAAAGTCAGTTTTCAATGACAATTGCGGGTAGTCTCTTTTGCGATAAGGGATGTATAAAAAACTCAGTTCCTATTGGAATAATACTTGCTAATTCTTCATCATCATTATTATTCATACGAATACAACTGTGTCATACAGCTTTAAATTGGTCATTTAGTAAGATTAAACATGCTTTCATCAGTGGAGTTCAAGCCTACCGTGTTTTAATGAATTTTAGTTTAAGTTACCATTAGCTACTTGTCAGATTTCCTTAAGGAAGAAACGCTGACAATGAATTAGTATGGGGTATCATTATTGCTCTAACTTCATACTATGTTATAAAACAATCCATGGATGGAGGGAAGACGATAGACATTTTAAGTAAGTTTAAGAGTTATCGTGAAGAAGAAAACAAACTGAAGTGGGAAGGCACGTTTGCGGATTACTTAAGCATATTAAAGGAAAGACCGGAAGTTGCTCAAACAGCCCATTCACGTGTGTACAATATGATTAAAAGTTCTGGATTAGAGGAAAGAGACGGACAAAAATTGTATCAGTTTTTTGGACAAGAAATTTTCGGACTTGAGACAGCAATTGAGAGACTGGTGGAGGAATACTTTCATCCTGCAGCAAGAAGATTAGATGTCCGAAAACGGATTTTACTATTGATGGGACCCGTAAGTGGGGGGAAATCGACGATTGTGACATTGCTGAAACGGGGGATTGAGCAATATTCACGGACAGACGAAGGAGCAGTTTACGCCATAAAAGGATGTCCGATGCATGAAGATCCACTCCATCTTATTCCACATCATTTGCGTAATGATTTTAATGAAGAGTATGGTTTGAGGATAGAGGGTAATTTATCGCCTTTAAACACGATGAGGCTTGAAAAGGAATATGACGGACATATTGAAAATGTTTTAATCGAGCGTATTACCTTTTCCGAAGATAAACGTGTTGGAATTGGGACATTTACACCTTCTGATCCGAAATCACAAGACATTGCAGATTTAACTGGTAGCATTGATTTTTCAACGATTGCGGAATTTGGTTCTGAATCAGATCCTCGTGCTTATCGTTTTGATGGGGAACTAAACAAGGCAAATCGAGGCATGATGGAATTTCAAGAAATGCTTAAATTAGATGAAAAATTTCTATGGAATTTATTATCCTTAACGCAAGAAGGAAATTTTAAAGCAGGTAGATTTGCATTAATTAGTGCTGACGAGTTAATTGTTGCCCATACGAACGAAACTGAATATCGATCTTTTATTTCAAATAAAAAGAACGAGGCACTTCACTCAAGAATTATCGTGATGCCTATTCCTTATAATTTAAAAGTAAGTCAGGAAGAACGAATCTACGAAAAAATGATTAAAGAAAGCGACATATCGCATGTTCATATTGCCCCTCATGCATTAAAAGCCGCTGCAATCTTTTCCGTCTTAACAAGGCTTGAATTACCGAAAAAACAAGGTGTTGACCTTGTGAAAAAAATGCGTCTGTACGACGGAGAAAGTGTAGAAGGATATAACGTAGTTGACGTAGAGGAATTGAAAAAAGAGTATCCGAACGAAGGTATGAATGGTATTGACCCACGTTATATCATTAATAGAATTTCTTCTGCCATCATTCGAAAAGAAGTACCATCTATTAATGCATTAGACGTATTACGTTCTCTTAAAGATGGACTTGACCAACATCCTTCGATTACTCAAGAAGATCGGGAAAAATACATGAATTATATTGCAGTTGCTAGAAGAGAATACGATGAAATGGCTAAGAATGAAGTTCAAAAAGCATTTGTGTATTCGTATGAAGAGTCCGCAAAAACATTAATGAATAATTACCTCGATAATGTTGAGGCTTTTTGTAATAAAAATAAAATTCGAGATATGCTTACTGGAGAAGAAATGAATCCAGATGAAAAGCTGATGAGATCCATAGAAGAGCAAATTGGCATTTCAGAAAATGCGAAAAAGCCATTTAGAGAGGAAATTTTAATCCGCATTTCGGCATATGCAAGAAAAGGAAAAAGATTTGAATACCATTCTCATGAAAGGTTACGGGAAGCAATTCAAAAGAAATTGTTCGCTGATTTAAAAGATGTTGTGAAAATTACAACATCTTCTAAAATGCCAGATGAGTCTCAGCTTAAAAAGATTAACGATGTTGTCGCAAGGCTTATAGATGAACATGGATATAATTCAACTTCAGCAAATGAATTATTACAATACGTAGGTAGCTTGCTGAATCGTTAATGATAAGAAAAATGCTAAAGTGCCCTTTTAACTTCCAGCTAGACATCTACAATATACTTTCTTGTTTTTTTCATAAGGGTGTCCAAATAATCTTTAGGGCACTCTTTTTTATTTCCAATGAAAAGTCAAATAATTCGCATAATTAACATAGTATAAGAAAAATGGATTTCTCCCCTACGTAGTTTCACATCAGGTGGAGAACTTTCTAAGAGTCGTACTTAACGATTCAAAATCTAGACACAATGTTTTTTGCGACGACGGTGAAACGTCAGTCGTAAATAGGCTAAGGCGAATTTGATTTTATAGATGGGTGAGGATAAAAATGACCGAAAATCATAATAAACGTTTTGTCATCTCTCAGGAAAATTGGTCTCTCCATCGTAAAGGGTACCAGGATCAACAACGTCATATGGAAAAAGTAAAAGATGCTATTAAGAACAATTTACCAGATTTAGTGAGCGAAGAAAGCATTATTATGTCCAATGGTCGCAAGGCAATTAAAATCCCTATACGATCTTTAGATGAATATAAAATTCGTTACAACAATGATAATTCAAAGCATGTTGGCCAAGGACAAGGTGACAGTAAGGTAGGAGATGTAGTAGCCCGCGACTCAAGTCCTGGGGATCAAGGTGTAGGAAGAGGTAAAGGTAAAGAAGCTGGTGACAAGCCTGGTGAAGATTACTATGAGGCAGAAATTAGTCTTGAAGAAATAGAGAAAGCCTTATTTAAAGAGTTAGAGTTACCCAATTTACAACAGAAAGAAATGGCAGATATCGCAACAGAAAAAATTGAGTTTAACGATATACGAAGAAAAGGTCTTATGGGCAATATCGATAAGAAGCGAACAATCCTAAATGCTATTAAACGCAATGCCATAAAAGGAAAAGCAGAGATTACACCCATCCATAATGACGATTTACGATTTAAAACGTGGGATGAGGTGACGAAACCGGAATCGAAGGCAGTAGTTCTTGCTATGATGGATACAAGTGGTTCAATGGGGAAATTTGAAAAGTATTGTGCAAGAAGCTTTTTCTTTTGGATGACAAGATTTTTACGCTCTAAGTATGAAACGGTTGAAATTGAATTTATTGCTCACCATACGGCAGCAAAAGTTGTGTCAGAGGAAGAATTTTTCACAAAAGGAGAGAGCGGAGGAACGCTTTGTTCATCTGCCTATTTAAAAGCATTAGAACTTATTAAGCAGAAATATAATCCAGTCAGATATAATATTTATCCTGTTCATTTTTCAGATGGAGAAAACATGACAACGGACAATGAGGTATGCTTGAAATTGGTTCAGGAATTAATGGAGATATCCAGTATGTTCGGATATGGAGAAGTAAATGAACATAATCGTTTTTCCACATTAATGTATAATTATAAAAAAATTGAGAACCCGAAGTTTCGCCACTATGTTTTGAGATATAAAAGTGACGTTTATGAAGCATTAAAAAGCTTTTTCCAAAAAGTAGAGTCTTAAGTTGGAGAAGGATGGTGCCAAGCACTCATTCCCTAATAATATACACGGAGGGATGTAGATAAATGGAAAAAGAGCTTCACCTGGCGATTGATGAAATTACGGAAATTGCGACAGGGTTTGGGCTAGACTTTTATCCAATGCGTTATGAGATATGCCCTGCAGATATTATTTATACATTCGGAGCATACGGCATGCCTACTCGTTTCTCTCATTGGAGTTTTGGGAAACAATTCCATAAAATGAAGTTGCAATACGATTTAGGTTTAAGTCAAATTTACGAGCTTGTGATTAACTCTAACCCTTGCTATGCATTTTTACTCGATACAAATAAATTGATACAAAATAAGCTAATCATCGCGCACGTTTTGGCTCACTGTGACTTTTTTAAAAATAACGTTCGCTTCTCCAATACAAGACGCGATATGGTCGAGAGTATGACAGCAACAGCCGAGCGAATTGCCAACTATGAAATGCTCTACGGGAAAGATGAAGTAGAACAGTTTTTAGATGCTGTGTTAGCCATTCAAGAGCATATCGATCCATCCATACAACGACCGAAGCTGTTAATGCACGATTATGATACGGATGATGACGAGGACATCACACCAAAAACACCCTATGATGATCTTTGGAATTTAGGCCAAAAAGAAAAAGAACAGAAGATAATACGACAAAGAAAGAAACAGTTTCCACTAAAACCAGAAAAAGATCTGTTGCTATTCATCGAGCAATACAGTCGTGAGCTAGAGGAGTGGCAACGAGATATATTAACGATGATGCGTGAGGAAATGCTCTATTTCTGGCCACAATTAGAAACGAAAATTATGAATGAAGGCTGGGCTTCCTACTGGCATCAACGTATTATGAGAGAACTAAATTTAACAGCGACTGAAACGATTGAATATGCGAAGTTAAACTCAGGTGTTGTTCAACCGTCAAAAACGTCGATCAATCCCTATTATCTTGGACTGAAAATTTTTGAAGATATTGAGAAGAGATACGATTCCCCAACTGAAGAGATGAGAAAATTAGGGGTGAAACCAAATTCTGGTCGAGAGAAAATGTTTGAAGTACGAGAAGTCGAATCGGACAGTTCCTTTATACGAAACTATTTAACAAAAGACTTAGTGAAGCAAGAAGATCTTTATTTATTTGAGAAAAAAGGAAATGAATATCGAATTTCAGATCAAGATTACGAAAGAGTACGAGATCAACTTGTATCGATGCGAGTGAATGGTGGATTTCCACATATTGTTGTGAAAAATGGAGATTATTTACGAAATGGTGAATTATATTTAGTACACGGATATGAGGGAACAGAACTCGATTCCCGTTATTTAGAAAATGTTCTCCCGTATATTTATCAGTTATGGGGGCGCCCTGTTCATGTAGAAACGTATAGTGAAAAAAAGTCAGTTCTTTATTCGTATGATGGTAAAAAAAATTCTCGGCGATTTGTATAAAACTAAATATGAAAATGATGAGCTCTTGAATTGATACATTCATGGGCTCTATTTGTTTAATATGTAACTGAATAAAAATAATAAATTTGAATAATAACACTGAAATTAAGTATTGGGATACACGAAATATCTCGAATAAATTTTTGCCCATTTCCATATGTATATAGAGGGAAGGGGCGAATTAGATGGTTTCAACGGAAACACTAAGTATTCAAGGTTATTTCTTCAAGGCTGTAACTGTTCGTTTACCAAAAACAACATTGTTAACGATTTCTAATGATGTAGGCTATATCATGTGTGGTGCGTTAGACGTTGGACTTTTGAATAGTAAGTTAGCAGATCGTAAAATAATTGCTGGTCGAGCGGTTGGTGTGAAGACAATTGAACAATTGTTAAAAGCACCGCTTGAGTCCATTACACTTGAAGCAGAGCAACTTGGAATTGTGAATGGAATGATTGGAGAAGAAGCATTGTTAAAGATGATCTGAACGCTCCTAAGACTAAGAAATAAATAGTAATAACAATGTTAAGTAGCGTTAGAAAAAATAATAATATTTGAGCTAAAGGGTCAATCTCCGTTACGTAAAGTAAAAGGAGGCTGCCCCTTTTAGTTTTTATTTGGCTATCATCAAAAATAATCCGCTTAGCTAAAGAACGCACCGAGGGCTTTTTAGTGAGCTAAGGGGCAAAATATTGTAGTCAATATATCTTATAATAATTGATTTACTGGGAATAATAAGGAAAAAACAATAGAATTGAAAGGACGTGGTATTGTGGACTTTTTTCATGGACAAGAATCTCTTACAGCAATTCAATGGATTCTAAGAGCGATTGTTGCTTTTCTCTTTTTACTCTTAGCGGCGAAAATTATGGGGCAACGTTCTATTTCTCAGCTGAGATTAATCGATTTCGCTATGGCAATATCTATTGGTAATATTATTGCCCATCCTTTGTCTGATGAAGGACGGGGGATGAAAGGTTCCATGATAACCATATCCGTTTTAGTTGTTTTATATTCAGTAGTTGTATTATTGAGCCTTAAATGGGTTTCGTTTAGACATTTGATAGATTCCTCTCCAATCCCACTTATTAAAAATGGTCAAATTGTTTCGAAAAACTTAACAAAAGCAAGGATTTCCGTTGATTTACTTTTATCTGAGTTAAGAAAAGAAAAGATAGAGGATGTTCAAAAAGTCGCCCTCGCATTATGGGAACCAGACGGAACTATTTCAAGTTTTTTATACCCTCAATACCAAACACTAACGCGAGCAGATATGAAGATTGTACCTGAACCTTTTTCTTTACCCTCTGTCCTTATTAAAGAGGGTAAAATTGATTACCATGAGTTAAACAAAACAAAGTGTAATGAGGATTGGCTAAAAAATAAAGTTACCTCAACGTATAACGTAGACATTAGCGATGTCTTATTAGCGACAATTGACAAAAATAATAACGTGAACGTTTTCCTTTATAAGTAAAGCGTTCACGTTGTTGATTTAAGAATTCATTTTAGGGCCAAGCATCTACAATAATGAATCGATATTCATGTGAATGGGGGCACCATAAAGTGTTGGGCGAGCATCTGGATAAATGTATTATTCGATATGCGGTTCATATGGATACCATTGTGTCTCCTGTCCACAAGTGTAAATTATTCACGGATACATTTCTCCCGCTACATGTGTTTAGAAAGAGCATTTTGGAGGTCATAGGAGTGACTATGAAGCAGATCTCATTACATAACCAAAGAACAAATACTAGTTCTTAGCAAAAAGGTGAATACAGCTACAGCTCAATATAATGAAATGAAAGGATGGATTATAGATATGAAAATATTCAATGGTCCTTTTTTATGTGTAGGATTATTAAAACGGTTGATGTAAGGAGAACTATGAAAGAACGTGAAAGTGATTTTGAACCAATTGATGAATTACCATTTTAAGTATTTTCACTAATTCAGAAATACTTAAAATGGTAATAGAAACTATAAAAGAATCTGTAGCTGACACAGAGGAAAAAATCCGTTATCAAATATGTGACAATTTTGTGGATATCGCTGTCGATAAAAGTAGATAGAATTTTATTCAACTTCTAGTGGAAGTCCGGTCTTTAAAGTTAAATTATCGGAAAATTAAGGAGACACAGTTACTATTAAAAAAAATATAATTTAATATTATATATAAAATATGGTAAAATTGGAATGTAATAAAATACAAAGAATGAAATGTTATTTAGGGGGAATATTGTGAATCTCATTACAAAAAAAGTAGTAGCAGTTGGAGCAAGTTTTGCATTATCTTTTTCACTACTTAGTAGTTTAAAAGTAGAAGCAAATACTAAATCTGTCGTTACTAAATTACACTCAATTACCAGTGATTACAAAATGTCTAAGGTTGAAAAGAGGGCAAATTATAGCGATGACACAATTATTATTAAATATTCGAGTCCGTTAAGTGCAAGTGATCATCGCAAAGCTGGTGGAACGGTTGTGAATCAAATCAGCGGACTTAAATATGTGGCTATAAAGGTCAATAATAAGAAAAAGCTACAGCAAACAATCCAAAATTATCAAAAAAATAGCAAGGTTATTTCGGTAGGTCTCAGTCCAAAGTATACGCCTACGGGTACAATAGATCCAAAAATAAGTGAGCAATATATGCATAGCTTATTAAAAACGGCAAATGCCCAAAAGCTAGCAGGAAAGAATCAGGTAAAAGTAGCGATCATCGATACAGGAATTGACCGCACTCACCCTGAATTAAAAGAATCCATTCTTTCAAGTACAGACATTACAGACCCAATGAATCCAATGACTGCTGATTCACATGGAACGCATGTTGCTGGAATTATTGCTGCCAAAAAAGATAACGGAATCGGTGGCTATGGCTTAAATCCAAATGTGAAGATTCTATCGTATAATGTCTTTAATGATTTTTTAGGAATGTCTTTTGCATTGGACTATACGATTGCTAGTGCGATTTTAAAAGCAGTAGATCAGGGAGCAGATGTTATTAACATGAGCTTAGGTGGGAAAATTCCATCTAGTGTTGTAGAAGCGGCTGTGGAAAAGGCGATTAGCAAGGGTGTTGTTGTCGTTGCTGCAGCAGGAAATGGAGGGTCCGATATTCCGGAATATCCAGCCAAGTATGAAGGTGTAATTAGTGTAGGCTCTGTAAATAACGAAAAAAAGTTAAGTGATTTCTCATCATATGGTATCTCTACTGACGTGGTAGCACCGGGAGAAGATGTGTATGCTCCCTATTATGATGCACAAAAAGGCTCAACTTTTGCGAATTTAAGTGGAACGTCCATGGCCTCCCCTGTAGTTGCTGGAACAGTAGCTTTGCTGTTATCCAAGTATCCAAATCTAAAACCGGCTGAAGTGGAGTATATTCTAGAAACAACAGCGAAAGACTTAGGTGCAAAAGGATTTGACCATAAGTACGGGAATGGTCTTATCGACCCAGTCGCTGCGATGAAATTTGATGTTAAAAAAATCCCTTCTCTAGTGAAAGAAACGTGGGGGGAAAAAGAAATTTTAAAAAATGCGGAACAAATTTCGAATCCTGCACAAGTGAAGCATTCTCTTACAAAACCTTCAGAACAGAAGTGGGTTAAACTTCCTGTAGAAAAAGGCGAGTATATCCAAACTTCATTGGTTGGTGCAGCTCAGTATGATTATAAAATGAGTATTCATTTCTACGGTAATGGTCAAAAGCAATTGACGGATGTCAATGATGTGACAGAAGGAAAAATAGAAGGAAAGCTAATCCAAGCACCGTTTAGTGGAACAGTAGCAATTGGTGTAAAAGACGTGAATGGTAATTTCGATATTTCAGGTCAAAAGCAGTCAAACTTTACATTACAAGTAGATAAGCTATCTAAAGTTCCTGAAGATGAGTCAATATTAGAAAAACCAATTAAAATAGAACAATGGCCGTTTAATCAGGAAAAGCTTTATATGACAGGTGAAGATGGTGATGAAGACTACTTCCACTTTACATCAAAAGAAGCGCAATTTATGAAGTTTGAAGTTACAGGAATACCAGGTGTGGACATAAGTGCGTCTGTTTACGAAAAGGAGCAGCTATTCCCAACATCCCCTGGAGCAGAACTCCCTACAAATGACATGGCAGCTTTATATACAAGTAATATGCACGGTTTTGGAGAAGGAGAAACTCTTTCGTTCCAAACCGAACCTGAAAAAGAATATTACCTAAAAGTGACTAATAAAAGCTCACTATTAGATGGTAATATACTCCAATTACTATTCAGTTTAATGGGAGGCATAAAAGAAAGTAAACCTGCTGAGTCAGCTCTTCCGTATAGCGTAAGCCTAGTAGGAAAGACGATTCCAGGGGATGAAGATAACTATAATACTATGCAAGAATCGCCAGTTCTTGATGAAGAAACACAGGATGATTCAGGACGAATTGCCTTATTAGAATCAGTAGCTCTCCCATACGAATTAGGTGGAACTATTCAGGGCTATCTTCAGAATGCGACGGATGAAGATTGGTTTAAACTGGATTCTTCTAACGCTGGTATTTATCAATTCCAATTACCTACGCCAACAGAAGGTATTCCAACAGTAGAATTGTATGAGGTAGTGAAGGAAGACGATGGAGATGGAAAGACTCAGCAAACATTATCTTTTAGTTCATCTAATGAAGAGAGTATATTCGATGAATCGACAAAAAATAAATTTTTTGCGAGTTTAAAAGCAAATAAGACGTATTACCTTGCCATTAAACCAAAATTTGACCAAATTCCGTATGATGGATATAAGGTGACATCTAAGCTTCTTGTTGAGAACCCTGATAGCGATGAAGAAAATGACCGACCAGAACAAGCAACAAAACTACCTAGTACTGGTGTAACGGCAATCTTTTCTAAAACGAATGATATCGATACGTACTATTTTACTGCAAAAGAGAACGCGATATATGGTGCGAAATTCTCTCGTACACCACTTACTTCTTCGCTTAAAGCGAAGTATCCAAAAGAGCTGTTAAGCCCTTACTATGGATTCATGGAAATTACAGAGGATATCAATAAAAATCACAAAATAGATGAGAAGGAAATGGAATACAAATCACTCCTAATCAAAATAAATGAAGATGGTACGACAACAGGATCCTTTGCTGCGAAAAAAGGGAAATCGTATTTTGTTACTGTAACTAGTTTTGTTGAATCAGCTTCAGGATTATCACTGTGGCCATATCAACTAAAGGTAGAATCAGTGAATAAAAAAGATGAGGATGCAAACTCCAAAGTAAAAAATAATAAACCATCTAAGCCAATCAAGCTACAGAAGAAGAGTAACAAATTATATACATCGCAAGCCTATTTCAATTCAGGGTACGAAAATGGCGATGAGGATTGGTTTATTTATGAGCCAAAGAAAGCAGAGCAGGTGACGTTGACACTTGATACTAGTAAAGAATCAGATGGAGCTATTGAAGTCTATCGTAATGGCAAAAGAGTAGCAAAATCCGATATATATGGAAAAGGTGATCAGGAAATTCTGCTCTTAAAAATGACAAAAGGAACATATTATGTGAAAGTTCGTGATAGCCGAGGTCGTGCTTCAATTGATCCGTACACATTATCATTGAAAGTAAAGTAAAAAAGGAAGAGGTGAATCAAAAAGTCGTAATCCAACGACTTTTTGAAGTCACCTTTTTTTGTTACTAAATGGATTTTACAGATGCGTGCCAACTTTCATATTGTTCTTTAGTTATCTGATGCTATCCCTAAAACTATACGCATGTCTCAACGGAGCTGGCCTACTGATAGAAAAGGCAATATTTCATAGCGGATTGTTGCCTTTTTCTATCTACTAAAAATCACGTTCTACGAATGAAAAAAAGGCTGTATGACCGGTATTAAGTCAGCCATAATTATTGGAAATTTGAAAGACTGTTCAGTATTATAAGATTTGATTACAATAAGTATAGTCATTGAATATATAAAGAACTGGAATGGTGAACGAGCCTTGAAAACATTTAAAAAAGTCTATATCGAAATTACAAGCGTCTGCAACCTTGCGTGTAGCTTCTGTCCGCCAACGAGTCGTAAGGCGAATATTATTAAACTAGATGCGTTTAATAATATACTCGATCAGATTAGACCACATACGAAATATATTTACCTGCATGTGAAAGGAGAACCTCTTTTACATAATAAGATCGACCAATTACTTGATGCCGCTCATGCAAAAGGATTTAAGGTGAATATCACAACAAATGGAACACTGATCAAAAAGAATCGAGAGAAATTATTGGGGAAGCCTGCGCTACGCCAAATAAACTTCTCATTACATAGCTTTGACGGACATGAGGGGTCAGAGAATCGTGAAAAATACTTAGGTGATATTCTTGAATTTGTACGCGATGCTGCGGAACATAATGTCATCATATCGTACCGATTATGGAATCTACAAAAAGACCATGTGACAGATTTAGAAATGAGAAGAAACCGTGAAACGTTAGATATTTTGGAGAAGGAATACAACTTAGACTTTAAGATTGAAGAACAAGTACAACCAGGTAAAGGCGTTAAAATTACGGATCGCGTTTATCTAAACCAGGATCATGAATTCCAATGGCCTAGCTTGCAAGCCCCTGAGGATGAAGGTAAAGGATTTTGTCATGCACTTCGCAGCCAAGCAGCAATTCTTGTTGACGGTACAGTTGTTCCATGTTGCCTTGATGGAGAAGGTATCATTAATTTAGGAAATATCAATAGCATGCCTTTTTCTGAAATTGTAGAAGGAGAGAGAGCAAATAATCTCTTTGACGGATTTACTAGACGAGAGGCTGTTGAAGAATTGTGCAGGAAGTGCGGCTTTAGAAAGAAATTTGGAATATAAGGGAGTTAATTCCAATGAATTTTTAGTTTATATCGTGTTAGTCATCGTAGCATCTCCTTGTGAGGTGCTTTTTGTTTGAAATTTAGGTTGAGTAAGTTAAATAGACACCTGAATGAGTTAAAAGAACCGCTGAATAGGTTAAATGAGAGCTCGAGTGAGTCAAATGAAAGCCTGAGTAGGTTAAAAGAAATCGAATGAGTTAAAAGAACTCCTGAATAGGTTAAATGAGAGTTCGAGTGAGTTAAATGAAAGCCTGAGTAGGTTAAAAGAACTCGAATGAGTTAATAACCCACCGAGTAGATTAAATGCTATAACTAATAAGTCGTATGGTAAGACCAATAAGAGATTTACCGCTCTGGTTTATTTATAGACAATAAACATCGAATCTGGATAGTCTATAATCACTTTCGATTTTCGGAAAAATATTGACAATTCCTAATGTTATGTGATTTGCTGTAACAATATAATAAAATATCAGGTGTGTTGCTTAGGGGAATATTAGGTTGTTATTTACCGCTAAAATGTTTTTTTATGTTTCATACTAACGTAAGTTACTACATTTTTTAGTTGATTGGAGCGGAGGGTGCTTGCCCGCGGAAAGCGAGCATTCCGTAGCTGAAATCAACCTACCACTTTAATAGTAATGGTTAAAATTAGTTAATCGACACGCCTGATAAAATATATAGAATTAGTAGTTTAGAAGGGGAATAGATGATGATGCAAATTTTTTCAGATAGAATGTTAAAAACAGATAGCTCTTTTATTACGGAAGTTTTACGATTGACTGGGGTAAAAGATATTATTTCTTTCGCAGGAGGTTTACCTAATCCTATTTCTTTCCCGATGAAAGAGTTCCAAGAATCGATTAATCGTGTTTTACAAGAGTCTGGTGAAAAGGTATTCCAGTACTCAGGAACTCAAGGTTATTTGCCATTACGACAATGGATTGCAGACCGTTATAAAAAACGGTTTGGTATGGATGTCACAGCAGACGATATTTTAATTACAACTGGTTCTCAACAAGGACTAGATTTGATGGGAAAAGCCTTGGTTAATAAGGGGGATAAAGTGGCTGTAGAAAGTCCTTGTTATCTTGCGGCTATTCAAACTTTTACACTTTTTGAACCTGAGTTTTTACCTATTAGTCTTGAAGATGATGGTTTAAATTTAGAAGAGCTTGAAGCAAATTTACAAAATAATGATGTCAAATTATTATATACTGTCCCTAATTTCCAAAACCCTACAGGTATAACGTATTCAAAGGAAAAACGGGAAGCCATTTATGAAATTATCAAGAAGACGAATACAGTTTTAATTGAAGACGATCCCTATGGTGAACTTCGCTTTGAAGGAGAATCATTGCCTTACATCGCAGGTGGAAAAACGACAAACAGTGTATTATTTGGTTCTTTCTCTAAAACATTATCACCAGGTATGCGTATTGGTTATTTATGTACGAAAAATAAAGAGCTAATGGGGCATTTAATCGGTGCAAAACAATCGTCTGATTTACATACGAATGTACTTGCCCAATATGCTATCCATGATTATTTAACGAATAATGATTACGATGCGCACATTAGCAATATTACAGCGTTATATAAACAACAGTGTGAGGCTATGATAGCGGCCATGGAAAAATATTTACCAGCTCATGTTACGTTCACAAAACCAGAGGGCGGAATGTTTTTATGGGCAGATTTAGGTGAAGGAGTTTCTTCAGTCGATGTCTTTAAAAGAGCAACTGAGAAAAAAGTGGCTTTTGTCCCTGGAGATCCATTCTATACGAATATTAAAGGAGCTGGAACTTTGCGTCTCAATTATACGAATTCAGATCCAGCAACAATTGAAGAAGGTATTAAAAGATTGGCATCGGTTTTATCAAAAAGTGGCCAGATTGGAGTTATGAAATAGAATGAAAAACTAAAGGTGCTAGACACCGACAATATTCTCTGGCGTCTCCTTGTGAGATGCTTTTTTTTTTGAGGTTGTTGGCGAGTGAGTTAAATGAAATCCCGAGTGAGTTAAATGGGAGCGTGAATAGGTTAAATGGAAATGAATAGATTAAATGAATGTGCGAATGAGTTAAATGAAATCCCGAGTGAGTTAAATGAGAGCGTGAGTAGCATCGTCGGATTAGATCGACAAGCTGCAAACGAAGCATTCTTTGAGTTCTTAAGTGAACAAAGACTAAATTTGCAACAAGCAAAATTTGTTGAATTATAATTAGCCGGGTGGGAGGTTGCCCCAACCCTTTCTCTTGATAGAGAAGGGAGGTAACCGATACGGATATTCTAATTTCCATAATAGTGGAAGCGACTAAGGCGTTCGTTAATTAGACGATCGTCTGCTTTTTCAATAAGATAGCTACTAAAAAACGCAAAAAGAAGACCACCCGCATCTCTACCAAAAGAACCGGGAAGTCTTCTTAAAGAAAAAAATAATATTTAGGGCAACCGACCATTTTGGAATTGGTTACTAGGCGAGATGTTAGCGTATTTGGCGAATAGCCTGAAAATGCTTGCAGAGAGTTTAGCAAAGGAAGGTATTGCTTCTATTCGTTATGATAAACGTGGAGTAGGCGAAAATACAGCCTTAATGATAAAAGAAGAAGATTTATTGATTGAACAATATGTAGAAGACGTTAATAAGATTATTAAATACGTAAAATCTGAAGATAAGTTTCGAAACATTCATATAATAGGTCATAGCGAAGGTTCTTTAATAGGCATGTTGGCTGCACAAAATAGCAAAGTTGCTTCGTTCACTTCACTAGCAGGTGCAGGGCGGCCTGCAGATGTACTGTTGAAGGAACACTTAGATAGCAAATTAACACCGGAACTAAAAAAAGAAAGCACAGAAATTTTAGCCTCATTAAAAGAGGGTAAACCTATTGCAAATGTATCATCAGAATTACAGATATTATTTAGACCGTCTCTACAGCCATATCTTATGTCATGGCTAAAATATGATCCGGCTAAGAGCATTCAAAAAGTATCAGCTCCAGTTTTAATCATTCAAGGAGCACGGGATATTCAAGTTCCAGTAAAAGATGCACAAATTTTAAAATCCCATAAAGAAGATGCAGAGCTAATGATTGTGAAGAAGATGAATCACATTCTAAAAGATGCACCTGAAAATTTTAAAGGGAATATCGCTACTTATTCAGATCCAACAATTCCGTTATCACCGAAATTAGTTGAGGCTATTAGTGGATTTATACAGAAATAGATGTTCATATAGGGGGATTCATTTGTACTTTCCATCGAAAAAAGATGTATGAATTTATCCTGTCTACTGGGGATGTATTATCGCTTGTTCAGCCCCATTGTTTACAGGCAGAGATTATATTACTTTAGTATTTACGGTTCCACTTGCATTCTTTATGATTTGGGGATGGTTTAAAACGGGATACGAAGTAAAAGATGATCTTTTAATCATATATAGTGGACCTTTAAAAAAGAAAGTATTACTAAAAGAGATTAAAAGTGTGAAGCAAACAAAGAATCCTTTAGCAGCATACGCATTATCACTGGATCGTTTGGAAATCGTTTATATATCTGATTACAGTATGGCGCTTATATCTCCGAAGAATTGGGGGAATTTCATAACGGCACTTAAGAGGGTGAATCCAAAAATTGAAGTAGTTGATTTACAATAACTTTCTTATTATAACCTCTTTAGGTGCTTTAGAATGTTTTTATAAAACAGCTATATGAGATAGCATTAAAATTTCACCAGAAGAAAAAGAACTTTTCGTAGAGGCATTGATAAAACGCTATTTAGAGATGAATAAGAACAGGGGTTACTTTTAGACCCCTGTCTGTTTTTCTGTAGAGCTGAGACTATCTTCTAATTTCAGTAAATATGTTAATGCCATACTCTGGAGCACTATAGTTCCACCTTTAATATGATTGGGAAGCTTTAAGGATTGTAATCCGCTAAGTATCGGATTTTGTTTTAATTTACCTAATTATATACTAAATGTTATAATTAGAAGTATCTGAATTGGGGAAAATGGAAGAGCCTTTTGTGATGTTGAAATCCTAATCTATGGGCAAAGTCCCCTCTCAACAAATGGAGGAATAAAAAATGACCAGAATAAAAAAAGTGTTAGCAACGACTTCTTTTTTAGCGATGTCAATAATCCCGATGACAGCAAGTGCACAGAACATTCCATCCGATCTGATTCATAATGGTCAAGGATTTACAGTAAATCAAGTGAAAGCTGCCCCAGGTACAGTAGGTCAAATTACAAATTTCGTCAACGATAAAACTGGTAAATTTATTACCGTAACAGGCCATGGTCTTGCTACGACAGATCAAAGCGAAATTATTTTATCTATTACCAAAAGTACTAAAATTATTGATTCCAAAGGTAAAAAAGTATCTTTAAAAAAGATTATTGATGATAAAAAGGTTGTTAAAGCATTCTACGGTCCTAACATTACGAAGAGCCTTCCAGCACGTGGAAAGGCATTAAAACTTGTTGTTCAAGACGAAAAATTTACAGGAATTAATGGTACTGTATCCGAAGTGACAGGAAGTGGGATTGTCGTAAAAGGTACAGATATCTACAATTCGAACAAGGAAACGATTGTCTTGAACTTTGCTGACAAAGCTCAGATTCTAAACCAGGATGGAAAAGCGATCAAAGCAAGTGCAATCCAACCAGGTATGAGTGTCAAAGCATTTTATGGTCCTGCAGTTACGATGAGTATTCCGGCGCAATCGACAACGAACTATGTCGTGGTCAACTTGGCAACTGAAGAAACGGTTCAAGAAAATGCTCTAGGCACAAACGGGATTATTACGAATGTAACAGATAACAAGATCACCGTGATTGGGAACCCGATGGAAAAAGGCGGAGTGAATTATGTAATCTTATCGGTGGATAAGAACACTCAAATCGTTGATCAAAAGGGTACTTCATTAACGTTAGATGCGTTAAAGGCTGATGTTCGTGTTGATGCCTACTATGGTGAAATGATAACAATGATCTACCCAGCTCAAACATATGCCAATAAAATTGTTGTTAAAGCAATAGAAAACAATAAAGTTGAAGGTACAATCGTTGCATCGGACCGTACAACAAAAGATCAAGTATACGTCAATGTCGGCTCTGACCAATCAATAAACAATGATGTGATTCTGAACATCTCGAAAGATACAAAAGTAATCCCAGTGCTGGGCGGAGGAACAGAATTGAAGGCAGGTATGAAAATTGTGGTATACCATTCCCCAGTCATGACGAAATCGTTACCAGGTATCACAAATGCTGAAATAGTGATCGTCACTTCTGACGGTAATACAGTAGCCTCTAAATAATAGCTAGATCATTATTATGTATATAAGACAAAACAATCCATTTATTTAAAAATTATTAGGTCGGAAATAACCGTCAAACCTTGTGTAGGAGGACGGTTATTTCTTTTTTATGAAGTAAACTATAACGATGAAATTCAAAAATAAAAAACTCTATCCATCCAAATCAGATTATCGATTGGCATAAGGGAAATTTAAAATGGAAATCATAGTGCATTTACTTATTAAATCGGGTATCTCTCAGATGCTCGATTTTTTTATTGAAAAGTTATCTAATTACACGAATAAAAGAATACTTTGTGAACATTCTGATGATTTCTTGATTAATTGATACTTTTTACTATATGTTAGAAGTAATGGTTTAATCCATAAAATTACAATTTAGTGGTATTAATATACTGCATATTAACAGTGTGAGTATAGTAAATATTGTATTTTAAGTATATGAGTTGTGATCTAATTTTAAGTCGAGATATCGCTGTAGATTGTGAAAATATACAGTATAAAGGGGTGTATATATGTTTGGTAAAACAAAAAATCATTATCAATATTTTTCTTCATCACCTGTTTCAGATATTGCTTCAAATGAACGGTTTCAAGAAAAGCTGAACTTTTTAGGGCTATCACAAATTCGTAGAGATTCTATTATTCAATTGAAGGAGATTTACGAGAAAAATCATGAGGTAATTTTAGATAAATTCTATGACCGATTAATGCAAATGGATGAGTTTAAAGAAATAATCGATCAATATTCAACTGTGGGCAAACTAAAAATACTAATTCATGCGCATTTTATGAGCCTTTTTCAAGATAAACTGGACTTAAATTATATTTTCCGTAGAAGAAAAATTGCTTATACTCATGCCAAAATTGGTGTACTACCGAACTGGATGATTTCAGCGTACACACTGATTAATCAGTTTATTACGCCACTTATTGTTGAGTCATTTCCAAAGGATCGAAAAAAAATGCTAGATGTATTACTTGCTTACGATAGTATTATTACAATTGATCAACAGCTGATTGTTGAAACTTATATTGAAATTCAAGCAGGATCTATTGTGAATGGATTAGGTGAAATCATTAAATATAACGTGCAACTAGATCAGATTAAGAATTTAATTCAATTCCAAGAAAGACAGGAGCTAGACGTTTTATCTGTGAATGCTTCAATGGTGGAGTTGGGTGTAAGTGTGGATGAAATTGCCGCATCCGTGGGTGGAGTTTCGCAGCATACGCAAACAGCATTGGAAGAGTTAAATAACGGTATTGATTCATTGCATAATGTAGCACAATTATTGAAAATGACAGATGAAGGGCAACATCAAGTGCAGGAAAATGTAACTGAGTTAGTCGATCGTGTGAAAAGTGTTTCTAATTTAATGGAATTCATCAAGGGGATTGCAGAGCAAACAAATCTATTAGCATTAAACGCATCGATTGAAGCAGCACGCGCTGGTGAAGCAGGTAAAGGTTTTGCAGTAGTTGCAGAAGAGGTACGTAAGTTAGCGGATAACACGAAATCGTCTGTTCAATCGATTCATAGTGATATTGGGCAGCTCTTAGAGATTACAAATAATATTGATATGCTAACGAAAAAATCAGCAGAAGATTTACATCGTGGTGTAAATGATACGGCGAATATTTCTAGTGTATTGGCAGACCTTAACGCATCATTACAACAACAGGGGACTCATTTTAAGGAAATTGCTAATACGACAAATCAACAAGCAGCGGCTACAAATGATATTACAATACGTAATAAAAATATTGCTGAAAACACAAGTCGCAGTAAAGATATTACCTATAAAACAGGTGAGGAAATTTATGAGTTAAGTAAAATGATTAACCGCTATCGTACAGAAACAATTTCGAAAAACTTCATTATAAGCCAAGAAGACATTATTGAGTTGACCATTACAGACCACTTGCTATGGCGTTGGAGAATTTATAATTTAATGCTTGGTTTCGAACAAATGAGTGAACAAGATATCTCTGCACACAAAGATTCACGCCTCGGCGTTTGGTATTACGGCAAAGGAAAAGATTTATTAGGTAATGAACCTGCGTATAAAGAGCTTGAAGTGCCACATGCACAAGTACATGAAGTGGCTAAAAAAGCTGTACAGGCATATAATGCTGGTAATAAAGTACTTGCTGAAGAACATTTAGTTGAACTAGCTAGAATTTCACAAGTTGTCATCGAAAAACTAACAATCTTAAAGCAAGTTATTACGAATAGCAAAAAACAATATATTCACTAAAAGTTAAAAAGCTGATTTGAGTGACCTTCTTAAAGAGTCAATTGAATCAACTTTTAAATAGAGAATACAGATTATTAGCTATTGGAATGGTATCTGTTTTTTACTTGAAAAACTAAAATAGCTTTAAAAACTACTGAACATTTCACACGCAGAAATGTTCATTTTTTTTATGTAGTGAGAACTGACATAACCTTGTCAGAACTGAATTAGTGAAGAAATAAAAGTGAACTAAATTGAATGATTTTTATTCACATGAAAAAGAAATATATGCTATAGTTAGGCCTAATGGCGATTGTTTAATTATGGTACTTTATAAGGGGAATTCCACTATCTTTAAAATTCAATTATTCATTAAATTATTTTGATATAAGATTGTAATTAAATTTTAATGTTTATGTGCAACCTAATCCTTTATAATTTGTCCTGTTAAATAGAAAGTACGAAATGAGTGAAAAGGTTGTCAGATATACTGTATTACCTACTTGAAATGATCCCTGTTATGATCATTGCCATTCCTTTTGTCGTTTATTTACGCTTTAAGTCTCGAAAAAGTAAAGGGAATCCACCTACAAACCGTTTGCATGAATTAGGGTTATTACTTTTCTCTGTTTATGTGATTGGTTTGTTTTATGAAACAATCGTTCCTAGAAATGGTATGAGTCTACAATATTTTCAAATGCGCTTCCAAGAGGATATGATTTTAGGTGTGAATTTAAAGTTATTCCAAGTGTTTACGGATGTGTATAACGCCATTCATTATTTAGATTTATGGCAGCCATTTTTCATTAACTTTCTAGGTAATATAGCCATATTTATGCCAATTGGTTTTTTAATGCCACTGTTATGGCGTAAAATGGAGATTTTTGCTTATGTTTTTATTACAGCATTATGTTTATCGATCTTTATCGAAACGATGCAACTACCGCAAATGCGCAGCACAGATGTAGATGACTTGTGGTTGAATACATTGGGTGCAGTATTAGGCTTTATTGTATACAAATGGGTCAAGAAATTGATACCGAGTATCGAGACAAAATGTAAGCAAATTGTTTAATACACAAGTTTAAGGGTATGAGTAATAAAGCACTTTAAGTAAGAAGGAGTTTTTTAGATGGTTAAACAATCAGAACAAATAGAAGAATGTAAAAAGATGCATATAATAGATGATTTAGTAGCTTTAGGTGTATTTAAAGTTAATGATAAACAGCTTTATCAAGTGTCTTTAGAGGAGCTTGTGAAAGAATATCAAAAGCATCATCAATAAAAGATTGCTACTAAGTGGCAATCTTTTTCGATTTATGCAAAAAAAGTAGTACGATAATCACGAAATTCTGGCGATAAAATGACTTTGTTATCAGTATCAAACATTGGAGAAATCGAGAAAATAGCGTATAATTACTATGTGATTTTTTATTATTAAACAAACTAATGCATGTTAAAATATAAGACTGAATGTAACGGGATAGGAGAATTTAAATATATGTGTGGATTTACAGGATTTATAGGTGAGGTTTCAAACCCTGACGTAGTGTTAGAGAATATGATGAACCAAATTATTCACCGTGGACCAGACTCTGCAGGTACTTTTACAGATGGTGAAGCTGCACTTGGTTTCCGTCGTTTAAGTATTATTGACTTAGAAAATGGTAGTCAGCCTCTATATAATGAAGACCAATCGTTAGTATTAATCTTCAATGGCGAAATTTTTAACTATCAAGATATTCGTAAAGACTTAGTAGAAAAAGGTCATACATTTACAACTGAAACAGATAGTGAAGTATTAATTCACGGCTATGAAGAATATGGCACTAAATTAGTCACTAAATTACGTGGTATGTTTGCATTTGTTATTTGGGATCGCAATAAAAAACGTTTATTTGCTGCACGTGATATGTTTGGTATTAAACCGTTTTATTATGGCCATATGAACGGTACTTTAATGTTCGGTTCAGAAATTAAAACCTTTTTGCCACATCCACATTTCGAAAAAGTATTAAATGAAAAAGCATTAAAACCATATTTAACATTCCAATTCCCAGTGTTAAACGAAACCTTCTTTAAAGGTGTTTTCAAACTGCCAGCAGCTCACTATATGACGTATGAAAATGGTAAAGTGACAACTACTCGCTACTGGGAACCAAAATTCAATCCAGAAGAGCGCCCGCTTGATGAAATCGTTGAAGAAATTGATAGTGTTGTACGTGAATCCATTAAAGCTCACCAAATATCTGAAGTTAAAGTAGGTTCATTCCTTTCAAGTGGTGTTGACTCAAGTTATGTAGCATCTGTTTTAAAACCAGATAAAACATTCTCAGTAGGCTTTAGCGCTCAAAACTTCTCTGAAATTGACAATGCAAAAGAGCTGTCTAAAGAGCTTGGTATTGAAAATATCAATGAAGTGCTTGATCCAGATGAATGCTTCAACAAAATTGAAGAAATCCAATATATTATGGATGAACCACATTCAAACCCATCGATTGTGCCACTTTACTTCTTAGCAGAACTGGCACGTAAACATGTAACAGTTGTGTTATCTGGTGAAGGTGCCGATGAATTATTCGGTGGTTATGAAGAATACGACGAATCAGCATCTATGAAAAAATATAAAAAAGTACCGGGCTTCATCCGTCGTCCAGTATCAGAAGTTGCGAAAATACTTCCAGAAGTAAGAGGTAAACACTTCTTGATGAAAGGTGGCTTACCAGTAGAGGAAACGTTTATTGGACAAGCACATATTTTCGAAGAGCATGAGGCAACTGAAATTTTAACAGCTAAATATAATGATGCACCGACTGTCAAAGATATCGTAATGCCTATTTATAAAAAAGCAGCTGGTGAAGACGATTTAACGAAAAAACAGATCTTAGACTTAAACTTATGGTTAGTCGACGATATTTTATTAAAAGCAGATAAAATGAGTATGGCGCACTCAATTGAATTGCGCGTACCATTCCTTGATAAAGAGGTAATGAAAGTTGCTGCGAAAGTACCATCTCGCTACCGCATAAATGATGTTGATACGAAATATGCATTCCGCGCTGCATCAAAACGTGCTCTGCCAGAAGAATGGGCTAACCGTAAAAAAATTGGTTTCCCAGTACCGATTCGTTTATGGATACAAGAGGAAAAATATTTCAACAAGATTAAAGAAGCATTTGAATCTGCAGAAGCAGCACAATTCTTCGACCAACAAGCAATTGTAAAATTATTAACAGATCACTACGAAGGAAAAGCGAAAAACCAACGTAAAGTTTGGACAATTTATATGTTCCTAGTTTGGTACAAAAAATATTTCGGCTAATAATTCCTAGAAAATAGAAGGGATCATCAGCATTGGATAAGAGAAGTAAAATACCATCTATGCAGCTCTACTTTTGCTTTGTACTACTGTTAGCAATTTCAGTAATGAGTGGTTGCAATGATATTTTCCCGGCAAAAGAAAAGCAGCAGGATGATGGTATTAAAGTACTCATTGTAGAATTCGGCAGTCGCACGCCAATTCCTAATATGAAAGTTACCATCCGGGATATGGAGACGGATGTAGACGTAACGTCAGCAAGTGGGGATATAGAAGGCGAAGCAATCGTTAAAGGCTTGCGTGAAGGCCATCAGTATTTGTTTGTCCCATCATCTGCTTATACAGCCGACAGCGAGCAAGCAAAAAATGTAGGCAAAGTTGTGACGGTGCAAAAAGATATGGGCTATGTAGTGTTAGAAACATATTATGAACGTGAGGCGCAACAGTTAGATGTTCCGATCATTATGCAAAATCCTGAATTCCCACATGGCTGTGAAATTACTGCTTTAACAGCAGCACTTAATTATTATGGATTAAACCTTTCGAAAATAGAGATGGCAAAAAAATATTTACCACAACAAGATATTGTTGTGAAAAAAAGTAAACGTATTGGTCCGGATCCGGCAAAAGCGTATGCAGGGGATCCGTCTAACAAGCTGACAGGCACGTATGTTTTTGCGCCAGTTATCGCAAAAGCGGCAAAAAAAGTTGCAAAAGATAAGAATACGTCACTTAAAGCAACAAATGTTAGTGGCCAAAGTGCTAAAGAGTTAATCTCACTCGTGCAAGAGGGAGTACCCGTTGTTGTTTGGGTAACACTTGATTTGTCTAAGCCTAATTTCAAAGAGGGCTGGTGGATTGAAGGCACAAACAAAAATCCAAAAATGTATCGTAATCTGCATACTGTTGTCCTAACGGGGCATATAGATGATAAAGTTATTGTGATGGATCCACTTCATGGCTATGTTTCTCATAATGAAGCTGAATTTTTCAAAAGCTACAAGGAACTTGGATCGCAAGCCGTTGCAATTCGGAAATGAACATCACAGGGGGATTTTCCTCTGTGATTTTTTGATAAATGATACATAAATCGCATAGGAACATTCGAAAAGAATTGGCGAGATATGTTACACTAATGGCAAAACAAAAGAATATAAGTGAGATGATATACAATGGCAGAACAACCATTTTTACCAATATTAATCGGATCAGATATGAACGCCTACGGAATGGCACGTGCATTTCATGAAGCCTACGGTATAAAACCAATCGTTATCGGCCGTTCACATTTAACAGCAACTCAAAATAGTAGCATTTTACACTTTGAACAAGTAGCAAATTTAAACGAACAAGAAACATTCGTTGAAGAAATGGCTAAAGTTGCAAAGAAATATTCGCATAAAAAATTATTGCTACTAGCATGTGGCGATGATTACGCAAAATTAATTATTAAAAACAAACCAGAGCTTATCAAATACTTTACAGTACCCTATATTGATGAATCTTTAATGGACCAAATTTTGTTGAAAGAAAACTTCTACAAAATGTGTGAGAAGTATAATTTCAGCTACCCGAAAACAGATACATGTACTTACGAAACATATGAAAGCTTTGACGTGAAATTTAATTACCCAATTATTATTAAAGCGTCTAACTCAGTTGAATATTGGGCATGTAGCTTCCCAGGTAAGAAAAAAGTATTCATTGCACATGATGAAGCAGAAAAAAAAGCAATTTTGAAAGCCATCTATAACTCATCGTACAAAGACCATCTAATCATCCAAGAATTCATTCCTGGTGATGACTCGTATATGCGCGTATTAAACGCATATGTTGGACAAGATGGAAAAGTGAAACTGATGTCACTAGGGAATCCAATCCTTGAAGAACACACGCCAGAAGGTATTGGTAGCTATGCAGCCATCATTAACACATATGACAAAGAAATAATGGACCGAGTACGCGTCTTCTTAGAAGGTATCGGTTACACAGGCTTTGCAAACTTCGATATGAAATATGATTCCCGCGACGGCGAATATAAATTATTCGAAATCAATTTACGTAACGGTCGCAGCAGCTATTACGTAACAGCAAGTGGTCATAACTTGATGAAATATGTTGCAGATGACCGTATGTTAGGCAAAGATTTAGGCTTAACTTATGCTAAAGACAAGCATTTATGGATGATCATTCCGAAAGGCGTGTTATTCAAATATGCTCAGAATGAGGAACTTAAAGCAGAAGCAAAACGCTTAATTAGAGCAGGTAAAATGACGAACTCACTATTCTATAAAGAGGACTTCAATATTAAGCGTTGGTTTAAATTAACGCTTAACAATTTAAACTATTACCGTAAATATAAAAAATATTTCAATAACAAAGGTTTGTCTTAAGTTATGAATAAAAAAACATTAGGTATTATTGGTGGAGTAGGGCCGCTTGCGACAATGCTTGTAGGAGAAATGATTGTCCGTAGAACGAAGGCTTTCAAAGATCAGGAGCATGTGCATGTCATTATCGACAATGATACGCGAATTCCTGATCGTACAGCATTTATATTAAATCCGTCTGAACCGAACCCAGTACCTGTAATGGTTGAGGATACGCACAAGCTTGCAACTGCAGGGGCAGAGCTCATTGCTATTCCTTGTAACACAGCTCATACATTTTATGATGAGTTACAAGAAAACTCACCAGTACCTGTACTGCATATGATCCGTGAAACAGCAAAAAAGGCGAAGCAACTTGGTGCCAAACGTGTTGGTGTGTTAGCAACAATTGGTACACTTACTTCAGGCGTTTACCAAAAAGCATTGGAAGAGGCTGGTTTAGAGCCAGTCATTCCAAATGAACAATTGCAGCGACAAGTCATGTCAATCATTTATGATTATGTGAAAGCGGGTAAGACAGTTACACATCATGAATGGAATGTGATTGAAGCAGCGATAAAAGCAGAAAATTGCGACCGTATTATTTTAGGGTGTACAGAGCTCTCAATAGTGAACCGAGAGTTAGCACTTGATGATTCTTATATTGATTCGTTACTTGTTCTTGCTGACTGTGCTATTGTTAGCTGTGGATATGAATTACTAGATTAGAGCGTTGAAACCTGTCCTTTCATCAAGGGCAGGTTTTTACATAAAAAACTATAATTCGCATATACGTTATGCGAATGAGAGAAGGTGGAATAGCAATGTCTTTTTTAACTTTATTAAATGAAGATTTACAAAAAAAATGGTCTTTCGAACATACAATGCCAATCCAAGATGAAATGATTCCAGCATTACTTGAAGGCAAAGATGTAGTAGCAGAATCTCCAACAGGAACTGGTAAAACACTCGCGTATCTATTACCAATATTACAAACAGTTGACGGTTCTAAAAAAGCGACACAAGCATTAATCATCGCTCCATCACAAGAATTATGTATGCAAATTGTCGAAGTAACGCGTACATGGGTTGCGGGAACGAATATATCAGTCGTACCATTAATTGGTGGTGCCAATCCACAACGTCAAATCGACAAACTAAAGAAAAAACCAACAATCGTTGTCGGCACACCGGGTCGCCTAAACGAATTAGTAAAAGCAAAAAAACTAAAGCTTCATGAACTAACTAAAATTGTTCTTGATGAAGGGGACCAACTTCTTAGCCGCGACTACCGCGTATTAGTTAAATCATTTATCGATGGAGCAAGCCATGGTCGCCAAGTAACCGTTGTTTCTGCAACAATCACAGAGGAAATAGAACTAGTTGCTGCACGTATGATGAGTGAACCTGTACGCTTCAAAGTTAGCTTAGATGACATGCCAAACCAAGGTAAAGTGACGCATTCATTCATGAAAATTGAAGAGCGAGATAAAACAGAAATGCTGCGTAAGCTCTCTAATGTGAGCGGCCTACGTGGGTTAGCATTCGTCAACAACTTAGATCAATTATTGATGAAAGAAACAAAGCTATCATATCGCGCTGCACCGATCGTTGTATTACACTCTGAAATGAAAAAAGAAGAACGTAAATCCGCTCTAGATGCATTCCGTAAAGGTGATGCACGCATTTTAATCGCAACAGATGTAGCAGCTCGTGGATTAGACATCGAAGGGCTAACACATGTTATTCATGTAGATGTTCCGCATACAATGGAGCAGTACTTACACCGTTCAGGCCGCACAGGACGTGCAGGAGCAGATGGTGAAGTATTAACACTACTTGCACATCACGAAGAGCATACGTATCGTAAATGGACTCGTGAGCTACCATCTAAACCAGTTGAAAAAACGTGGACGGGTGGTAAACTAATCGAAAGAATAACGAAACCTACTGTGAAAAGAGGCAAATAGGTATGTCATTCCAAGAGAAATTAGCACAATTTGCGGAGCTTGCTGTAAAAGTAGGTGTCAACATTCAAAATGGCCAAACACTTCTCATTAATACAACGACAGATACAATTGAATTTACCCGTTTAGTCGTAAAAGCAGCATATGCAGCTGGCGCAGGCCGCGTCACTGTGAATTTTGCGGATGGGGAAATTGATCGTGCATTCTTTGATAACGCACCAGATGATGAATTTGCAAGATATCCTCGCTGGATTAGCGAACAACGCGACGAGCTAATCGAACGTAAAGGCGCATTATTATGGATTGATGCTGCGGATCCGGATTTATTATCAGGTGTACCTGTAACGAAGCTATCTGCACATCAAAAAGCAGCTGGTAAAGCATTAGAGAACTATCGCAATGCTGTTATGAATGACAAAATCGCATGGGCAATTATCGCTGTCCCGTCAAAACAATGGGCAGCAAAAGTATTCCCTAATGTAGTGGCTGACAAGCAGGTAGAAGCATTATGGGATGCAATTTTTAAAACAGTTCGTATTGGTGAAGGCAATGCTGTTGAAAACTGGCAAGGTCATTTGAAAAATCTAGATACCCGTGCAGGCTTACTGAATACAAAACGCTATGCAAAACTACATTACACAGCACCAGGTACTGATTTAACAATTGAATTACCTAATAAGCATATTTGGCAAACAGGTGCTAGCCTAACACCGGAACACACTTCATTCGTAGCAAATATGCCGACAGAAGAAGTATTTACGATGCCATCTAAATACGGCGTAAATGGCTTTGTATCAAATTCAAAACCACTTGTCTTCCAAGGTAATATTATCGATGATTTCAAACTAACATTTGAAAAAGGCAAAATTGTTAAAGCAGAAGCGGGCGTTGGCAACGATTTACTACAAGAACTAATCAAAGCAGATGAAGGCTCAAAATATCTTGGAGAAGTAGCATTAGTGCCACATGAATCACCCATCTCTGCATCAAATATTCTTTACTACAACACATTATTTGATGAAAATGCTTCAAACCATTTAGCAATCGGTGAAGCCTACCCAACTTGCTACGAAGGTGGCAGTGATTTATCAAAAGAACAACTTGAAGAGCACGGCATTAACACTTCTATTACTCACGAAGATTTCATGATTGGCAGCGCCGACATGGACATCGACGGTATTTTAGCAGACGGCAGAGTAGAACCAATCTTCCGTAAAGGTAGCTGGGCATTTTAATAAATGAATTAGAGCCGCTTCGTCCTTTTGGGCGTAGCGGCTCTTTTTATGTGTGTTTTAGGACTTAAATATTCAGAAAAATAACAAAGGGGCGAAGTTGCGCAACAATCAACAAGGTTTGCGCAACAATCAAAGCTGTTTCCGCAACAAACACTAATAGTTCCGCAACAATCCCAATTCCATCTCAAAACAAAAACTACTCCTGTGGAATTAAATCATCCACGAAGAGTAGCTTTTGTTATTTATTATATCTCTTAGTGGGTACTTGTTGTGATTTACCTTTTCGGGCATCAATAACTTTAATGACAATTGGATAAACGATTGGTGCTAATTTAATAGCAGTTTTTACGACTTTCCCTATCTTCATCTAGTAGCACTCCATTTCTTGTAAGCTCATAATATTATATTCCCAAAATTGCTTCATATTAAACACGTAGTACACGAACACCTTGGATGATATTCCAAATGATCACTGCTAAAGATAAAAGGATTTCTACAACAATAAAAGAGATAATTAAAATAGGTCCTATGCTCATAACACTGTTAGAACTACTTGCATAAAATCCAAAGGAGATAAAGAAAATAAAGAAACCAATAATTGATGGGATAATTAGTAATAAATGCGATAAAAACGCACGTTTTGCATGATTTTTTACATCGGAATCTGTACTTACGAAATAAACAATCAACGGCAACAGAAATCCTGCAAAAAATATACTGAAATAACATAAAGCCGATAATACTCGATTGTTATCCAACTGAAGCACCTCCATTCATATTATTATTTACGCTACATCGCCCAAAAAGATTCAACTGAGCGCATGTTTTTTCAATATTCCAGAGAAAAGGTGTACATACTGATATTTTCAGCAGGCCCATGCCAATCTGCGGCTGGCCTAAATTCATTTGCACCTACTCCATTAGCTGTGCAAAATCTTGTATCGGCAGAGCTATGTTGCTCAAATAACAGTGCTCGTTCATCATAAACTTCAGCAGTAGCATCTAACAAAGATAAAATAAATATTGAAAAGTCCACCTGCTTGTATTGTAGCCAAATTAATCAATGGGAAATCATAAAATGCATTGCTAGCAGTTGTGAAAAGAAAACGCACCAACTGTGAGTAGAAATGCATAACTTATAAGCCAATTTGTAGCTGTGTTGGTTCACCACAAATGAAAAAATGACCATTGTAGCCATTACGGGCAAGCCAGCCTGATGTATCTTCATCTGTTACAAAATGGAGTTGTAGACGCATAGGTAACGTATCAGCTGCTATTTAGGAGAAATCTATTGAATATTGATATTAGTTTGAGTACAATAGGTGGTGTTCGACAATAACAATTAAATGATGTATTTACCACAAGGGGAGCCGAAATGGTCGGCTGAGAGTGAACCCAAAGTTCTAACCCTTTGAACCTGTAAGTTAATGCTTGCGTAGGAATGTGGATAGAAACCGACATATAACCGATGTCAGGACCTGTCCTGATGTCGTTTTTTTGTTGCCCAAAGTTTTACTATCTAGAGCTCATTTACAAATGAGATACGTTTAGGTCTTGTGTGTTCTACATCAGAACTACGGGAGGATATTTATATTGAATAAAAAGAGATTATTGTTTTTAATCGAGATTGCAATTTTTGCTGCGATCGGCTTGATTTTGGATCAGCTGTCATTTAAGTTGTGGGCACAAGGTGGTTCTATAAGCCTTGTTATGGTACCGATTGTGTTAATGGCATTCCGCTGGGGTGTTTCAGGTGGTTTGATTACAGGCTTCTTAATTGGTTTATTGCAAGCGTTGATTGTTCCTACTATTTATACGCCTGTTCAAGGTTTTATCGATTACTTCTTAGCGTTTACTGTTGTAGGGCTTGCTGGTGTTGTGAGACATAAGGTATTTGCAGCAAGCAAGCAATTGAACAAAAAAATGATGACTTTGTATATTGTACTCGGTACAGTTCTTGGTGGTTTGTTGAGATACATTGCACATACTGCAGCAGGGATTGCCTTCTTCGGTGAATATGCAGGTGGAGAAAACGTTTACTGGTATGCCATCGTTTATAACGGTACGTATATGCTGCCAGCTACTATACTAACTGCAATCGTAGCTGTATTTTTATTTACTTCAGCACCTCGTTTATTACAACAGAAAAATTGATGATAGAGGGGATTCCGACAATGTGGAATCCTCTTTTTATGGCGTATTTCAATGCTTTTAAAATGCTTTTATTTTACAATCACTTTTTCAAAATGGACATATAATTTTATTAAGATATAAAATTTTTCTAAATTTATAGTCATTTAAAATGACAGTAAATATGAATTTCATGTTCTTCATTTTGCTGAAAAAGTGGTATAGTAGGGATTAGACATATTAGAAGAAGGGATCGTTATAAATGATTGCTAAAACTCAAGAAGAAATAGAAGGTTTGAAAAAAGCTGGTCGTGTAATGGCTCAAGTTCGTGAAGCGATGAAAGCTGCTACAAAACCAGGTGTAACAACAAAAGAAATAGATGAAATTGGTGGCCGTTTATTCGAAGAAAATGGAGCTGTTTCAGGACCTAAAAGTGAATATGATTTTCCTGGCTACACATGTATTAGTGTGAACGAACAAGTTGCACACGGCATTCCAGGAAACCTAATGCTGAAAGAGGGAGACCTTATTAATATCGACGTTTCTGGCCATGTAGATGGCTATTTTGCTGATACAGGTGTGTCATTTGTTGTTGGCGAAGGATCTTACCCAGAAATCGATAAACTTTGTAAAGTTGCTGAAAGTGCATTTGATCGTGCAATGACAAAAGTAAAACCAGGTGCTCGTTTAAACCAGATTGGTAAAGCTGTTGAGCGCGAAGCAAAAGATAATGGCCTAACTGTTATTATGAACTTAACAGGTCATGGAATCGGTCGTTCACTCCATGAAGAACCGCAACATATATTGAACTATTTTGATGCATGGGATCGTACAATTTTAAAAGAGGGTATGGTATTAGCTGTTGAACCTTTCATCTCACAAAAAGCTGAATCTATCGTCGAATCAGGTGATGGCTGGACGTTTATAACGCCAGATAAATCACTTGTTGCACAGTATGAGCATACAATCATCGTAACAGATGGCGAACCAATCATTACAACTAAATTAGACTAATATTATAAGTAAAGCCTCCTTTGCATTTTTGCAAGGGAGGCTTATTTTATCTTTATTGTCCGGCATCTTTCTCAATTTGCTTATTTTTTAGGTAGGAAGTTTTTAGTGAAATATAGTTCATTAAAAATAAGAAGAAGACAATTAGTATTGATAAACCAATAATGTCTATCCAATTCTCCTTCCCTTGAGGCGCCCCTTTAAAAAGAATAGAAATAAAGTTGAAAATGATCATGAATATAATGGATTGCAAAGAAATTTTTTTCACTTCAGATTTATAATCGGCCTTACTAAAAACACTCGTATATTCAATACCGGAAAGAATATATCTCAAAATAGTGTAAATGGATACGATAGACAAACCAATGCCTGTTAATAGTACCCCGCTACTTTCCTTGAAATTAAAGAAACGGCTGATTAGTAAAAATGAAATACTAAAAAGTATAAAGAGAACTAATGCTTCAGCAAGGAAGTAAAGTAATTTTTTTTCCTTAAATTCATCTTGTGGTAAAAAAAATAATAACCATGATTTTTTCATTTTCAGTCCTCCCAGAACAAATCGTCTAGTGTTTTGTCTAATCTTTTGGCAATGGATATACAAAGATGAAGTGATGGATTATACTTTCCATTTTCAATCAGCCCTATTGTTTGTCGAGTTGCCCCAACAGACTTTGCTAAGTCTTCCTGCGTTATAGACTTTGCAAGTCGAGCCTCTTTTACATTGTTGGACATAATTCCTCCTAATAGCGTTATTAACAATTAAATAATTCTAAATGTAATGTAACATATATATAACATTGAATGCAATATATATGTTGCATTTGGTAATTGTAATTTAAAGTTAAGATAAAGATATGGATAAATCTTTTAATAAGCTCCACCGGAATTTAGAATAAGTTAATCACTTTTAGTGGTAAAATGACAAATTAAAACCCAGACAAGAGAAATCAAATATCTCTTGTCTGGGTTTCATTTCTACGGACTCTCAAGATTTTTCTTTTTGTTTTTTTATAAATAAGATACCTGCTAGTAAGACACCACTTAAAAACAGTGCTGCAGTTGTTACAAGTAATTCTTCAAAGCCGTTTTTCATAGCAATACCAATATAAGCCCAAATGAAGACGATAGGATAAGTAATATCGAAATGATGGAAGCGAATATGTAATGCAATAGCGGTACCAAAAGTAAGCATAATAACAGTCCACAACGGGTCACTAAAGCCTAATCCGCTCCAATGATTGTATGTGAAAACAAAAGCAATATTAGTAAATGTTGCTATGCTAATCCAAGCGAAGTAAATGGAAATAGGTATACGCTCTGAACATGAATGACGATCATGACTATATGAGAAATATAGAAGAGCTAAACAAGCTAATAATAAAAGCATTACGACAACTGAAGTCTTAAAGTAACTATAATGCCAAAAGAAAATCCACAAAATATTTAAAAGTGAGCTAGCGGTAAAAAACAGCGTTTGTTGAATCGAAATCGTGTTCTTTCTCTGACGATGTTGCCAATGTTTATAAATCCAGTAAGCTAAAATGATATATATGAAGCCCCAAATGCTAAAAACATATTTTGCTGGAGTAAAAAGAACCGAATAACTGTCGGAGATTTCACCTGTAGTTTGCCCGTTAAGTGGAAGAATATTAGCTGCTGCGTTTACAGCAATCATCGCAATATAAGCGATGGTAATGATAAGAAGTCTTCCCAACAAAATCTCCTCCCTAATGTTGAGACTATTACAATAGCCTGATTTTCGTTGTAACTAAAAGTAAGGAAATTAGATAGTTTCACTGCGTAAAAGCTACAATCAATCTCTTGCAATTTTATATCCTATGTACAAAGTATACATTCGTTTAGATAGAACAACAAATATCATTTTGGAAGAATTTGCTGTAAAATACTAATATAAAGTAAAAGGAGTGGTTATAGTGAGTAAACGCATTGAAGATATGGAATTAGATAAACATCTGTCTGACAAAGATTCCTACAAACAGGAACTAAAAAAGCTACAATTTGAACTGTTGAATATTCAGCAATTTTTGTTCAATCATAATATCGGGCTCGTTTTAGCATTTGAAGGAATGGATGCAGCAGGCAAAGGAGGCGCTATTAAGCGTATGACACAACGCCTAGATCCTCGTGGGTATGTCGTACATCCAATTGCTGCCCCAGAAGCATTTGAACTTAAATATAACTACTTACATCGTTTTTGGACGCGCCTACCATACCGTGGACAAATCGGTATTTTCGACCGCACATGGTATGGACGAGTGCTTGTAGAACGTATTGAAGGCTTTGCAAAACAAGACGAATGGCAACGTGCTTATGAAGAAATTAATCAATTTGAAAAACTACTTACAGAAGATAACTATATCGTAGCAAAATTTTGGATTCAAGTGACAAAAGAAGAACAATTAAATCGTTTCAAACTTCGTCAAGATGATCCGTATAAAAAATGGAAGCTAACAGATGAAGATTGGCGCAATCGTGATAAATGGCCGCTCTATGTAGAAGCTGCAAATGATGCGTTCGAGAAGACAGATAAACAACATGCTCCGTGGATTTTAATTTCGGGTGATGATAAAAAATATGCACGTATTCAAGTTTTAAGAGAAGTAATCGCGCATGTTACAAAAGAATGTGAAAAAAGAGGATTACAAATAACGGACCCAGTAGAAACAATTAGTGTAGAAGTGTAACTATTTCGAATCCGGAAGTATTATACTAGATAAGTAACTTATTTTAGTAATGGAGGCTTGATCATGACAAACAAACAATATCCGGAAGTGTGGGATTTAGAATCTATATTTGCAGGAGGTAGCGACTCACAGCAACTACGAATACAAATAGATCAGATCCCAGTAAAATTAGAAGCACTAAAAAATGCGATTTCAAACATTTCAACAGATGATGCAAAATCAATTTTAAATGTTCTAGAATTGCTTAAAGAAGTATATATTAATTTTGGACAAACGGGTGCATTTATCAATTGTTTGCAAGCACAAGATATTACGGATAAAAAAGCTACTTTATTGCATAGTGAAATTTCATCATTAGCAGCAAGTTTTGCACCGATTAAATTGCAATTTCAGCAAGTACTTAGTGGCGTAGAAGATGGAATATGGACAGAGCTATTAGCTACTGAGGAGCTATCACAATTCAAATTCACCTTAAATGAATGGCGAGATGAAACGAAATTAAGACTATCTGAGCAAGAAGAGAACATTATTTCTGCATTAAAGGTAGATGGTTATAATGCTTGGGGAGAAATGTATGACCTATTGATAGGTGATATTAAAATCCCTTTTACAATTGACGGTGAAGAAAAAGAGCTATCGGTAGGGCAAGTGGATAACTTAAGTTCACATCCAGATGCAACAGTACGCCAAGCTGCTTATGAAGCACTTGAAAAAACATGGACTGAAAAAGAGGAATTCTTTGCAAAAACGTTGAATCATATAGCAGGGTTCCGATTAGCGACATATGAAAAACGCGGTTGGGAGTCGGTTTTACAAGAGCCACTTCAAATTAACCGTATGCAACCTAAAACAATCGATGCAATGTGGGCTGCAATTACAGACCATAAAGCACCTTTCGTTGAATATTTAAAGCGAAAAGCAGAGTTGTTAAATACGGATAAGATGGATTGGTTCAATTTAGATGCGCCTATCACAGCATCTACCGAAACAATTTCTTACCAAGAAGGTGCCGCTTTCGTTGTGAAAAACTTTGGGCGCTTCGGTAAACAGTTAGAAGCCTTTGCAGCGAATGCAATTGAAAATGGCTGGATTGAGGCTGAAAATCGACCAAATAAACGCCCCGGTGGTTTTTGTACAGGTTTACCATTAACAGAGGAATCACGTATCTTCATGACTTACAGTGGCACTATGTCTAATGTTTCTACATTAGCCCATGAATTAGGTCATGCATTCCATTCGTACGCATTACGGCCGGTTCATACGTTGAATACTGGCTATGCAATGGGGGTGGCTGAAACAGCTTCTACATTTGCTGAAATGATTGTTGCGGATGCAGCCGTCCAAGAAGCGAGCTCAGTCGAAGAAAAAACAGCATTACTAGAAGATAAGATTCAACGTAGTGTCGCATTCTTTATGAATATTCATGCGCGCTTCCTATTTGAAACACGCTTTTATGAAGAACGTAAAGCGGGGATAGTACCCACCCATCGTTTGAATGAGTTGATGGAAGAAGCACAGAAGGAAGCTTATGGAGGTGCGCTAAATATAACTCACCCTCATTTCTGGGCTTCTAAATTGCACTTCTATATTACTGGTGTCCCATTCTATAATTTCCCATACACTTTTGGTTATTTATTCTCTTTAAGCATTTATGCTAAGGCAAAAGAAGAAGGCAATAGCTTCGAGGATAAATATATCGCTTTATTGCAAGATACAGCTGTTATGACTGTAGAAGATTTAGCGATAAAACATTTAGGTGAGGACATTACCCAGAAGGATTTCTGGGAAAAGGGCATCCGTATTTGTGAACAAGATGTCGAACAGTTCTTAGAATTAACCACTCAAAAAGGGTGATCAGACATGGTATTTCTTGAAGGTAACCGCTGTTATTTGCGGACATTGGAAGAAGCCGATGTTTCGGCGTTTACAAGACTAGTAAAGCGGAATAAGCGGTATTGGTCGATTTATGAACCATTACACGATGATGAGTACTATACAGAAAGTACTCAGCGCAAGAAAATTATAGAATCCGTTCAAAGAATGCGGCTCAATCGCGAGTATAGCTTTGCTATTTTCGCTATGGGAACGTCGGACCTTGTTGGTCATATATCGATCTATTCTATCAAGAGATTACCTTTTTCAAGTGCTTTTGTTGGCTATTCCATCGATAAACGTTATATAGGGCAAGGAATTGCATCGGAGGCTTTAGCGTTAATAGTAAAATTTAGCTTTGAAGATTTGTCGATGCATCGCATAGAAGCTTATGTTTCGCCAAATAATATGGGCTCCGTTCGTGTATTAGAGAAATCAGGATTCGAACGAGAAGGGTTATTGCGTAAGTTATTGTATATCAATGGATACTGGGAAGATCACTATTTATATGCTTTTATCAATGATGACTATTGAAAGGGTAAGGCCTCTTGGCGGAAATGGAGAAGTGCTGTCCGGGGGATGCTAATTGGTATGAAATAATAAATCGAATCATTTCCTGGGAAATACGTCGATTTATGTTTGGTAAGGAAATTATAAAATCTCACATTATGGATAACATTAGTGCGAAGTGTCGACCACATCCAGCTCCGAACGCTCTCGCCAAGAGGTCACTTCGAACCCCCCTGGTGAGGGTTCGTAAGCGGTGTTAGATGTAAACGGGCGCTCTGCGCTTTTGTTCTTGGGAAAAGAAGAAGCGAGTGCTACCGATAAGGGTGGCACTCGCTTTTTATATGTGAATTATTTTGCGCCGTCTTCAACGATATCAAGACGACCAGTATTTGGGTCGATTACTAAGCCATGTACTGGAATTGAGTCGATAATTAGTGGATGTTTACGAATCATCTTTACGCTATTACTAACGTTTTCCGTTACATCATCAAAGCCACCTAACCATTCATGCAAGTTTGCGCCAGAGTAATTTAGAAGATCAATTACTTCTTTTGAAACACCGCGATCAATCATTTTAGCTAACATTTTGTCTGGGTCAACAGCACTCATGCCACAATCGTAATGACCAATGACAAATATTTCATCTGCTTTTAACTCGTAAATCGCTACAAGTAGACTACGCATAATTCCACCAAATGGATGATTTATAGTAGCACCAGCACTTTTGACCATTTTAACATCTCCATTGCGTAAATTCATCGCCTTTGGTAAAAGCTCTACTAGACGAGTATCCATACAAGTTAAAATAACAAAATGTTTATCGGGGTATTTGCTTGTAATAAAAGGTTCATATTGTTTCTCTTCTACAAACGTTTCATTGAACGCAAGTATATCATTTAATATAGACATAAATTCTTTCCCCTTTCCCTACATACTTATTTTAGAATAACTATTCAGAAAAGAAAATAATTTTGGTAGAATTTATGAATTTAATTTTTGTAATAGGTTCAATGTATCCAGAGAACGGCCTGTACCAATTGCAACAGATTCTAATGGTGATGGAGCTAGAGTAACAGGGACTAGAAGCTCGTTAGTAAGCCATTCCGGCATGCCTTTTAATAATGAACCGCCACCTGATAAAACAATACCGCGGTCAACGATATCACCAGATAACTCTGGTGGGCAACTTTCTAATGTTCTGCGAATAACTTCTAAAATGGAAAGAAGAGATTCTTTCAGACAGCCTTGAATTTCCATTGAGTTTAATATAATCGTTTTAGGTAAGCCCGTTACGATATCTCTACCACGTACTTCCATCGACTCTTTTTCATGTTGAATTAAGGCATAACCAATTTCTTTTTTTATATTTTCAGCAGTACGCTCACCAATGAGTACGCTATATTCTTTACGTGCAAAATGAATGATTTCCTCGTTCATACGGTCGCCGCCTAGCTTCATTGTGTTCGATGTAACGACACCACCGAACGATATGATACCGACCTCAGTTGTGCCGCCACCGATATCAACGATTACACTCGCGATTGGTTCACTAACAGGTAGGTCTGCTCCAATTGCAGCAGCAACAGGCTCTTCTATTAAAAAGACCTCTTTTGCGCCACAGTGTTTAACAGCATCACGAATAGCTAAACGTTCTACTGATGTAGCTCCAGATGGAGTACAAACGATTACGCTCGGTTTACGTAATGAGCCACCAATAACTTTAGCCACTTTTTGCATAATGACTTTTATCATTTCAGTTGTCATATCAAAATCGGCAATGACCCCATCACGTAATGGACGAATAGCTTGAATATTAGCAGGTGTTTTACCAATCATAGCCTTCGCTTCTGTACCGATTGCGATGATTTCATTTGTAGTTGTATTGACTGCAATAACAGACGGTTCGTTAAATAAAATCCCTTTGTTTTTTGTATATACTAACGTATTGGCTGTGCCAAGATCGATTCCAATTGCAGTTGTTGAAAACATTGTATAGTTCCTCCTTTATAACATTGCTACATAAGTATAGAGGAAAAACTACAAAACCCCTATGTTACATATTGGAAGTTATAAATAATTATGAGATATTATATGGAAATGGTATTTATAAATAACTAATTTATGGGGAAGTGTAAGGTTATAAGTTTCATAATGTCACAATTCTGTTACTAAATTGTGAGGAGAATTTAAAAAAACAGTTACTTGCACGAGGCAAGTAACTGTTTTTGTTTTGGATTAAAAATTAGTTTTAGGTTTTGGATCAACAAGAGTTGCAGTTGAAGAATCTAATCCTACTAGTAGATAGTAAATTAGGATTCCGCCAGTAATTAGGATAAGAGATGAAAATCCTAAAAGTGTTACCATAAATGTAGCCATCATAAAACTCCTCTCTACCATTATTAAAGTTTCATTATCTATTAGTATACATGATATTGTGCATGAAGATAAGTCTAATTTATGGAATAACATTTTGTTAAAGCTATTTATGGACTTAAGTTGCATGTTTTAGTAAAATTTAGTGTGTAAAATGAAAAATAAAGTATTTTTTTAGCGAAAAGTCAGGGGAATATTAAAAAGCCCAGTTTCCTTTGCGGAATAATGGTTCTTCCTTGCCATCAGCTGTAATACCATCTATATCCATTGTGTCAGAGCCAATCATAAAATCAACATGTGTTAGGCTTTGGTTCAGTCCGCTTTCGGCAATTTCTTCACGTGACATTGTTTTACCACCATCTATGTTGAAGGCATAAGCACTCCCAATCGCTAAATGGTTTGAGGCATTTTCATCGAACAATGTATTATAGAATAATAGACCGGATTGTGAAATAGGTGATTTATGAGGTACTAAAGCAACCTCACCTAAATAATGAGAGCCTTCATCTGTTGCTATAAGTTGTTTTAACACATCTTCACCTTGCTCAGCGGTTACGTCTACGATACGTCCATCTTCAAAGGTGATTTTAAATTGATCAATAATATTTCCACCATAGCTTAATGGTTTAGTGCTAGAAACAAAACCGTTAACGCCAGTTTTAAGTGGAGCAGTAAAAACTTCTTCTGTTGGCATATTTGCCATAAACTCTTTACCTTGAACGTTGACACTACCGCCACCACACCAAATATGGTCTTTAGGAAGCTCGATTGTAAGGTCTGTACCTGGTGCACGGTAATGTAATTTATGATACTTTTTGTCATTTAAATAAGATACTTTTTCATGTAACGATTCATCAAGTATTTTCCAAGCAGCAATTGGATCTGTAACATCCGTTCTAACGGCTTTGAAAATAGCCTCCCAAAGTGCATCAACTTGTTGCTCCTCTGGTAAGTCAGGGAAAACTTTAGCAGCCCATGCTGCAGAAGGTGCCGCAATAACATTCCAGCTGATTTTATCAGATTGCGCATATTCACGGTATTTACTTAGTCCTTTACCAGCAGCTTTTTGGAATGCAGCAATACGGCTAGATTCAATACCAGCTAATAAATCTGGACTTTGAGACATAATGCTAATGAATGCAGCACCTTGCTCAGCTAACCAGTTTCGTTCTTCTGTTTTCCAATGTGGATAAAAGTCGAAAGAATCTGCAGGAGCTAACTCGTAGCGTAAACGGTTAATTTGATCATCAACGAAATCAACAAATACTTGTTTAGCACCAGCTTCATATGCCTTTCTCGTAATTAGACGGACTAATTCTACATTATCGGTAGAGGCGCTAATGTACAGAAATTGATTAGATTGTATATTGACACCGATTGTAACAGCAAGTTCAGCATAACGAGTTAATTTTTCATCAAATGAATACATAAATGACATTCCTCCTTGTGATAAACCAATTGTAACAAGTTGTGAGTGAATAGGAAAGAAATAGAAAAGGGATAGAAAAGGGCCAAAAATTTGTCTTTTTCATGAAAATTCGGCAAATATCTTCTATTGTTTGCGATAGATTATTAACATAATGAAATATAAACCGAAATAAAAAAAAGAATGACGATTTTGGGGGTACTAAAATGGATTTATCATCGGTTATTGGTATAATAATAGCTTTAGTTTCGCTATTAGCAGGGATGTATTTTAAAGGAGTTACTCCTGACGCATTACTGAATCCAGCAGCTATACTTATTATCATCTTCGGTACGATCGCAGCAATTACGATCGCATTCCCTAAGAGTGAGTTAAAACGTATACCTAAGCTGTTTGGGCTTATCTTCAAGGAGCAAAAGTTAGTAAGTGATGTAGAGATTATTAAAATGTTTTCACAATGGGCAGATTTAGCTCGTCGTGAAGGGTTACTAGCACTAGAAAGTAAAGTATCCGAAATTGATGATCCATTTTTAAAAAATGGATTAACTCTGGCTATTGATGGTCAAAATGCAGATTATATCCGCGATGTTTTAAATGAAGAAGTGGAAGCGATGGAAGATCGCCACTCAAGTGGAGCTTTGATTTTCTCACAAGCTGGTACATATGCCCCGACACTTGGGGTACTTGGTGCGGTAATCGGTCTGATTGCTGCACTTAAAGATTTAAATGATATTGATCAGCTAGGACATGCTATTTCAGCAGCGTTTGTAGCGACGCTTTTAGGTATCTTCACAGGTTATGTATTATGGCATCCATTTGCAAACAAATTGAAACGTAAATCTAGCCAAGAAATTCGTCAAAAAACGATGATGATTGAAGGTATTTTATCAGTTCTAGAAGGTGAAGCCCCTCGCGTAATCGAACAGAAATTGGCGTCTTATTTAACAAAAGAAGATCGCTCTCAAATAATGGACGAAAGCGGGGCGGGTGGCCTTGGCAAAGAAATCTAGAAGAAGAAAAAAACATGAAGAACATATGGACGAATCCTGGCTAATTCCTTATGCCGATATTCTAACGTTATTATTAGCACTCTTTATCGTGTTATTTGCTTCTAGTACAGTTGATGCGCAAAAAATGCAACAACTTTCTACCGTCTTCAGTTCCATCTTTGATGCTGGTGATGGCGTAATGGAGCATTCATCACCAGTTGATCCAATGACGCCAAAAAGTGATAACACTGATAAAACTGATAGTAACGCAGCTTATTTAGAGGATCAAGAAGCTTTATCAAAAATTAAAGGTAATGTAGATGAATTTATTGCTGTTAATGAGCTTGAAAAGCAATTTGCAACAAAGCTCACAGATGAAGGGCTACTCGTAACGATTCGAGATAGTATTCTATTCGATCCAGGTAAAGCAGATGTGAAAAATGAATATCAAAATCTTGCAAAAGAATTGTCTAAGTTACTTGTATTTGATCCTCAGCGTCATGTCATCATAACTGGTTATACAGATAATGTACCAATGAATAATGCAGAGTTTGCTTCTAACTGGGAGCTAAGTGTCATGCGTGCAGTTAATTTCTTGAAATTAGTTGTTGATGATAACTCGAAGCTGGATCCAGCATTCTTTAGTGCAAAGGGATATGGAGCAAATAAATTTGTAGCTACTAATGATACGGATAAAGGTCGTGCAAAAAACAGACGTGTAGAAGTACTGATTCAACCTTTAGTAAAAAAGGACGGTACAAATACAACTGAAACACAGGCATCAACAGAATCAGAATAATTAATAGAGAAAGACGATATGTAAAATACGTATCGTTTTTTTTTTTGACTTTTAAAAAACAAAAGTTTATAATTTAAACAAATGTAATAAGGGTGATGACATGAATGAAAAAGAGTTAATGATTCTAAAGTTAATTCGTCAAAATCCATTTCTGTCCCAACAAGAAATGGCTGAGCAATTGAATATGTCGAGACCAGCTTTAGCTAATATTATCTCAGGTTTAACACGTCAAGGTAAAATTGTAGGGAGGGCGTATATATTGCCAGCGGAAAATGAAGTAATCTGCATCGGTGGTGCTAATATGGACCGCAAGTTTCATATTAAAGGTAAAGCTCTGTTAAGTACTTCAAATCCTGCAACTGTTACGCAAAGCATTGGCGGAGTAAGTCGTAATATTGCAGAGAATTTAGGGCGCCTAGGACACCATGTATCGCTTTTAACAGGTGCAGGCAAGGATTCAGACTGGAATGCTATTAAGGAATCTTCTGAGAGCTATATGAATGTTTCTAATGTAGAACAGTTTCAAAATGCTTCGACGGGCTCATATACGGCTATTTTAGATGAGCAAGGTGAAATGATATTAGCTGTAGCAAATATGGATGTTTACGATTTATTAATGCCAGATGTGCTAATGAAACATGAGGCAGCAATGTCAAATGCAGCTTGTATCGTAATGGACTTGAATTGTCCTAAAGAAACAGTGGAGAGCATTAAAGAACTTGCATTGGTTAGACATATACCATTTGCGTTAATTCCAGTTTCTTCACCGAAGATGAATCGCATGCCAGAAAATTTACAAGGTGTGACATGGTTTATATGTAATCGTGATGAAGCAGCAACGTATTTGAGTAGTACAATTACTTCGGAGGAAGATTGGAAAAAGGCTGTGCAGGCATTATTAGATAAAGGTGCTGAAAATGTCGTCATTACAGCGGGAAGTAAAGGTGTCTATGCGGCTTCTAAGGAGGTTGCAGTGAAAAACTATGCAGCTATTCAAATTAATGGTGTTGAAGACGTTACAGGTGCTGGAGATGCCTTTGTAGGAGCATTGCTACATAGCTGGATCCGACAAGAACCTTTTGCAGAAAGCATTCAAAATGGTTTGATGAATGCAGCAAAAACATTACAATGCGCATTTACTGTGAGGCCAGATTTATCTGCAAATAAACTTAAAAAAGAGCTGGAGGAATAATACATGAAACAATATTTATCATTCTCAGAAGAAGTAAAAGCTGCACAAGAAAAAGGCCTACCAATCGTAGCATTAGAATCTACAATCATTTCACACGGTATGCCTTACCCACAAAATGTTATTACAGCACGTGAAGTTGAACAAATTATCCGTGATAATGGTGCTGTACCAGCAACTATTGCTATTTTAGAGGGTCAAATCAAAATCGGTCTTTCTGATGAAGAATTAGAAGTACTAGGTAACTCTTCAGACGTTGCAAAAGCATCTCGTCGTGACCTAGCTTATTTACTTGCGACAAAACAAAAAGGTGCTACTACAGTGGCTGCAACAATGATCTGTGCAGAATTAGCTGGTATTGAAATGTTCGTAACAGGTGGTATTGGTGGTGTTCACCGTGGTGCTGAAACAACAATGGATATTTCAGCTGACTTAGAAGAACTTTCACAAACAAATGTTGCAGTAGTATGCGCAGGTGCAAAATCTATTTTAGACATCGGCTTAACTTTAGAATATCTTGAAACTAAAGGTGTACCTGTAATCGGTTATAAAACAAATGTATTACCAGCATTCTACACACGTCAAAGTGATTTCGATGTTAACTTCCGTGCGGATAATCCAGAAACAGTAGCAGAAATGCTACGTACGAAATGGAATTTAGGTCTAAAAGGTGGCGCAGTAATCGCTAACCCAATTCCTGAAGCAGATGCATTGGATCACGACTTCATCACTAACATTATCGAAAAAGCGTTACAAGAAGCAGAAGAAAATGGTATAAATGGTAAACAAGTAACACCGTTCTTATTAGGTAAAGTGAAAGAGTTAACAGAAGGCAAGAGTTTAGTGGCAAATATTGCGTTAGTAAAACATAATGCAGTAGTTGGCTCTAAAATCGCTGTTCAATTAAATAAATAATTGCGAATATGAAAAAAGCTAGGAACAATGCCATTGTAGTATGGCCGTTCCTAGCTTTTTCATTATTTACGAAGTGAGCCTAATTCAGTTACGATTGCTTGCATTTCGCTTGGGCTAAACGTATCACGTTTCATAACCATTTCATAAAGATATACAAGGTCTTCGTATTGAGCGGTATCAAAATGCTCAGGTTTCATGGCGTCTGCATTGACCATACGAAGTTTATCTTTGATCATATCAATCATGTAGTTGACATTCTCAGTAGAGGGCTGTGTTAGATTCATAGAAATCCCTACCTTTCGTTCATTACTACAGTATCATTTCATGCTCTGTACAGAATGTCAAATACAAATTACTGCAGCTTGTTCAGCTTCTTTTTCTTCTTTCAACTTCGCTTTAATAGGTTTCGTTTCGAGGATGACTACACCTGGTAGCCAATAAGAACGATTAAGCTTGGAATTGTGAAATATGATCTGCAGCATATAGAGCGTGCTTTTTAGAGATAAAGCCTAAGGGCAGTTGGTAACAGCCAAACTTGTAACACGCCGATTCGAAAAGTCTGAGAAACCCCAGAACCGACGACGCCTAAAATATCATTTAAGTTATCTATTCAAAATTCCTATTTTCCACATTTCCTCAAAGTGGAAGAATAACCTCTTTCTATTTAATTCCTCATCTCCTGATAATATTCTCAAAATTCCGTATATTAGACAAGGAGAATTTTTTTGAAGAGAATAGATTATCTAGCCATTACTTTCGTTTTATTGTTAAAGTATAAGGGTATACTATTTCACAGGATTTAATTGCTAGGAGGAGAAGGTTGTTTATGACGAATAAATTATTTGTAGGAATCGCAATTGGAGCTTTTACAGGAGCAGCAATTAGCATGTTGGATCGTACAACACGTAACAACACAGTAAACACGGTTAAAAACATTGCGGAGGACGTACAGTATTACGCCAAAAATCGTGATGAGCTTGCTGAAAAGGTACAAATTAAAGTAGAAAAATATCAATCTTTATACAACACATTTACAACAGAAAAAGATTATTACCTTGAGAAAATTAATGAAATACAATCTTTTTCGCCACAAGTGAAAAATCTTTTGACAGATACTAAAAATGCATTTGTATCGCCAAAAGAAGAAGAGGAAGACCCTAATGTAATTCATCTTTGAGCTAACCAAGGGGGAGAGCAATGAGTAAAGATAATGGTTCTGATTCAAAGTCTTCAGCAGTATTCGACAAGATGAAGATGATGCAAATTGAGAAGAAGGATAAGGAAGAGAAGGTCAATGATATAACAACATTAAAAGGTTTTTTGATGGAGTATATAAAGCGTTTGCAAGATGCGGATATCTCGGGTTTTAGCGCACAATTAGCCTATTTCTTCCTGCTATCATTTTTTCCATTACTCATATTCTTAGTGACATTACTACCGTTTTTAAATATTGATCAGGATCAGGTGTATTTGTTTTTAAATGCAATTTTACCTGAACAAGTGTATTCACTTATTAATGGAACAATTAGTGAAGTACTACAAAATAGAAATGGTGGATTATTGTCGATTGGTGTCATCGGTACGATTTGGTCAGCGTCAAAAGGGGTAGATGCGCTGATCAAATCATTAAACCGTTCCTACGATAAAGACGAAACAAGGCCATTTATAATTGCTAGATTAGTGTCAGTTATTTTCACATTTCTCTTAGTAGGTTTGATCATAATTGCGCTTTTGTTATCTGTTTTTGGTAAGCAAATTGGCACTGTATTATTCTCTTACTTTGGGTTAGCAGTAGATTTTTTTAATCTGTGGAATAATATACGATGGATTATGCCGCCATTGCTAATTTTTATTGTATTAACGGTAATGTACTGGATTGGACCGAATATTAAGTTGTATTTACGCAGTGTTCTACTAGGCTCTGCTGCTGCAACGATTGCATGGATTGTACTATCTTATGGATTTTCTTACTATGTTAGTAATTTTGCAAATTACTCTGCAACTTATGGCAGTATCGGAGGGATTATCATTCTAATGTTATGGCTGTATTTTACAGGCATGATTTTAATGGCTGGTGGTCAGATTAACGCGATTATGCAGCAGAGAAGAGAAGTGTTAGAAGCACGAAAAAGAGGATGATCACTAGTGGTCATCCTCTTTTTTTAGATATTTTTATTTAATAGTCTTAAACCATTTAAAATGACAAGAATTGTACTACCTTCATGTCCGACAACACCTAGTGGTAAATCTACTACTTGAAGGAAGTTTGAGATAATTAATAGGGTTATGACTGTAATAGAGAAGGCGATATTTTGTTTGACAATCTTTTGCATTTTACGTGATAGTTTTACTGCATAGGAAATTTTAGAAAGATCATTTTTCATTAATACAACATCAGCCGTTTCCAAGGCAACGTCGGTTCCTTCACCCATTGCGATACCTGTTGTAGCAGTTGCTAGAGCGGGTGCATCGTTAATGCCGTCACCAACCATTCCGACATGTTTGTATTTAGCCATTAAATCTTTCATATGCTGTACTTTTGTTTCAGGTAAGCATTCGGCGATATAAGCATCAACACCTGCTTCACGGGCAATTACTTTTGCTGTGTTTTCATTATCCCCAGTTAACATAACAGTGTGAATACCAAGCTCTTTTAGAAGGGCAATCGCACGTTTTGACTCTTCGCGAACTGTATCTTTCATGGCTGCTATAGCAACAATTCCTTGTTCATCACGTACGAAAATAACGGTCTTACCTTCATCAGCAAGAGTAGGTGCAATGCCATTTGCGAAGCTCATAGCTTCATTCTGACCAACGAAATCGGCTTTCCCTACTTTATAAGCTATGTTATTCACAATTGCTTTTAAGCCCCAGCCAGGTACATCTTCAATTTGTGCTTTATGGAAAGTTGTAATGCCTTGCTGTTTTGCATAAGCCGTAATAGATTGCGCCAATGGGTGATTTGATTGTGATTCAATACCTGCAACAATCGATAGTGTTTCTTGTTGATCCAAACCTTCACGAACCATAAATTCAGTGACAACAGGTTTACCTTGTGTAAGCGTACCGGTTTTATCAAATGCGATAGCGTTTAAAACACTTAAATTTTCTAAATGCATACCACCTTTAAATAAAATACCACTTTTTGCACTGTTAGAAATGGCTGATAATGTTGCTGGCATAATCGATGCGACAAGAGCACATGGTGATGCAACAACAAGTAACACCATTGCACGATAAAAGGTAGTGGTCCAGTCCCATCCAAGTAGGAAGTGAGGTAGGAACATCATAAATACAACAGTGATTAAAACAAATTTTACATAAGTCCCTTCAAAACGCTCGATAAATTGTTGGGAAGGGGATTTCTCACTTTGAGCTGATTGGACAAGGTCGATAATTTTTTGGAATAAAGATTCAGAATTTGGTTTTGTCATTTCCATCGTAACAGCACCACTCATATTGACAGTACCTGCGAATACGTCGTCACCTGTGAGTTTAGTAACGGGTAGGGCTTCACCACTAATTGCAGCCTCATCGATAGCCGTTGCACCTTCAATGATCATGCCATCAGCTGGAACACGTTCACCAGGTTTAATGAAAAGACGATCACCTGTTTTTAATGTAGCTACGGAGACGCGAGTTGGTTCACCTTGTTCGTTTACTAACCATGCTTCTTCAGGTTGAAGATTCATTAAAGCTGAGATTTCTTTATGGCTTTTATTCATCGCATACGTTTCAAGAGCACCACTTAATGCGAATATGAAGATTAGAATTGCACCTTCAGTCCAGTAGCCGATAATGGCTGAACCAACGGCAGCTAAAATCATAAGGAATTCTACATTCAATTCCTTGTTAGCAATTGTTTCTTCAACGCCTTCCTTAGCTTTTGCAAAGCCACCGACCAAAAAAGCTAGGACAAAGAAGATAATAGATGAAGTGCCCATGTCACTTTTACTTAGTAGCCAAGCGATTAAGATAAGGACACCTGAAGCGAGAGCAGCAATTAGTTCAGCATGTTCTTTTAGATTCTCAATTAGCGATCGCTTTTCTTGGTTTGTCATTTCCATTGTCATACCTCCTGATAATGAGTATCAATATCGAAACCATTATTAATCAATAAAAATGGCTTTCTATAAGGGTTTGTAAGTAATTATTACAATCATTTTTAATTTAGAATTATTATAACATGTGGATTCTGAATGGGAAAGTCAATTATTTAATAAATGTTAATTTCTGAGGAAATGTGCATCGCGAAAATAAAAAAACTCTCAAAGACTATGAGTAGTCTTCGAGAGTTACATTCAAATTCTATTAAAAAACGCGTTCAGCATTTAGAGCTAATTTATCAAGAGATGATTTTTGAACGTCTGCGTGTAAAGAATTACCGTGAGAGTCCATCGTTACGACAGCTGTGAATCCTTCAACTGATAAGTGCCACATTGCTTCTGGAATACCGAATTCCATTAAGTCTACTCCATCTACTGATTTGATACAGTCTGCGTAGTATTGTGCAGCGCCACCAATTGCATTTAAGTAAACGCCACCGTGTTCAGATAGAGCAGCAAGCGTTTTTGGTCCCATACCGCCTTTACCCATAACTGCGCGGATACCAAATTTTTTCATAATATCGCCTTGGTATGGTTCTTCACGGATAGAAGTTGTTGGACCAGCAGCTTTTACTGTCCAGTTATCATTTTCGTCTTTAGCCATTACTGGACCACAGTGATAAACGATTTGACCGTTTAAATTAACAGGAGCATCATGACTCATTAAGTGATGGTGGATTGCGTCACGGCCAGTGTACATACGACCAGTAATTTTCACAACATCTCCAACGTTTAATGAACGGATTTGTTCTTCAGAGATGGGTGCAGTTAATTCAACGACTTTTTTCTCAGGAGCTTTAGATGCTTCTGTTTGTGGTTCGTCTTTGAATGAAATTTTCTCGCCATCTTGGTAGTGCCAGTTGCTGATTTCACCAGTTGTAGCATCGACATCGATTGCCATGCGACGGTAAGCCCAACAGTTATAAGCCACAGATACGTAGAATGATGCCGGAATACGGTTCATAACGCCAACTTTACAGCCTAGTAGTGTTGCTTCACCACCGAAGCCCATAGTACCGATCCCTAAAGTGTTAGATTTTTCGATTATATAATCTTCTAATTTCGCTAAATCAGGATTTGGGTTTGTGTCATCGACATGACGGAATAATTGTTCTTTTGCTAAATCATATCCAGATGAGCGGTCTCCACCGATACCTACGCCGATGAATCCAGCAGCACAGCCTTGTCCTTGTGCTTGAAAGACAGAGTGAAGTACACATTTACGGATACCATCTAAATCACGACCAGCACGGCCAAGACCTTCTAATTCAGTTGGTAAGCTGTATTGAATATTTTTGTTTTCACAGCCTCCACCTTTTAGAATTAATTTGATTTCGATGAAGTCATTTTCCCATTGTTCAAATTTCATAACAGGAAGACCATCACCTAAGTTATCGCCACTGTTAGCACCAGTTAATGAATCAACAGAGTTTGGACGTAGCTTAGCATCAGCAGTAGCTCGAGCGATTGCTTTTTTTATAACTTCTTTGATTTCTATTTGGTTTACGCCAACCGGAGTTTTCAATTTGAATGTTGGAAGACCAGTATCTTGACAGATAGGTGAAATATTATCATCAGCCATATGGATATTAGTTGAGATTGTATCTAAACTCATTGCTGCGCGAGTTCCCGCATTTTCGGCATCTTTCGCTTTTTTTATTGCGCGGCGAACATCTTTCGGCAAGTTCGTAGATGTTTCAGTTACTAAATCATAAATGCTTTGTTCAAGCTTTTCTAAATTCATGTAAATTGCCCCCTCAAATAAGGTAATTTTATAAGTTCATACTTATTATACCCTTTTCAAAATATGAAAAAAAGAGCGTGAATTCACGCTCTTTTAGAAACTTGCTAGAAATTATAGAAACCAATCATTTTTTGTCGATTAATTTCCCTTTTTGTCGTTGAATTGATCCATTTTATCTTCTAAATCGTCCATCATTTGAATAAGGCGATCGATATCTTCCAATTCAGTTGTTTCTGGGTCAATGGCATCTAGAACTTCTAAAAAGATTTGAAGACGTTCTTTTAAGTAGGTTACTTGTTGATCTTTGTCTGTAATGGATTTGCCCATCGTTACACCTCATTTCTTCTACCTCATAGTAGCTGATTTATATAGTTTTTTCAATTGAAATAGTATAATACTAGGACTTAAGAAATATTTTAATGTTGCATGTATTTAGAAAATTTACAAAACTTATATATTGTGATAAAGTGTAATTAACATAAAGGAAGGGAGGACAACGAGAAAAGTAAAAAAAAATCCTGGAATTGAAGGAGGGAGTTAGCAGTTTACGGTGAAATACTGTGAAGGCGTTAAGTGCAACTGCAAATATAAATGGATATAAGTAATTGTTAGAAGGCTCAGTACACATGTCATTAATGTGAACTGGGCCTTTATTTGTTATGAAAAAAATATATCAGAATAGCGCATGAATATGATAATATTGTAAAAGAATCTCGGCAATACATAAATTGTTTATATGTTATCAAGGAGGAAGAAATGGGATATAATACTAATTTTGAAAAGAGACGATTTTGGATATTGGTTATTATTGTATCCATTTCTGGTTTCTCTCAAGGAATGTTATTGCCGCTTGTGTCGGTAATTTTCGAGCAGGATGGTGTTTCCTCTGCTTTAAATGGTTTGAATGCAACAGGTTTATATTTGGGTACTTTGCTCGTGTCACCTTTTATAGAGCGGCCACTACGTAAATATGGTTATAAGCCAATTATTATTGTTGGCGGGGCGCTCGTCTTTTTATCTTTATTAATGTTTCCACTTTGGAAGAGTATCACGTTTTGGTTTGTACTGCGAATATTAATTGGAGTTGGTGATAATGCATTACATTATGCAACACAAACGTGGATTACATCCACAGCACCAGTTCATTTACTTGGTAAGAATATTGCCATTTACGGCTTATCATTTGGGATAGGCTTTGCAGTTGGCCCTTTGTTTGTCCCATTGATGAAAATTTCCGAGGGATTGCCATTTATCGTGTCCTCTCTTCTTTGTCTACTAGCATGGTCACTCGTTTTCTTCGTGAAAAATGAACATCCAGAAGCGATCCAAATGACGAGTGTCGGTGATAATGCATGGGGCCGTTACGTGAAAACATTTAAATACGCTTGGGTTGCCTTTTTACCACCATTTTGTTATGGCTTTCTAGAGTCGTCATTGAATGCATTATTCCCAGTATACGCACTGCGAAAATCATTTGATGTATCCATGGTATCGATTATTTTAGCAGCTTTTTCTACAGGAGGAATCTTATCGCAAGTGCCACTAGGTATGCTTGGAGATAAGATAGGTCGTCGAAAAGTCAGCTTGCTTGCTCTTGCAGGTGGGGGAACGATTTTCGGGATTGCCAGCTTCTTTGAAGGGTCAGAAATTGTAGTAGCAATTGCATTTCTTTGTGCGGGTGTATTTGCAGGCTCAGTGTTCTCTTTAGGTATTGCTTATATGACCGATTTAACACCAAAGGAATTGTTGCCAACAGGTAACTTATTATGTGGTATTTTCTTCAGCTTTGGCAGCTTGTCAGGACCGTTTTTTGGCGGTATCTATTTACAACTTGTCGATCAATATAGCTTCTTATTATTAGTCTCAGCAATATTATTAATTGTTTTCTTCGTCTCATTAATTGGTGGGAAAACAGTGAAGCATGCCGTATAAAGGAGTCTTTGTCGCCTTAATAAGTGACAAAGACTCCTATTTATATGAAAATTAAGAAAAACATCAGAATTCCTTAAAGTTTTCTTCATCTCTATTTGTTTTAATAGAAGAGAAGGGAGTTGCTTCATGTGAAGAAGAAGCGAAAGATGAAAAAAAGTGTTAAATTATTGACAGTATTATTAGTGATAGCTGTACTATGGGTTGCTAATTTATACATAAATGATCAGCAAAGAGTAACGCAGGGAGAGCCGGAGTTACATAGTAGCAATGCCATTTTAGTTGATCTAAAAAGTAAAAAGGTAATGATTGATAAACAAAGTGAAATGAAGATTTACCCTGCATCTTTGACGAAAATGATGACAGTTATTGTAGCACTTGAGCATTTACCGGATTTGGAGCAACAAGTAACATTACCATTTACGATGTTTAATGAGATTCAAGCTGCAAATGCTTCTGTAGCAGGTTTCACTGCTCAGGAGCAGGTATCGGTGCGTGATTTGTTATATGGTAATATGTTACCTTCAGGAGCGGATGCATCGGTTGGTTTAGCCATTGCAGTTGCAGGCTCAGAGGAGGGCTTTGTGAAGCTAATGAATGACAAGGCGAAAAAGGTCGGGATGAATGATACACATTTTATGAATGCGACAGGCTTGCATGATGCTGAGCATTATTCGACTGTGAAAGATTTATCTAAATTATTACGTTATGCATTGAAGGATGAAACTTTTTATGAAGTGTTCACTGCACAGCGTTATACGACTTCTGCAACGAATATACATCCAAATGGTATTACTTTTACTAGTTCCATGTTTGATAAACTACCGACAGCTAGTATTGAGGGTGGTACGATTTTAGGCGGTAAAACAGGCTATACAGATAAAGCGGGACTTTGTTTAGCGAGTTTAGCTGAGAAGAACGATAGAAAGTATATTTTCATTACGACAGGTGCACCGGGAGATCATAATACGGAGCAGTTCCATCTGATAGATGCTATGACTGTTTATAATCAAATGTTTTGAAGATGTAAGATTGTACAAATGTGTACAATCTTTTTTTATTGCTACGTTAGTGTTGTCCCTATATGATAAAGATAGTTAATAATGTGAATATAATGAAAAGGGAAGTGTGCAATGATTACTGAAGGAAGAGGGAAAGTAGATTTCGAGCAGATTTGGCAAGAAGGGATGAAAGATTGGTCCGGACGGATGCCAGAGCGTATGATAAATGATACGTTAGAAGAGCAGTTCTGGGCAAAATACATAGAGAAGAATGCGGGGAAGGAGCCTGATCCTTATGCAGAGGGGATATTTAAAATAATTGCACCGTTCATTGCGCAATCAGATACCGTCCTTGAAATTGGTCCTGGTTGGGGAAATTATACGTTCCCACTTGCAAAACATGTGGAAAAGCTCACTTGTGTAGATAGCTCTGCAAGCATGATTGAATATTTGCAAAGGAAGTGTGACGACGACGGTTATAACAATATCTCTTTCATCCATGAAAAATGGGAGGATTATAATAAATCTGAGCAATATGATATTGTTTTTGGTATGAATTGTTTTTATCGTATTTATGAAATTAAAAGAGCGCTTCAACAAATACATACTAGTGCGAAAAAGCTGGCCATTATTGGTGTGACATTTGCACCGATGCGACCACACTATATCGATTTACATAATAAGTTTGGCTATGCTTTAAAATATCCGAGAAGAGATTATATTGATCTCATGAATATTCTTTACGAACTTGATATTCATGCGAATTGTCAGATTGTGAATCTAGAGAAAACGTATACGTACAATTCTTATGATGAGATGATTCATGCAAATAGTGTCAAGTTACTGACGCCGAATATAGAACGAGCACAAGTAGAAGAGGCCGTGAAGAATTACGTAGAGTTCAAAGAAGGGCGTTACCATTATAAGCATCAATTTAAAGCGGCTATTTTGTATTGGCATCCTAGTTTCACATAATTAAGAAAGCCATCCTCAATTAATGTAGGATGGCTTTGCATTGTAGATAACATTAGTGCTAGAAATCGGCTACATCTAGCTCCGAGCGCTCTACGCTTTTGTTCAATTATTTTAGTTTGAATCGTTCAATAGATGATTTCAATGAGTGAATTTCATCTGATAATAATGTTGCTGATTTGGCAATGACATCAATGACATTTTGTTGCTCGTCAACTGAAGCGAATACTTCTGTAGTAGCTTTCGCATTATGTTCACTTACTTCAGCAATACTTTCAATAGCAAAAGAAACCATTTCTGTAGAAGCTATTAATATATTGACACCTTCTGAAACGTCCTCAATGGCTGTTTTGATAGCAACAACATTCGATTTAATATCTTCAAAAGAGGTTTCGGTTTTCGTAACAGCCTCATTTTGTTCTTTGACAATCACTGTGGTCTTAACAATTTCTTCATTAGCTAGCAGAGTTTCATGTTCAATGCCACGTAGTGTTTGTTGGACACTTTCTGTAGAAGCAGCAGTCTGCTCAGCAAGTTTTCTTACTTCATTAGCGACCACGGCAAAACCTTTACCATGTTCACCAGCTCTAGCAGCTTCAATACTCGCATTAAGCGCTAGTAAATTCGTTTGGGCAGAGATTTGGTTAATTGTTTCGATAATATTTTCAATATCCTTCATTTTTGTAGATAAAGATAGGAATACTTTTTGCACATGTTCGACTAAGTCGGCAGATTTCACAGACTTCTCTTTTAATAATGTTAAATTTTGAAGTCCTTGCACGTTAGACTTTTGCATTTGTTCTGAAGATTGCTGCATATACTCATTTTTATGATGTAGCATCTTGATTTGCTCGGATAATCCATTAATGACTTGCTTAGTTTCATCAGCATCTCTTGCTTGTTGTAAAGAACCTGCTGAGACGTCTGATACCGCCCGTGTAATTTCTGTTGTAGAAGCTGTTACTTCTTCAGATATGGCTGTTAAGCTTGTTGAAGTACCTTGAATATCGTTAATCGTATCATCGACTTCACTAATTAACGTTTTTAATTGTGTTACCATCCCATCAAAATGGTCATTTAATTGGCCTATTTCATCGCCACGCTTTAATTCGTTTAAAGGAACAGTTAAATCACCAGTAGAAATTTTCTTTACTTTATGTGTTAATTTTAAAACTGGTACACCAAAATGTCTCGCTAAGAAGAACATGACAATAGCAGCGATTACGAATGAAATGAGTAAGGCTACACCCATCACAACAAGTAATTGCTGTGCTGATGAGTTAAAGTCTTTTTTATAAGCACCAGCGCTGACAACCCAACCCCAATGTGGATCGATTTCCGCGTATGTAATTTTATTAGCGAGTTTGTTCTCGTCATCTGGCAGATGGAATGGATATTCGGCAAAACCACCACCAGCTTGAGCGTTTTTAATAATTTTTTGGATGAAATATTGCCCGCTACTATCTTTTAATTCCCATGTTTGTTGATCTTCTATATTAGGGTGGGCAACCATATAGCCATCTTCTTGTAAAATGAACATATAACCACTTTCACCCAAGTTACCAGGGTATGTAATTTCACGGTGCCCATCAGCAGTCTTTTTTCCAATAATTTGGTTTTTTACAGTCCCTTGCGCTTCCTTCAATGTTAAGTTCCCTTTTTGAACTTCAGCATCTAGTGATTCAATAAGTTGCATCGTTGTTTGGACGCTGTTTTTGACAATTGTTTCGCCTAAATCATCCATGCTAGATTTTGCACTTTGATAGCTGAAGAAGCCAATAATGATACACGGTAATGCGACTAGAAGAAATGAGTTCAACATGAGTTTCCATTGAATAGAATTACGTATTCGTTGCATATAGTTCCCTCCTTTGGTGTAAATTATCTATTAATTCTATTATGAATTCGCATACTATGATAAGCAATGAGAAAATTTATTGAAAAAGATAAGATTTTGTCACAATGTAGCGAAGAATGTGGTATTGTAGCTGATTTTGCATTGTGGTAATAGTAGATAACTCTTATTTATGGCTTAAGAGATTTGGGTTTTTGAATAAAGTAATAAACATTGCATTTTTTATAAAAAAAGATTGAAGTTCGAGTGAACTTCAATCTTTTACATATATTATTTCGATTTCAATGTTAATAATGTGACTGATTCAACATGTGCTGTTTGAGGGAACATATCCATTGGTTGAATATATTGAACGTCATATACTTTTGTTAACTCTTGTAAGTCTTTCGCTAAAGTCGATGGGTTACAAGATGTGTAGACGAAACGTTTTGGTTTAACTTGTAAGATTGTGCTCAGAAGGCTTGGTGCAAGGCCTGTTCTTGGTGGATCAACAGTTAATACGTCTGGAACGAATTTTTCTTTACGCCATTTCGCTAGCCACTCTTCAGCGGAACCTGTTACATATTTGACATGATCAAAGCCATGTTTTTTCGCGTTGCGTTTTGCATCTTGAATGCTCTCTGGAATAATATCCATACCCCGTACTTCTTTTGCATCTTTTGCTAACCAAAGGCCAATTGTACCAACCCCGCAATATGCATCGACTACTGTTTCTTGCCCTGTTAATGCCGCAGCTTTTTGAATCTCATTGTACAGATAAACAGTTTGCAATGGGTTGAGTTGGAAGAATGCACGGGCCGATAAGTCAAAGGCAAGCTCACCTAGCTCCTCATGAATCGTTTCCTTTCCGGCCAACGTATATGTTTCATCTCCAAATATTAATGATGTTTTTTCAGCATTAATATTTTGCACTATGGATACGACAGTTGGATCAATTTGTTTTAATCGATTAACGAGTAAGTCTTTTTTAGGGAAGCCTTTACGTGTCGTAATAAGGACGAGTTGTACTTCGCCGGTTTTAATACCAGTGCGAACGACGATTGTACGTACGATACCTTTTGACCGACCATCATAAATTGGGATGTTCAACTCATCTAAAATTCGTTTAGTAGCTGTCGTAATTTTCGTTGTCATCGGATGTTGAACAGCGCAATCTTCAATGTTTAACAGTTTATGGCTATTGGCAGAAAATAAGCCTGCAAGCACTTTTTTATCAGGTTTACGTACTTGGAATTGACTCTTATTTCGATAATGCCAAGGGTCTTCCATGCCGATTGTAGGGCGCACGTCGATTTTACTAGCTTGTGATTTCACATACTTTGTAAGAGCTTGAACGATGACATCTCGTTTTGCGGCTAATTGCCCTTTGTACGTTATATGTTGCAATTGGCAACCACCACATTCCTCGTATACAGGGCATGGTGGTGTTTGTCTTATTGGTGATTTTTTATGAATCTTCACCACTTCAGCTTCAGCAAAGTTACGGTTTACTTTAGTTACTTGTGCAATGACATCCTCACCAGGCAGAGCACCTTTAACAAAAACGACGTTACGTTTATAGTAGCCGATTCCTTCACCATTAATGCCGAGCCTTTTAATTGATATAGTAAGTTTTTGTCCCATTTCCATAATTGATTGTTGCGTCAAAAATTACACGTCCTTTTTCGCTATGTTCCTTCATTATAACGAACGGTCGTGTGGATTGAAAGAAGCAGCTAATCCTGCTTCTTTGTTGACAAGATTATTAATGGAATCGAATCGATAACCTTTTTTACGTGCATCTTTTATGAATTTTGGTAATGCTTCAGCGTTATCCGGTGATACAGTATGCATGAGGACGATGGCACCAGGATGAAGTTGTGACATTAAGTTGTCATATGCATATTGCCAGCCATGAGGTTTATCAGCAATCCAGTCTTTAAAGGCAACAGACCAGAAGATATGTCGGTAACCAGCATCATTGCCGACTTGCAGTAATTTTTCATTAAAAGAACCTTCTGGTGGTCTTGCAAAAATAGTGCGCTCAACGGTTGTAAGCTCACTTAACTTTTTATCGAATTTCTGCCATTCCTTTAGTATTTCCTCTTCACTTAATCTCGCCATATTCGGGTGGCCATATGAGTGATTACCGATATCATGACCCTCTTCTACCATCCGTTTGACGAGGGGAGTAGCACTCGTTAAATAGTGACCTGTGAGGAAAAATGTCGCTTGAATTTTTTCCTTTTTTAAAGTATCTAAAATGCTTGCTGTATAGCCATTTTCATAACCATTATCAAATGTCAGATAAATGACTTTATCATCCGATTTCCCTTTATAAAGGGCGCCGTACTTTTCTAGTAGTTGATCAAATGCAGCGCCAGCTTCTGGTGGTTGTTCATTTTGTGCTTTTTTAAAGCCCCAATGAAATTCCTCCGCAAATGCGGTGAAAGGATTTGCGATTGTACCAACAAATACGATGGCACTCGCAATTACAATACCGAGCAAATGGTTTTTCCACATAAAAACGCAACCTTTCTATTTTAAATAGTAGGTTGCGCCAAGTAGCGTTCTTTATGCGTACAAATTTTCTAATGCAGTGTTTAACGTTGAATATTCAAAATGAAATTTTTCGGCTAATAAAACTTTCGGTAGTACTTGCTGACCTTCTAAAACGAGTTGGCTTTTTTCGCCTAGTGCTAGCTTTAGCAAAATGGATGGAGCAGGGAACCAATGTGGTCTATTAAGGGTTGCAGCAATTATTTCACCAACTTGCTTCATACGGACTGGGTTTGGTGCTGTTACATTGAATGGACCAATGAAACGATCATTTTCTACTGCAAAACATAATGCGGATGCGACATCTTTTATATGAATCCACGACACCCACTGTGAGCCAGATCCGACTGTACCACCGACGAAAAGTTTATACGGTAAACCCATTAAAGGTAATGCACCAGCATCTTTACCTAAAATAACACCAAAACGCGCCATTGCTACGCGAACCCCAAATTTCTCCGCCTTTTTAGCTTCGTATTCCCAATGCATGACGGTTTTCCCTAAATAGTCTTTCGCTACTTGCCTAGAACTTTCAGTGTATGTTGCCGCTTTTGAAGATGGATATATGCCAATTGCGCTTGCATTGACGAGTACTTTAGGTTTCTCATCAAGTACTCTAATAATACGAAGAACTTCTTTCGTTGCTACCATCCGACTTTCATAGATGTCCTTTTTACGCTCTGCTGTCCAACGGCCTTCATTTAATGAGGTGCCTGCTAAATTAACAAAAGCATCAATATTTTGTAAATGTTCTTCAGGCTTTGCGTTTTTTGTTAGCCATTGTATATAATGAATGCCTTTTGCTGAGTAGCTTTTTTTCCGTGTTAAAATAAAAATTTCATGTCCTTGTTGTTGCAAAAGTTTTGTTAGCTCACTTCCAACGAAGCCTGTGCCACCTGTAATTGCAATTTTCATAATTATGCCTCCCGTTCAAGAATGATTTACTTTTATAAGAAGATTTTATATTGAGTTAGACCATACCCTAACTCAAGCTGAATGAATCTAATAGAAGCGGGTGTAATAGCTTTCCATTCATATGTATGTTTTCATTATATGTAAGTATAGTCGAAATGAAGAGTATTTAGAAAAGTTGTATACTATAATTTAGCAAGGGAGTGTTTCGATGACTCGAGTTATCACAAAAATTACGCGTCAAAAGAGAAATCAGGAGCGCTATAATATTTTTTTAAATGAAGAATATGCTTTTAGTGTTGATGAAACAGTACTCATTCAGTTTGGCCTTATTAAGGGCAAGGTCATTGAAGGGCTTGAATTGGATGAGATTGCATTTGATGATGAGATTCAAAGATCATACAATCGTGCGTTATCTTTTTTAAGCTATCAAATGCGTAGTGAATTTGAAGTGAAGAAAAAACTGCTGGACTTAGAGTTTGGTGAAGCCGTTATTCAAGAAGCGATTCAAAAGTTGAAGAAACACGGCTTTTTAAATGATGCAACATATACAAAAGCACTTCTTGAAACAAAGAAGAGAACATCTAAAAAAGGTCCCGGTGCAATCCGACAAGATATGCAGAAAAAGGGAATTGATAAAAAACTCCAAGAAGAAGTGCTGGATACCTTTTCAGAGGATGAACAGTTAAGTATTGCATTAAAACTTGGAGAGAAGGTAGCTTTTTCTGAACAACGTAAAACTCCGACGCAAGTAAAACAAAAGATTCAAGATAACTTAATGCGTAAAGGTTATTCCTTTGCGATAATAGAGCAAGTACTTGACCAAATCGAATTTGCACGGGAAGATGATGAATGGCAACAAATGATTCAAACGCAAGGTGACAAAGTGTGGCGTAAATACTCTGTGAAATATAGTGGTTATGATTTGCATATGCGTGTGAAGCAAACATTATATCAAAAAGGCTTTCCAGCTGAAATTATAGGAATTTTCATTGAAGAGAAGGAGCAAGAGAATGGATAAAAAATATAGCGACATGACACCAACAGAATTACGAGGAGAAATCGCAAAGTTAAAAGAAAAAGCGAGAAAAGCAGAGCAATTAGGGATCTTAAATGAGTTTGCCGTTTACGAACGTAAATCATTAATGGCTCAAGCCTTTTTAATAAACCCAGACGATTTCAAACCGGGTGAAATGTACCGTATTGAAGGAGATCCAGGAGTGTTCTTTCAATTGGAATATTTAAAAGGGCGCTTTGCATGGGGTTACCGTCTCGGTGGCGATCGTTATGAAGAAGCATTACCTATTTCGATGCTAAAACCAGTAAAGGGGGGCTTCTAATTGGAAACAGTAATTGATACGCTTGTATCAGAACTAAAAGCAAGTAATGAATTATTAACTGAAGAACGTGCTCGCGTGTGGATTGAATTATTGTGGTCTGATTTTGAAGCAACATACGCAAAGGCCGGCTATGATTATCAAGGTGCTGAAATGACGGAGAAAATTATTCGCCAATGGATTCAAGGCTACGGTCATCAGCTACATGATTTTGCAGGACGCAACCCAAAATATGCGCACTTATTAGATACAACTGACAATTAAGCAAAAAAAACAAACTGGCCGCTCACATTAGCTGTGTAGCGGTGTCTTTTTGACTGGTGGAGTAGCTACGATGACTGAGAGCTTAACTGTTATGACTGGGGACACAGCTTCGATGACTGAGAGCTCAACTGTTATGACTGGAGGCTTAGCTTCGATGACTGTAGCCAACTGTTATAACTGGGAGCTTAGTTTTTATTTAATCCATACCGGTTATCTACATTAGTTTAAGTTTTCGTTCGTAACAAGTGATTTTTCTGAATATGCGATGCCAGTGATTAATCAGCCTATGCTTGAAATTTAGAATTCTATGCTCGTTAGGATAATACTTCCAAAAAGGAAAGACTACTCCACATTTTTTCTAGGAGTAGTCTAGGTTGCTTTCGGTATTAAGATGAGATATCCAGCTTCAGGCGCTAACGGCTCGAGGTCATTTCCATTCTCTCGGTCGAAAACTAAAAAGACGTTTTCGATTCGAGAATTCCAATGCTTGTCGCCGTTGAGCGAGCGCCTTCAGCATTAACTCCATCCTGCTTCAGGCGCTAGCTGCTCGCGACGTTTCAGCCGGGCGCTCAAAGTCAAAGCGCGACTTTGGCTTCCGTCTTCCAACGTGTTTCGCAGCTGGACGAGCGCCTTCAGCATTAACTCCATCCAGCTTCAGGCGCTAGC